>NZ_AKJK01000067.1 GCF_000282375.1 Pseudomonas sp. GM50
CTCTCGTTAGCGGGAGGCGAATAGTACAGCATTTTATTTCGTGGTCAACCACCTGCTGCGATTATTTTCCCCCTTATCAAAGGGCCTCAAGACGGGTACTGATTTCTGCTTCTATAAGCAGTCCTTGCTTTACTCATCGACACACCAGCTCTGGGCAGGGTGAACCCAGCATGCGTCCGTCACAACTCCTTTGGCAGATGTATTGTGCGAAGCGATCATCCATTACAGATTCGGGCATAAGCCATTGGCTATCAGACAACCCTCGCCACCGGCTGCGCTATCATCGCACGCCTCTCTACACCAAGAGTCTTGACCCCGGATGCCCGTATCCTTGCCATTGCCTGCCAATCAATCCCCATTGCCACCGGTCCTCGTCGGCCCGCTATTACGGCGCCTGGAACCCACGCGGCTAGTGCTGTGGCTGGTGGGGTCACGCACGCTGACGCTGACGTTACGCTTGCAAGGAATAGACATCCGTCTCGACGCAGGGCAATGCACGATCATCCCGGTCGGTACTCATGCCTTCATTCATTTGATAGACGTGCCACTGGATGCCGCCCTGCCCTGCGACACGTTGATCGAGTACGACCTGCTGATCACCGAAGCTGATGGCGCGCCGTCAGGCATTGCCGAGTGGGCACCGCATCTGTTGTACAGCGAAGCACGTTGCCCGAATTTCGTGCTGCGCTCGCGCATCGATCAGTTGTTGCATGGCTCCTGCCGTAAACCTCACCATCCGGCTGCCGATGGTTTGCTGTGCGTCGATCGGTTGCTGGAGTCCGAACCAGATGCTTGCAAGCGCCCCGCACTATTAATGATGAGCGGCGATCAAGTGTATGCGGATGATGTCGCGGGGCCGATGTTGCGGGCAATTCATGCCTTGATCGAGCGTCTGGGGCTGTTCGGCGAACACCTCGACGGTGCAGTGGTCAGCGATAGCGCCAAACTCTACGAGCACCCGGCCAGTTACTACCATCGTGCAGATTTGTTACCGGCGCTTGAGAGCAACGAAACCCTGCGCGAACGATTTTTCGGTGGAGCGCGTAAGCCGATTTTTACCAGTAGCAGCGCCGACAACCATCTGGTGACCTTCGCCGAGGTCATGGCCATGTACCTATTAGTATGGTCGCCAACGTCCTGGACACTGATCGCGCCGCAACCACCGGCACTGACGCCCGACCGACGCAAGCGCTATGTCCTGGAGCAGACACGCATCGATGCGTTCAAGGCGGGGTTGGGTGGTGTGGGGCGAGCGATGGCGCATCTGCCATGCCTGATGATTTTCGACGATCACGATATTACCGATGACTGGAATCTTTCCGCGCAATGGGAGGAAACGGCCTACGGCCATCCGTTCTCCAAGCGCATCATCGGTAACGCACTGCTCGCTTACATGTTGTGTCAGGGTTGGGGCAACAACCCGGACGCATTTGGCAGCATGCTGGAAAAAACCCGTTTATTGAGTGCCACGGGGCAAGACCATTACCTCGACAGCGACGTCCAGAATGGCTTGATCGATGAGTTGCTGAGCTTTCAGAAGTGGCATTACGTGCTGCCCACCCGCCCGGCGCTGGTGGTGCTCGACACCCGCACACGGCGCTGGCGCAGCGAGATGAACCTCAAGCAACCGTCGGGCCTGCTGGACTGGGAAGCGCTCAGCGAGCTGCAACAGGAATTACTCGATCATCCCTCGGCGATCATCGTTTCGCCCGCGCCGATTTTCGGCGTCAAACTAATCGAAACCGTGCAACGGGTGTTTAGCTGGTGCGGCTATCCGCTGCTGGTGGACGCCGAAAACTGGATGGCCCATCGCGGCGCGGCCCAGGTGATCCTGAACATTTTCCGACACTCCCGAACTCCCGGTAACTATGTGGTGCTGTCCGGCGATGTGCACTATTCCTTCGTCTACGAAGTATTGATCCGACACCGCAAGGCCGGCCCACAAGTCTGGCAGATCACCAGCAGCGGGATCAAAAACGAATTCCCGCCCGCCCTGCTCGAATGGTTCGACCGTATCAACCGCTGGCTTTACTCGCCCCGCTCGCCCCTCAACTGGCTGACCAAGCGCCGGCGCATGCGCATTGTTCCGCACATCCCCGAACACGCCGAAGCCGGCGAGCGACTTTGGAACTCAGCAGGAATCGGCCAAGTGTTCTTCAATGAAAAAGGCCAGCCGCAGGATATTTATCAATTCAATGCGGATGGATCACCGAAGACGCGGATGATTGCGCCTGAAATTTCCGAAGCGGCTGACTGACTTTGCCCGAGTTGCCATGAGCAATCATTACCCGCACACCATGAACCTCACCCGAACCCTGATCATCGGCAATTCCGGCTCGGGCAAGAGTTGGCTGGCCAAACAACTGGCTGAGCACTTGCAAGCGCCCTGGACCGATCTCGACCTGATTCACTGGGTATCCGATGAACACAGCATCGCTCGTCCCCGCGCCGAAGCACTGGGAATGGCGCGAGTGGCGGCGAGTGGAGAGCGCTGGGTTATCGAGGGTGTTTACGACTGGATGATCAGTGAACTTGTGGAGCAAGCGACAGCGCTGATCTGGCTGTGTCTGGAGGACGAAGACTGCGTCAGCCATATTCGCCAGCGAGAGGCAAAGCGCGATGAGCATGACGAGTTACTGATAGCGTTACTGGAATGGGCCGGCAGCTACCGTACTCGCGAAGGGTCCAGTGGATTTGCTGCGCATCAGAGTTTGTTCGAAGGGTTTAGCGGTTCGAAACTTCAACTGATGAATAGGGATGAAGTCACGGCTTTCGTCAGTACGATGCAACAAACCGACTGATCGTTCCTGATTCCACTGACACAGACACCGATTCTGTAGGAGGGAATGCGTACATCCAATAGAAGTCAGGCTGCGCTCACCGCCCGACCAACTCCTCTGACAATCATCTCCACTTCCCGCTCATCAATCGTCAGCGGTGGCAGCAGGCGAATGGTTTTGCCCCGTGTCACGTTGATCAGCAGTCCATGATCGCGGGCTGCAATCAGGGTCAGGTCGCGAATCGGTTGTTTGAGTTCGATGCCGATCATCAAACCCTGGCCGCGAATCGCCAGGACGTTGGGGTCATCGGCCAATTCGATACGCAATCTGGCGAGCAAGCGTTCACCCTGCAGTTTGGCGTTTTCCAGCAGGCCTTGTTCCTCAATGATCTCCAGCACGGTGCACCCCACTCGGCATGCCAGCGGATTACCGCCGAACGTGCTGCCGTGGCTGCCGGGGGTGAACAGGTCGGCTGCTTTGCCCCGGGCCAGGCAGGCACCAATAGGGATGCCGTTGCCCAAGCCTTTGGCCAGACTCATGACGTCCGGGATGATGCCTTCGTGCTGGAACGCAAACCACTGGCCGGTGCGGCCGATGCCTGTCTGGATTTCGTCGAGCATCAGCAGCCAGGCGCGCCGGTTGCACAGTTCGCGTACTGCCTTGAGATAACCGGGTGGAGCCATTTGCACACCGCTTTCGCCCTGAATCGGCTCCATCAGGATCGCCACGATGCGCGGGCCGTGGGCTTGATGCACCACCTCCAGCGCCGCGAGGTCGCCGAATGGCACTTTAATGAAGTCCCCCGGCAATTCGTTAAACCCCAGGCGCACCGCCGGGCCGTCACTGGCGGACAAGGTGCCAAGAGTACGGCCGTGAAAGGCGTTTTCCATGACCACCACCAGCGGCTGCTCGATGCCTTTGTGCCAGCCGTAAAGCCGCGCGAGTTTCAGCGCGGTTTCATTGGCTTCGGCGCCGGAGTTGCTGAAAAACGCCCGCTCCATGCCCGACAGCCGAACCAGTTTCTGTGCCAACCGCTGTTGCCAGTCGATGCTGTACAGATTGGATGTATGCAACAACAGCCCAGCCTGTTCGCTGATGGCCGACACAATTCGCGGATGGGAATGGCCGACGTTGGTTACCGCTACACCCGCCACCGCGTCCAGATATTCGCGACCGGCCTGATCCCACAAGCGCGTGCCCAGGCCTTTGCTGAAACTCAGGGCCAAGGGTTGGTAGGTGCTCATCAGGCAGGCGGCGGTCATGACATCAAACTCCATTAATAGTCGGTGTTTTTGCAGTATGGTTAGCCACCTGAGCTGGATAAACACTGCAACACTTCAATCATTTTAAAGCCGAGCTTGATAATGGATTTGTTCCAGGCAATGACCGTTTACGTAAGAGTGGTGGAAGCCGGCAGCATGACCGCCGCCGCTTTGCAGTGCGAAATGTCGACGACCATGGTCGGCAATCACCTTCGGGCCCTGGAGCAACGCCTGGGTGTGCGCCTGCTCAACCGTACGACACGACGCCAGCGACTGACAGAATTCGGCACGACGTACTATCAACGTTGTCTCGAGGTATTGGGGCTGGTGGCCGATTCCGAACGCCTGGCCGAACAGACCCTCGACGAGCCGAGCGGCACCCTGCGCATCACCGCGCCGCTGACCTTTGGCACCGAACGGCTGGCGCCGGCCTTGAGCGAATTCGCCCTGCGTTGTCCGCAAGTCAAACTCGACGTCGTTTTGACCAACCAACGCCTGGATCTGCTCGACAACGGTTTCGATGTGGCTATTCGCTTGGGCACTACCGAGATGTCCAACATGATCGCCCGCCCGCTCATCGACTACACGATGACCCTGTGCGCTTCGAAGGACTACCTGGCGCGCCGAGGCACTCCGGAAAAACCTACCGACCTGCAACACCATGACTGCCTGGCCTTCGCCTACCCGGCCGGAGATGACTGGCACTCGGTAGCAAAACAATGGCGCCTGAGGGGACCCGAAGGCGAAGTCATGGTAGAGGTCAGCGGACCGATGCTGATCAACAGCTCGGCGGGGCTGCATCAAGCGGCGCGAACCGGGATGGGCATCGTGATGGTGCCCGATGCGTTGGTAGAACAGGACCTTCACGACGGAAAACTGGTGGCCTTGATGCAGGACTACCAACTGCCGAGTCGACCGATGAACCTGGTGTACGCTCAGGACCGCTACCGTTTGCCGAAATTGCGCAGCTTCGTCGACTTTGCGCTGCAGAGGTGGGGCAAGCACTAGCCGAGGCAATACCCCATGAACTAATCTCCCCGACTGGCGAGTCACGTTGATATCAGTTCGGCAGGGAGACCGATGATGGGTGAGGCATCGAATATCGAGCCGTTGAAGTTCAATCTGTCAGATTTTAACGAAGACATGCTGCACACCATTCTGGAACTGGTCAGCGATGGCATCTGGGACTGGAACGCCAACACCGGGTTCGTCTATCGCAACCCCGGGTGGTACGAGATGCTCGGCTATCCGCCTCATTCCCTGGATAACAACGTGCTGACCTGGGAAAACGTGATCCATCCCGACGATTATTCACAGGTCATGGCGCTGTTTGATGACTACCTGGATCAGCGCGCTCCCGGTTATCAGGCCGAGTATCGCTGCCGCAAGCGCGATGGCACTTACACCTGGATCGAAGATCGTGGCTACGTACTGGCACGTAATGCCGACGGCTCGGTGGCACGAATGGTCGGCGCGCACCGCAGTATCGAAGACAAGAAACGCCTGTTCGAAGAAATGGAACGGCGCAATCAATCCCTCGAAGCCATCGTCGAAGAACGTACCCGTGAGTTGTCTCGGGTCAATCAGCAGTTGCAGATTCAACTCGAAGAGAATCGCAAACTGGCGGAAACCGATGTGCTGACTTCCATCGCCAATCGCTATCGACTGGAAAAAGCCCTGCCCCAGGAATGCGACCGCGCCCAACGATTTCGCCAACCCCTGTCGCTGATCGCGATGGACATCGATGACTTCAAAAACATCAACGATCACTACGGCCACGCCCTGGGTGATGCGGCGTTGGTGCAGGTGATCGAGAGTGTGAAGCACTGCGTGCGCGAAGGCGATCTGTTGGCACGGTGGGGCGGTGACGAATTCATCATGATCCTGCCCAATACCTTGTTGGCCGACGCCAGGGCACTCGCTGAAGAAATCCGTCACAGCCTGTCGAGCTTGCTGCCGGTTGGGGACTATCAAGTCACCATGAGTTTTGGTGTGGTGCAACGCTTTGAGGAAGAGCAACAGACCGGACTGCTGGCCCGGGCCGATCAGGCGCTGTATCGGTCGAAGATTGCGGGCAAGAATGTGATTTCGGGGTGAGCTTGCCTACATGCCTGCTTTAACCAATACCGGCTTCTCCTGATATCGATCCGGATACAGCTGCTTCAACTGCGCCACCTTCGGCAGGTCATTGATCACGATGTAAGGGTACGTCGGGTGCTCCGTGAGGAAGTCCTGATGCTCCTCCTCCGCCGGGTAAAAGCCGTTGTAGGTTTCCAGTTTGGTGACGATGGGTTTATTGAACGAATGGGCGGCGTCGAGTTGCGCGATATAGGCCTGGGCGACGCGTTGCTGTTCAGCGCTTTTCAGGAAAAGGGCCGATCGATACTGGGTGCCGCTGTCCGGACCCTGGCGGTTGAGTTCAGTGGGGTTGTGAGCCACCGAGAAATAGATCTGCAACAAACTGCCATAGCTGACTTGAGCCGGATCGAAGGTGACTTCTACGGCCTCCGCATGACCGGTATCGCCATTGCTGACCCGCTCGTACTGAGCGGTGTCAGCGGCGCCGCCAGCGTAACCGGAAACGGCATTCTTCACTCCTTTGACGTGTTGAAATACCCCTTGGACGCCCCAGAAGCAACCGCCCGCAAAGACCGCCGTTTCGCTGTGTGCCTGGGAGGTCTCGTCAAGCGTTGGCGGCGGGATAATGACCGCGTCTTCGGCGGCCCCGAAAGAGAACGCGGAGCACTGACCGATAACACTGGCGGCGGCCAGACCCAGCAAGGTGCGACGCCAGTTAAATAGGGTTTTCATGGGCTGTCTCCTCAGTGAATGGAGCTATCAACCAAACGGCTATCAACCAAAGGTAAATGCATACGCCGACACACCCGGATCGAGAAACTCAATGCTGAATGTCCGGTCCGTTACGCCTGCGGTCTGGCGAACCAGTTGATACAAACGCTGCTCGGTGACGCTGCCGCTGCCATCAGGCGCCACGTCGACACCGTGGGCATCACCTGGGGGCTTGCCGTCAATCAACACTTTGAAACGCACCGGTTTGCCGTCAGCGCCGGGGCCCAATACCAGATGCAGATCGCGAGCGTGGAAGCGGTAGACGATACGACTGGCCGGTGCGTTTGAAATAGCCCGCTCCGGACCGACAGTCCATTGACCCTCCAGGCTCCAGTTATTGAGGGCCAATTGTGACGGCGGGCTATAGGCCGCCACCTTGTCTGGCGCCAGATCGGTTTCAGCAACGAAATGCTCCGCCCGTCGGTAGCCGACATAGGTTTCCGGCGATTGCACTTCACTCATGTCCGGCGCGAGCTGGACACCCTCGGCACGAGCATTTATCAGCCCGTCCGCGACCTTCGCGGCGCCCGCCTCACGCAGCAGTTGCTGAATCACTCGCTCCGATTCGGCATAGTTGCCTTCACCAAAGTGGTGATAACGAATGCGCCCTTGAGCATCGGCAAAATAGTGGGCTGGCCAGTATTGGTTGTTGAAAGCACGCCAGACCTTATAGTCGTTATCGATTGCCACCGGATAAGTGATGCCCAGGTCTTTCATGGCCTTGGTGACGTTGCCTGCATCACGTTCGAAGGCAAACTCGGGCGTATGGACGCCGATCACCACCAAGCCCTGATCACGATACTTCTCGGCCCAGGCCCTTACGTACGGCAGGGTGCGCAGGCAGTTGATGCAGGAGTAAGTCCAGAAATCCACCAGCACAACCTTGCCCTTCAAGGACTGGGCGGTGAGAGGAGGTGAATTGAGCCATTGCACAGCGCCGTCCAGCGATGGAAGGTTGCCTTCCATCGGCAGTTCGCCCGGTATCTTGGCGGTCATTTTCATGCTGCCGGCGGGTTGATCGCCACTCCGTGGAATCTGCGACATCATCGCCCCACTGTCGGTAGGCAACTTACCAGCCAGTCGACTTACCAACGCCTGTTCGATGCCGCCGGTGGAGGCTGTCGAGACCCGCGCCAAAATCCCTGTATCCAACCCCAAAGCGATCGCCACCACACCAGCCAGCATCGCGACTCCCAAACCTCGACGCAGCCACTCGCCTGCACCTATCGAACGCTTCATCGCGGCGAAGACTTTACCGCCCAGCAGCAGTGCCGCGGCGAGAGAGGTGGCGGCGCCGGCCGCGTAAGCCAGCAGCAACAGGGTGGTGGCGACATTTGCCCCTTGCAGCGCCGCGCCAGTCAACAGCAGGCCCAGAATCGGCCCGGCGCAGGGTGCCCAGAGCAGTCCCGTGGCGACGCCGATCAGCAACGACGCACCGGGCCGCGGCCGGGTATCGGCGCCCGCGGCCTCCGACAGCCGACCTCCCGCCGCCACCAGCGGGCGCGTCAGGCGCTCGGCCAGCCGGGGCAGCAACAGCGTCAGCCCGAACAGTGCAACGAACAGCAACGCGAGCCAGCGACCGTACTGATTGACTTGCACCACCCAACCGCCGCCCACCGCCGCCAACGAGGCGACGAGCGCGAAGGTCAGCGCCATCCCCGCCAGCAGCGGCAAGCCACTCTTCATAAACGGCTGCCCGGTGCGAGCGAAGACAAAGGGCAATACCGGCAGAATGCACGGGCTGACGATCGTCAGCACACCACCGAGATAAGCGAGGACCAGAAGCCACATAACGTCGACCTGCATGAAGTGAGTGAAAGGAAGTGCCCATGGATTACGCCTGCGGTTTGAAGGTCAGTGCCAGACCGTTCATGCAGTAACGCAGACCAGTGGGCTTTGGCCCGTCTTCGAAAACATGACCCAAGTGACCGCCACAACGACGGCAATGAACCTCTTCGCGCAGCACGCCGAAGGAGCGGTCCCGACGGGTGGCCACCGCGTTGTCCAGTGGCGCCCAGAAGCTCGGCCATCCAGTGCGGCTGTCGAACTTGGTGTCGGAAGAAAACAACGGCAGATCACAACCGGCGCAGGCAAAAATGCCCTCCCGATGCTCGTTGTTCAGCGGGCTGCTATAGGCCCGCTCGGTGCCCTCTTCACGCAGGATCTCGTACTGCTCGGCGCTGAGCTTGGCGTGCCATTCGCTATCGCTGTGGGTCACCTCGAAAACCTCTGCCGCGCGGGCCTCATCGATCAGCGCGACGCTTGCGGAAAATTTTGGCAATACACCGACCACCAGGGCTGCAGCCCCCAGCCCGCCGCTCGCTACAAGAAACTGTCGCCGTGAAAACATGGGCCTTCTCCAAAACTCCAGATGCCTTGCATGGAACACAGCCTAGGCTTGAGTTGATCGCCAAATCCTCACGAGGAGTTAAATAATTCGTGATAACTCAACCTCAGGAAAACCCGCACAATGTGTTCATTGCGTCACAAAGGATTGAGCTCCATGGAACAGACCAAACGCGTCCTGGTGGTCGAGGACGACCTGCATATCGCCGACCTCATCTGCCTGCATCTGCGCGATGAGCAGTTCGAGGTGGTGCACTGCGCCGACGGCGATGAGGGCATGCGACTGCTGCAGCAAGGAAGCTGGGACGCACTGATCCTCGACCTGATGCTACCCGGCGTCGACGGCCTGGAAATCTGTCGCCGCGCCCGGGCCATGGCCCGCTACACACCGATTATCATCACCAGTGCGCGCTCCAGTGAAATGCATCGGATTCTGGGACTGGAACTCGGTGCCGACGATTACCTGGCCAAACCCTTTTCCATGCTCGAACTGGTGGCGCGGGTCAAGGCATTGCTGCGACGGGTCGACGCCATGGCCCGCAACCTGAAAATGGATGCCGGCAGCCTGATCAGCGATGGCCTGTCCATCGACCCGATCACCCGTGAAGTCTCCCTCGACGGCCGGCGGCTTGACCTCACGCCACGGGAATTCGACCTGCTGTACTTCTTCGTCCGCCAGCCCGGAAAGGTCTTCTCGCGCATGGACCTGCTCAACGCGGTGTGGGGCTACAGCCATGAAGGCTACGAGCACACGGTCAACACCCACATCAACCGCCTGCGGGCCAAGATCGAGGCCGATCCGGCGCAACCGGCGCGCATCCTCACAGTGTGGGGTCGTGGTTATAAATTCGCGACGAGCGGAGAGCGGCCATGAGGCTGACCCTGACTCAACGCCTGGCCCTGGTGTTCGCCGTGCTGTTGCTGGTGTGCTGCGGTACCTCGGCATGGATGCAGGTGCGCTCCAATCAGATGCATGAACTGGAAGTGGTGCAAGGCTTGTCGCGGGATCTGGCGCAACACATCGCCCACGACACCGTGCTGATGGACCGCAATGGCCCGATGCCCAATGCCGTGCGCGAATTGTTCAGCCAGTTGATGCTGGTCAACCCCAGTGTCGAGGTCTATCTGCTGGACACCGGAGGCCGAATTGTCGGCAGCGCCGCACCCGAAGGTCGGATTCGCCGAGAACGGGTCGATCTGGCGCCGATCCAGCGTTTGCTCAAAGGCGAGGCCCTGCCGATTCTCGGCGACGATCCGCGCAGCGTCGATGGCAGCAAGGTGTTCAGCGCCGCGCCATTGCGGGTCAACGGTCAACCGGCCGGTTATCTCTATGTGGTGTTGCTCAGCGAAGAGCATGACCGCTTCGCCGAACGCGGCGCAACCAGCGCAGCGCTCAATACAGCGTTGTTGTCCATTGGACTGGTCGCGTTGCTGTGCCTGATTGCCGGCCTCACGGCATTTGGCCTGATCACCCGGCCATTGCGCCACCTGACCGAAAAAGTCAGTCAGTTCGACATCAACGGTGTTCCGTCCGCCTCGCCCGAACCAGAGCCTGAACCGGTAGAAAAAGCCGCTAGCCACGATGAAATTGCCATCCTCGACGCCGCCTTCCGGCAGATGCAAGCGCGCCTCGGCGAACAATGGCGCTCGCTGACCCGTCAGGATCAGGAGCGTCGCGAACTGGTGGCGAACATTTCCCACGACCTGCGCACACCGCTGGCCTCACTGCATGGTTATCTGGAGACCCTGTCGCTCAAGGACGCCACATTGTCCCCCGCCGATCGCCGTCGTTATCTGGGGATCGCCCTGGATCAAAGCCGCAAGGTCGGCGGCCTGGCGCAATCGCTACTGGAACTGGTGCGGCTGGAGCATGGTTTCGTGCAACCGGTGCTGGAGCGCTTCTCCCTGACCGATCTGGTGCAGGACATCTTTCAGAAATTCGAACTCAGCGCCGAAGCGCGCCAGATCGAACTCAAGGCCACCTTCGCCCCCAACGTCTCGGCGGCCTGCGCAGATCTTGGGTTGATCGAGCGGGTGCTGACCAACCTGTTCGACAATGCGCTGCGCCATACGCCCCAAGGTGGAGAAATCGAACTCAGCCTCCGCCCTCAAGGGTCTTTTATCGAAGTCACCGTCAGCGATACCGGCCCGGGAATCGCTCCCGAACTGCGCGAAGGTCTATTCCTGCGCCCGTTCAACATTGGCGGCGCACGGCGCGATGGCGGATTGGGGCTGCGGATCGTGCACCGGATCCTGCAATTGCATGGTCGAGAGATCCATCTGATAGATATTCCCGGACGCGGCGCGACCTTTCGCTTCTCGTTACCGGTGGATGAGCAGACCGCCGAGCAATGGGCCGTTCGGTCGACGAATCCGAACGCAATGAGGAAATAGTCGACAGCTTTGGCCATAGCAACGGCTACTATCCCGGTCCTCATTTTTCGGCAAGGAACGCTGCGCAATGCTCATCACCCTGCAAAACATCCCGCTGTGGGTTTACGTGATTTTTTTGGTGTTGTGTTACTTCGGGGTCAAAGCGCTTTATCCGACCCATGAACGCAAAGCCGCATTGCTTGTCACTCCGCCGGCCTTGCTGGCATGGTCCCTGTTTTCATTGAACCTCACGCTGAACCCTCAGCTCTCGGTGGGTTGCTGGTTGGTCACGTTTCTGCTGGGCAGCCTAGCGGCGCTGGTGTTTTTTTCACGCAAGGGCGTGGAGCTGGATGATCCGGAAACCGGGTTGATCGTGCCTGGCAGTTGGAAGACGCTGGTGCTCTACCAGCTGTTTTTTGCCGTAAATTTTTACTTCGGCTATCAGGACGACGTGCATCCAGAACAGGCCGCTACGCTTGAGGTGTTGCTGCTCAAGGCTTCGGCGTCGGGGTTTGTCTATGGATTGATCTGCGGACGGTCGCTGAAACTTTATCGACTGTTGCTGGAGCTTCAGGCGCAACGTCCCAAAATGGCTGCCGGTTAAAAGCCCCTCGCCAAAAATGCTGACCAGCCGCCTGTTCCTCCGTGACAACGCAGCCTCGGTCCAATAGATTAGGCGGCCTGAAAAGGCCTCGTGCTTTCTCGCCTCAATCCAAGTTAAAAGAAGTAGTGAAATTTCAATGTCCGATTCCAATACCGCTGAATCCGTAGTCACCTTGTCGTCCAAAGCGGAATACGAAAACTCCATCAATCTTTCACAACACGTGCCACAGGCCAAGACCATCAGCGAGATGGTTCTGGATGCTTTTCAATCCACCCGGGAAAGCGACCAGATCCGCGAGCTGCGCGCCGCGATTCGCCAGGCTCATGACAGCTTCGACGACGATAAAGCCTATGAATTGATGGGCGAACTCAAGCAATTGAAAGACGCCGAGGCGGCCGACATTGCCGCCCTGGAAGACCTGAGCAGCAAATTCCCGATCAGCCGCATTCTGTCCAGCTTCAAGGACGACCCGGCGTTCCAGGAAATCGTTTATGGCCTGGCGTTGAAGGTACTGAATCAGACTCACCAGGCCATCAGCAACCCGAGCAGCGGCAAAAGCAAAGCGGCTCGCGCCAAGAAAGACGTCGAAGTGTTCACCATCAGCAAGGACGGCATCAGCGTCACCCTGCCCCTGCGCACCCCGCGCTCGCGCCTGAACGTTGACCGTGAAGCGCTGGAATTCCTGGGCTTCACTTTCGTCGGCGAAGGCGAAGAAGCGGAACTGGAAAGCGAGACGTTCCTGGACAATGCCGGGGCTGAACAAGCGGTCAACCGCAAGAACATCATCACCGCGCTTCAGCAGCAAACCGCGTTCGACGGCTACAGCATCGCTGCTCAGTAACACGCCCCACTCGCTGTTGACTAAAAAGCCCCTCACTGACTTTCAGACGGGGGCTTCTCGTTGCCCGTGATTCCAGCCCTGCAAATTGGCCTGCTTATTTACAACGCCGATGGGTGCAAGACCGCGTTTAATGGGTCAGCTGCAGCACTGCTTCTTTATTATCATCAGCGCCAACACTATGTAGGCTTTCGATTTACCAACCCGGCGACACGGTGCCATTCGACGATCTCTCTCAGTGACTTACTAAATGACTTTGGGGTTCACGGTCGGTCGGTTCTGTGGGCGGGCGAAGGATCACGTCGTATCGAGCGTCGCTATCACCCCAAACATGAACCTGACTGCACAACCGTTCAAAATCATCACTCAGGCATGGTTCCTTGACGCCGCTGCACAGGCGCCCTGAATATGAACAGTGTTTTTCCTGTATCAAACGTTGCTCGCGTTCGTCGGTGAAAGCGATCAGGCTGAACTGGAGACCGAAACCTTCATGGGAAACGAAGGTGCCGAACAGTCCGCTACCCGGAAAAGTATCATCACAGCCCTTCAGCAGCAGATGGCTTTCGCCGACTATACGATTACTCAACAATAACAGTTCGCCTCTCCTGAAAAGCCTCTTTATCTGAACTTTTGCCATTCCCCAGATAAAATGACATGTTTAGCCCGAGTTCGACCAAACATCACTACCTGAGACGTTTTCAATGCCTTCTCTTTGGAAATTGCTTCAGGGTCACGAGACCCACGCCTGAAACCGGGTTATCTCGAACTGCGTGTAGGCCTAGATAAACGTGAACCTTAGGCCGTTACCGCACCGCTGGGTCAGTTAATATTCAATAAGGAATTTAGAAATGTTCTCAGAAGACGCACCGAAGTCTTGCCTGACTCCACTCTACCCAGAGACCTCCACTACAACAGAACCGCTGCAGTCTCCTGAGCACACTCCAATCCGGATTTTTATAAACAATTTTTCCTCTACAAACGCTGAGCGCCTGCTAGACAACCTTCCTGAGACATCTCACTTGAGCTCAAAGAGTTGGACAGATGACCACTTGGGCTATGCCGAGAGCGTTCCCTTCAGCGTCCTGCCAAAACGCCTACTACGAACAGCCCGTGGTAGCTTTGTCTTCAGCGAACGTACGGCCTCCTCATTACCGATCAATGAATTGCTCATCGAAGCAACCAATGCCGACTGGGCCATTGTCATCGTCGATGACAATGGCCCAGTCGGGTTGTTGAACCGACAGTTAAATTCACTTTCGATCCTAGGTATCAAACATCTGCTTCTAGTTATTTATAGCCCCCTATTGGCTTCTCCTGAAGGCCTCTACGACGCAAAAAAAATAGAGCTTCTTCGCATAGCAAAGCCGTTGGAATTCAAATCCGTTCAAACTCTACGGTTATCCGATGAGACTACAATACCTGGCAACGCAGCCCTTTCCAGCAACGATCTCTTGACGTGGTTTGGAAACATAAACTTGCCATCCACGGCGGATGAAAAAACCGTTTTCATTATTCAACAATCAACCCAAGCATCAGCCGGGTCGAAACAGCACAACGGCTACTTAGCCTCAGGCACCTTAAAAATAGGTGACGAGATCCGAGTGACACGTTCCGGCTGCAAAGCCATTGTTACCGGATTGAGCAGCCCGCAGGATGATGCATTTCAAGCTAACAAAAACGCGTCTCTAGTCCTTACTCTGGATACCGACATAAAAATCAAAACTGACGATATTATTAGCCTGGCTCAATATCCTTTGGAATCGACGGACCAATTCCAGGCAACAATTGTCTGGTTGAGCAAAGAGCCAGGATTGATCGGACGATCTTATGAGATAAAATTAGCAAATCAAGTTTGCAAGGTATCAATAACAAACCTGAAATATCGAATCAACCTCGACACCTTGGCCCATGAAGCTGAAACCAAAATAGAATATGGCGACGTTGTTGCCTGCACGCTGGCAACAACTCAATCTCTCGTAGCCGATGCTTATGAAAACAACAAGACCCTCGGAAGATTCGTTCTCAAGGAGCATCTAACCCAAAGACCACTCGCCGTCGGCATGTTCAAACATAGCTTAAGGCGCGCTGACAACGTTCACGCGCAAGCCCTTACTGTTACTTCACAAGACAGGTCAAAGCTAAACGGCCATACAGGTAAAGTTATTTGGTTCACCGGCCTGTCAGGATCGGGTAAGTCGACCTTGGCGAATGCACTGGAAGTAGCCCTAAATCGCTTGGGTTATCATACCTATCTACTCGACGGCGATAATATTCGTCACGGGCTTAACAAGGATTTGGGTTTCACCGATGCCGACAGAGTAGAAAATATCCGTCGAATATCAGAAGTAGCAAAGTTAATGTTGGACGCAGGATTAATAGTAATGACCGCCTTCATATCGCCATTTGCACAGGAGCGAAAAATGGCCCGGGAATTGATAGGAGAGGAAAGCTTTATAGAAGTATTTGTTAGCACTTCCTTAGAGGTTTGCGAGGCGCGCGACGTAAAAGGGCTGTATAAGAAAGCCCGAGCAGGCCAATTACCAAACCTAACTGGAGTGGGCAGCATATACGAACCCCCCTTGGCGGCAGATATAGACATCGACACCACAGAGAATAGCGTAGATGCCGGAATTGAAAAAATACTAGGCCAACTATTTCCCACCAGCAGAAGTTGAAAAAGTAGGTTAGCCAGTGTCTTTTAAAATATTGGCTTCAAGAGCGGCAAACCATAGCTCTAAATAAATTTAAATAATGAAAAGTCCTAGACCTCAATTTTCTCAGCCATCCACCGCGCAGACGATAATAAGGTGGATGGAATGCAAAATCCCTCCACAACGCGGATATTCCAAGCTTACGGAGGGAATTCTCATCAGCGTTCAATTGAGCCAGCAGCGACGGTCTTACATGGCCCGCTTCGACCTCTTGCATAACCTCGCCTCTGGTGATGAAACCCGAATCTATCGCCCTTCTCAAGCAGGAAATCCAAAGAACCCCATTTGTATTATGAAGCGAAACCCAAGGCTGGGTATTCATATCAGTATAATGAAGTAATGCGGTTTGGTCAGGCATATAAGCCTCAAGGGAATTCCACTTCAATGGAATTCCGTAGCCAATTTCACGGGCAACTTTCATATCAAACATCAATGTTTGATAATCCAGTGAGCCGTCATCCAGCCTGGCGACAATGTCCTCGACCTTCCAATCGAGACGCGCACAATCCAATAGCATAACGCTAAACTGCGACCGTCTTCCATCATTCGCAGTACTCACCGTTTGAAGGTGATTTCCTTCAAGGGGGTGATCCCAAAGCTCGGCGATATCCTTAAATACCTGCATATCAGCATCAAGATAAATGGCTCGGCCGGTGAAGTGACACAACTCTGGTATCAAGAAACGCTGGAATGAAAATGGCGTGCGTGCACGGTTTTCCAGAGCCTTCGGCTGTGGAATTTCGCGCCCGTGAGAATAAATAGTCGACAGTTCGATTGGAAGCGTCGAGTGCTCGCGAATCGAATACTCGAGTACCCGCATGGGCAGCCATTCCGCAGGAGTTGCCGCAACAAAAATACGAACCGTGTCATCAGAGCATCCTGAAGGAACAGCCATCTTGCCCCCCTCCATCAATGTTTAAACATGCCAAGTGAAGCCGCAACACTCGGATAATCGGTATTGTCCGAAAATCGTTTGACATAGTGCATGACATGCACATTGGAGCCGATCAGCTGTTGAACTTCATCAGTAATATAACTGCGGCCATAGTGCTTGGCCGGATCATCGACCATTACATTCTGATAGGCGAGATCGACTCCAATGAACGCATTTATTTGCGCGACAGTCTTATCAAACTCGAAAACCAGACTTTCATACTGTATATGCAACGTGTTCGTAGCCGATTCAACCTTGCGCATCGCCTTATAGGCACTCGCCCAAGAGTCAATCATATTTTCCACATCAGTGATTGCCTTCCACCAGTCTTTCCCCTGCTTCGACATCTCGGTACGTCTGAGCATTGAATTAACCACATCATAGGGATTACGTGTGATATGCAGATACTTAACCCGCGAAACCGATAGAACAGTTTCGAGCTCCTTATAATAGTTTGGTAATTTGTCACCCCATAAAATTAGAGGCTCATCACTATTGGATTGCTTATGATGCCACTTGTACAAATAGCGGATTGCAGGCCAGAGTGACTTCTCGGTGAAGTTGTGACTGTGAATATTGTCAGCCGTTAGCGTTTCGCGCTCAGAAAGCTCTCGCATCCCCCCCGCCAATGTCGACGCCCTGCGTTCACGTGTCCCCAAGGACTTGCCAAACACTTTGATCATATTCAGAAGATTCTCTTCAGACGACACATAAGCGTTGACGTTGGAGTTCAATACCTGCAACAAAGCCGTGGTACCGCTGCGCGGGGCACCACCGATAAAGAGAGGAGAGCGCAACATATCCATTTCAATATCAACCATGATTGATTAGCTTGCTTTAACCGTGAGTCTGCCCACACGGTTCTCTAAGTAAAATCGCTTTAACGACAATAACGGTCTTTCAAAAAATATGTATGAGACGCTGGCCAATGCAATAGAAAAGACTCCAACCCCAAAGAAAAGCAGATAGGGCTGCAGAACTGAAGGGAAGATGTTTTGATAGTGGGAGAACAGCGAAGAGCTATATGGCCTTGCAATATAATGAATGACGTAAACTCCATAGCTCACGCGACCTAGCCATCTGAATGCAGGCCACTCAAGTATGCTCACCAACAGGCCCGATTGAAACGCAATAACATGGGCAATCAACGAGAGCGAGAGCAGCGCAAAACAAATATGCGAGAAAGAAGCATAAAATGGATCCTGATTGATATCCGAAAAGTTGAAGTACCGATAGACACTTGCGCTAAAGGTCAAAGCAATGCCCAACGACATCCAGCATTTACTGCCAAATCTGGTGCCAAGGGATGGTTTGTAAGCGAGCAATGCTCCCAAACACAGTCCTTCAACACAACCCCACAAAGGATGCGTCACCTTATTCCAGAGACCTTGCACCCCATGGGATGCCAACCAGTAGGCCGAGACGGCCTTTATTAAAACACCCGCAAACAGCATGCCGATAATCAAGGCACTGGAGCGCTGCCGAGTGAAGAAAACAACCAGGAAAGGAACAATAAAATAAAACTGCTCTTCTATGGCCAATGTCCAAAAATGGTCCGCACTATCAAAGCCAACATCGAACATGGGACCATAATTTGATCCGTAAAAAATCAGCCAAGGCAGCTTGGCGATAAACGCTGGATCAGTGCTGCTGCAGTACAAAAAAAACAACGCCAGGTAATACAGGGGAAAGATACGTAACGCCCGTCTGAATCCAAATACAGAAAGCATCCGCCAGTATGAACCTGAATTATTTTCAACCTTGCTCCGTAGATCCAGCAGGGACCTGACTACCAGAAAGCCACTAATCGCGAAAAAAAGGATGACACCTACCCGTCCAAAATGGAAGTAGTCAAGCATCGTTCCGGGCCTGGGCCAAAGGTGCGCGATCAACACCAGAATCACGCCGAGCGCCCTTAATCCATCCATGCCCTTCAAATACGACTGACTCATGACTCGTTGCCGACTTCCTTGAACGACCACTGTGCTGTACGTTGAACCGGCACCGCGTAGTAATAATCACCCGTTACACGTAAAGGAATCGACTCGGATAGTGATACATGATCCACACCATCCGGGCTCATAACCTGAATTGATAAGGAATACGCACCGGGCGTCAGCTCAGCCCGTCCCAAATCCGCGTGCAGGATACTGGCTGTTTCAGGCCACTCCAGTTCACAACGTGCCGAGTTCCAATCCATCAGCACACTTTGCGATGCATCCTTCAACAGCACGCGTATCTGAACATTGTCGGCAAGCCTGGATATGTCGATATCCAGTGCCAACGCGGCACCATAACCGAGTTTCTTTCCAGGAGTGAAAAGCTCACCATTGACTTTCAAGTCAAACGATACGAGATCTGCATGATAGACGTGCCCACGCTTTTTCTCGTTTTGGTCGCCCACCTTGTCCTGATAGAGAGAAATAGCTTGCTGGACGCCACCGTCAAAAAGTGCACAGCCCTTCTCCAGATAGATACCGCGATTACAGAGGCGAGCAACCTGCCCGACCGAATGAGAAACAAAAATGACCGCGGCATTACGAGCGAGCTCATTGATTCGCTCGTAACAGCGTAGCCGGAATGCCAAATCACCGACGGCAAGAACCTCATCGATAATAAGAATGTCAGGCGTCATCACCGACGAAGCAGCGAACCCTAGACGTGATTTCATTCCAGAACTATAAAACTGGACCGGCGAATCAAAAAAATCGTCAATATCAGCAAACTCTTTAACCTCTTCGATATAACGAGTAAGGTCTTTTCCACCTTTCCCCATTAAACGACCACGAACTGAGACATTGTCTCGACCAGTCATTGTTTGCGCAAATCCAGCACTCATTTCCAATAAGTGACCAAGGTCGCCGTGATGGACAACGCTTCCTCTATCGGCCTTCAGTTTTCCCGCAATACACTTGAGCAAGGTACTTTTCCCGGCTCCGTTGTGCCCTAGTATCGCAAGGACCTCTCCTCGGCGGAGCGAAAAATTTATATCTCTCAATGCCCAAAATTCGGATTCACGCAGTTCTGAATCTCCTCCCTTTCCAAGAAAAGCTCCTCGCATCAAATCTTTTGCTGCATATCTAACGGACGCCCCCAAGTCCTTCGAGTATTTTTTCCACAGACCATTTACCTCTATGAGAGCACTCATTAATTGCCCATCCGCTCGAGAAGAATTGGAACCTGACGACCCAGTAACTTAAGTGACCAACATAAAATCATCAGTGCTCCGACTGTAAATAGCACCATAGGAAGCATATAGATCGAGTATGTCTCACGTAGAGCACATGATATAACTGCCAGAGGCGAAGCAATCGGATTGAATATATTCAGCCAATAAAGCGCCCCTGCCTGCTGTTCAACGGCAGGATAAAAAATGGGAGAAATCAAAATCATTGGCAAGCTGATGGAAGTCAGCGCTTTACGTACATCAGCATATAGAACGGACCAAGGCGCCAGTAACAGCCCGACCGTTGCTGCTGATATCAACAACGCTAATAGACTGAAGAAAAACCAAATCCAGGACATAATGTCTATCGGAAAAGGCAATCCTAAAATGGGGATCGCTATAATAATCAACAGACTCCGAATTGCCAAAGCAATCACACCCTCAAATACCACAGCCAGAACAAATGGGATGGGACCTACATCTATTCCGCGCAATAGCCCTCGGTGTGTTCGAATGAATGCCGACATATCCTGAACAATTTGCATCCAGCACTGAAACAGTGTTATACCCGCAAAAGCTCTTAACACGTCCCAGGCACCATCAACCGTTTGTGCTGAACCATGACCACTCAGCTCGCGCTTTATAAATATGTAACACGCCGCATATAACACGGGAATAATCAATGCCCAGGCATAGCCGAGTGCATGCTGCCTGATTTGAATGCGAATACTACGCACTGCAAGGGTAAAACCAGAGCGGATTACGTCTAAAAACATTATAATTTTAGCCTTGGTGTAATTCGGAATTGCAAACTTTCAATACAACCTGAGCGGCAATTTCATTAAGCCTCAGAGATGAAGCGTCACTATTCGACATATCGACCGCATAACATTCAAGAAACCAATTAACAAACTTTGAGTACTTCAACTCCAACTCCGGAACACTGCAACCCCTGATATAGCCCCATGCCTCATCAAGATTATTCAGATTTGCGTTGAAGGATACGCAGTCATATTCCACCCGTCCGAAGGTAACAACAGGCTTTAACTGCAATAAAGCTTCAAAACCAACTCCACTATTTATCGTATACACTGCCAAGGAGTGGTTTATTAAATCCTGAATATTCGCATCACTGTAAAAGACTGTTTCCCCATCAGCCAGACTTTCGAATGACTTCATGCTCTTCATGTTAGCCGGGTGGGGTTTCAGGACGATCGCCACTCCATTTTTACGTGCCCAAGCCACCAGCGCCTCTACAACATCCAATTCAGCAAGATCAGAGAAATACTGGATTGACTGATCAGTGGGAATTTGAAGAGGAAAGAAAATATAATCTCTTGGTACATTGATAAGTTGACCATAAGAGTTTGTTGCACGAGGAATCAACCCATCGACCAGCAATTGAAGCTTTGTTTTAGAGTCACGTTGTCCAAATTTACTGGGTAACGTGCCCTCCAACAACTGCCGACGATACCTGTCAAACGCCTGCCCGTCAGCGTAAATATCATTCAAGATGACAGGATAAATGCTTGAGGCCGCACTCCACCCCCGATCATTCACCACAAAAGCCCAACGAAAAAACTCCTGCATGTAAAAAAGCACGGGGGTTTTTCCATCCTCGAAGTCAATATGACAGCGATGAGGTATAAGGGCTAACGCAGATCCATCAGCCTCGACCCTCTCTCTATTAATTTCCCAATTAGGCAGTTCGAAAATATCGACTGACAGCCCTGCCCGTTCCAATGCACTTGCCAAACGCAACGCAAACTCTTTCCAATACAGCCGTAATTCAATGACATCATCAGTAAGCGGCTTGGGCAGGCTGGACACCACACTGCTCCGTTTCCAGGGCAGGTCCAGTCTAGGAATATAAAATGCGATGCGCTTAGTCAAATAAACTGCGGCCTGGATACGTTGATGCATCCACTCCGTAATCATATTACTTTCCTGGGTGAAGAACGCTTGCACAATGTTCTGCGCTACTTTGCGCTTGGCATCATCATCCGACAGCAGATTCTGGAAAATAAAGAAACGCAGATCGTACAGTTTACGCCCGCCTTTACCCGCCCAAACCATGCTTGAATGTCCAAACTCCCAATCAGCATACTTCCGTTTCAGGTTGTAGAACTTAACTCGCTTGGCGAAGTCTTTCATGCGGCGATAGAACACCCGCTGATCGATAAACCATTTCAATGAACCGTCAGTGAAGTGTCTATCTATATCCGCAGCGACCCGACTCAAGAATTCGATAACATTCGGCAAAGGGGCGAACCAGATCGAACCTGTAAGAATTGCCAAGTGCTCAGGTTGCTCCTCCAGCAAATCGCGTCTTGTAATAATGACTTGCGCATCGACCTTATCTGAAAAATTAAGATCGAATGGGTTCACGACCAATGAATCTGCATCCACACTAAAAACGGGAAGTGAACATTCAGAGAGTATGTGGGAAATCTGGAGAAATCGCGCACTGGCATAATAAGCACGCTTCTGATCGAGGCTCAACCTTGAAAGGTCAATGGTTTCAAATGACACACTCAATCGCGTCGATTTTAGAACCTCAAGCATACGATTAATACGATCAATTGTATTAGGCGCTGGATTCACGACATGCAGAGAAAAAGTAAAGCCTGGAGAAAAAATATCCACACTTCGTATCAGGGATATTGCGTAATCAAGATACCCGGCATCACAGGCAGAAAACAAGATAACCCGCTCGTTACCCTTTATCTCCGGTGGAATAATCCACTGTGTCGCCCGACTCACCATGCCAACAACTCCCCACTCAGATTATGCTATATGATCACAACGCCAACATAGCACAAAATCGAACTTTTCTAAAATGCTCAAAGTAGCCATCAAAATGGCATTCGGCGTCAATCATAGCAGGTTACAAAACATCACTTAATTTAAAATTGAACCACCTTTCACTCGACACACAGATTAGCTGTGTGCCGTAATCCCGGCCTTCTGTGGAGTTCACGCCCCCATTAATGGCATATAGACACCATTTTAGCCCCGTCAGATTCAATCTCCTCCCGGGTGACACGTGGCATTAAGTCTCCCTGACTCTCATACTGTCGAAAACCTCGGTCAATTGCCAAAGTCAACAAGCCACTACCCCAGCAGGTTTCCATATGATCCTCGTCACTAAATAACGAAGTATCTTCCATAAACCCCAATCCTGGCTGATCCAGGTTTATAAAGGGGATTTTATATGTCCCGGAAATACTGGTGATATCCGCCAAGTGCTCTTTCAATCCATACTGAACCTCAAATTTATAGTAATCAGTCCGCACAGGTGGTTGAAAGAAGACGATCTGAATACCATGGTCCCGCCCCCACAGCGCAATCATGTTAAAAAGCGAATCCCCCGTCCCATATGTGCTTATATCGCGAATGCCCTGTATCTTAGCGCTCTCGTTAGTAACGATCATCGTTTGATCTACGTCCGCCATCCGGGTCTTTGGAAGACTTCGGCGCTCTCCATTCAGTGACAGGCTCGCCAACAATGGGTCGTCGGCAACCTTGATTGCTTCACGTGACTTCGACCAAAGTGCAGAGATCCTTAAAGAGCTACGTTTTGCCAGCAATTCTGATTGAAATTTTAGATCATTACTATTTTTTAAACTTTCAAGCATTCTAAATACCGGCTTGCAACCTGAGTCTTCCCTATCCTTATCACACAAGGAGGAAAAAGAGCTCAACAAAGGCAAGTATTTCCGATGATCATCTTCAAGAATCAACCTATTGGGTCGCCTTAACAAGAATGATGTTTCAAAATAAACACGCTTTATGTTCGGAAAACTTAAGCGAAGAATTTCCGCCTGCAGCAGTAGACCATATGTAATTTCGTTATAGCTGTTCCCAGCACCCAGCATTGTACCCTGCAATCCGAAAAGCGAAGGACGAAGCACTTTGCTTCTTGATGTCCCTACATACCCGGTTGTGATCTGTTCAGGGTTCGGATTCTGGCTAAACAGGGCGACATTTTGCACCAACATCTGATTCCCATTTTCTCTCCCCTCAATGCTTAATCGAGGCAATATACTCATCAACTCGACCGGCGTCAGATCAGCATTAGAATCCAATACTGAATTAGAGCGGCGTACAATTAGCTCAACAACAAGCCCTGCCCCCAATACCATAAACCCCGTGAGTAGGTAAAGGCTCGCACGCCTCATACGGGTTTTTCGCGTTGTATCAGAATTGAAAATATATGAAGTCATTACCATCAACATAATAGACAAGAGTGAATATCGAAATGGCTGTAAAGGTGACTGCTGCCTTCCACATATCCATTCCAGCCATATTAAAATTATATGTTGTCTTATGTACAATCCACTGTATTGGAAGAAACAAAATTAGCAATTCGAAATACAAAGGCTCCAACTTCGTCGATGACCATCCAGGAAGAGGGGTTACTATTTTTTCCAAGATCGTTATAGCGTCCGTAAAAGTCACCGCCCGAAAAAAGACCCATGCTATAAAAACGACGAGCATCGTCATAAGCCAAGCAAATGGGGGCCAACGTAATGTGTTCTTTACAACACCAGGTAACGGTGCCGTGTCAAACCAGCGGTTGACCGTAAGTGATACGCCATGTATCCCCCCCCACAAAATAAAATTCCAACTCGCTCCGTGCCACAAACCACCTATCAACATCGTCAGTAGTAAATTTCGCTGGATTTTCCATTTCGCGGAAACCCGAGCGCCTCCCAAAGCAATATACAGATAATCACGTAGCCAATTGCTTAGTGTGATATGCCATCTACGCCAAAAATCGCGTATGGAAAACGCTGCATAAGGCTGGTTGAAATTAAAAGGTAACACGTAACCGAACAATAGCGCCGCTCCCAGCGCCATTAACGAATACCCCCAGAAATCGCATAGAATCTGTATACCAAACCCAAGTACGGCTAAAAAATTATCCAAACCAGAGTAATTTGCAGGGGCTTTGAATATAACATTGACAAAGTTAGCAAGTCCATCAGCGAGCCCGGCTTTTAGCGCTAACCCTGCGACAAACATATAGAGGCCATTATAAAAACGAACACTATCCCGTTTCTGCATTACATGAATCTGAGGCATAAACTGCCCCGCGCGACAAATAGGTCCAGCGATAAGGTGCGGAAAGAACAAAACAAAAATGGCAAAAACTGAAAAATCCCTTTCGTGTTTTATTTTCTTTTGACACACATCAACCTGATAGGAAATCAGTTCAAATACATAGAAAGAAATCCCCAAAGGAAGAATGATCGACAGAGCTGAGCCATGCAAACCTTCATCTTCAACATTCATCAACGCATGAATATTTTCCAGGAAAAAATTCATGTATTTAAAGTAAGCGAGAAGCGCCAGATTAAGTAGGCAGGCTACAAACAACCACCTGCGGCAATGAGTACGTTCTATGAGGCCTCCAATTATCCAATTCACGACAATCAGACCAAATAGCATTACCCCGAAAGCAGGGCTCCAGCTAAAATAAAAATAACCGCTTGCCAACAATACAACAGCCTGCCTTAGCCTTAGCCAAGGCGACAACCAATATGCAAGTAGCGTGGCACTTAGCAATACAATATACTGAATTGAGTTAAACAGCATTACGCCTCAACTCCAGAGATCTTTATTGTTTGATTAAAAACCGATCTCAGCTGAAGCATTAAACGTCCAACTGAATAATTTTCGGATAGGCTTGCCTGGGCTTTAGATACTAAACTCATACGCAACTGTGGATTATCGATCAGTTGTGTTAAAGCGGCTTCCCATCCTGCCTGATCTGTAAGCAGCCCACAGCCATCAGAACAACACTCATCATAAATCATGTCCGCCGTGGCGACTACCGCAGTCCCAACGGCCGAGTACTCTATCCACTTATTAATATTTTTTACCTGATTAAAATCGGTCGATGCAAGCGGACAAATGCCTATATCCCATTTTCTAAGCGCCAAAGCATCTAAAAACTCTTCATAATCAGGGATACTGGGCAATACAACTATACGCCCACCAAACTCTTCAAGGCTCGGAGGTTTGGGAATTTTCCCAAAAAGTTCAAATTGAGTATCTGGGTATTTCCGTAGAACATTTATAAGACCAGGTAATGCGATCTCAAAATCGTGGGCATGATCAAACCCCATATACCCTATTACCTTGACACTCCGCAGTTCGACTTCAACCATGGGCTCACCCGAACAAAAAATATCACCGGCATATACTCTATCCTTATTTACACCCAACTCAACCAACCGCTCTCTCAATCTAATATTTGAACAATAGACCAAGTCCACACTGTCTAAAAGATGACGAACAGCATTTAATCTCAGCGGATCATTATGATAATTATATTTTTTCTCCCCCAACACTTCAGGCACATTCAAAATATCATCATCAATACAATATAAAGTAGGCAACGCATTCGCCTTACAATAGGCCAACATACTTTCTGCGTGAGGACCGCTATAACGACAAAAAATCACAAATGTTGGAGCCGCATCATCCAGGTATTTTTTTGTCCAATCCCAAGACTCTGCTGATCGTATGCCCACTTTAAACTTTTTTGCTATTTGTTGCTCCGTCAAAAAACTTACCGCACACTCACCTGAGTCGATAACCTCCTTCATCGGTTTTAGCAGACATAGCTGCACCGTCGGGATGATTGCGTTCGCAACGATCAGGAGACGCATGGGAGCGCCTGCGACTCCACGTGGAGCCTCAGAAACACGCTTATCTTCCTGACGAAACTTACCCATCAGAAAATTGATAAATTTTAACATCTACTACCTCATAATGACCTGATTTTCCTGGAGCATTGAACGCCTTAGATGAAAGCGCCCCTGTTCTGTCAAAGAGCTCTAATAACTTAAACTATCGCATTACAAAATAGAGGTCTTAATAGATTCAGCGCTTTCAGCTGCTTTCAATTTCGCCTCGTAAGCCTTAATTATTTTTTGGCGCTTACGCTTTGCTTCATAAACGTCTTTATGTGGAATGTAGCCCGCAATTTTATCTGCGGCGGCATTTTTCTTATCCCAGATTCCCCGCAAGAACGAAGGAAGCAAATGACGGTACTTTATGTCTCTGATTAAAGATGGCCGCAGGTAACCGATAGTGATTTCTTCCTGAATTCTTTCTTCAGTCAGAGATCCATCGGCCAGCATCCGTCGAACTTCTTGAAACCAAACCCAGGCGAATTTATTTCCACAACAGGACCACGGCTGTGTATATACATCGGTGTAATGAAGCAAACGAGTATTAGCATCCCAATGTTCAAGGCTATTCCACTCAAAAGGAACACCATACTTCACATGCTGTTCGTCCAGAATACAGAGTCCCGCCATCAACTCATCATAATTGTATTTCCCTTCGTCCATACCCGCGACGATGGCATTAACATCCCAATCAAGATTAGCGCAATCCAGCAACATTACCGCACATTGTTTTTTTCTTAACTTCGGAGCCCCTACTTTTTGAAGAGTTTCCTCGACAAACTTCACTTCCTCCTGAATAATAACTTTTGCGCCTTCAAACGGTATATTCCAAAGTTCACGTATATCATGCATGACCAACATGTCCGCATCCATATATATCGCTTTGCCTTTATACTCGCATAGCTTCGGAATGCAGAAACGACTGAATGAAAATCCCGTTCTCTGACCATTTCTTGGATCGAGCGGCACCGGCACCGGTAGGTCAAGCATTGGAATCACCTCAACCTTTGCTGTCGTATGCCGCCGGATTGAGTACTCCAACACGGGGACGGCCAGTAGCTGGGAGCGATCCACGCCTACAAATACCCGGATTACTTCATCATCAACCATTTCCAACTCCTTATAATATATAAACCGTCTGTAATGTTTCACATCATTCGTAATCAGGCACGCAAAGCCGAGTTTCGAACGCGCATTAGAGTCGGTCAGGAGGCTGTGCACTTAGGGCCGAACAGATCATCCACAATACGTGAGGATGCGTTGCCACCCACTATCATTCGATTAACATAATCACGGGAAAGCGAATTCTGCGGCGCCTTCACGGACTCTTGCATCACGCCAGCTACAAAATCAGCCCAGTCTGTGGACTGACGAATTTCATAGAGTGGCTTATAGCTGTCGATTTCCAGCTCATGTGCAACCACTGCAACCGAAAGATCTAACCTTGCCGCATCCATCGCCACGGTAGAAGGTGTTGTAATCACCGCTTTCATACGACCCAGTAACGCACTGGCGGTGTAGCTTTCCCAATCAGGACTTTGAGGATCAGCGATCAATACATTAGGTGCAACTGGCTTGTCGCCTTCGTATTTCGAAGTTAACCACAGCCCAGCATGATGTGGCTTTATCAAAAATGTGATCGTTGTAAATTTTTGGGCAAGCGCCATCACACCATCCAGAAAAAATTTGCGGTATTCATCAGAGTAACGATGCCAATGCAAATTTTCAAATATACCGATCACGCACTTATCTTCTGTAATCAAAGCGCTCAAATCGGCGGTCTTTTCCGAGATTGGTTTCGAAAGGCCAATGGGCAGACATTTGGACTTCGTTTCTTTGCTCACTCTCGGATGCAAGGTATCTAACGGTCCCCAAAGATAAATCCTGTCTGCCGCAAAATTTATTTTTTCGATGACATGAATTTCATCACTGTAGGTTAAACCTACATTTTCAAATCCATGCTGCAACGTAGCAGTGAATATTCCCGCTTTCTTTGCATGCTCTGTTAGTTTTCGGGTGAAGCGATGTGGCCCCAGATTTGTTTCCGCAATAGAAAGCATGACTTTTGTATGATCGCTAAAAACCGGCGCATCGTTCGCCGTTGCCTCTGCAATGGGACTCAAGAAGATATCGTGCTCACGCATGGTTTTTACGACGCGTGGAGACTTCCTTAACAGAGTGATGCTGCTCCACACTTGAAGTGGTATTCCACGACTCTTGGCTTCCAACATGAGTGGTAGCGCCAGGTCCAGATCTTGAATAAGGTGCAGCAGAACGATCAATTCCGGATGTTCTGCACTGTCTTTCGCCAGCTGAATGTCCATGGCCGCGAACAGAACGTCCTGCCATAACGCACCAATCACCGGTGAACTGAAGTGCTTGTCAATTAGCTTGAGACCGAGTGCAACATCGGTGACGGCCGCTTCTTTGCTTGACAGATACCGGCGTAATCCCGATACAAAGTCGTCCACTACGATGCTGCCAGCCAATGGCAAGAGGGCCGGCGTCCCCGTCGCCACAACCGGAATGCCACGGGTAAGTGCATGCACGGTACGGTTGGCCGACTTGCAAATACTGAAGGCATCGCGAGAATTCGGAATCAGCACGACACACGCGTCACTCATATACTCTTCAACTCTCTCTATCGACCATTCGTGGTAGATAGAAGGAATAGCCATCGGCTTGATAAACTCTTCATATTTATTGAAACTATTACTTATGACGACCAGTTGAACCGGAAATTCAAGAGCAATCATTTCAAGTGCTTCACGAATTTCAAGCAGGTCAAGCATGCCAAACTTGGCATAAGCGGCACCGTGGTTGCCGAACCACAGTAAACGCATTCGCCCCTGGGGAGCGACCGCCATCGTCTGGACTTTCTTTACAGAAATATCTTGTGCACGGCGTAGAGTATCCTTGACAATTTTCGTCGCAAGGGTACGTGAGGCATCATAACCCTTATAGGCCTTCTTGGCCCAAAACCTCCACTTCAACCAGGACTTTCTGCGTTTGATCTGCGCCTTGATCAACCCTTTAAAAGAAGATGTTCGTAAAACGTTGATACGAGCAGAGAGTTTATTCACTTGCTTGGAAGGAGCTGTCTTGAGCTTGATGTCCTTAACATCAAGCGCATCAACAATTCGCCGACTTCCTCTCTGGTTCGTTGAGTCAGACGCTACACCATCCGGCACAATGCAAACCGGAACGCCGGGCACCCGGCCCCTGATCTGCTCGGCAAGAGGCTCTGTCGTTGTGACGATAGCCGTTGCATGTCTGGACATCGCAATAAACATGTCAGAAGCTTTGTTTTTATTTTTTTTCCCATAGCCATCAATAAAGATGTTATCACACAGATCAATAATGACTGGCACCCCCCGAGCACGGGCCTTTTGCGCCAAGCTATAACTTTCAATAGAGAAATTTTTAACGATAACCAAGGCATCTAAAGTTTCTACATCAACAGGTTTCTGACTCGTAAACAGCTGATTTGTGTGCCCAAAATCTTCCAGGGCCAAGAGTGGCAAAATAGCACGATAGCGTACACTCGCCATATCGAGTGATAATGAGACGACACACCACCCCACTTGTAGCCTACGACCTCTTGATTCTGCACCCATATTTAAACTCTTTAATATTTAAAACAGCTGGTAGTTTTATTGAAGAACCACACCCCGCCCTCTCAAGGCGAAGATATCGATTCAAGCGATCTTTTCGCACACACCTTTTTAACCATGCAGCAAATACAAAACCGAAACGCCCAAAACGTGGCTTTTCGGTAGATCCCGCAACGTTCAAGCTCTATCATTCGCCTTACAAATGGTTGAACTCGCGCTGTTTTAAAAGATTCAAGAATTTGGCAATTATTTTCATCCGACAGATAATTTAACGTATCGAGAGCAACAATATTTTTTCATTCCATTCTTTGAAGCGACTAGTAATCACGAATTTCATTCATGCCAACCGATCCGCCATGGTGTTGTTTGATCCGAGACAGTTGGAATATTGACAAAACCGGGTGCACGATCGAACAAAGGGGCGCAGTCCAACGAGGAACCCTCTTCACTCACGAGCTTGGTTCTACTGCATGGCAAGCTGAACCTGCGCTCTAACGATGGGAAAAATTGCATTCGGACTTACCTCAAACACTCCAGCTCCCCGTTCCTGACTTCCCGAGTGGCTTAATGCCGGGCGCCTGGATGCGGCTTTCTTGGTTTCGCGAAAACGCCCTCAATATATCAAAAGGCCATCACTGGAGCACCCAGTTCATGCGTCTGTTTTATGACGCCTACTGCCTTATAAATTGATTTCTGCAAAAAAAGTGCCTTACAGGGTCTATTCAGGAGGAATCACAAAAAAAACCGGATCTTCACATCGAAGGCGGTTTTTTTTGGTTCTTCACGGAATCCCGGGAAACACATTCTTGATCTTCACGAAAAGAATTCGCTATCCCGGTAACCGTACGCCATCCGTTTGATGACCTTTATTCGATTGTTTATTCCTTCCAACTGCCCCGTGTGCATCGGCCAGCGAACCCGACTTACAATGCCCCGCCAGTAAGTCTTTAGCCGTTTGGCGAATTGGATCAGAGCCGGTATTCCACTTTCATGAGCATGGCGCAGCCATTGCTTCCAGGTCGATCTCCAGCCCCAGGCGGTACTCGGTGTCCAGAGCGTTTTGAGTTCAGCCTTCATCAAATAGACCGTCATCAACGCTTGGTTGGCCGCCAGCAGATCCTCCAAGCGGACCTGTTGTTCCGGTGATTTCAGGTTCTGCGGGTTACGCAGAAGTAGCCATCGCGCCTGCTTGACGACCTTTCGGGCAGGCTTGTCATGCCGCAGTCGATTGGCTTCGTCGACGCGGACCCGATCAATCACCTCTCGGCCATATTTGGCGACCACATGGAAGAGGTCGTAGACCACTCGCGCTTTGGGGCAATGCTGGCGAACCTCCAGGTCAAAAGCGGTGTTCATGTCCATCGCCACCGCTTCGATGCGAGCACAACCCTCTGGCCCCAGTTCTTCGAAAAATGGTCTGATCGCCGCCCGGCTGCGACCTTCGCCGATCCACAGCACTCGTCGTGTATCCGCATCCAGCACCACACTGGCGTAACGATGACCCTTGAACAGGGCGAACTCGTCCATCACCAGACGTCGCGGTTGCGCCTTCGGCAAAATGCTCAACGCCGCTTGCAAGGCTCGACGCTCCAGCAATCGAACGGTGTCCCAATGCAGCCCAAACATCTGCGCCACGTGTAGCGTGGGGAGGCGCTCGCAAGCTTGAATTACCGCCTCTGCCAGACGCCGCGTCATGCGGGCATAGCGATCCAGCCAACTGACAGCCTCCATGCGTTTGCCACAATCACGGCAGCCCACCCGCCTGAGCAACACGCTTAGGCGTACCGCACGACCGAGAATCGGCAAGTCACGAACGGTACGCTCGCAATACTCATGCGTGGTTGAACAGGTTTTTTGGCAGCCGCCACAGGAAGGGAATCGGGTGGCGTGGGGAATCAGATCGATCTGGAGAGCGTCGCCATCAGGCTTGATCGTGACGACAGAAAAGCCCGCGCATAAGAACGCCGGTTTGTTAGATGTGTTTGCTCGCACGAACATCATCAATCAAATCGGCGTTCTTGTTTCTGTGTTTCCCGGGATTCTGTGAAGAACCTTTTTGTAGCTATTGCTCTAGCTTAAGGCGCGTAAGTCAGCAACAGCTCACTCGGCACTTTAAAATCCAGCGACATCATCACGCTCAACGCGGTAATGGTGAAGATCGAGAACACGAACAGCTTGCGTGCCCAGACCGTGTCATCCACTGCCTTGTAGCCGGTCCAGGCCATGTACAACCAGTACATGCCCATGGCCGCGGCGACGGCGAGGTAGCTCATGCCGGCGTAGCCGCTGAAGGTCAGCATCAAGGTCGCTACGAGGAACGCCAGGATGTAGAGCAGGATGTGCTTCTTGGCCACTTCAATTCCGCGCTTCACCGGCAACACCGGAATCGATGCGGCCAAATAATCGTTGAAACGGAAGATTGCGATGGCGTAGGAATGCGGCATCTGCCACAGGCTGAACATCACCAGCAGCGTCAGTGCGGCCATGTCGAAGCTGTTTGTCACAGCCACGTAGCCAATCACCGGCGGCATCGCCCCCGACAGACTGCCCACCAGCGTGCCGTGAACCGACTTGCGCTTGAGGTACAGACTGTAGAAACCGACGTAGATGACGAAACCGATCACCGCGAACAACGCAGCCAACGGGTTGGCCACCTTGTACAACAGTGCAACGCCGAAAACACCAAGGATGGTCGCAAAAGCCAGGGCCAGTTTCAGAGGGATCAGGCCCTGGACCAGCGCACGGTTCTTGGTGCGTTCCATCTTCAGGTCGATGTCGCGGTCGATGCAGTTGTTGAACACGCAACCGGAAGCGACCACCAGGGACGTGCCGATCATGGCGGCCAGGAAGATGGCCAGATCGACATGCCCTTTGGAGGCCAGGAAAAATCCGCCTGCCACAGAAAGCACGTTACCGAAAATGATCCCCGGTTTGGTGATTTGGATAAAGTGCTTGAGGGACATGCGGATTTACCTCACTTCGCCATCATGTTGGTGTGGATGCTGAACATGATCCACAGCGACAGGCCTACCAACAGGACGATTACGATCGCGGCGAAAACAAACGCAATGACGTTGTTACGCTGCGCCGCCGAACGGTCCAGGTGGAGGAAGTACACCAGGTGCACCAGCACCTGGATGACTGCGAAGGCCAGTACGATCCACAGGGTCAGGGCTTTCGGCAGTGACGGGTACATCACCAGGCCGAAAGGAATGACGGTCAGGATCACCGACAGGATGAAACCGATAGCATAAGACTTGACGCTGCCGTGGCCGGCGTCGTGGCTATCGTGGGAATGAGCGTTAGCCATTTACATAGTCCCCATCAGATAAACAACGGTGAATACGCAGATCCACACCACGTCCAGGAAGTGCCAGAACAGGCTCAGGCAGCTCAGACGGGTCTTGTTGGTCGCCGTCAGGCCGTTTTTCTGCACCTGGTACATCATGATCGCCATCCAGATCAGACCGCTGGTCACGTGCAGACCGTGGGTGCCGACCAGGGTGAAGAACCCGGACAGGAAACCGCTGCGGCTAGGACCGAAGCCCTCGGAGATCAGCATATGGAACTCGTTGATCTCCATGCCGATGAAGCCGGCGCCGAACAGGAAGGTCATGGCCAGCCAGCCCAGGACCTGGTTCTTCTTGCCCTTGAACAACGCCAGCATGGCGAAGCCGTAGGTGATCGAACTGAACAGCAGCAGAGCGGTTTCGCCCAGTACATATGGCAGTTCGAAGATGTCGTGGCCCGACGGGCCACCCGCTACGTTGTTAACCAGTACCGCGTACGCCGCGAAGATCGACGCAAACAGGATGCAGTCGGTCATCAGGTAGAGCCAGAAACCGAATACGGTCATCTCGCCCGAGTCGTGGTGATGGTCATCATGCCCATGTCCATCGACATGGGTGTGTCCAGCATTGGTCACTAAGTTCGACATGGTTTAAGCCTGTTCCAACGAGGTTTCAACACGGGTGGCGGTGGCTGGAACTTTCCCGGCCGCTACCAGACGCTTGTGCTGCTCGGCTTCGATGCGCTCGATCACGTCGACCGGCACCATATAGCCTTGATCATCGCGTGCAGCGTGGATCACGAAGTAGCCCACAGTGCCGACCAGGCTAACGATGGCCAGCCACCAGATGTGCCAGATCATCGCGAAACCGAACACGGTCAACAGAGCACCCATGACCACACCGGTGGCGGTGTTGTTTGGCATGTGGATCGGCTCGTACTTGGCCGGAGCCTTGTACGCAGTGCCGTTTTCCTTGGCTTCGGTGAACGGGTCGATGGTTTCTGCTTTTGGCAGCACGGCAAAGTTGTAGAACGGTGGTGGCGAGGAGGTCGACCATTCCAGCGTGTGGGCATTCCACGGGTCGCCGTGTTCGCACATGTTCTCTGGCTTGTTGCGATCACGCACGCTGACGTACAGCTGGATCAACTGGCAGGCGATACCGAAGGCGATCATCACCGCACCGAACATGGCAACGTACAGGTACGGTACCCACTCAGGGTTGGTGGTGGCGTTCAGACGACGGGTCATGCCCATGAAACCCAGTACATAGAGCGGCATGAACGCGACGAAGAAGCCGGTGATCCAGAACCAGAATGCTGCCTTGCCCCAGCCTTCGTGCAGCTTGAAGCCGAACGCTTTCGGGAAGTAGAAGGCGAAACCTGCGATGTAGCCGAATACCGCGCCGCCGATGATCACGTTATGGAAGTGCGCGATCACGAACAGGCTGTTGTGCAGAACGAAGTCAGCACCCGGGATGGCCAGCAATACGCCGGTCATGCCGCCGATGGCGAAGGTCACCATGAAGCCCAGGGTCCACAGCACTTGGCTGGTGAAACGCAGACGGCCCTGGTAGATGGTGAACAGCCAGTTGAATAGCTTCACCCCCGTCGGGATCGAAATCAGCATCGTCGCCAGACCGAAGAAGGCGTTGACGCTGGCCCCCGAACCCATGGTGAAGAAGTGGTGCAGCCAGACCATGAAGCCCAGGATCGAGATCGCGCCCGATGCGTAGACCATCGAGTGGTGGCCGAACAGACGCTTGCCGGTGAAGGTCGAGATGACTTCGGAGAAGATCCCGAACGCCGGCAGAATCAGGATGTAAACCTCGGGGTGACCCCAGGCCCAGAACAGGTTGACGTACATCATTGGATTGCCACCAAGTTCATTGGTGAAAATGTGGAAATCCATGTAACGGTCGAGGGTCAGCAGTGCCAGGGTAGCGGTCAGGATCGGGAACGAAGCCACGATCAGGACGTTGGCCCAGGTGCAAGTCCAGGTGAAGATCGGCATGTCCATCAGCTTCATGCCAGGGGTACGCATTTTCAGCACGGTGGCCAGGAAGTTGACCCCCGTCAGCGTCGTACCCAACCCGGATAGCTGAAGTGCCCAGATGTAGTAATCCATCCCCACGCCCGGGCTGTATTGCAGGCCCGACAGCGGCGGATAAGCAACCCAGCCGGTCTTGGCGAATTCGCCAACGCCCAGGGACAGGTTGATCAGCACTACGCCGGAAACCAGCAGCCAGAAGCTCAGGGAGTTCAGGAACGGGTAGGCAACGTCACGCGCGCCGATCTGCAGCGGCACTGCAAGGTTCATCAGGCCGGTGAAGAATGGCATCGCCATGAAGATGATCATGATCACACCGTGAGCGGTGAAGATCTGGTCATAGTGTTCAGGCGGCAGGTAGCCAGGCGAACCCTCGGTGGCCATGGCCAACTGGGTACGCATCATGATGGCGTCGGCAAAACCGCGCAGCAACATGACCATGGCGACGATGATGTACATCACGCCGATTTTCTTGTGGTCGACCGAGGTCAACCACTCGGTCCACAAATAGGTCCACTTCTTGAAGTAGGTGATTGCAGCGAACAGCGCCAGACCACCGAGCGCGATCATGGCGATGGTTATCATCACGATCGGTTCGTGGAACGGGACCGCTTCCCAACTTAATTTACCAAACATCGTTTACTCCTCTGCCCCGGCAGCTGAATGCGAGTTCATGTCCATTCCTTGCGTAGCGGCCACTTCTTTCTCTTCTTTCTCGTGCTTCACTTTCGGACCCGGTTTCATGCCTTCGTACTTGTCGACGATGGTCTGGAACAGGTTCGGCGTCACCGAGGAGTAGAGCTCGACTGGGTTGTTCTGGCTCTGCTTGGCAAGGGCTGCGTATTCAGCTTGTTCAAGCTTTTTAGGTGCCTTTTTGACTTCGCTTACCCAGGCGTCGAAATCCTCCTGAGAAGTGGCGATAGCTTTGAATTTCATGCCGGTGAAACCCGCGCCGCTGTAGTTGGCGGAGATACCGTCCATTTCAGCGTTCTGGTTGGCGATCAGGTGCAGTTTGGTCTGCATGCCCGCCATCGCGTAGATCTGGCCGCCCAGAGCAGGGATGAAAAACGAGTTCATCACGGCGTCGGAAGTGATCTTGAAGTTGATCGGGGTGTGCGCCGGGAACACGATCTTGTTGACCGTGGCAATGCCTTGTTCCGGGTAGATGAACAGCCACTTCCAGTCCAGCGCGACCACTTCAATGGTGATTGGCTTGACGTCGGATTCCAACGGCTTGTAAGGGTCCAGGGCGTGGGTCGACTTGTAGGTGACGTAACCCAGGGCAATGATGATCAGTACCGGAATAGTCCACACCGCGATTTCGATCTTGGTGGAGTGGGACCATTTAGGCGTATAGACGGCGTCCTTGTTGGAAGCGCGGTATTTCCAGGCGAACGCGAAGGTCATGAAAATGACCGGCACGACGACCAACAGCATCAGCAGCGTTGCGGTGATGATCAGGTTTCGCTCATCCAGGCCGACCTGGCCCTTGGGATCGAGCAAGGTCATGTTGCAGCCTCCCAGCAACAACGTGCCGAGCAGCGGCAATAAGCCTAGTAGTCTGGGGTACCTGTTTTTACTCATCTCACGACCTCTAAAGCAGCTTGCGCAATGCAGTTGGGTTTTGATCGCCAACACTTCACCCTGCCAAGGGTTGGCATTTTTCTTGGATTGAATAAGGGCCTGCCCGTCGCGCGTCAGACGCTGTTCGACAATTGCTGGGCCTGCGGTGAGTTCTTATTCGAATTCGTGGTCAAGGGCCTTGTTACAGACCAATTCCATTTGGTGCGGATAGTCGGAAGGCACCGACACCTGGGAGTCGCATGAAGCCATCAGGCCTCTCGACACCCTAGTTCTGCTCATGCACCCGAGTAAGGGTGAGGAGTGCCGGGAATTCAGTGCGGGCGATTGTAGATATGTAACGATTCATAAACCATGTCTCATCCCGAAATAATTTTTATCCGATCCAGCAACAATCATTAACGGCTTTTGCAAAAGTGCGCCATGGTATCGAAATCCATTCTCAACAAAAACACCAAAAAATGTAGGTCTACCACACGAAGTTCAGACAGTTTCCAAGGCTCTGCGCTCGCCTTCGACCCTGCTCTACCCCCTATGTGACAAGGACTTCGGCAATTCGCCAGGCCCTGTTAAAACTGCCTGTTTCGACTGAGAAGCGCTGAAACCGGCAGCGCCTGAGGGAGCCGGTTTTTGGTGCGAGATGACACCCTGAATTGGCGATTTGAAATGCCTTGCGACACTCAAGCTGTGACAACATGTCGCACACGTGTCGCACCCTTCCTTGCCGAGCATCAAGGTCTTTTTACCTGACCTGCAGATATGCAAAACGCCCCGGCCTCTCAACGAGAACCGGGGCGTTTTTTTGTTGCCTGCAACGGTACGGCGAACAGCCTCAGCGCAGCGCTTTGCGGTTACGCGAAGTGAGCAGCGGCACCAGCACCACGATCAGCACGAACGCCAGCAGCGCCCACTGTGCCAGGGACAAGCCGAGGATCGGCGGGTACGGCGTAGAGCAGAAGCCATCGACCTGGAAGCCCAGCGGGAAGATCTTCGCCAGCGGCAAACCGTCGACGATCGGCTGCAGCACATCGATACCGCAACTGACCGCAGGATAAAACTGGGTATAGACGTGATGCCCGGCCACCCCGACGCCCGCAATGGCGCTGATCACCACCAACGCTTCGAACAGCGTGATGCTGCGGCGGGTGCGCGTCGCTGCGCCGATAAAGGCGAACAGCGCAATCAGCAACAGCGCGTAGCGTTGCAGGATGCACAGCGGGCACGGAGCCTCGCCCAGAGCCACCTGCATGTACAGCGCACCACCGATCAGCGCCAGGCAGATGATGCCCAGAAGCACCAGATAGCGCCGCTCACGTCCCAACCGCATCGTTTCCTCGCTCATCGCGTTTCCCTTTTGTGTCCGTGGATATCGGTTGTCCGGAAGTCTACACGCAGCCCCTGCCCTTTGAGAGCCTTGAACGGGCCGCTGAAGTCGGGGGAATAAACGATAAACCGGTTAAGCACGGATTAACCTTTAAGCGATTGTTAATAATCGAAACCGCGACGCGGTCTTCGCGAATAGCTTCGCCTGCCCCTGAAGACAGACCGGGTTGCTTACTGCTTCCACCGATCTGCCGCGGCATGATCGCTGTCACGCCCTTCCACCCAACGCGGCCCATCACGGGTATTTTCTTTCTTCCAGAACGGCGCGCGGGTTTTCAGGTAGTCCATGACAAAGGCACAGGCATCGAATGCCGCCTGACGGTGGGCGCTGGCGGCACCGACGAAGACGATCGGCTCGCCCGGTTCCAGCGCGCCGATGCGGTGCAACACTTCCAGCTTCAACAGCGGCCAGCGCTGCTCGGCCTCCACCGCAATCTTGCCCAGGGCTTTTTCGGTCATGCCCGGGTAGTGCTCCAGAAACATCCCGGCGACGTCGAGGCCGTCATTGAAGTCGCGCACGTAGCCGACAAAACTCACCACCGCACCGACGCCCACATTGGCCGCGTGCATGGCGTTGACTTCGGTGCCCGGGTCGAACGGCGTGGACTGCACGCGAATCGCCATGGCTCAGCCCCCGGTCACGGTCGGAAAAAACGCCACTTCATCGCCATCGCTCACCGGTTCGTCGAGCTGGCAGAGGTCTTCGTTGCGGGCGCACATCAGGTTTTGCTCGCTCAGTACCTCGGCGCCGTCACGTTGAGCGAGCAGCGCGCGCACATCGTCGACCGTGGCGAAATCACCTTCTACCTTCACCGAGTCCACGCCGAGCGCTTCACGGTAACGGGCGAAAAACTTCACAGTCACGTTCATGGCAGATCCGCCTGGAAATGGCCGCTCTTGCCGCCGAGTTTCTCCAGCAGCCGCACGCTCTCGATGGTCATCCCACGATCCACGGCCTTGCACATGTCATAGATGGTCAGCGCCGCGACGCTGGCAGCGGTCAGCGCTTCCATTTCGACGCCGGTCTGCCCGGACAACTTGCAGCACGCCACGATGCGCACGGTGTCGTCGCCTTCGGCACTGAGTTCGACCTTGACGCCAGTGAGCATCAACGGGTGGCACAGAGGAATCAGATCGCTGGTTTTCTTCGCCGCCTGGATGCCGGCGATCCGCGCCACGGCGAACACGTCACCCTTGGGGTGGCCGCCACTGACGATCATCTGCAGGGTTTCGGGCAGCATGCGCACCAGCGCTTGGGCCGTCGCTTCACGGAACGTCACGGTTTTTTCAGTGACGTCGACCATATTGGCGCGACCTTGGGAATCGAGATGAGTCAGCACAGGGATACTCCTGATCAGGAGCATCGATTGTAAACCTGTGGGTCAATTTTCCGCACGTTTGATTATCGGATAGACATGCCCCTGTAGGAGCGAGGCTTGCCCGCGAAAGCGATGTGTCAGTCACATCGATGTCGGATGTGCCGACGTCTTCGCGGGCAAGCCTCGCTCCTACAAGGGGTTATGTGTCGGGCATAAAAAACCGGGCGGTTTTGGGCCGCCCGGTTCGGGTGAGGGTTACAGATGCGATTCGGCGTATTCGGCCAGAATCGAGCGTGGCACCCCTTGCAGGGTGATGTGTACACCGTTGGGGAAGTCCTTGAAGCGCTCGGTCAAGTACGTCAGCCCGGAGCTGGTCGCGGACAGGTAAGGGGTATCGATCTGCGCCAGGTTGCCCAAGCACACCACTTTGGAACCGGCACCGGCACGGGTGATGATGGTTTTCATCTGGTGCGGTGTCAGGTTCTGGCATTCATCGATCAGAATCAGGCTCTGCTGGAAGCTGCGGCCTCGAATGTAGTTGAGGGATTTGAACTGCAACGGCACTTTGCTGAGGATGTAATCGACGCTGCCATGGGTGTTTTCGTCATCCATGTGCAGGGCTTCGAGGTTGTCGGTGATGGCGCCCAGCCAAGGCTCCATTTTTTCCGCTTCGGTGCCAGGCAGAAAGCCGATTTCCTGATCCAGCCCCTGCACGCTGCGGGTGGCGATGATGCGCCGGTAGCGTTTGCTGACCATGGTCTGCTCGATGGCCGCCGCCAGGGCCAGGATGGTTTTACCGGAACCTGCTGCCCCGGTCAGATTGACCAGATGGATATCCGGGTCGAGCAAGGCATACAGCGCCAGGCTTTGATAGATGTCACGCGGTTTCAGGCCCCAGGCTTCCTGGTGCAACAGGGGTTCCTGATGCAGGTCGAGAATCAGCAGGCGGTCTTCCTCGATCTCCTTGATCCAGCCGACAAATCCCTGTTCGTCGATGATGAACTCATTGATATGCACAGCCGGCAGGTTGTCGATCAGCTGCACCTGGTGCCAGGTGCGACCGTGATCCTGCCGGGTTTCGACATTCTTCACGCGATCCCAGAAGGAGCCGTCCATGTTGTGATAACCATTGGGCAGCAGCGAGACGTCGTCAACCAGTTGGTCGGTGCTGTAGTCCTCGGCCGCGATCCCGCACGCCCGGGCCTTGAGGCGCATGTTGATGTCTTTGGTGACCAGCACCACGGGCAGTTTCGGCTCGCGCGCGTGCAGGTCGATCAACTGGTTGATGATGATGTTGTCGTTCAGATGCTCGGGCAGAATGATGTTCGGCTCAGTGCGCTTGCTCATCAGAATTGACAGCAAACCCTTGGGCCCACTCTTGCCACGCTGGATCGGTACGCCGAGTTCGACGTCTTCGGGGCTGGCATCGCCCAAAGTCTTGTCGATCAGGCGAATCGCCTGGCGGCATTCCGCGGCAACGCTGTGATGCCCGCTCTTGAGCTTGTCCAGCTCTTCAAGCACGGTCATCGGGATGGCGACGTGGTGTTCTTCGAAATTAAGCAGGGCGTTTGGATCGTGAATCAATACGTTGGTATCGAGTACATAAAGGATTGGCTGGTTGGAAGAAGGGCTACGTCCGTGATCATCCATACTCGGTCACCTTTGTGGGAGCCAGTCGACGCAATACCATGACAGTGCTGCGCCTCGAAGTGGCCGCCGAATTCACCTGCGAGGAGTCAAGTGAACTGCACACAAACTGGGGTCTTGGGAGACGCCACCTGTGTTGCAGGTTTCGGCGGTCTGTCTTCGTAATACTCCAAAACATGTGACAGAAAAAAGCACTTTGACGTTTTTTTGAAGTTTATTTTTCAGAGTGACGAATAGCCCTTGGCGTGCAGGCAATGGGCCGTTAAAGTCGGAAGTCCGCCTGCACCGATTTCTCTCCAGAAATCGCCCTTCACCCAATGTTTACGGCCTTTTGCAGTTTCAGCGAAACGCGTCCTGACAGTCTGCCCAACCGATCCCGCTTGGCGCCGTTTGCGTAATGAGCCAGGGCATCGCCGTTTTCAGCGCATCCTGCTTCACATTGAAATTGATCACCCCGTGCCGCCACAGCAGCATCAGGGTCAGCACCCGCTGTGCGCTCTGGCTGCCCTTGAGCTTGCCGGCGCCGTCCTGGGCATCAATATCCCACAACGCCACCTGCAAGCCCTGAGATTTGAAGAAGCCCTCGGCATCGGATCGACGCTGCCCCTCGGGCGGGCGAAACAACGGCACGTAATTCTCCGGCAGCTTGCCTTTGACCAACTCGACGCTGCGCCGAACCGAGTCCTGCCAGTCTTGCCAGTGGCTGTGGGAGCGGAATTCCCAGCCTTGCACGCCAACGCATTGCTGCGAATAAGTCCCTTGCAGACTGGCCACCGAACGCTCGGCCAGACGGGCCTGAATGTCCTTGCCGAGGACGAAGAACGTAGCGTTCATGTTCGATTTGCGCAGGTACTCGGTGACCCAGGCGGTGTTATCTGGCGCGGCGTTGGCGGCGCTGTCGAAGGTCAGCAGGAACAGCCGGTCATTCATGGCATCGCCGTTGCGCTCATAGTCGCCAAAACGATCGACTTCGCTGCTGGTGTGCGGGAACAGCGCAGCCTTGCGCAGCTGCTCGTCCAGGTACTGGGCGTGGAACAACCGGCTCGGCTCGGCCCACTTGATGTAATAGCTGTCGTCGCTCACCTGAAACTTCGCCGCTTGCTCACGCAAGGTGGCCATGTCCTCGACCAGGAAACAGAAGGAGGCATCCTGATCGCAACTCTGCTGGGCGAAGTTGTAATTGGTCAGCAAACGCTGCCACAGGCGTTGGCGCAGCTGGTTGACCGACTCCAGATTGAGGGTGCGCAGGCCCAGGCGTTGAGCCAGGCTCGCTTCATCCAGCGATTCACTGGCCAGCAGAACCCGGGCAAACATGAGGATTTCGGCCCGCGAGGCGACGTCGAACAACGTCGGGCTGCTGAGCTGTTCAGGCCAGGTGCTGCGATCCAGCGTCGCCACATCGCCCGGCGCCGCCATGGCGCCAAAGCTCAAGAGCCAGGCCGAGAATAGAAAAACGATACGCAATGGGATGTCTCCATAACAAAACCCGCGCGGCACTATAGCTGATCGCGCTCACATTCCCGCAGCAGCACTGATCTCCCGTAGGAGCGAGGCTTGCCCGCGAAGGCGATGTGCCAGTTACCGATGATGCCGACTGATACACCGCCTTCGCGGGCGAGCCTCGCTCCTACAGGTTTTGTACATAGCTACCGATCACCTATGGACTTGATAGCTGGAGTCAACAAGGACAACCCCCTAGAATCGCCGCCACGATTAAAGGAGACGACTTCATGCTGATGGTGATTTCCCCCGCCAAGACCCTCGATTACGAAACACCGCCGGCGACCCAGCGCTTCACTCAGCCGCAATACCTCGACCATTCCCAGGAACTGATCCTGCAACTGCGCGACCTGACGCCAGCGCAGATCAGCGAGCTGATGCACGTCTCCGACAAGATCGGCGGTCTCAATGCCGCGCGTTTCGGTAGCTGGACCCCGGCCTTCACCCCAGCCAACGCCAAGCAGGCCTTGCTGGCATTCAAGGGCGATGTGTACACCGGCCTGAATGCACAAACCTTCAGCGAAGCCGACTTCGATTACGCCCAACAACACTTGCGCATGCTCTCCGGCCTGTACGGCCTGCTGCGCCCCTTGGACCTGATGCAGCCCTATCGGCTGGAGATGGGCACCAAACTGGCCAATGCCCGTGGCAAAGACCTTTACGCCTTCTGGGGTACACGGATCAGCGAATGGCTGAACGAAGCCTTGGCCGATCAAGGCGACGACGTGCTGCTGAACCTGGCCTCCAACGAGTACTTCTCGGCGGTCAAACGCAGTGCCTTGAACGCGCGCATCATCAATACCGAGTTCAAGGATCTGAAGAACGGCCAGTACAAAATCATCAGCTTCTACGCGAAAAAGGCCCGCGGGATGATGAGTCGCTTCGTCATTGAAGAACGCATCAATGACCCGGCCGCTCTCAAGCAGTTCGACGTTCAGGGTTATCGCTACAGCGCCGAACAGTCTAAACCGGACAATCTGGTGTTCCTGCGCGATCACGCACCGGAGTAATGGAGCCTGCACTAAGTCAGCGCACGACACCCATTACTTCGTCGTGCGCTCCCCCTTTAATCGTCGAACAACTCCTTCTCTTTCGCCGTTTTATTGGCGCCAATATTCAAGCACTCCAATTTCTAACTTTAGTTTCACTCGACATTGAGCATTTTTTTCAGTAGTGGCACTGAAAATTTTTACTCGTAGTGGCAAAAACATATCCATCGCGACAATCGCCCCATATATAAAGGGCCAAACGGCAAGTGCTATCAATATGAAAGCAGTGCCATCTTTTTCAATATTTCAAGAAATTTCAGAATTCGCGATGGGCGGACAGGAACTATGTCCAAATGCGCCGCTCATACCACCGGTAACGATTCTCTCGGCGCTTGTGCGAGATAACTTACACAGACAAGAGATCCATGTAGCGAAGTTGTCACACTTACTTGAGCTTACTGATCCCTTATTTGGGCAACACATGAAGGACAGGAGATAACGCACCATTACTATCCCCTACAAGGCCACGGCTGCGCCCCTATAAACGTGCTCACCTGAGCACCCAACCGCTTGATTTGCGGGCTTTCGGGCCTGGCATTGAGCGCGCAAGACCTTTGCACGGAAGTCTTCTCAAAAGAGGATCGGCTGCATAACAGGGCACGTCATAACAATAAGGCCTGGCGGCGCACATCTTGAGTGCATTTATTTAGACACTCGGAACTTAGTATGCCTGCCCACGGCATTGTGGCGCCTTTAAGTCGCACTTGCGAGTGCACTATGACCGCTGAACACCATTAACTCCGGCCATGTAATGGCTTGATAAATACAGAGGTAATTGCGATGCGCATCAGCATATTTGGTTTGGGTTACGTCGGCGCAGTATGTGCCGGTTGCCTGTCTGCACGGGGCCATGACGTCGTTGGCGTCGATGTTGCCAAAGACAAAATCGATATGATCAACGCCGGCCGTTCGCCGATCGTTGAACCGGGTCTGGGCGAACTCCTGAAGCAGGGTATCGAGACGGGCAAATTGCGCGGCACGACCAACTTCGCCGAGGCGATTCGCGACACCGACCTGTCGATGATCTGCGTCGGTACGCCGAGCAAGAAGAACGGCGACCTGGAACTGAACTACATCGAAGCCGTGTGCCGCGAAATCGGTTTTGTCCTGCGTGACAAGACCACCCGCCACACCATCGTGGTTCGCAGCACCGTCCTGCCGGGCACCGTGGCAAACGTGGTGATCCCGATCCTCGAAGACTGCTCCGGCAAAAAAGCCGGCGTCGACTTCGGCGTAGCGGTCAACCCTGAGTTCCTGCGTGAAAGCACCGCGATTGCCGATTACGACCTGCCGCCAATGACCGTTATCGGCGAGTTCGACAAGGCCTCGGGCGACGTTCTGCAATCGCTGTACGAAGAGCTCGACGCGCCGATCATCCGCAAGGACATCGCCGTTGCCGAGATGATCAAGTACACCTGCAACGTGTGGCACGCCACCAAGGTGACCTTCGCCAACGAAATCGGCAACATCGCCAAGGCTGTCGGCGTCGATGGTCGTGAAGTGATGGAAGTGGTCTGCCAGGACAAGACACTGAACCTGTCCCAGTACTACATGCGCCCAGGCTTCGCGTTCGGCGGCTCTTGCCTGCCAAAAGACGTGCGCGCCCTGACCTACCGCGCCGGTTCCCTGGACGTGGAAGCACCACTGCTCAACTCGCTGATGCGCAGTAACGAGTCCCAGGTGCAGAACGCGTTCGACATCGTCTCCAGCCACGACAAACGCAAAGTCGCCCTGCTGGGTCTGAGCTTCAAGGCCGGCACCGACGACCTGCGCGAAAGCCCACTGGTTGATCTGGCGGAAATGCTGATCGGCAAGGGCTACGACCTGAGCATCTACGACAGCAACGTCGAATACGCCCGCGTTCACGGTGCGAACAAGGATTACATCGAGTCGAAGATTCCTCACGTCTCGTCCTTGCTCAACTCCAACTTCGACGAAGTGATCGCAAACTCCGACGTGATCATCCTCGGCAACCGTGACGAGAAATTCCGCGCCCTGGCGCTGGAAGCTCCACACGGCAAGCAAGTGGTCGACCTGGTTGGCTTCATGTCCAAAGCCACCAGCGTGAGTGGCCGGACTGAAGGCATCTGCTGGTAACACCCTCCTCGTAGGAGCCAGGCTTGCCGGCGAACCAGGCGACGTGATGTGTCAGGTACGCCGCCTTCGCTCCTGTAGGAGCCAGGCTTGCCGGCGAACCAGGCAACGCGGTGTGTCAGGCAAGCCGCCTTCGCGGGCAAGCCTCGCTCCTACGGTTTTTATGCCTGCCTTAACCCCATCGGGCCACCCCACAGGCTCGCCCGAGATCGAGACGGATGCAGATTATGCACAGGCTAAAGCACGGCCTACTTCAGGCCGCCGGTTGGCTGTTTTACCTAAGTTTACTGATGGGCATCGCCATGGCGCTGCCTACGTCCACGTTCGACTCCGAGTCGAAGGACTTCATCTTCCTGATCGGTATCGTCGGTATCTGGCGCTACTCGATGGGTGCCACGCACTTTCTGCGCGGCATGCTGTTTCTGTACGTGGTCTACCCGCACCTGCGGCGCAAAGTGCGCAAGCTGGGTAAAGCGGCAGACCCGTCCCATGTATTTCTGATGGTCACCAGTTTCCGTATCGACGCGCTGACCACCGCTCAGGTCTACAGCTCGGTAATCCGCGAGGCCATCGACTGCGGCCTGCCGACTACCGTGGTGTGCTCCATCGTGGAAATGTCCGATGAGCTGCTGGTCAAGAGTCTCTGGAAGCGCATGAACCCACCGACGCGAGTCAAGCTCGACTTCGTGCGCATTCCCGGTACCGGCAAGCGCGATGGCCTGGCTTACGGTTTCCGCGCCATCTCGCGCCACCTGCCGGACGACCGCGCCGTGGTTGCCGTGATCGATGGCGACACCGTGCTGGCCGAAGGCGTCGTGCTCAAGACCGTGCCGTGGTTCCAGCTGTTCGGCAATGTCGGCGGCCTGACCACCAACGAGTTCTGCGAAGTACGCGGCGGCTACATCATGAGTGAATGGCACAAACTGCGATTCGCCCAGCGCCACATCAACATGTGCTCGATGGCCCTGTCCAAGCGCGTGTTGACCATGACCGGCCGGATGTCGGTATTCCGCGCCACCGTGGTCACCAACCCGGACTTCATCGCCGATGTGGAAAGCGACTCGCTGCAACACTGGCGCCTGGGTCGCTTCAAGTTCCTGACCGGTGACGACAAGTCGAGTTGGTTCAGTTTGATGCGTCTGGGCTATGACACTTTCTACGTGCCGGACGCCGCTATCCACACCGTGGAGCACCCGCCCGAGAAGAGCTTCATCAAGGCCAGCCGCAAACTGATGTTCCGCTGGTACGGCAACAACCTGCGGCAGAACTCCCGCGCCCTGGGCCTGGGGATGAAACGCCTCGGCCTGTTCACCTCGGTGGTGCTGTTCGATCAGCGCGTGTCGATGTGGACGTCCTTGCTGGGCCTGACCGTGGCAATCATCGCCACCTTCAAGTACGGCAGCGCGTTCATCCTGGTTTACCTGCTGTGGATCGGCATCACCCGCCTGATCCTGACCGTGCTGCTGTCGTGCTCCGGCCACCGGATCGGCCCGGCTTACCCGGCGATTCTCTATTACAACCAGATCGTCGGCGCGCTGGTGAAAATCTACGTGTTCTTCCGCCTCGATCAACAGTCCTGGACTCGCCAGCCCACTTCTCTGACCCGTGATCTCGCCAGCTTTCAACGTTGGTTCAACACTTGGTCGTCTCGGACCATGACCTTCTCCGCCGGCAGCATTTTTGTTGCCGTGCTGCTGATGATGGTCTGACCGAACTCGCCTGAATTAACTAGGAAATCGCCCATATGAATACCGCCGTCAACTCCAACGTAGTGCACGAATCCGAAGCCCAGCGCCAACACGCTCGCGTGAAAATCCCGGCCAAGCTGCGTTTCTTCGGTCCAGACCGGACTCCGGTTGAAGCCCGGCTCATCGACCTTTCCGCTGGCGGCCTGGCGTTCAACGCCGGTCAGCTGCCGCTGAAGGTCGGCGATGTGCACAAGGCCCGCCTGCAATTCGTGATCGATAACCTCGGCCTGGCCATGGACGTGGAACTGCAAATCCGCTCCGTCGATCGCCAGACCGGTCGTATCGGTTGCCAGTTCCAGAACCTGGAACCCCGGGACATTTCCACCCTGCGCCACCTGATCACCTCGCACCTGGCTGGCGACATTGTCAGCGTGGGTGAAATGCTGGCGACCCTGCAGCGCGACAACTTCACCAAGGCGCGCAAGGTCAAGGATGGCGGGCACGGCATGACGCCGTTCGGCCGTCTGAAAGCGGTGACCTTCAGCGCCGGTATCTTCGTGGTCGGCCTGGTGGCGTTCGGTTTCATTTTCAAATCGGTGTACGGCATGTACTTCGTCAGCCACGCCCAGGCCGGTCTGGTCAGCGTGCAGGGCATGAACATCACCATGCCGCGCGACGGCACCGTGCAGAGCCTGATCAAGGCTGACGGCATTGCTGCCAAAGGCGCACCGCTGGCGACCTTCAGCACCAGCATGCTCGACGTACTCAAGGGCCATCTGGACGAAGGTCAACTGCAACCGTCCAAGGTTGAAGAATTGTTCGGCAAACAAATGACCGGCACCCTGACGTCGCCGTGCGATTGCACCGTGGCTCAGCAATTGGTGGCCAACGGTCAGTACGCCAGCAAAGGCGACGTGATCTTCCAACTGGTGCCGCGCAACACCGAAGCCAACGTTGAAGCACGCTTCTCCTATCGCCAGTTCGGCGACGTGCGTCCAGGCACCTCGGTCAGCTTCCAGATCGCCGGTGAAGACCAAACCCGTACCGGCAAGATTGTCAGCAGCACCAGCCTGAAAAGCGCCGATCTGTCGTCCGACATCCGCGTGCAGATCAAACCTGACGAGCCACTGGACAGCGCCTTCGCTGGTCGCCCGGTGGAAGTGAACAGCACTCGTGGCCCGAACCTGAACTGGCTGATCAACAAAGCCATGGCCGCCGGTCTTTAAACAGAGGACATGCCCGTGACGACTCCATATTTCCTCAGAACACCGCACTCCCTGTGGGAGCGAGCCTGCTCGCGATGGGATCAGCGCGGTCTGTCTGATGTACCGAGCCGCCCGAATCGCGAGCAGGCTCGCTCCCACATAGGATCACTGTGTGCCGTTGCTTTGGCCGTGAGCCTGGCCGGTTGCGCCGGCCTGCCCGACCAGCGTCTGGCCAATGAAGCCCTCAAGCGCGGCGACACCGCGCTGGCAGCGCAGAACTACCAGCAACTGGCAGACCTGGGTTACAGCGAAGCTCAGGTTGGCCTGGCCGATCTGCAGGTCGACAGCCGTGACCCGGCGCAAATCAAAAAGGCCGAGGCGACTTACCGTGCCGCGGCCAGCGTCTCGCCGCGGGCTCAGGCTCGCCTGGGTCGTCTGCTGGTGGCCAAACCCGGCGCCACCGAAGCCGAACACCACGAAGCCGAAGCGCTGTTGAAGAAAGCCTCGGCCAATGGCGAAGGCAACACCCTGATCCCGCTGGCGATGCTGTACCTGCAATACCCGCACAGTTTCCCGAACGTCAACGCGCAACAGCAGATCAGCCAATGGCGCACCGAAGGCAAACCGGAAGCCGGTCTGGCGCAAGTGCTGCTCTATCGCACCCAGGGCACTTACGACCAGCATCTGGATGACGTGGAAAATATCTGCAAAGCAGCGTTGAACACCACCGACATCTGCTACGTCGAACTGGCCACGGTCTATCAGAAACGCGGCCAGCCAGAGCAACAGGCCGAACTGATCAAGCAGATGCAGGCTGGTCACAGCCGTGGCGTCGTCTCTGCACAACGTGTGGACAGCGTGGCCCGCGTGCTGGGCGATGCAAGCCTGGGCAAGACCGACGAGAAAACCGCTCAGTCGTTGCTCGAAGGCATCGCACCTGGCTACCCGGCGTCCTGGGTCAGCCTCGCGCAATTGCTCTACGACTTCCCGGAACTGGGCGATGTCGACACCATGATGAAGTACCTGGACAACGGCCGCGCCGCTGATCAGCCCCGCGCCGAACTGTTGCTGGGCAAGCTCTACTTCGAAGGAAAAATGGTGCCGGCCGACGCCAAGGTCGCCGAAGAGCACTTCAAGAAAGCCGTTGGCCGTGAAGTCGCCGCCGATTACTACCTCGGCCAGATTTACCGCCGTGGTTACCTGGGCAAGGTCTATCCGCAGAAAGCCCTGGATCACCTGCTGACCGCTGCGCGCAACGGCCAGAACAGCGCCGACTTCGCCATTGCCCAACTGTTCTCCCAAGGTAAGGGCACCCGGCCCGACCCGGTCAACGCTTACGTCTTCAGCCAGCTGGCCAAGGCTCAAGACACCCCGCAAGCCAATGAGCTTGCGCAAACCATCGAAGCACAACTGCCGCCTGAGCGGCTGGCCGAGGCCCAACGCCTGTTGAAACAGGAACAGGCCATTCGTAGCACCGTGAGTCCGGACACGCTGGAACTGCACGCCCTGCAAGAAGAAGACGGCGAGGAATCCCTATGAAGCTCAATCCATTCGTGAAGGCCGGTATTGGCCTGACATTCGCCCTGCTGTGGTCGTGCCCGACCCTGGCGGCCCTGACCGAAGACAAGAATTTCGGCCTCGAAGTCAAAGTTACCGGCCAGTCCGAAGACGACCGTGACCTGGGCACTGCCAGTGGCGGCGACGTTAACGGCGTTGGCCTCGACCTGCGTCCATGGGTATACGGCGAAAGCGGCGCATGGAGCGCCTACGCCATGGGCCAGGCCGTGACGTCCACCGACATCATCGAAACGGACACCCTGCAACAGTCCGACAGCGACGGTACCCAGACCACCGACAACGGTGATCGCAAAACCAAGAAGAACTACCTGGCGATGCGCGAGTTCTGGGTCGGCTACAGCGGCCTCACGCCTTACCCTGGCGAGATCCTCAAGCTCGGTCGCCAACGCCTGCGCAACGACGACGGCCAATGGCGCGACACCAACATCGAAGCCCTGAACTGGACCTTCGACACCACCCTGTTGCGCGCCAACGTCGGTGTCGCCGAACGCTTCAGCGAATACCGCACCGACTTGAAAGAGCTGGCGCCCAAGGACAAGGATCGCCTGCACGTTTTCGGCGACGTTGCCACTCAATGGTCGCCGGGTAACTGGGTCGGCATTCGCGGTCATCACACCCACGATGACGGCAAGCTCGACTACCCGGAGCCGGGCGTGGCTGGCGATTCGCTGGATAAAAAACAGAACGGCGACATCAGCTGGCTCGGCCTTACCGCCGATAGCGATGCCTACAACTGGCGCAACACCAACACCGTCAATTACTGGGGCAGCATCACCGGCATGAGCGGCGACACCGACACGGTCAACCCGCTGAACGCCGATGGCACGCGTCCGACCGAAGCCAAACGCGGTGAAGACCTCAATGGCTGGGCCACCGATATTGGCCTGCGTCTGCGCCTTGATCCGCAGTGGCAAGTCGGTGCGGCCTATGCCCGTGCCAGCGCCGAGTACGAACAGACCGGTCTGGAAAGCAATCGCTCGAACTACACCGGTACACGTTCGCGGGTTCACCGTTTCGGTGAAGCCTTCCGTGGCGAAATGAACAACATGCAGACCGCTACCCTGTTCGGCTCGTGGATGCTCAACGACGAATACGACGCCAGTCTGATCTACCACAAGTTCTGGCGCGTCGACGGCAACAAGCCGGTCGGCAGCAACGGCATCAACGCCGTCGAAAACAACACCGACGACGTGACCGGCGCAATCCTCTCCAGCACCTCCCTGCCGCTGGAAGATGGCAACAAAGACCTCGGTCAGGAAATGGACCTGGTGGTCACCAAGTACTTCAAGCAAGGTCTGTTGCCGGCGGCGTTGAGCCAGTCGATCGATGAGCCTGCGGCTCTGGTGCGGTTCCGTGGCGGTGTGTTCAAGCCCGGCGATGCGTATGGCAAAGAAGTCGACTCGTACATGCACCGCGCGTTTGTCGACGTGGTCTGGCGCTTCTGATGCAAACCGCGAAGGGAGTGCCCGACATGAACAGTGCCAAGAAAGGCTCGATCAGCCTGCTGGCCGGCGCGCTGCTGCTCGCCAGCGCAGCCGCCTTCGCCACCGTCGAACCGGCCAAGCCTGTACAACAGGGTAAGTCGACGACCATAGCCAAGGGATTGCAACAGGCCAAGACCTACACCGTCAGCAGCGCGCCAACCGCGCCGCTGGACTTGGCCAAGCCGAAACTGCCGGACACCTCTGGCTACACCGCCGACGCCATCGCCGCGAAAATCGTGCGCACCAAACCCGGCAAGATCAGCGTGCGCCGGATGATGCAGGAAAACGCCCTGAAGGACTTCATCGGCGGCGACAACAAGATGGCCGAGTGGGTGGTGCGTCAGCACGGTATCCCGCAGGCGATTTTCATCGACGACGGCTACATGAACCTCAAGGATCTGGCCAAGAAAGTACCCAAGCAGTACTTCAGCGAAACTTCACCGGGTGTGTTCCTGGCGAAGCTGCCAATCGTGGTGGGTGAGAAAGGCATCCTGGAAATCGACAAGCAGACACAGGAACTGCGCCTGTCCCAAGAGGGCGGTTCGTTCCTGGTCAACGACGGCCAGTTGTTTGTGCGTGATACCAAAATCACTGGCTGGAGCGAGAAAGCAAACGGCCCGGCGGCCTTCAAGTCGCCCAAGGAATTCCGTCCGTTCCTGCTGTCCTGGGGTGGCACCGAAACCTACATCGCCAACAGCAAGATCGCCAGTTTCGGCTACGCCAACAGTAAGTCCTATGGCGTGAGTATTTCCCAGTACACGCCGAACATGGCCAAGGTGCTCAAGCGCCCTGAACCGTCCGGCTGGATCGTCGGCTCCGAGTTCTCGGACATGTGGTACGGCTTCTACTGCTACGAAACCCGCGACTTCGTGGTCAAGGGCAACACTTACAAAGACAACATCGTCTACGGCATTGACCCCCATGACCGTTCCCACGGTCTGATCATCGCCGACAACACGGTGTACGGGACCAAGAAGAAGCACGGGATCATTATTTCCCGTGAGGTCAACGACAGCTTCATCTTCAACAACCGCAGCTACGACAACAAGCTCTCGGGCCTGGTGATCGACCGTAACAGTGTGAACAACCTGATCGCCTACAACGAGATCTACAAGAACCACACAGACGGCATCACTCTCTACGAGAGTGCTGACAACCTGTTGTGGGGCAACAAGGTGATCAGCAACCGACGCCACGGCATCCGTATTCGTAACAGCGTGAACATTCGCCTGTACGAAAACGTCTCGATGGCCAACGGCCTGACCGGTGTCTACGGGCACATCAAAGACCTGACCGACACCGACCGGGACATCAAGCTCGACCCGTTCGACGCCCAGGTGTCGCTGATCGTGGTGGGTGGTGAACTGGCTGCCAATGGTAGCGGACCACTGTCGATCGACTCGCCGCTGAGCGTGGAGTTGTATCGCGTGTCGATGCTCGCGCCGACCAAATCCAGTGGCATCAGCTTCTCGGGGATCCTCGGCGAGCGCCAGGATGAAATTCTCGACCTGCTGGTGCGCCAGCAGAAAGCCGTGCTGATCGACCCTGTCGAACGCCAGACCGAAATGCGGGACTGAGGATAATTTTATGCACCCACACTTGATCAAATTACTCAGCCTGTCGGCCCTGACCGCGGGCATTCTCGCGGCCAGCACTGGCGTACGTGCCGAAGACGCCAAAGCCCCCAGCTTCAAGGCCGATGATTGCTGCAACCTGTGCCCGGAAGCCCACGACCCGAAGAACTACACCACCCGCTATCAGCAGAACTTCACCACGTTGGTGCAGGCGCAGGGCGATTGGCTGTTCCGTACGCAAGAAGACTTGCGCACCGAGTTCGACACCACACCCGCCGGCTACAAACGCATGAAACAACTGCACGATGCGTTCAAGAGCAAAGGCGTGGAACTGGTCATCGTTTACCAGCCGACCCGTGGCCTGGTGAACCGCAACAAGCTGAACCCGGCCGAGAAGGCGAGCTACGACTTCGACAAGGCGCTGAGGAATTACAAAACCATGCTCGGGCGTTTCGCGCAGATGGGCTACGTGGTCCCGGACCTGTCGCCACTGACCAACGAATCGCTGCCCGACACCTTGCCAGCCCACGACTTCTACTTCCGCGGCGACCAACACTGGACGCCTTATGGCGCCCAACGCACGGCGAAAATCGTCGCCGAGAAAGTCAAGCAATTGCCGGCCTTCGCCGACGTTCCCAAGCGTGAATTCGAGACCCATAAGTCGGGTCGCATGGGCAAGACCGGAACGTTACATAACATGGCTGGTCAACTCTGTGGCACCAGCTACGCGATCCAGTACATGGATCAGTTCACCACCGAGCCGAAAGGCGAAGCGGGCGATGGCGATCTGTTCAGTGATTCCGGCAATCCGGAAATTACCCTGGTCGGCACCAGCCACAGTGGCAAGAACTACAACTTCGCCGGTTTCCTCGAAGAGGCCATCGGCGCCGACATCCTCAACGTGGCATTCCCCGGTGGTGGCCTGGAAGGTTCGATGCTGCAGTACCTGGGCAGTGAAGAGTTCCAGACCAAACCGCCGAAAATCCTCATCTGGGAATTCTCGCCGCTTTATCGCCTCGACCAGGAAACCATCTACCGCCAGATGATGGCGCTGCTGGACAACGGTTGCGAAGGCAAAGATGCACAGATGAGCGCCAGCGCCACGCTGAAGCCGGGCAAAAACGAATTGATGGTCAACAGCAAGAACCTGGACCTGCGCAACAGCAGTCACCAGGTCGATATCCGCTTCGCCGACACCTCGGTGAAAACCTTGCAAGCCACCCTCTGGTACATGAATGGGCGCCACGAGGACATCAAGATCGACAAACCGGAAACCTCCGAAACCGACGGGCGTTTCGCCTTCGAGTTGCGCACGGACGAAGACTGGGCCTCGCAGAATCTGCTGGCCGTCGAAGTCCAGGGACCTGAAAAACCAGGTACCACGCCTCAGAAAGTCGAAGCGAAAATCTGCAAACGCAACGTGTTCTCCGGCGCCGAGCAGCGTACCGCTCAAGCCGGGCAATGAGGCTACCTCTTATGAACTGCATGCAAACCCGAACGCTGAAAAAGTTACTCGCGCCCTCCCTGCTGACGCTGGCGATGTTCGCCGGCGCCACCCAGGCCGCCGCGCCGCTGCGCCCGCCCCAGGGTTACTTTGCGCCCATTGAAAAAGTCAAAACCGGCGACAAGAGCGAAGGCTGCGACGCGATGCCGACGCCCTATACCGGCGCCCTGCAATTTCGCAGTAAATACGAAGGCTCCGACAAGGCCCGTTCGACCCTGAACGAGGCATCGGAAAAAGCCTTCCGCGAGACCACCGCCGACATCACCAAGATCGAGCGCGCCACCAGCAAGCGGGTGATGCAGTTCATGCGTGACGGTCGTCCGGAACAACTGGAATGCACGCTCAACTGGTTGACTGCCTGGGCGAAGGCCGACGCGTTGATGTCCAAGGACTTCAACCACACCGGCAAGTCCATGCGCAAATGGGCCTTGGGCAGCATGGCTTCGTCCTATGTTCGCCTGAAGTTCTCTGACTCGCATCCACTGGCTACCCACCAGGAAGAAGCGCAAGTGATTGAAGCCTGGTTCAGCAAAATGGCGGATCAGGTAGTCAGCGATTGGGACAACCTGCCACTCGAGCAAACCAACAACCACTCGTACTGGGCAGCCTGGTCGGTGATGGCCACGTCGGTCGCCACCAACCGCCGCGACCTGTTCGATTGGGCCGTCAAGGAATACAAGGTCGGCGTCAATCAGGTCGACGCCCAAGGCTTCCTGCCCAACGAGCTCAAGCGCCAGCAACGCGCCCTCGCCTATCACAACTACGCCCTGCCGCCACTGGCGATGATCGCCAGTTTCGCTCAGGTCAACGGTGTCGATTTGCGCCAGGAAAACAACGGCGCCTTGAAACGCCTGGGTGATCGCGTGCTTGCAGGCGTGGAAGACCCGGATCAATTCGAGGAGAAGAACGGTAAAGAGCAGGACATGACCGACCTCAAGGTCGATTCGAAATTCGCCTGGCTCGAACCGTTCTGCTCGCTCTACACCTGCACGCCGGATGTGCTGGCGCAGAAACACAAAATGCAGCCGTTCAAGACCTTCCGCCTCGGCGGGGATTTGACCAAGGTCTACGACCCGGCCAGCGAGAAAGGCAAAAAAGGTTCTTAGGACACACGCAACCCCTGTAGGAGCGAGGCTCGCCCGCGAAGAACGATGACACGGTTCATCAGTTCCACCGCATAACGGCCTTCGCGGGCAAGCCTCGCTCCTACAGGGATCGCGGCGGTTTGAAATGTAATGCAACCACCCAGGATTTTGATGGGGGGTTTGGGGGGGCCTTGGCCCTTGACTGTTGGTTAAACATGGAGAGATCGGGATGGTATTTTCATCCAACGTGTTCCTGTTTCTGTTCTTGCCGATCTTTCTCGGCATGTACTACTTGAGCGGGATACGCTATCGCAACTTGCTGCTGCTGATCGCCAGCTACGTGTTCTACGCCTGGTGGCGTGTGGACTTCCTTGCGCTGTTCGCAGCCGTCACGCTGTGGAACTACTGGATCGGCCTGAAAGTCGGTGCGGCAGGCGTTCGGACCAAACCGGCCCAGCGCTGGCTGCTCCTGGGCGTGGGTGTCGACCTGTGCATCCTCGGCTACTTCAAGTACGCCAACTTCGGCGTGGACAGCATCAACGCGATGATGACCTCGGTCGGTCTGTCGCCGTTCATCCTGACCCACGTGCTGTTGCCGATCGGGATCTCGTTCTACATCTTCGAGTCCATCAGCTACATCATCGACGTCTACCGTGGTGATACCCCGGCGACCCGCAACCTGATCGACTTTGCGGCATTCGTGGCGATCTTCCCGCACTTGATCGCCGGCCCCGTGTTGCGTTTCCGTGACCTGGCCGACCAGTTCAACAACCGCACCCACACCCTCGACAAGTTCTCCGAAGGTGCCACGCGGTTCATGCAGGGTTTCATCAAGAAAGTCTTCATCGCCGACACCCTGGCGGTCGTGGCCGACCATTGCTTCGCCTTGCAGAACCCGACCACGGGCGATGCCTGGCTCGGCGCCCTGGCCTACACCGCGCAGCTGTACTTCGACTTCTCCGGCTACAGCGACATGGCGATTGGTCTGGGCTTGATGATGGGTTTCCGTTTCATGGAAAACTTCAAACAGCCGTACATCAGCCAGTCGATCACCGAGTTCTGGCGTCGCTGGCACATCAGCCTGTCGACCTGGTTGCGTGACTATCTGTACATCACCCTCGGCGGTAACCGTAAAGGCACGCTGATGACCTACCGCAACCTGTTCCTGACCATGCTGCTCGGTGGTCTGTGGCACGGCGCGAACATCACCTACATCGTCTGGGGTGCCTGGCACGGCATGTGGCTGGCGATCGAAAAAGCCCTTGGCCTGAACACTTCGCCGCGCAGCATCAACCCGATCCGTTGGGCGCTGACGTTCCTGCTGGTGGTGATGGGCTGGGTGATCTTCCGCGCAGAAAACCTGCACGTCGCCGGTCGCATGTACGGTGCGATGTTCAGCTTCGGCGAATGGTCGCTGTCGGAACTCAACCAGGCCAGCCTCACCGGTCTGCAAGTGGCAACCCTGGTGGTGGCCTACGTCACCCTGGCGTTCTTCGGCATCCGTGATTTCTACACCAACCGGCCACCGGTCAAGACCAAGCCTGCGGTGAACACCGAAACCGACGGCCCTGCCGCGGCTACGCCAGGAATGATCAAAGCCGTACCGGGCGACAACCCGGACAACATCCACGAACCGGGTTACACCGTCGGCGTTGAAGCGACTGTGCAACCGGCCTACTGGACTGCCGACTGGTCCCGTTACGTGATGCGCGCCCTGGTGCTGCTGCTGTTCATCGCCTCGATTCTCAAACTCTCGGCGCAAAGCTTCTCGCCGTTCCTTTACTTCCAGTTCTGAGGGATCTGACTATGACCCGCTCATTACGCATCTTCTACATCGCCCTGTTCCTGGTGACCTTGCTGGTCCTGGGCGTGTGGTCGGTACGCAGCTTCTTCGGCTTCAGTACCAACGCCGATGCGACCGTGCTCAACGGTCGCTGGACCAAAGCCGTCGAGACGCACTACGACGACGAGTTCCCGATCAAGCGTCTGGGCACCAACCTTTGGGCCGCGCTGGATTTCAAACTGTTCAACGAAGGTCGTCCGGGCGTGGTGCTTGGTCGCGATCAGTGGCTCTACAGCGATGAAGAGTTTCACCCGATCGTCAACGAAGAGTTGAACCTGCAAGGCAACTACGCGCTGGTCGAAGGCGTGCGCCAGGAACTGAAAGAGAAAGGCGTGAAACTGGTGATGGCGATCGTGCCGGCCAAGACTCGCCTGTACCCGGAACACCTGGGTGAAGTGAAACCGGCGAGTATCCACGCCAATCTGTACAAGGACTTCCACGCTCGTGTGGCGGCCACCAAGATCCTCGCTCCCGACCTGCTCGGCCCGCTGCAAAAGGCCAAGCAAGACGGTCAGCAAGTGTTCCTGCGCACCGACACCCACTGGACTCCGGAAGGCGCGCAAGTCGCCGCCCAGACCCTGGCCAAAACCATTGCCGACAAGGCTCCGCTCAGCGGCGAACCGCAAAACTTCATCACCGAACCTGCGGAGAAGGTGACGCACAAGGGCGACCTGCGGTTGTTCCTGCCGCTGGACCCGTTGTTCGAAAACCTGATGCCGGCGCAAGAACCTTTGCAGAAGCGCAACACCGTGGCTGCCCAGGATCAGCCTGCCGGTGACGACGCCCTGTTCGCCAACACTGAAGTGCCAGTGGCCCTGATCGGCACCAGCTACAGCGCCAACCCGAACTGGAACTTCGTCGGTGCGCTGAAAGAAGCGCTGCACAGCGATGTGGTCAATTACGCCGAAGACGGCCATGGCCCGATTCTGCCGATGCTCAGCTACCTGAAAAGCGATGCTTTCAAGAACAGCCCGCCACAAGTGCTGATCTGGGAGTTCCCTGAACGATATCTGCCTGTGAACAACGAAATCGGTGACGCCGACCCGCAGTGGGTCGCAGAGCTTAAACAAGCCGGCGCACGCCAACAAAACGTAGCTGCAAACACTAAATCCGAGACGCCCGACCGGGCGCAAAACTGAAAGAGAGGTACACCATGACTTTCACTACTACTCCTCGCCGTCTCGCTAAGACCTTTGCTCTCGTCGCCGGCATGAGCGTATTGTCCTTGCAGGCCTTCGCCGGCGACGCCGCGCTCTATGGCCCGACCGCACCGAAAGGCTCCAGTTTCGTGCGGGTCTACAACGCCGGTAACGCTGAAGTCAGCGCCACTGTTGGCAGCACCAACCTGAACGAAGTCGCGCCGCTGTCCAGCACCGACTTCAGCTTCATGCCGGGCGGTGATTACAGCGCCAAGGTCGGCAGCCAGAGCCTGTCGGTGAAACTGGCCGGCGACCACTATTACACCCTGGTCAACAACGCCAGCGGCGCGCCGCAACTGATCGAAGAGCCGCCGTTCAAGAACAAACAGAAATCCCTGGTACGCGTGCAGAACCTCAGCGACAAGGCCCTGACCCTGAAAACCGCCGACGGCAAGACCGAGGTGGTCCCGTCCGTGGCGGCCAAGGGCCGTGGCGAGCGTGAAATCAACCCGGTGAAAGTCAGCCTGGCACTGTACGACGGCGCCACCAAAGTCGGCGACGTGAAACCGGTTGCCCTGGAACGAGGCGAAGCCGCGGTGCTGTACGTCACCGGCAGTGGCAGCAGCCTGTCGCCAGTGTGGGTCAAGCGCCCGGTGTCGACGCGCTAACACATTTGCCGGATTGACCCATATCCCTGTGGGAGCGGGCTTGCTCGCGAATACGGTTTCACATTCAACGATGATGTTGGCTGACCCACCGCTTTCGCGAGCAAGCCCGCTCCCACAAGGGACCGAGGCGTCAATTTGGACACGGAACAAGAACAAGAGTGAAACGACAGAACGCAGTAGCTCTAACCAATCGATTTTGAAGGAGTAACAACATGATTCCGGTGATCTTGTCAGGTGGTAGCGGCTCACGTCTTTGGCCGCTTTCGCGCAAGCAATTCCCCAAGCAATTCCTCGCCCTGACCGGCGAACACACGCTGTTCCAGCAAACCCTGGAACGCCTGGTGTTCGAAGGCATGGACACCCCGATCGTGGTCTGCAACAAGGACCATCGCTTCATCGTCAACGAGCAACTGGGCGCCCGCAACCTGGACGTGCAGCGCGTCCTGATGGAACCCTTCGGCCGCAACACCGCGCCGGCCGTGGCCTTGACCGCGATGATGCTGGTCAATGAAGGTCGCGACGAGTTGATGCTGGTGCTGCCGGCCGACCACGTGCTGGAAGACCAGAAAGCCCTGCAACGCGCCCTGGCCCTGGCCACTGTGGCGGCCGAGCGTGGCGAGATGGTGCTGTTCGGCGTGCCGGCGACCAAACCGGAAACCGGTTACGGCTACATCAAATCCACCAACGATGCGCTGCTGCCGGAAGGCGTCAGCCGTGTCTCGCACTTCGTCGAAAAACCCGACGTGAAACGCGCCACCGAATTCGTCCAGTCCGGTGGTTATTTCTGGAACAGCGGCATGTTCCTGTTCCGCGCCAGCCGCTTCCTCGAAGAACTGAAAAAGCACGATCCAGACATCTACGACACCTGCTTGCTGACGCTGGAACGTAGCGCACAGGATGCCGACACCGTCGACATCGACGCCGCCACCTTCGCCTGCTGCCCGGACAATTCCATCGACTATTCGGTGATGGAAAAAACCCAGCGCGCCTGCGTGGTCCCGCTGACCGCAGGCTGGAGCGATGTCGGGTGCTGGTCGTCACTGTGGGAAGTCAATGCAAAAGACGCCAACGGTAACGTCACCAAAGGCGACGTGGTCATCCAGGACAGTAAAAACTGCATGATCCACGGCAACGGCAAACTGGTGTCGGTGATCGGCCTGGAAAACATCGTGGTCGTCGAAACCAAGGACGCCATGATGATCGCCCACAAGGACAAGGTCCAAGGCGTGAAACAGATGGTCAATACCCTCAACGCGCAGGGCCGCAGCGAAACCCAGACCCACTGCGAAGTCTATCGTCCGTGGGGCTCCTACGACTCGGTCGACATGGGCGGCCGCTTCCAGGTCAAGCGCATCTCGGTCAAGCCGGGCGCGTGCCTGTCGCTGCAGATGCACCACCACCGCGCCGAACACTGGATCGTGGTCAGCGGCACTGCTGAAGTGACCTGCGACGAAAACGTGTTCCTGCTCACTGAAAACCAGTCGACCTACATCCCGATCGCCTCGGTTCACCGTCTGCGCAATCCGGGCAAGATTCCACTCGAGATCATCGAAGTGCAATCGGGCAGCTACCTGGGCGAAGACGATATCGAGCGGTTTGAAGATATCTACGGTCGCTCCACCCCGATCGAACGCGGCGTGTCGGTGAAAACCATCGCGCAGTGATTGACCGATAAAAATAAAAAGCCCCCGTCCAGCCCGCTGCGTTCCCTATCCGCAGTGGATTGGGCGGGGGCTTTTTTTGGTTTTTTGTTGCCTCAACTGGCCTCATCGCGAGCAGGCTCGCTCCCACAGGGGATTTGCGTCGTTCACCGAATCAGAGTCCGAACTCGGTCAATGTGGGAGCGAGCCTGCTCGCGATGGGGCCTGACCAGCCGCCGCTGAATGAATGCCCATCGCCAATTCCACCTACGCTTAGGTAGGATGCTCTTTCCCTTCCCGAGGTTTCGCGTCATGTTCATCGGCGTCCTGCTGGTCATCACCTGGCTGATCCTGCTGCTGCGCTACCCGTCCAAAGCCGTGCCGGTGTCCATGGCCGCCGCCTTCGGATTGGGCCTGGTGGCGGTGTGGGTGTTCTGGCTGGACAACCGCGAGATCAAGCAGCTGGCGCGTCTTGAGCTGCGCATCACCTACGCGCCCGAGCACTGCCCGGCGGACCGCCCCTTGAAGCTGACGATGAACAACGGCAACGACGTGCCGCTGACCGAACTGCGCTGGCGCGTCGCCGCTTATGCACCGGGCGATACGGTCAATCTGGCTGACAATCAATACGCTGCGCCGCGTTATCGCGGCCCCGGCGAATTGCAGGCCGGAGGCAATTGGGAAGACTGCTTGCCAATGCCACCTCTGCGCCCCGGTTATCGCCCGCAAACCCTGGAGTTTCGCGCCGAGCGTTTGCAGGGTAGTTTCTCCGACTGATCCCCCCCTATTTTTTGCACAAGGACCGCGCCATGCCCGTTGCGTTGATTACCGGTTGCTCCAGCGGCATTGGCCGCGCCCTCGCCGACACTTTCAAAAGTGCCGGTTACGAAGTCTGGGCCAGCGCCCGCAAGGCAGAAGACGTAGCCGCTCTAACCGCCGCCGGGTTCACTGCCGTGCAACTGGACGTGAACGATGGCCCGGCCCTCGAACAGCTGAGCGAGCGGATCAATCAGCAACGCGGCGGCCTTGATGTGCTGATCAACAACGCCGGCTATGGCGCCATGGGCCCCCTGCTCGATGGCGGTGTGCCGGCCATGCAGCGGCAATTCGAAACCAACGTGTTTGCGATCGTTGGCGTGACTCGCGCGATGTTCCCGGTGCTGCGTCGCGCCAGGGGCCTGGTGGTGAACATCGGCAGCGTGTCCGGGGTTTTGGTCACGCCGTTTGCCGGTGCTTACTGTGCTTCGAAAGCCGCGGTGCATGCCTTGAGCGATGCGTTGCGTATGGAACTCGCGCCGTTCGGCGTGCGGGTCATGGAAGTTCAACCAGGGGCCATCGCCTCCAGCTTCGCCAAGAATGCCGGGCATGAGGCTGAGCAACTGATCACCGAGCAGTCGCCATGGTGGCCGCTGCGTGAAGGTATTCGTGCACGGGCCAAGGCATCTCAGGACAAACCGACGCCGGCCAGTGAATTTTCCGCCGGTTTATTGAAGGCCGTGCAGCAGAATAAACCGCCGCGCCTGGTGCGTTTGGGTAATGGCAGCCGGGCGTTGCCGTTGATGGCGGGGTTGTTACCCAAGGGGTTATTGGAGTCGGGGTTGATGAAGCGGTTCGGGTTGCGTGGGCAACTTTGAGACCGGGTTGACCCCTTCGCGGGCAAGCCTCGCTCCTACGGGTTATGCACCCATTTTGAGAGGGCGCTCATCCTGTAGGAGCGAGGCTTGCCCGCGAAAGCGTCGGAACAGACACCACAGAACCTCAGGAAACAGCATGACCGACTACACCGAATACTTTGACGAAGTGATCCAGGCTCACATAGCCATCGAACAATGGTTGGCCGAGGAACGAGACGAGTCCGAGCTTGAGCAATTGCTGACGCGTTTTTCACCGCAGTTTTCCATGGTCTCACCATTGGGCCGGGTGCTGGATTTCGAGGCGTTGAACGAACTGTTTCTGCTGGCGGGCGGGAAGAAGCTCGGGTTCAGGATTGAGCTCAGCGAGTTGCGAGGTGTCGCGCTGTACGACGGTGGCGCAGTGGTGAGTTACCGCGAGCAGCAGACTGATGCGACGGGCCTGCACTCGGATCGGCGCTCGACCGTGGTGTTTGAAAAACAGGCGTCCGGTCAGGTGCTGTGGCGGCATTTGCACGAGACTTTTGTTACCCATGGTGCACGCTCTGCCGCTTGAGCAAAACTCCAGCCATCCTCGCTACCTGTTAAATCTGACAGTAGACACCCGTCGCATGAGCGGACCAGACTCATTCGGCGGGTGTTCGTATCCATGAAGTCCCTTTGCCCATCAGTCTGTGTACGACCGGTGCGGTGATGTCGATGGAATACCCAACAACCGTTTTCAACCTGGAAAGCGTTGGGCGCCACCATGACTCATCCCACCAAATGGACTTCACTGGACAAAAAAATGAATACATTCAACCGTCAACATGCCGGAGACAGCGATGATACCTTTGGCGACAAAGGAAAGATCTCGCTCTCAAATCTACCTCATATCAATGGCACGGATCGTCAGGTCAAAGGCCTTTGCATACTGGGCTCGGGCAAAATCATCGTCGGTGCCGTCGTGTCCCATGACGACGATCCCGCCACCTTGTACAACTCGGCCTATTACGGGCTGGCACGCCTGAATAAAGATGGACGCTTTGATGAAACATTCGCGGACCAAGGCTTCAGCTACGGAAAATTCAAAGCGCCTTTTGACGCATCAGGCGGGAAGATACTGGAGCAGGACTCAAAAATTTACATGCTGGGCTGGACTCATCTGGACGCAGACTCCGGCGACCCACCACCACACTTGGTAGTTTGCCGATTCACGGAACAGGGTGATCTGGACAAAGACTTCGCAGTGCAAGGCAGGCAGTTTTTTCAAAACCGAACGGGCGAAGTATTCGTGCCCAACTCCAGTAACTGCGCTTTCCAGGGCGACAACATAGTCATCAGCGCGACCTACCGTTCTTCGGGAAGCGAAACAACCCATGGCGTCCTGTATCGAGTGAACCTAAAAGGCCAGTTGGACACCAGTTTCAACAAAACCGGTCGCCTTGATATCAGACTCAATGACACTGACCGTGCGATAGCACTTCATGCCGTGCATATCCAGAATGATGAGAAAATCCTGTTAGCCGGAAGTGTTAAACAATCCGATGGCATGAAGGGGTTCTTTGCTCGCTTCAATAGTGACGGCAGTACTGACAAGACATTCGGCGCTTCCGCAACACCAGGTTCCTACGTGTTGAATGTCAAGGAAGGAGACACCGTTATACAAGGTCTGATTCAGACAACGAATAACGGTTTCATTGGCTTCGGCAATTGTGGGCGCACCGGGAAATTCATGAAGGGGCTGCTGATTAGAATGATGGCTGACGGTGTTCCGGATCATCTGTTCAACTTGGGTAAACCTGTCCTGACTGTGTTTGACGAACAGACCGGGGACAACTGGCAGGCTGGATTTCTGGATGCAGCGGAGAGGATAAATGTCGTCGGCAGTTACAAAAAACTGCATATCGCCCGCTTCCTGAGCAATGGCACTGTTGATAAAGACTTCGGCAACAATGGATACATCGAAGAAGACACAGCGATCTCGACTGAACCTGCGCTTCTACAGCCCCGAAGTGAATCGCAGTTTATTTTTGCCGGCAATACCAGCGGAATCAGTGGTGGACTTGGCATGTTGTGGGCATACCTGAGCTGAAGCTCAAAAACCGACACCCGCCTTCACCGAGGTGAGGGCGAGTCCGGTTCGCAGCTTACAAATCGCTTGCCTGCTTCACCACCACCGTACACGTAATCCCCGCCGCCAACAGCACACCCTCCGGCACTTCATCAATGTGAATCCGCACCGGTACCCGTTGCGCCAGGCGCACCCAGTTAAACGTCGGGTTCACGTCGGCGATCAGCTCGCGGCTTTGCGGGTTGTCACGGTCGTAGATGCCGCGCGAAATGCTTTCCACATGGCCCTTGAGCACTTCACCGCTCATCAACTGCATATCGGCCTTATCGCCCACTCGCACATGCGGCAATTTGGTTTCTTCGAAGAAGCCGTAGACCCAGAACGAGTTCATGTCGACCACGGCCATTTTCGCTTCGCCGATGCGTGCGTAGTCGCCGCGATGGACGTTGAGGTTGGTGACGTAGCCGTCCACCGCCGCACGCACTTCGGTGCGTTTGAGGTTCAGTTCGGCGGCTTCCAGTTGTGCCTGGGCGTGCTGATAATCGGCCAGGGCCGAGTCGGCGATGTTGCTGGCGTCGTCGCGGTTTTCCCTGGAGATCACCAGGTTGTCGAGGTCGGCGCGGCGATGGGCGTTGACCTTGCGCATCTCCCACGTGGCTTTGCGTGAGGCCACCAGTGACTGCGCCTGTTTCACCGCAATGCGGTAATGCTCGGGGTCGATGCGCATCAGCAGATCGCCCTTCTTCACCAACTGGTTGTCACGCACCGGCACGTCCACCACTTCACCGGTAACGTCGGCGGCGACGTTGATGATGTCGGCGCGCACCCGGCCGTCGCGGGTCCAGGGCGTGTTCATGTAATGCTCCCACAGGGTCCGGCCGATCCACAGGGCAAGGGCCAACACCAGCAGGGTCGCGAGCAGGCTGAAAAGCTTTTTCATCAGGGCATTCTCAGGGGTAGAGAGTCAACGGTAAACAGTCAGCGCAAGGGCGCCGAACAGACAAGTAAACAGACTCAGGCGCAGCAGCGCCGGGTGCCAGAAAAAGCGGTACAGATCGAACCCGGACAGGCACCGATCCAGCGCCCAGGCCAGCGCCGCGGCAATGAAAAACATCAGGGTCATGGTCGGCATGTACACGCCGTGGAAGGCAATTTCACGAGGCATGCTCAAGTCCTTGGGGCTTGGTGATGGCGCTAGTTTTTATGTAGCCGGCGAGTGGCGATTGCGGGTCGAGCAGCGAGGTACGGATGAAGTGCAGGTAGCTCTTCACCCGGCGCAAGGCGGAGGTGTCGAAGTGCGGCGCGAAGGGTTCGTCGGTGGCCTGCACGCGGCTGATCGCGTGGTCGACCGCGACCAGGGCACGCTCCAGATTGCTCTGGCCGGGTTGCAGAAACAGTCGCACCAGCGAACGCCCCATCACCCGGATTGACTGACGCCACGGTTGGGATTCGGCATAGGCCGGGTGCACCGGCAAAATCGCCTGTTCCTTGCGCAACTCGATGATCGCGTGGCCGACTTCCAGCACCACGAACATCCAGTGCAGCAAATCCCGTTGCACCTGTGGCTGTCCCGCTGCCAGACCGTAAGCCTGATGCAAAAGATCGCGGGTACGACTTTCGAAACTCGACGCCAGGCCCTTGAGTTTGCCGCTGATGGCATACACCACTTGCCCGCGCAAATCCTGCTCCAGCCGCCGCCACAACCAGCGGCTGGTGGGCGGCAGAATGAT
>NZ_AKJK01000068.1 GCF_000282375.1 Pseudomonas sp. GM50
CTTCGGCTGCCGCACCGCCGATGGCCGCTTCGACCCGGAACGCTTCGCCGCCCAGGCACAAACCCCGCAAGTGCGGATGATTGAAATCAAAATGAGCCAAGGCGCCAAACCCGGCCACGGCGGGATCCTGCCCAAGCACAAAGTCACCAAGGAAATCGCCGAAACCCGCGGCATCCTGATGGGCGAAGACTGCATCTCGCCGTCACGCCACAGCGCGTTTTCCACGCCGATCGAACTGATGCACTTCATTGCGCAACTGCGTGAACTGTCCGGTGGCAAACCGGTGGGCTTCAAGTTTTGCTTGGGCCACCCGTGGGAGTTCATGGGCATCGCCAAGGCCATGCTGGAAACCGGCATCCTCCCGGACTTCATCGTGGTCGACGGCAAGGAAGGTGGCACCGGCGCCGCGCCTGTGGAGTTCACCGACCACATCGGCGTGCCGATGCGTGAGGGTCTGCTGTTCGTGCACAACACGCTGGTGGGCCTGAACCTGCGGGACAAGATCAAACTCGGCGCCAGCGGCAAAATCGTCAGCGCCTTCGACATCGCCAGCGTCCTGGCCATCGGCGCCGACTGGGCCAACTCGGCGCGCGGCTTCATGTTCGCCATCGGCTGCATCCAGTCGCAAAGCTGCCACACCAACAAATGCCCGACCGGCGTCGCCACCCAGGACACCCTGCGCCAACGCGCCCTCGTGGTTCCGGACAAGGCGCAGCGCGTGTTCAACTTCCACCGCAATACGCTCAAGGCCCTGGCCGAAATGCTTGCCGCCGCGGGCCTCGATCATCCTTCACAGCTGTCGGCCAAGCATCTGGTGCGACGCATGTCGGCGACCGAGATCAAACTGTTCTCGCAGTTGCATGTGTTCCTGAAACCGGGGGAGTTGCTGACCGGTGAAGTGAATGGCGAGTTTTATTCGCGGATGTGGCAGATGGCGCGGGCGGATAGTTTTGAGCCTGATGAAGCGGCTGCGGCATAGACCGTGTTTGCGCGCCAACCTCAGGGGGTTGGCGTTTCCCCCCGGATGAACAAACGGGCTTCGCTGTCCCCTTCCTTTAGCACCAGCACCTGCTTCCAGTGCTTGGGAAACAAGGCGTCGTGTTCAGGACGAGCGTAGCCCGTGACCCACCAGATCCGCTTGGCATTGAGTTTCAAGGTTGAAAAATCGTCGAAGATAATCGAATCCAGGTGACGGGGGATGAGTGCCCAACCACCGTATTCGGCGGTTCCCCAAAGGGTGCCTGTCGGTGGTTTGAAAGCGTACAACCTCGGCTGAATACCGGTCGAGTTGTAGTACGTAAACGGCAAATACCAATACAGGTTATCCACAACGATCGCATCACCCGGACGGACTTCGCGACCGAGACCGGCGATCACGGCGTCCAGCCTTGCGTCTTTGCGAATGCTTGTCCCGTTCATCTCATCCGTTTGTGCGTACACCGCCGAAAGCCCGTGTACTTCTGCCAACAAAACCAACGCCATGGCGACAGCGGCAAGAACAGCGTGGCGTTGGCTCCATGCGTCCAGCGCGAGCGCAACGATCAGGGGTAACGCGGCGGCAGCGAACACCAGGTATCGGGCATTGAAAACCGGCACGATCAGCGACACCAGCAAAACGGTCAGCACCGGCACAAAGAAATAGCCCACCAACAAGACGCTGAAAGGTCGCTCATGGCGTGCCTTGAGCAGCACTGCTGCGGCGCAAACAACGATCAACACCGAGGGCAACACACGCCATAAGGATGAATGAGTGACCGCTCCCTCCATCATCACCAGCTGCCAAACGAAGGTCAGCGCTGTTTGCCAGGTGAGCGGCGGTATCCATTCGAGCCCGTCCATTCGCAGCAATTGATCGATGAAATCGGGTAGCCATGGCAGGTACAACACGACGATTGCGCAATTGGCCAAGACCCACGCACGAATCGGTATGGCCATGGACCGACCGCCCTCTCGCACTTGCCACCAACACAGCCAATGCACCAAAACGCACAGCGCGGCGAAGTAATGCGTGTAGAAAGCAGCCGTCATCAACAGCGCGTAAAAAACCGGATAACGTTTTTGAACCGGTGCCCTGATCCAGCACACCAGCGCCACGGTCGCACCCATCAGCCAGAAGCCGAGCAAGGTGTACATGCGCACTTCCTGGCTGTAGCGCACCGATAACGGTAGCAACGCCAACAACAATGCCGCTATCCAGGTCGCCTTTCGCGTTGTCACCAGGCTCATCAATTTAATGCTCAGCAACAGCGTGCCAACATCGGCCAGTGCACTCAGGGACCGCGCAGACAACACGCCATTACCGAACAGCAACATCCAGAAATGCAACAAGACATAGTAAAGCGGCGGATGAACATCCCGCGCCGTTGTCGCCCAGATATACGCAGGCGAACCCTCGGCCAGCAGCAGGCTGTAGGCCTCGTCGTACCAGATGACCGGCACGGTGATGGAGTGAAACCTTGCGAGCAATGCGAGGACGATTACCGCCACCAGACCTGCCCTGTCGGCCATCCGGGCTGGAAAACTTTCGGGAGGAATCGAAGAGGTCATCACCAGGCTCACCACTGAAGCGTGGTGATCGGGATTGGCTCCTTCATGACGATAAAACCGTAATCACCCAGCAGATAGATGCGGTAAAACTTGCTCTCCACCAGTGGCGGATAAGCCTGGTAACCCATCAGGGTCGCGTTGCGCCGCTCCCTCTCCACGACCACATTGGTGATGCCCGCCTTCGGCAGGTTTTCAGCCAGCATGAAGAAGTTGATGTTCAGCAGATAATGCAAGACCGGCATCCGCTTGAACGAACCCGCGGCCCCCACCAGCCAGTGATCGGAATAACTCACCGCCAGGTAAATGCGCTTGGCCTCGTGCAGTTGCCGATGGGCCGCAATGTCATGCCCCAGGGAAAACAACGCACTGGACGCAAAGGTGTTCTGCACCGTCAGCACGCGACCATAGGCGTAAGACAACGAAAGCATGGCCAACAGAGGCACCGCCAACAACATCGGCAGCCGCTCATGGATGGGCGCCAGCGCCAGATGGCTCAAATAGAACAACAGCACCAGCAACACCGCGAAACCCATCAAGGTTCTGGCGCCTTCATTGAAGTCGCGGAAAAACAGCGCAACCCCCGACACCAGTAAAGTCACGACCGGCACTGTCAGCACGCACGCCAGGCCCATCACGATTTTTCTCAGCCCGGTGTCCTGGCGTTCCATCACGTTGCGGGCCAACCGTGCGCTGCCCACCAGGGCACACAACAGCAGCACGGCGAACACCCAGGTGAATCCACCGTGAAACAGCAGCGCGACTTTTTCCAGCACCCGGCCGATGTTGATTTCAACTTGCAGCAAAGGCTCCGCTGCCCAGTTCAACAATAAGGCGCGATCGTGATGCATGTACGGATAAGCCGTGACGCTGTAGATCAACCCGCCCAGCCCCGCCTGGGCGATTTTCCAGCCGATTAATTCGTACCACTGCCGCCAGGCCCACTTGTCATTCGCGCCCCTGAGCAGCTCCAGGCAACACAGGCCCAGAAACACATTGAGGCTCACCTGATAAAGCCCCAGCGCCAGCGCAATCAGGAAAGCCGGCACCAGCCATTGCAGAATGCGCGAGGGATGACGAAACGTGATCGCGTAAATCACCGCCACCAAGCTCAAGGCATTGGCTGGCCCGTCGTATTGATAAGACAGGTTCTGCAGGAAGAACGGGTTGTACCAGAGCGGCAACAGCACCAGGCAGCAAGAAATCGTCGGCTGCGGGTAGTAATGGAAGGTCAGCCTGGTCAACGCCGAGGCCATGGCGAGCGTGGCGATCAATAGCGGCAATGGAAAGATGTTCGGCGCAGCATCGCTGAACGTCAGCAGGTTGTAGAACAGCTCGGTGAACAACCGCCCCTGCCCCGCCCAGGCCGTACCGGCCGACAGCGAGCGCCAGTTGTCATCGATGTAGGGATAGTCCGCCAGGATCAGCGGAATGACATAAACCAGGGTCGCGATCAGGAAAAACAGCCAGACCCGACGATACCCCAGTTCTTTGCTGAAAAAGTCGCCCAGTCTGCCCATGCTAAAGCCCGACCCGGTCTTTGCCGCCAATGACGTCTTTGACCACATAACGGGGCCGGTGCTTGGCTTCGATGTAGATGCGGCCGACGTACTCACCGAGGATGCCGATGCCAATCAATTGGACGCCGCCGAGAAACAGAATGGCGGTCATCAGCGAGGGGTAACCGGGGACATTGTTACCGAAGAAAATCTTGTCCAGCACCATGTACACCGCGTACAGCACCGCGAAGATCGAGATACCGCCACCGATGTAAGTCCACAACCGCAATGGCACGGTGCTGAACGAAGTAATGCCTTCCAGCGCCAGGTTCCACAGTTTCCAGCCATTGAACTTGCTGCTCCCCGCCACTCGCCCGGCCCGCTCGTATTCCACCACCGCCGTGGTGAACCCGGCCCAGGACAGAACACCCTTCATGAACAACTGATGCTCGGGAAGCGCGCGAATCACATTGACCACCTTGCGGTCCATGAGGCGAAAATCCCCGACGTTTTCTTCGATCCGGGTGTAGGAAATCCTGTTCAGCAAATGATAGAAGAGCGACGCGCTGTGGCGTTTCAAATAACTGTCACTGTCACGATTGCGGCGTTTGGCGAGCACCACATCGGCACCCTTTTGCCACTCGGTAATCAACCGCGGGATGACGCTGATCGGATCCTGCAGGTCCACGTCCATGGGGATCACCGCATCGCCGGTGGCGTATTCCAGCCCCGCGAACAACGCCGGCTCCTTGCCGAAGTTGCGCGAGAAGTTGATCAGCAATACCTGCTCATCGACCTGTGCCAGCGCCTTGGCCTGCTCAGCCGTCTGGTCGGTACTGCCGTCGTTGATGAACACGATCTCGACCTCACACGGGTCAAGTTTCAATTCGCGACGCACCGCCTGATAGAACAGATTGATCGCCTGCTCTTCATTGAATACCGGGACAATCAGCGAAACTTTCACGTTTCACACTCCTGAAAAACGAAGTGTAGATGTTCGACAGACGCTCATCAGGGGTCGTTCTGGTGCGCGAACTGCCCGGCAGACCGACGGGCATGGGCTCAATTCGTTCGCTATAGGCAGCTGAGACATTCGGTAATATCCAGCCTTTTGCAATTACCCGCGAATCACGCCACCCTGCGCGCCGCTGCAGGAGCGAGCTCCTACCCAACAACCCCGTTCAAGAGCCCGCCTTCATGACGTTTGAACGCGATCACCGAATCGACTTTTTTCGCGGCCTGGCCCTGATCTTCATCTTCTGGGATCACGTGCCGCAAAACCCGCTCGCGCAGTTCACGGTGCGTAATTTCGGTTTCAGCGATGCAGCGGAGATTTTCGTGTTCCTGGCCGGTTACGCGGCCGTGCTGGCCTACGGAAAAATCGCCCGGCGCGACGGTTTCATGGTCGCTACGGTGAAAATCCTGCGACGCGCCTGGGTGCTTTATGTGGTGCATATCTTTTTGTTGGCGCTGTTGATGGGCATCGTGTTTTTCGCCAACAGCCACGTGGAAACCCGTGATCTGGTGCAGGAAATGGGCTTGCAGTATTTCCTCAGCAATCCGCAGCAGGCGTTGATGGATGAGTTGTTGCTGCGCTTCAAGCCGAACCTGATGGACCCGTTGCCGTTGTATATTTTTTTGCTGCTCGGCCTGCCGCTGGTGCTGCCGATGCTGCTGCGCAAGCCTGAATACGTGGTGGGGTTGTCGGTGGTCTTGTATCTGCTGGCGCCATGGTTTCAGTGGAACCTGGCGGGCACCGACGGTGGCGTGTGGTTTTTCAATCCGATGGCCTGGCAGCTGCTGTTTATTCTCGGCGGCGCGGCGGCGATTCACGGGCAAAGGCCTCGGGTGCCACAACCTCGACCGCTGACTCGGCAGCCGTTTTTTATCGCCGCGCTGAGCTATCTGATCGTGACCGGGCTGATCGCAGTGTCGTGGAAATGGTCGACCGTGCATGACGCCTTCATGCCCCAACGACTCGGCGAATGGCTCTATCCGATCAGCAAGACCAACCTCTCTCCGGCGCGCCTGCTGCACTTCCTCGCCCTCGCCTACGTCACCGCCAGGTTGTTGCCGGACACGGGCTGGACGCAGCACTGGCTGGCGCGGCAAAGCTGTCGCATGGGGCGCTATTCCTTGGAAGTGTTCTGCCTTGGCGTGTTGCTGGCGCCGTTGGCAGACATGCTCAATGCCTTGGGCGCGAATGCACTGGCGATGCAGGTATTCAGTGCACTGCTGGGAGTCGGGTTGATGGCATTGCTGGGGGCTTGGCTGGATTTCAACAAGCGGTTGAATCGGCCGGCCCAAGTCGCCGTCGTCTGATATTGAGACAAGCTGGGTAGCTTTTGTGGCGAGGGGGCTTGCCCCCGTTCGGCTGCGAAGCAGTCGCAAATCCGTTCCACGCAATATGCCTGATAAAAAATGTGCTGCTGGTTTTTGGGGACTGCTGCGCAGTCCAACGGGGGCAAGCCCCCTCGCCACAAAAGCTCGCTCGCCACAGGAGATTGTGCCAATTAATAAAAAGCCCCGGTCATCTCGACCGGGGCTTTTGCATTTCTGACGTTACAGACTCAAGAAGCCGAACGCACCGCACCTTGCGACACATTGCTCGGTTGCAACTTGAACACGTAGAACAACACCGTCAGCAGCACCAGGAAAGCAGGCCCGACATACAGCGCCACGCGAGTGTCCGGGAAGTACGCCATCAGGCCGACCACCAGCACCAGAAATGCCAGAGCCAGATACGAGCTGACCGGGTACAACCACATGCGGTATTTCAGGCCGGCACGTTCGCTCGCGCTCAGGCCTTGGCGGAACTTGAGCTGGGCCAGCAGGATCATCACCCAAGTCCAGATCGCGCCGAAGGTGGCAATCGCGGTGACCCAGACGAAGACTTTCTCCGGCACCAGATAGTTAAGCAACACGCCCAGCAACAACGCACCGATCGACAGCAACAGCGCCCGACGCGGCACGCCGTTGTTCGAGGTCTTGGCGAAACCGGCCGGGGCCTGGCCGTTCTGCGCCAGGCTGTAGAGCATGCGCCCGGTGCTGAAAATGCCGCCGTTGCAGGACGACAGCGCAGCGGTGATCACCACGAAGTTGATGATGCCGGCGGCGGTCTTGATACCCAGGCGCTCGAAGGTCATCACAAACGGGCTGCCCTGGGTGCCGATTTCGTTCCACGGGTAGATCGACAGGATCACGAACAAGGCGCCGACGTAGAACAGCAGAATCCGCCAGAACACCGAGCCGATCGCATTGGGAATGGTCTTCTGCGGGTTCTTGGCTTCACCGGCGGTCAGGCCGATCATCTCGACGCCGAGGTAGGCGAACATCACCATTTGCAGGGACATCAACACGCCTTGCACGCCGTTGGGCATGAAGCCGCCGTGGGCCCAGAGATTGGAAATCCCTAGCGCCACACCGTCGTTGCCGAAGCCGAAAGCGATCACGCCGATGCCGCCGAGCACCATCGCAATGATGGTGACGATCTTGATCAAGGCGAACCAGAATTCGAACTCACCGAAGGCTTTCACCGCGATCAGGTTGATCGAACCCATGCTGATCAACGCCGCCAATGCCCAGATCCAGCGCGGCACGTCGGGGAACCAGACGCCCATGTACACCGCCACCGCGGTGATTTCCGCGACGCAGGTCACCAGCCACAGGAACCAGTAGTTCCAGCCGGTCAGAAAGCCCGCCAGCGGGCCAAGGTAGTCCTGGGCATAACGGCTGAACGAGCCGGCGACCGGATTGTGCACGGCCATCTCGCCGAGGGCGCGCATGATCACCAGGATCGCCAGACCGCCGATGATGTAGGAGAGCATGATGGCCGGGCCGGCCATTTCGATGGCCTTGGCCGAACCCAGGAACAGGCCGACGCCGATACAGGCACCGAGCGCCATCAAGCGAATATGCCGTTCGCCAAGTTCGCGTTTAAGCGGGCCGCCCTGAGCGGTCTCGCCGTGAGGCAGGTGATTGCCAACTGGCATAGGGGTACCTCGTCTTGTTATTGGATATGACCACCGAGTGTCGAAGCACCGACCGATAAGCCAGCGCTTCTGCGAAACCGGGCCTGCTTCATGGGCAGACGCGTCTTGTAGGACAAAACCTGCAAGATCAGCGGGGCGTGCAGTATAAAAAGCTTCCGGCAGGGTTTTTCACTCTATAAACCACAACATTCAGCCATAACTCTCGGTAAAAGCGCGGTTTTCGGAGGGGCATTACCTGACTTATGTAGGATTATTCACCACTTAAACGGCGCCGAGTATTGCACAGCAATGGTGCATCGTCATGCCCCTACCCAGGCAGCATTTAGCGCTTTGATGTGTCTAGCTCGGCCATTACAGACGACATCACCTTGTGGGTGAGGCAGCTGTTGTGGCGAGGGGGCTTGCCCCCGTTCGGCTGCGCAGCAGTCGCAAACCCGTTGCACGCGGTATGTCTGATACAAATTAGTGCTGCTTGTTTTTGGGACTGCTGCGCAGTCCAACGGGGGCAAGCCCCCTCGCCACAACAGCTCTCTGGGTATAGCTGCGCCCGCACCGCAGTTAATCCTTCACAAAAATCGGAATATTCACTCAATAACTACGGCCCCGATCCAGGAAATCGGGAACTAGCCTGAGAACGTCAAGTTGACTACTTACGCAAGGAAGCAATGGATTGCCTACTCAACCAAACTCTCATCGTCTGCGCTTTGGCAGAGCCTCCGAAAATGGCCGCGCTTACCTCATCACCGCAGTTACTCACGAACGCCAACCTATATTCTCTGACTGGCAATTGGGACGTCTGCTGGTCGCAGAACTGCGCCGAGTTCACGACGCGGGGTTAGTGGATTCAATCGCTTGGGTAGTGATGCCCGATCATTTCCATTGGCTAATGCAGCTGCGGGACAACAATCTGGGCAGTGTTGTCGGCTCTACCAAGTCACGTTGCACCCAGGCGGTGAACAAAATGACCGGTCGGAATGGTCCGCTGTGGCAAACCGGCTATCACGATCGAGCAATCCGCGATGGCGAAGAGCTTCTGCCGTTCGCTCGTTACATTGTTGCCAATCCATTGCGCGCAGGGTTGGTACAAAAGATTGGCGATTACCCGCTCTGGGACGCCTGCTGGCTATAACGCTGAACAGCACATCGGTGAGGGAATTCTGTGGCGAGGGGGCTTGCGATGGTTAGGGGCTTGCTGTGGCGAGGGGCTGTTGTGGCGAGGGGGCTTGCCCCCGTTGGACTGCGCAGCAGTCCCAAAAACAAGCAGCGCTATGTTTGTATCAGGTATATCGCGTGTAATGGATTTACGACTGCTGCGCAGCCGAACGGGGGCAAGCCCCCTCGCCACAAGGAATGGTACGTACCCGACATTTGGTTATTCACAATTTTTTCACCAACGCCAACCACCGTCTAAGCTTCTAACAAGTCCGATCAATCTGCGTGAATGGATCAGTCGACTATGGGCGCTTTGTGGCAAACCGATTCGAGTGAAACTGTGGTTCCGACTGAAAGAGTGGATGAAGCGCCTTTACCTGAAAAACCCCGTCGCTCCCGGCACGGCTGGGGGGCGTTCTGGTTGCTGCTGCTGATTATTCTGATTGTCCTGGGCCTCGCCGCGGCCAAGGAAATGCGCACCTCCAAGTTTCAGGCCCGGGAAATCAGCAAATATGCCGCCTCGCTGAAGTACGAGCTGCAACCTGGCCCCAGCGATGCGATTCGCTACCCCGGCGCAGGCCCGTTCGATCAGCGGTTGGGTTACAGCGCCCTGGATGAGTTTCTGCCGCGCCTGCTCAAGCGCAATTACGTGGTGTCAGCACAAACCCGCTTTTCCCCGGCGCTGATGAAGTACAGCGACAAGGGCTTTTTCGTGCCCTATGCCGAAAAAATCCAGGCTGGGCTGTCGATCACCGATTGCCGCGCGGCACCGCTGTACCAGTACAAATATCCACAACAACTCTATTCAAGCTTTGCGACGATCCCTCCGGTAGTGGTCAGCAGTTTGCTCTTCATCGAAAACCGCTTTTTGCTCGACCCCCGCCAGCCTTTGGCCAACCCCGCCGTGGACTGGCCACGGTTCGGCATGGCGGCGTGGTCTCAGGTGGCCAAGTTGTTGCGCCTGCCCGGTCAGTCGGCGGGCGGCAGTACGCTGGCAACGCAGCTTGAGAAATATCGACACTCGCCCGATGGCTTGACGATGTCGGGTGCGGAAAAGATCCGGCAAATGATTTCCGCCAGCGTGCGGGCCTATCAGGCGGGCCCGGAAACCCTCCAGGCACGGCAAAATGTGATTCGTGACTACCTCAACAGTGTTCCGCTGTCGGCAGTACCGGGGCACGGTGAAGTGCATGGCATGGCCGAAGGCTTGCGCGTCTGGTACGGCGCCGATTTCAACCAGGCCAACGAACGGCTGGCCAGCACTGATACCGATTCGAAAAGTCTGTCGGAAAAAGGCCTGGCCCTGCGTGAAATGCTGTCACTGATGATCGCTCAGCGTCGCCCTTCCCACTACTTGACCAAGGGCCGTGATGAATTGGCCAGTCTCACTGACAGCCATATTCGCCTGCTAGCGCAGAATGGCGTGATCGATGCGCCGCTCGCGGCAGCAGCATTGGCCAGTAAAGTGACTTACCGCGACTGGGCCACCCAGCCCACCATTCAGCCCATCGAAACCAACAAAGGCATCAGTGTGGCGCGCAGCCGTCTGGGCGGGTTGCTCAACCGTCCGCTGTATGACCTCGACCGTCTGGACCTGTCAGCCACCAGTACGCTGCAAGGCGCGTTGCAAACCCAGGCCACCGAGTACCTCAAGCATCTGGCCGACCCGGCCTATGCAACGGAAATCGGCCTGATTGGCGAACGCCTGCTCACCCCCACCAGCACCTCGCAGGTGCGCTACAGCTTCACCCTGTTCGAACTGACTCCAGACGGCTCACGAGTGCGGGTGCAGACCGACAGCACCGACCAGCCGTTCGACATCAATGAAGGCAGCAAGCTGGAACTGGGCTCCACCGCAAAAATGCGCGTGCTCACCACTTACCTGCAAATCATCGCCGAGCTGCACGATAAGTACGCAGCGATGAGCGTCCCTGAATTGAAAAAAGTCGAGGTCCCGGACCAGGACCGTCTGAGCCGCTGGGCCGTCGATTACCTGATGCAGAACAAAGACCACAACCTGCCGAACATGCTGAGTGCCGCGCTGGATCGCAAATACTCCGCCAGCCCTGGCGAGGCCTTTTTCACGGGTGGCGGGCTGCACACATTCAATAACTTTCGCAAGGAAGACAACGGCCGCATGCCGACCCTGCGTGATGCCATTCGTGAGTCGATCAACCTGCCGTTCATTCGCCTGATGCGCGACCTGGTGCGCTACACCACCTATTCCGGTCCCAACAACAGCGCCGAATTGCTCAAGGACGATCGCGACCCTCGGCGTCAGGAATACCTGGCCTCATTCGCCGACAAAGAAGGCACCTCGTTCCTGCTGAAGTTCTGGAAGAAATACCGCAACAAGGACACCAAGGCGCGGCTCGAAACCTTTCTCGACGGCATGCGCCCGACCCCGATTCGCATGGCCGCCGTGCATCGTTATCTATTCCCCCAGGCAGACCAGGAAAGCTTCAACACCTTCGTACGCTCGCACCTCAAAGGCGCCAAGCTCAATGAAAAACTGACCGACGAACGCCTTGAACGCCTCTACCTGAGTTATGGCCCTGGCAGCTATGACCTCCCGGACCAGGGCTTCATCGCCAAGGTTCACCCGCTGGATCTGTGGTTGATCGGCTACTTGCTGAACAACCCCGACGCCAAGTTCAGCCAGATCGTCAAGGCCAGCCAGTTCGAGCGTCAGGAAGTCTATAGCTGGCTGTTCAAGAGCCGACACAAGGGTGCCCGCGACAGCCGAATCCGCACCATGCTGGAGATCGAGGCGTTCCTCGACATTCACCAGCGCTGGCAGAAAGTCGGCTATCCGTTCGATCATCTGGTGCCCTCGCTGGCCACCGCCATCGGTAGCTCCGGCGACCGCCCGGCGGCATTGGCGGAGCTGATCGGCACTATTCTCAACGACGGTGTGCGCATGCCGACGCTACGTATCGACAGCCTGCACTTTGCGGCCGATACGCCCTATGAAACCCGCCTGATCAATGACCCTGTCGTCGGCAAACGCGTGATGCCTTCCGAGGTGGCAGCCGCGATGCGCGAAGCCCTCTCACAAGTGGTGGACGCCGGCACCGCCAAACGCGTGGCGGGCAGTTTCAAACTGGCTGACGGTAGCCCGTTGGCCATGGGCGGCAAAACCGGTACCGGCGACAACCGCATTGAAGCCATCGGTTCCGGCGGGCGGATTCTCAGCTCGAAATCGATCAACCGTACCGCGACCTTCGTGTTCTACATTGGTGACCGGCATTTCGGCACCCTCACCGCCTATGTTCCAGGGCGCACGGCTGAGAACTTCAAGTTCACCTCGGCGTTACCGGTACAAGTGCTCAAGGGCATGGCGCCGATTTTGTCGCCTTATCTGCTACCGGGAACTCTGTGCCAAGGAGCAGTGACAACGGCTGGACGCTAAGCCGTGGGTCAACAGACCTGCCCGGTGTGGCGGTATCTATATATTTTTCACTCTTCAATTTTGAGAGGTTTGAGTCGAAGCCGGCGCAATTTCGAACGTATATTTGAGCTTTTTTTGGGCAAGCTGCTTACCTAGTCTGGTCGCTCCACTATTGATCAATGGACGATCAAGCAATGCCCAATTCCCCCCCGACACTTCTACCACCAGATCAAGCCTCAATCGCTCTCTCCGCCAAAAGCACGCACTATGAGTTGATCAAGAAAGCCATCCCTTCCTGGCTGCTGAACGCTTCAGCGCCACAAGTCCAAGCATTGAAGAACGTCAGACTGACGATTCCCGACTGGCACAAGAGCGCTTCGGTCGCTGCACACCGAAGCTTGAAGAATGACCTCAAGCTCAACTGGAACGCGCAAAACAGCGTCGAGCAAGCACTGAGCAACCTGCAAGATGTCTACGCCTTTGCCAAACCCTTACTGCAACAGGTTCTGAAACAACGCTTCGGTGTAGACGATGACGTCGAGCAAACCTGGCTGCGGCTGTATGCACCGGTGAACACGTCGTGGTGGGTGCATGACTTCGCATCCGGCACTCAGAGCCGAACCGTTTCCTTGCTGGATGCGGCGCTGCACAACTTTTCGGGTAACGAAACATTCACGGCCGATTCCGAATTCATTACTCGCCCCGACGCCCAGGGTCATTTCGCGATAAAACAGCTCAAGCACAAAATGAGCGTCGATCAGTTCAAGTCACTGTGTCGCGAACTGAATATCGGCGCTCGATACGAACAACACCTTAACGAGCTTTTACTGTCGACCAACAAAGTGGCCAGCAATGTCTTGCGCCACAAAGTCATTCTCAGCCAGAAGAGCGCGCTCAATGTCGCGGCGCAAATCGCGCTGATGAAAAACGACATCGGCCAGGACGCCTATAACGTGGTGCAGGGCATGCTCGATGACCGCAGAAATCTGCGTTGGAACGGCCAGGCCATCAGCTATTACAACCTGGCGATGATGGATGCGCGCCTGATCGGCATTGTCCTGATCTGCGCCGATGTCTCCACCGCCACCGGCCCTGTCCCGGTGATCGCTTACGTTCCCCATGACCCGGAACACCCGCTCAAGCAATACCCGTCGTCGCTCGAATTCATGGCGGAACTGACGCGGCAGCTACGCGATGGTGCCTCTGCCACAAGCTATCAACGGTTTTTCAGCCAGTTCGTGAACCATCAACAACGGGGGCACTTTTTTGCCGGATTGAATGACCGTCTGGGTAAAGTCCAATGGCAGCCCGCCGCGCCGGGTTCCAACCTGCCGAGTTGGCGTGAAACGCCAGTGGATAACCCCAACCTACAGTTCAACCTGTCGAAGATTCAGGAAGATCGCGAGACGCGCTTCACCGGCGATCTATGGGGCTATTGCTACCGGCAAAAACTGAACAAGATCCTCAATGACGCCCGGGAAATCGCGATTTCCACCGAGTACGCCGACCGCATGGCACGTTGGGCCTGGTGGGACAATCTGGAAAAAATGCTCTCGGACATCCTCAACGTGGCACTGCTGGTGGCGACACCGCTTGTCCCTTTTCTCGGCGAGTTGATGCTGGCCTATACGGCGTATCAACTGCTCGACGGCGTATTCGAAGGCATAGTGGATCTGGCCGAAGGTCATTTGGCCGAGGCTGGGGAACAAGCCATTGGCGTGCTGGAAAGCATTGTCCAGCTCGGCGCCTTCGCCGCCGGTGCAAACCTCGGCCACGTCGCCGGGATGAAGCTCTCATCGTTTGTAGAAGGGTTGAAACCGGTGCAGTTGGCAGATGGTCAGACGCGGCTGTGGAATCCTGATCTCACACCTTACCAATTGCCAAAACAGGCGCTGCCGGCACAGACCCGGCCCGACGCCCATGGGCTGCATCCGGTGGGCGACAAGCAGTTGCTGCAACTGGATCGGCATCTGTTCGAAGTGGTGAAGGATCCGGCCACCGGTCAGCATCGTATCCGCCACCCGCGACGGCCCGAAGCCTATGCGCCCACCCTCGATCACAATGCCCGTGGTGCCTGGGTCTGCGAAACGGAAAACCCGCGTCAGTGGGAAGGTACGCAACTGATGCGGCGGATCGGGCATAGCACCGATGGCTTCAGCGATGCGCAGCTGGAGCAGATTCGCCTGCTCACCGGCACCGACGAAGACATCCTGCGACGCATGCATGTGGAAAACGCAGCGCCGCCACCGTTGCTGACCGATACTCTGGTGCACCTGGGCAACACGCCGGACGATGCTGCGACACCGCTCTCCCCTGAAGTCAGTCAGGTGTTGGTTGACTGCCCGCAGCTAACGCCCATCCTCGCAGAGAGGGTGATTGCCCAGGCCAGGCCTATGGAACTGCAACAGATCGCGCAGCGCCGCCGTTTGCCTTTGCGTTTGAGAACAACCGCCCGCGAGCTGCAGTTTGAGTTGCAGTCCGTCAGGGCTGCCCAGGGCTTGCAGCGCGAAGCACTGAGCAACATCGACAGCGAACGCCTGATCCTCGGTGCCTTGCGTCACTACAGCGATACCTTCGGTGCGTTGCGTATCGAAATCCGCGAGGGGACGTTCGATGGCGAGTTGCGTTGCAGTGCCGGTGCCGAGTCGGCCAAGCGGATCCGGGTGCTGGTGCGTATAGCGCCCGAACGCTACCTCGTGCGTGATGGCGAAAACCAGTCGATCCATGAAGCGAGCGGTCTGTATGAAGCGATCCTCCACGCCATGGACAACGAAGGTCGCAGTGTCCTGGGCTATCGTCCGACCGAAGCAGAACAGTTCAAGCAGTGGATCATCGCCAAGACCACGGCTCCGAGCGAACGCCGCACCGTATTGGCCAGTGCCCCCATACGATCGGTTGTCCCGCGCGAAACGCTGTTGCTGTTGCGCGGGGGAGGTCTGAGCAAAGACGCCGCCACCTTGCAGGAGCGCATTCAGGACTTGCATCCGCATTTCAGCCCACGTGAGGTCGATGCGTTTGCCGATGCCCTGACCGAACAGGGCGAGCCCCTCAAAGCCATCGAAAGGCATGAAAACGAGCTTGATGAACTGCGGGTGATCGTCCATCGCTGGCGCTATCAGCAACCGGAAAGCTGGGGGCCGGGCAGTCAGGGGTTCCGCGATGGCGGCGGGCTGCATATCTACGAACGTCTGCTCGACTGTTTTGAACGCAAGAACGCAGAACTGGGCAACCGCGCCGATCCGTCTTCCTATGCCCTCGACCTCTCTCGGGAAATGCTGTCCCTGGATCTGGAAACCTGGTGGGCGAAGCGCCCCGAGCTGAAAAAATTCCTCGACAAGGTCACGGTACTCAAACTCGACAACACACGCTTTTCCAGTGACTCGAACGGTCTGCTCAAGGACTTCCCGCACCTGGTGGAACTCAGCGCCAAGGGCTGCGAGCTGACACGCCTGCCCAACCGCATCGGCACCACGTTGCGCCGCCTCGAACGCCTGCGGCTGAGCGACAATCACATCGTGCTGGATACCGCGGCCGTCGAGCGGCTGCGCAGCCTGACGTACCTGGAAGTCCTGAGACTGGAAAACAACCCGCTGGGCCTGTCACCCAACCTTTCGCGCATGCCCCGTCTCAAGGTCGTCATCCTGAAAAATACCGGGCTGGACACGTGGCCCGAAGGCACGCTGGCCAGACCCCGGCCACGGGGTTTGCTTCTCGACCTGCGCGGCAATCCCCTCACACATATCCCTGAGGTTGTGACAGGTTCCGACGCGCAGTGGCTGGTGGCCCGGACGCGACTGGACGTCGTCGGCCTGTCGGAGCTCAACCAGGTGCGCTACCAGGCACACCGCCGTTCGATGGCCTTGCCACCGGAACCCGTCATTCCCCCCGGCCCATCGCAAAACAGGTCGATCGTCTCGACGTATGGCGCCGACTATTGGGGCGATGTGCCAGGGTGGGGACTCGACCGGGAAATCCCTTGGTCGGAACTGGCGGAAGAACCTGCCGCCCAACCGTTCATGGCCACCTTGCTCAGTGTGCGTGACTTTGCCGATTACCGCGCCGGCGGAGCGATCAGGGATCAACTGATGCAGCGCGTCTGGCGCATGCTCGATGCCGTGCATGTCGACAGCCGATTGCGGGAAAAACTGTTCACCATGGTGGTCGCACCGGTGGACTGCGCAGATGCCGGCGCGCAGTTGTTCAACCACATGGGCATCAACGTGCTCGCTTACGAAGCCTATACCTACTCCATCGAACCGGCAGAGCTTGAACGCAAGCTGGTGACCCTGGCCAAAGGCGCGGCGCGGCTGGACCATGTAAACGAGATTGCCAGGGCCGATGTCGCCAGCCGTGGGGGCAACCCTGATGAAGTTGAAGTCTATCTGGCCTACCAGACCGGGCTGGCGAAACGCCTCGGCCTGCCCTGGCAATCCGAAGGCATGCTGTATCGGCCAGTATCCGGTGTCACCGACGCAATGATCGATCAAGCCTGCGACACGGTATTGGCACTGGGTGAAGGCGATGGTCTGGTGAACACGATGCTCGAACAGGACTTCTGGGTAAACTACCTGGGCGAGCGGTATCCGGTGCGGCTGGAAACGAACAAACAACAGCATCTGGCCAGGTACGAGGTGCTTGAGGTCCTGCGATCCACCCAGCGTGAGTGGGTCGAGTCAACGCAACTGTCGGATCTTGAACGCGCCGCTCTGCGCAACCGGCTAAGGGATCTCGCGAATGATTTATCGGTGCCGGAAACGGTGGTCCTTGCCGATGAACCCCTCAGCGAGTCGACCTTCAACAGGCTGCTTGTCGACTTGGGTGACGATGAAAAAGAACTGTCGAGGCGATTGACCCGTGCGGCGCTGCGGCGCGCCGGCGAGTAAACCAGCCCATTGCAGCCTGACGGCAGAAATGCCGGCAGGCTTGCAGACAAAACGGCGCCGCAATCATCCACGCCACGCAGGCGCTGCATAACCAACGTGTAAGCGTCATCTATCCCTGACTCCAGTAATCGGGTTCACGGTGCCGCGGCACTGAAGACCAATTGCACATTCCCGTTGTAACGACCCGGCTTGTACCCACCTGCTGGCACTTTCGGCTGGATGTGCAGGGGAAAACGCCCGCCGGCAACAGCCTGAGCACGCGACAGCACTTCACGGGGCAGTGGGTCATGGCTCAACTCCTTGCCGTTGAAGCTGACAAGCAGGTAGATGTTCTGCTCATCGCGCCCGTTGGACAGATAGGGTTCACTCTCGAGCCGTGCGTGGATGGCACTGGTGTCATGCTTGACGTCGAAATTCTTGCGCAGCCCTTCCAGCGTCGAGGTGTGGAGGTTCCACGGCAATGTCTGCTCGCGATGAATCCAGTTCGACTCGGCCGGAATCACGTAGAAACCCAAGGTCGGAATTTCTACCGACACTTCGAATCTGTGCTCTTCCCGTGCGGCGAACGCCAGGGAACTCATCAGTGCCGTGACGCCTGCCCACAAGGCGATGGCCGATAGCTTGATCATTTCAGGTACCTGTTACGTCAAAAAAAGCGACGAGCAACGGCAGCCACTCGCGTGTGCCGGTCGTTACTGGCTGGCAATGTGCAGGGTCTTTTTCGAAGCGCCTTCCACCAGGTTGAAGCGGTATTCACGTCCGGGCTTCTTGTCGAACACGAACTCTTTTCCCGCGCGGATGTGGTGCTTGGTGGTGGGCTCGCATTCGTTTTCCTGCTTGATCGAGCAGTTGCGAAATTCATCGACCACCACGGACGTGTTGCCGTTGTTGCGAATGCGGTAAGTGCTGGCGCCATTCTCGATCACGCTGTCGTAGCGGCTGTTGTTCGGCCTGATGAAGAACACCGTGCCGAACCCGGTCATGACGTTGACGCCGGCCGAGAGGTTCTTTTTGTAGTCCTCGCGCTCGTCGCTGGACACCGCGAATTCGTCTTCCTTTTCCGGCACCACCGGGATGAAGCGCACACGGAAATAGCGCTCGGTGTCACGCTCGCCCATGAACAACAGGCGCGTGCCTTGCATGCCGTTGGCCGGAATGATCAGGCGCGCGGGGCTGGCCATCAGCCCGTCGCGCGATGTCGCCCCAGGGTCGCTTTTGACCGGCACTTCGCTAGGGGTACCCTCGGCGTCGTAGACGATTTCCAGAATGTTGACCTTGACGAAGGCCGTACTGTCGCCGCTGTTGAACACGCGCTTGAGGTAGGTGCTTTTGTCGCCATCCAGATAGTCGTACACCGTTCCGACGTTGATTTGCGGCCCGGCCTGAAGCCCCAGGGAAAACCCGCTCAAACCCACCATTAGCAACAAACGTTTCATAACCTTAAAACCCCACGACATTGAACACAGTGCTGGCTCGTTTTTTCGATGCGCAGCCCGTCAGATTTCCGAATCCCAAATCACAAAAACAGGGCTGGAATAGCGGCTGGCCACCCCGGGCCGCAGCATGTACTCCACATAATTTGGCGGGATTTCGAAATGCAAAGTGCCAGGTGCCCGGTCCACATAAAAACCAGGTTTAAACTGCAGGGCATTCTCCGGACCCGGCCGCAATCGCTGGCGCCGGACCGGTTGCCCGGAGAGGTCGGTCAAGCCGGCAGGCAGGCTGACGCTGACGAACACCGGGGCTCGACGATTCTCGGCAGGACTATTGATCGCACATTGGGCCCCCTCATCCATGCTGACTCCACACCTCAGCTGCATCTTGAAATGCGATGAGGCGGAAATGTTGAAAGTCTGGTCGCGAGACAACGTCACCGGGCGGCGCCCTGCCGCCAGCCAGCTCTGCCAGCCACCGGCGGGCAGCAACTGGATTTTTTCACCACCAGGGGGGATATCGACTTTGAGCTCATGCTCTACGTCGAGGCGAAAATCCAGAACGATGACGTCATCATTCGGGACCATGACGTCACCCAGGTCAAAGTCCTGATTCGGCCCTACTCGAAACACATGCTGCCCCGTGTATTGACCCGATACCATTTCCAGGGGGTTGGGAGTAATGAGCTCGTACGTGAAGTCGAATGTTTCGTACTTGAAGGGCTGGGGAATGTCGAACATCGCTCGCTTGGCGCAGATGCCCGCGTCGATCGGATGCCTCCAGAAACTGTTGAACCCGATGTCGTTGCCCGCGCCCGCCAAGCCTGTGCATGGGGGGCCGGCATAACTCCAGATCCCCCCTGCAAAAAGATAATTGTGCCCTGCCCCGTTCGTCAGCACCGGCGCGGGCAGCGGTAGCTTGTAAGCCACACCCATTCCGGCAACGCGAAATTTCACGACCTGCGGCGGGGCAGTCGGATGAGTCACGGTAATCGTCTCCCACTGCGATGGAATATTGAACATCGCGCCCTGCCGCTCATTGCTATGGCCGCCCTGAATGGTCGCATTCGAATAGGATTGAATGGGCAAACGCAGACTGAACAAATTTTTTTCTTGGCATTGGCGCGGGTTATCAAGACAAAAACCACTCGGTGGGGTCCTGTTCTTGAATTCGTTGACTTGAGGATTTGCAGGGTCCGGTTTGAACACCGCACTGATTTCCTGAGTTACGGCCTCGGCGGATGAGGGCAACAACACCATCAACACGCCCAGAAGGGTGAAGCGGCTCATTAGCGAGCCCGTTGCTCCTGACATATGCATCATTGATCCAACCCTCGAAATTCTGTGCATCGGCTGTCGTTCAACCTGACTTCTGTGTGCTGAGACCGGCATCCGCCAACGTATCCGGCGAGCAGCGCAGATCGCCGATCATCAACACGTTGTTTTCACTGCGATGCTTGTCGGTGTCGAGCCGGAACTGGCACAACAACTGGTCGGCGTAACGCACTTCCAGCGTCGGCGAACCGGCGTGCATTTCCATCGAGAAAAAGCCGTCGACTTCACTGACGCCACGGCTGGCGTGGTTGATGACGTGATGGCCCTTCAGCGGCCGACCTTGCGGGTCGACCAGCCGGCCGAGCACGGTCAGGGTTTTCATCACGTAGACCTTGCGGTACTCCACGCCGCCCTTGTTCAGGTGATAGCGAGTACGGGCCGGTTCGATGCTGGCCGCCGGGGCGTGATTGCCTTCGAAGTCAAAGCTCACGGAGCTGTTCTTGTAGGCCGTCAGCGGAATGAAATTTCGCCCCGGCCGCAACGCCGCGCTGCCACCGCTGAGGTCGTCAGCGCGCAACGCGATGCCGTCGATATCCGACTCGACGTCAACGATCATCCCGGCACCTCGCCCCTGATGCTGGCTGGTCAGGGCCATGCGCTGACCGCCAACCACCACCGTACTGTCCAGGTTCAAGCCGCCGGTGAAGTTGCCGTTGAACGACGAGCGCTGAATGAACCCGTCGCCATTGACCGCGTCGGTGCGAAAGTTCGCCAGGCTCGACAGGCCGACGCCGTAGGTGTCGGTCAGCGCAGTCACCGAGACGCTCTGCAACACATGGTCTTGCAGGTCTTTGCGATACCCGAGCGAGGCGTTGGTGTCGCGGCTGCCATCGCGGGCAGTACGGCTGCCGATGCTCCCGGAAATCTGCTGGCCCGGCCCGCCGAGCGCCACGTTGATGCTCAGGTCGACTCCGCGATTGCGCGCGTCGCCGCTGCTGTAGCTGCCCGGACGATCGAACAACGACAGTCGCCAGTTGGCATCGCTGCCCAACAGCACGGTGCGTTGCGTCCAGCCCAGATCCACACCGACGCCTTCAACGTTGCCATCGCTGTGGGACACCCGCGCGTTGAGCGAATTTTTGCGGCTGATCCGGTGGTTGAGTGCCAGCGATGAATTGCTGGTCTCGCCAGTGAACACGTTGCGTTGGCGCACGCGGGTACCGTCGGGCAACGTGTCGTAGGTGTTGGTGGTGTCGAGCCAGCTGCGGTTGTGGCTCACCACCAGGCTGCCGGAGCCATAGTTGTAGAGGGCTTGCAGATCGGCGCCGGTGCCGTGGTCTTCAGTCTGATAAAGGTTGGAATACAGGTTGATGCTGTTGGCCAGGCTCCAGTCGATGGAACTGCCGTACTGCAGCGTGTTGCGAACCTGACGTGCCGACAGCCCGAGGATCACACGGGGGTGCAACAGATAGTTGATCGCAGCTCCCGCCGTGGCATCGCCGCTGTTTTGTTGATCCCAGTTGCTGAGCAGTTTGCTTTCCTGTCCGGCGAACAGGTTGTAGCGCCAGCGCTCATCGTGGTTGCGCCAGTTGTTCGGCTTGTAGATCAGTTCCTGGGTGGTCGAGGTGGTCTGGCCGTCTTCGATCAGGCGCACTTCTACCTCGTAAATACCGCCAGGCAACGGCCGGGTGTCGAGGGTCTGCAAACCGGCCGGCACCGATTGGGTGTTGATCAGCAAACCATCGCGGAAAATCTCCACCGAGGCCTGTCGATTGGCGGTGACATAAACCGGATAGACGCTGGGTTTGGGACTGTCGATCGCCAGGCTGTCGGAGCTGCCGTACATCACGCCCACGGCGGTGTCGGGGCTGGTGCCGAACGAGCGCGGCTGACGGGTCAGGCCTTCGGAATTGGGGGTGAAGTAGCCCAGGCGAAAAAAACTGCCTTGCAGTTCGCGCTGGGTGTAGAGCTCATGCACGGCGTGATAGGTCTTGGTGTCCGGCCCGCCAAGGCGCGCCAGTTGCATGTTGAACGTCTGGCTCCAATTGCCCAGGCTGCCGCTGGCCTCCAGGCCGAAACGCCCGCCGAGGTCCTGATCCTGACCGCCATTGAGATTGAGCTGGTTGCGCACCATCAGGCCGCTGCTGCCGCCTTCAGGCTGATCGTAGAAACGCTTGGCATCAGTGTCGCGCTCGGCATTTTCGGTGACGATCGACAGCAATGAGTTTTCCAGGTTGTAGTGAACCGCCAGCATCTGTTCCGGGCATTGTCCGGTACAGGTGCCCAGTGCCACGCCGGGCTTGAGAACATCGGTCCAGGTTTCGCGCTCGCTGGCGCCGAAACGGCTTTCACTGGTATCGGTGAATTCGAGCAACGTGACCCGGTCATCGCGGGACAACACAATCATCGCCTCGCCGAGCGGCTGCTGATCGAGTTCGACCCGAACGGCCAATGGCACATCAAAAAAATGCTCCTCGAAATCCGCAGGCAGGCCCTTGGCCTGGGCCAGCAAACTTCTGGGGGTATTATCGATAGAAGTGGGCGCCGCAAATGCGCTGCTACATAACAGCAACGCAAGCGCTGCCGCGATGGGCGTCATCGGGAACATGAACAAGTACTCTAATTACAAAGAAGTTGAATCCCGGCCGACACGTTGATGCATTGCCGGCCGGTCACGTTACTTAAGCAAGTAAGCGCTTATGACTCTTTATCAAATTCAAAGAGCAACAGGAGGAACAGCATCGAACATCATGGTGACGGCACCGGTGTAATCACCGGGCGCAAAGGTGGTGCCAACAGCCTTGATGTTGAGTGGAGCCCGGTAATTGACGTTCGACTCGGTCTCGCCAACCACCATTTGCGGCGTAGTAGAGAGGACCATACCGTTGAGCGCCACTTGCAGATTGATCGTGCTGGCACCGGAGATCAGCTTCGGCAGGCTTTCAAGGCTGGCATGCACCGAACCGTTGTTGTTGCGCACGTCGAAGAAACCGTTGACCTCGCCCATGGTGCCAGTAGAAGGCCTGAAGCTCATGTCCTGGTCCTTGTTGACCAGATCCGGATCGACCGGAACCACGTAGAAGCCGTTAGTCGGTACATGCGCAACGAGGCTGATGGAATGACGGGCTTCACCTGCGGCAAACACGACGGAAGAGCTCAGCGCCAGAACGGCCAAAGGAGCAGCAAACGCGATTTTCTTGAACATTAGTCATTACCTGTCTTTTTTAAAATAAATTGATCATTGAAAGTTACCGATGAGCAAATCTGTCACGAGCAGTGAGTGACTCAGCAGCACTTTCAACGCCGAAACATGATCGATCAATTTATCTGGAAAGTAAGCAGGAAACATCCGGCAACCCTGTAGCCAAAACACCATTACCGTGGAGAGAAAAAAATCGGAATAACACTAAAGTCAATATTCAACTGTAAGAGAAATACTACAAACCGTGGGTTATCAGCCAGAATAACGAGACACTAAAAAACCCACTTCTGTAGGACTAATACCACACGCCCCACAAACAATGGACGAAACAATAACATTAGAGAGTTAACACTAATTTCAGGTTTTAAGCCTGTACTAAAAAGCACTATTTTTAGAGAGTTGGCGCTTCGACCGCAGGCAACCCCCAGCGTGGCATCCAGGACAACCATCGGTCAGGGGGCCTTGCCTTCTCGTAAAGATATATCTTAAGTTGTATCTAAACACGACGAGAGAACGCAAAAAATGAGAGACCATCATTCCCCCCACCGCGAACACGGCGATGGCCGCGACGGCTTCGAGAAACGCCCCGGACCCGGCCGCGAACGCGGTGGACGCGGCCCACGGGTATTCGCCCCCGGTGACCTGAAATTGCTGTTGCTGGCACTGATCGCCGAACAGCCATGCCACGGCTACGACCTGATCCGCCAGATTGAAAGCATGTTCGACGGTGCCTACAGCCCCAGCCCCGGCGTGATTTATCCGACCCTGACCTTTCTGGAAGAAAGCGAAATGATCCTGGGCGACGCCGAGGGCGGAAAAAAACGCTACAGCATCACCGACGCCGGACGTCTGTCATTAAGCGAACAAGCGATTGCCCTGGACGGTGTGCGCATGCGCATCGAGGTCAGCAAACGCTCGTTGCGCGGCCATGATCGCCCGGCCGAAATTCACGAAGCGGTGCACAACTTGCGCCACGCCCTGCAAATGCACCATGGACGCTGGAGCCCGGAAGAAATCCTGCGGGTACGCGACCTGCTCAACAACACCGCCAAGGCCATCGTCGATGGCCCCGCTGTTCAACCTGTTCAGGAGAAAGCCGAATGACTGATGTGATCCTGCAATCCCAATCCCAATCTATTCACCGCGTCATGCATGAGCTCAAACGCCGTCGCCTGGAAGTCCTGCGGGTGGTCGACCTGACGCCGCGCATGCGCAGGATTACGCTGGGTGGCCCTGAGCTGGCAGGCTTCATCAGCCTCGGGACGGACGACCATGTAAAACTGGTGTTCCCGCAGAATGCCGAGCAAGAGGCAGCGCTGGACAACCTGGTGCTGGGCGCCGGCAAAGACAACGGCCCGTTGCCCGAAATGCGCGACTACACCCCGCGCCGCTACGATCTCGACACCCTGGAACTGGACATCGACTTCGTGCTGCACGGCGATGGCCCTGCCTCGACCTGGGCCGAGCAGGCCAAACCTGGCCAGTTCCTGCAAATCGGCGGGCCACGGGGTTCGATGATCGTGCCGGACATCTTCGACAGCTACCTGCTGATCGGCGACGAAACCGCCCTGCCCGCCATCGCCCGACGCCTCGAAGGCCTGGCGGCCAACCGGCGTGCGCTGGTGATCGTGGAAGTGGAGAACGGCGCCGAACAACAACGCCTGGAAAGCGCAGCCCAGGTCGATGTGATCTGGGTATTGCGCGAAGGTGGCAAAAACAACCTGCTGACCACCGTGCAACAGATCAAGGTGCCCGATGGCAATCTGTATGCGTGGGTGGCGACCGAGTCCAAAGTCTCACGGCAGATCCGCCGGGTATTGCTCGATGAGCACGGGCTGGACGAGCAGTTCGTGAAAGCCGTCGGCTACTGGCGACTGGATGACAGCGACGAGGAATAACCACAATTCAAATGTGGCGAGGGGGCTTGCCCCCGTTCGGCTGCGTAGCAGTCGCAAAATCAGCAAACGCGGTGCGCCAGCAAAAATCGGTTGCAGGTTTTAGCACCGCTTCGCAGTGCAACGGGGGCAAGCCCCCTCGCCACAAAAACGCCCTCAATCAGCTGGAGTTCACTTTCGGGCAGCACGCCACCGATCCAGCCCGATCACCACCAGCGCAATCACCACAAAACCCGCCAACAATCCCCCTGCATTCACAAACACCTGTGGATAACCCAACTTGTCCACATCAATGAACGGATAGGGATAAACCGCCAGCAGATGCCCGCGCCATAACGCAAAGCCGAAGTACACCAGCGGATAGATCACCCACACCGCAATGTGCTTCAGCCGCAACGTACCTTTTGGCACGCAACACCACCAATAAGCCAGAAACAGCAGCGGCATGACGTCATGCATCAGCTCGTCGGCCAGCCATTGCCAGCCTTCGGGATGCCATAAATGGCGCAATAACAGGCTGTACGCCACACCGACCACGGCGATGCTCACTGCAATCCCGCTGCTTACCCACGGCTGCAAAAACCAGCGTCGCGCTGCCGACTCGCGGGATGTCAGTTCACAGGTCAGCACCACCGCCACCAGCGTGTTGGTCAGCACGGTAAAAAAACTGAAAAAACTCACCAGCCCACCCAGCAGACTGGCCGCAACACTCCAGCGCAAGTAAAGAATCAGGTACAGCTGAATGCTCAAACCGACCCAGCCCAGAATCGCCGCCACGGCAACACAACGACGCCTCGCGGCAGAACCTGGCGTCGAGGGTATGACCATGTTCAGAGTGGGCGCTTGGTGCGCATCAGCTTCACGTACAGGCGTTCGACCTTCTCCCGCGCCCACGGGGTTTTGCGCAGGAATGTCAGGCTCGACTTGATGCTTGGGTCGCTTTTGAAGCAGCGGATATCGATGCGCTCGGCCAGCCCCGACCATTCATAGTGTTCAACCAGGGCGTTGAGGATCTGTTCCAGCGTCACGCCGTGCAGCGGGTTGTTGTTCTGTTCGGTCATGCCGGGCCTTCGAGCGATGAAAGGAATGGAAGCCGCGCACCTTAGCCGAGGGTGTGGTCAGGTGGAAGTGCCTCTTCGAATACCGGGACAGATCCTGAGTTAACTGTAGGAGAACTCCTGCGCGCAAGCAGGCTCATTCGCAAAAGATCCCGCAGGAAAAAACCGGTAAAACATCCTCCGAGCTGCGTCTTCGACTTGGTTGTATGCCGCAGGCTAAAGTCCCCGCATCGACCCACAACCACAGGAGACTTTCCATGCAAGGATGCATCGAAAAAAAACTCAATCAGCCGTTCGGGCTGACGATCACACCGGCTTTCAGCGGGCAATCCTTGTCCCGCTTGCCGATCGACGAATTGCGCGAGCTCGCCAGACAACATCACTTGGTCATCCTGCGCGACTTCAGCCATGACTTGCACACCCCCACGGCGCTGGTGCACTACGCCAGGCAATGGGGCGAAATTCAGTCAGGTTCGTATGGCGACATACTTGAAGTGCGCGAACACCGGGATGCGCAGGATCATGTGTTCGATCACCATGACATGCACCTGCACTGGGACGGCGTCTTTGTGCCGACAGTCCCGGAATTCCAGCTGTTTCACTGCCTGCAAGCACCTCGCCCCGAGGCTGGTGGGCAGACCACCTTCGTGAATACCCGCGCGCTGATCCGGCAGGTGCCTGCACAGCGACTCGCGCAATGGCAGGCAATCGAGGTGACCTACCGTATCGACAAAGTCGCCCACTATGGCGGCGAAGTCCGGTCGCCCCTGTTGGTACATGATCCTCGAGACCACGAGTGGGTGCTGCGCTACTGCGAACCGCCCGTCACCAACCGCCAGGTGCTCAACCGTCACTCGCTGGAGTATCACGGTATCGAAGCATCAGAGATCAACGAGTTCGCCGCGGATCTGCACCGGCGCCTGTGCGATCCGCAGTTCGTTTACGCTCACCCCTGGCAACCCGGCGACCTGCTGATCGCCGATAATTTCTCGCTGTTGCATGGACGCCGAGCGTTCACTTCGCAATGCACCCGACACTTGCAGCGAGTGCATCTGCACGGCTCGCCACGGTGCATCAATCGCGCTCTGATACATGCCGGTTAACACCGCCCACAGCCCGACCGGTACTGCGGTGCCGGTCTTTGAGCAACTATTACCAAATCCGAAATGATCCATGTCAGTAAAAGCTCTTTCTCTATGTGTAACAGAACATTATCCTTACGCCCGTCCAGCTGAAACGCTTCTCCCCTGCTTCATTCCTGCTGCGTTCAGTTCACCCCCTTTAGAAAAAGACCCAGAATTTCTTCTCTATGCCCGATTTTCAAGCTCCGCGAGACAGCGCTGTCTTGCCCCCTGTGGCCAGTCGAAAAGCCTTCAACCTGATTGGCGGGTTCACTGCGTTGGGCCTTGCTACCTGCACCCAGGCTGCACCGGCCTTCGATCGCGATTCGCCGTGGATGCTCGGTGACTGGAACGGTACGCGCACCGAACTTTCGGAAAAAGGCTACGACTTCAAGGTCGATTACACCGGTGAAATGGGTAGCAACCTGCACGGCGGCTACGACCATGACCGCACCGCTCGCTACAGCGACCAGTTTGGCTTTGGCACCCATCTGGACTTGCAGAAGATTCTTGGCTGGGACGACGCTGAATTTCAGCTGACCATCACCGAGCGCAATGGCAACAACATCAGCAACGACCGGATCAACGATCCGCGTGTCGGCGGTTTCACCTCGGCTCAGGAAGTCTGGGGCCGCGGCCAGACCTGGCGCCTGACGCAGATGTGGTATCAGCAGAAATTCTTCGATCAGAAGCTCGATATCAAAGTCGGCCGCTTCGGCGAGGGCGAAGACTTCAACAGCTTCCCCTGCGACTTCCAGAACCTGGCGTTCTGCGGCTCCCAGGTCGGCAACTGGGTCGGTGGCATCTGGTACAACTGGCCGGTCAGCCAGTCGGCGATGCGCGTCAAATATCACCTGACGCCGCAGGTGTACGCGCAGGTTGGCGCTTACGAGCAGAACCCGTCCAATCTGGATCGGGACAACGGCTTCAAGCTCAGCGGCAGCGGCACTCAGGGCGCGATCCTGCCGGTGGAACTGGTCTGGACTCCGAAATTCAATGGCCTGCCGGGTGAATACCGCGCCGGTTATTACTACAGCAATGCCAAGGCCACCGACGTCTACAAGGACAGCAACGGCCAGCCGGCAGCCCTCAGCGGCGAGGCTTACCGCAGCGCATCGAGCAAGCATGGCGTGTGGCTGGGTGTGCAACAGCAACTGACTAGCCGCGCCAGTGACAACTCTCGCGGCCTGAGCGTGTTCGCCAACGGCACGATGCACGACAAAAAGACCAACGCCATCGACAACTATGTCCAGGCTGGCGTCGTCTACAAAGGCTTGTTCGATGCCCGCGCCAGAGACGACATCGGTTTTGCCCTGGCCCGTGTCCACGTCAACCCGGCCTACCGCAAGAACGCCGAGGCCACCAATCAGGCCCGTGCCGTCTTCGACTTCGACGACCCGTCGTTCCTGCCGCCGCAAGACACCGAATACAGCGCCGAACTCTATTACGGCGTGCACGTCACGAACTGGCTGACCGTGCGCCCGAACCTGCAATACATCCGCCACCCCGGTGGCGTGGACAAGGTCGATGACGCATTGATTGGCGGGATCAAAATCCAGTCGTCGTTCTAAGAATCACCACAAATCCTTGTAGGAGCGAGGCTTGCCCGCGAAGGCGATCTATTAATCAGCATCTATTGTTGAATGTTAATCCGTCTTCGCGGGCAAGCCTCGCTCCTACAAGGGAATGCGGCGTCCAACCGTTTTTTATATGAACCCTACCCGCGCCAGATCGTCATCTACAGTGAACTTGCGCGGGCTTACTTAAAACGTCACGGAGAACCACACTATGAGCGCTGATGGTGCTTTCAGTCGAAGCCGTCTGCTGCCGAGCCTGCTCGGTATCGTGCTTCTGCTAATGGGCCTGGCCTTGCTGGCCGGGGGGATCAAGCTGAGCATGCTTGGCGGCTCGCTGTATTACCTGCTGGCCGGTATCGGCCTGATGCTGACCGGGGGGCTGCTGCTTGCCGACCGTTATGCGGCGCTGAGCCTGTACGCGGTGGTGCTGTTCGCCAGTACGGTCTGGGCACTGTGGGAAGTCGGTCTGGACTGGTGGCAACTGGTGCCACGTCTGGCGCTGCTCTTTACCCTCGGCATCGTCATGCTGCTGCCATGGTTTCGTCGCCCGTTGCGTAGCGGCGAGTTCAACCCGGTCGGCACCGGCGTGCTGAGTGCTGCCGTGGTCATCGCCGGTATCGCCGCGCTGGCCAGCCTGTTCACCAACCCGGGTGAAATCAAGGGCGAACTGGATCGCGACAGCGTGCCAGGCATGACCAACACCGCTCCGGCCATGCCCGATGGCGACTGGAACTCCTACGGCCGCAGCGCCCATGGCGATCGTTACTCGCCACTGGCGCAGATCACGCCGCAGAACGTCAGCAAACTGGTACCCGCCTGGACCTACCGCACCGGCGACCTGCCTGGCCCGAACGACCCGGGCGAAACCACCGCCGAAAACACCCCGCTCAAAGCCAACGGCATGCTCTATGTCTGCACGCCGCACAGCCAGGTGATCGCACTGGACCCGGACACCGGCAAGGAAATCTGGCGTTTCGATCCGAAGCTCTCCACGCAGAACGCGGCGAACTTCAAGGGTTGGGCGCACATGACTTGCCGTGGCGTGACCTATCACGATGACGCCGCCTACGCGTCCGAGCAGAGCCCGACCGGCACTGCCAATGCGCCAGTGACCAGCGTCTGCCCGCGCCGGATCTTCCTGCCGACCGCCGACACCCGTCTGATCGCCCTGAACGCCGACACCGGCAAAATGTGCGAAGACTTCGGCAACGGTGGCCAGGTTGACCTGACAGCCAACATCGGCGGCTTCACCGCCGGCGGTTACTACTCCACTTCGCCACCGGCGGTCACCAAAGACCTGGTGGTGATTGGCGGCCACGTGACCGACAACGTTTCCACCGATGAGCCAAGCGGCGTGATCCGCGCGTTCGACGTGCACACCGGCAAACTGGTGTGGAACTGGGACAGCGGCAACCCGGACGACACCACGCCAATTGCCGAAGGCAAGGTCTACACCCGCAACTCGCCGAACATGTGGTCCATGTTCAGCGTCGACGAAAAACTCGGCATGCTCTACCTGCCGATGGGCAACCAGACCCCGGATCAGTTCGGTGGCGCGCGTACCCCTGAATCGGAACTGCACGCCGCCGGCCTGACCGCGCTGGACATCGCCACCGGCAAGGTGCGCTGGCACTTCCAGTTCACCCACCATGACCTGTGGGACATGGACGTCGGCGGCCAGCCAACCCTGATGGACCTGAAAACCGCAGACGGTGTGAAACCGGCGGTGCTCGCGTCCACCAAGCAAGGCAGCATCTACGTACTGGACCGCAGCAATGGTCAGCCGATCGTGCCGATCAAGGAAATCCCGGTGCCGCAAGGCGCAGTGGAAGGCGACCATACTTCGCCGACCCAACCGATGTCCGACCTGAACTTCGTGCCGCCGACCCTCAAGGAACGCGACATGTGGGGCGTGACCCCGTTCGATCAGATGCTGTGCCGGATCGACTTCAAATCCCTGCGTTACGACGGCATGTTCACCCCGCCGTCGCTGCAAGGCTCGATCGTTTATCCTGGTAACTTCGGTGTGTTCGACTGGGGCGGCATGTCGGTTGACCCGGTTCGTCAGATCGCTTTCGTGAACCCGAGCTACATGGCGTTCAAATCGAAACTGATCCCGGCCGCCGAAATCGCCAAACAAGGCCCTCGCGTCAGCGAAACCGAAGGCGTGCAGCCAAACAAAGGCGCGCCATACGGGGTGATCCTCGAAGCCCTGCTGTCGCCAATGGGCCTGCCGTGCCAGGCACCGGCATGGGGTTATGTGGCGGCGGTCGATTTGACCACCAACAAAACCATCTGGATGCACAAGAACGGCACCGTGCGCGACAGCTCGCCGGTTCCAATTCCTTTGAGCATGGGCGTACCGAGCCTGGGCGGGGCCTTCACCACTGCCAGTGGCGTTGCCTTCCTGAGCGGCACCCTCGACCAGTATCTGCGCGCCTACGACGTGAAAAACGGCAAGCAACTGTGGGAAGGCCGCCTGCCAGCAGGCGCACAAACCACACCGATGACCTACACCGGCAAAGACGGCAAGCAATACGTGCTCGTTGTTGCGGGCGGTCACGGATCGCTGGGCACCAAACAGGGTGACTATGTGATTGCGTACAAACTGTCGGAATAAGCGGTAGCGGCAGTTAATGGAAAGGCGACGCCTGTGAGGGGGTCGCCTTTTTTGTGGGTTCTGCAAAATCCCTGTAGGAGCGAACTGTGGCGAGGGGGCTTGCCCCCGTTTGAGTGCGTAGCACTCACAAAATCTTTGGTACACCAGAGGTTTTGGGGCTACTTCGTAGCCCCACGGGGGCAAGCCCCCTCGCCACAGTTCGCTCCTACAATTGATTGTGGTTGTCAGAGATATTGGCGCAGGTCCTACAGACGTGGTGATTTTTTGAGAACTTTCCGACAGGTTTTGACGGTTGTCGCTCGGAAGTGGGGTGGATAGGCTTTGGGGGTCGCTGCAAATCAGCGACCGGGCGTCGCGGCCTGAATTTTACTTGGTGCTTTTCCATTGCCTATTTGGAGCATCGCGATGTCTACACCAGAAACCGACAACGTTTCGCCCTACGAATCCAACGATTCAAAAAAATTCCACGACGCCGCTAACCGCGCGCTCGATCACTACCTCAACCCATCCGCCCTCAAAGCCCCCGTGCCCCGCAAGCCGAGCACGATGTATATGGTTGCGCCGGATATCAAAGACGAAGACCTGTTGGCCCACACCTGTGAATCGTTGGCCCAGGCCAGTGTGATGGCGAGTGATATTGCGGGGTACCTGGAAGGGCCGCACCGGCACACGGTGATGGCGATTCAACAGATCGTCATGCTGGCAGAACTGGCGGTGAACCGAATGCTGGATAACGTTTCCGTACCAAAACCAGCGCCACAGAGTTAATCCCCCTGTAGGAGCGACCTGTGGCGAGGGGGCTTGCCCCCGTTGGGCTGCGAAGCAGCCCCAAAATCTCTGATGTACCAAAGAT
>NZ_AKJK01000069.1 GCF_000282375.1 Pseudomonas sp. GM50
TGGCTGGTCAGCCAGCCACAATTGCCGGCCTGGCAACTGGCGTTCGGCGCGCTGGTCATGGGCGCCGGCATCAGTGCGATGCATTACACCGGCATGGCCGCCATGCGCATGCAGCCGGGCATCGATTACGACCCCGCACTGTTTAGCGCCTCGCTGCTGATCGCCGTCGGCGCGTCAGGTGCAGCGTTATGGATCGCCTTCCACCTGCGCCAGCACACGCCGTATGTTCGCCTGTTCCGCGGCGGTGCTGCGGTGATCATGGGCATCGCCATCGTCGGCATGCACTACACCGGCATGGCCGCGGCGCGTTTTGCCGACGGCAGTTTCTGTGGTGCGGCGGTCGACGGCTTGAACGGCAAGGGCCTGGACAACCTGGTGCTGATCACCACCCTCGCGGTGTTGAGCATCGCCTTGCTGACGTCGATCCTCGATGCGCGGCTGGAGGCTCGCACCGCGGAGCTCGCCCAATCACTGACCGAGGCCAATCGCGAACTCACCCAGCTGGCGCTGCACGACACCCTGACCGGGTTGCCGAACCGGGTGTTGCTGGCCGACCGTATCGATCAGGCGATGTCGAGGGTGCAGGAGCAGGGCGGCTGTTTTGCGTTGATGTTCATTGATCTGGATGGTTTCAAACCGGTCAACGATGCCTTCGGACACCACATGGGCGACCAGCTGCTGCGTGAGGTCGGCCTGCGCCTGCGTGAAGATTTGCGCAGCCAGGACACTCTGGCGCGGATCGGCGGCGATGAATTTGTGCTGCTGGTGCAACTGACCGAGCCGAACGATGTACTGAGCCTGGCGGCCCGTCAGGTCGGGCTGATCGGGCGTTCGTTCCGGGTGGCGGAACATGAATTGCAAATTTCCGCCAGCGTCGGCATCGCGCTCTACCCCGGTAACGGTCAGACCGCCGAGGAATTGCTGATGAACGCTGACGCCGCGATGTACCACGCCAAGGGCGCCGGGAAAAATGGCCATCGCTTCTTCGATGCCTCGATGAACAGCAACGCACGCAAACAGCTTCAGTTGCTGCAAGACCTGCGCAACGCCCTCGATCAGCAGCAATTCAGCCTCTATTACCAGCCCAAGTTCGACGCCGGCCATGGCCGGGCGGTGGGCGCCGAGGCGTTGCTGCGCTGGATGCACCCGACGCAGGGCATGCTGCAGCCGGACAGCTTCATCGATCTTGCGGAGAAGACCGGGCTGATCATTCCGATCGGCGAGTGGGTGCTCAACGAAGCCTGCCGTCAGATGCGCGAGTGGTACGAGCTCGGTTACACCGACTGGCGCATCGCGGTGAACCTCTCGGCCTTGCAGTTCTGCCACGCCGGGTTGGTCCAGAGTGTCGCCAAGGCCTTGGCCACTCATCATTTGCCGGCCAACAGCCTGACCCTGGAAATCACCGAAACCACCGCCATGAGCGACGCCGATGCGAGCATGACGGTGCTGCAGGAACTCTCGGATATGGGCGTCGACCTGTCCATTGATGACTTTGGCACCGGCTATTCGAGCTTGATGTACCTCAAGCGTTTGCCGGCCAATGAACTGAAGATTGATCGGGGCTTCGTCCGCGATCTGGAACACGACAGCGACGATGCGGCCATCGTCTCGGCCATCGTCGCCCTCGGCCAGGCGCTTGGCTTGCGGATCGTGGCCGAAGGGGTGGAAACCGATGTCCAGCAAGACTTCCTGACCCAACTCGGATGCGACTCGTTGCAGGGTTATCTGCTGGGACACCCGCTGCCGGCCGATCGCTTCATGGCCGATATTCACCGTGGGGAGCAATTGGCTACTGGTTGATGGACCCCTGTGGCGAGGGGGCTTGCCCCCGTTCGGCTGCGAAGCAGTCGTAAATTCAGGCAACTCGGTCAGGATGAAAAATCGAAGGGGGCCGCTTCGCGGCCCAACGGGGGCAAGCCCCCTCGCCACAGAGCCCCCTTGCCACGGTAAGCCCCTCACCACAGGTTTGTGTCATTGGAACTGACGCAGATTCATGCAAAACCCGCCGATGGCGGTTATTCTTGGCCCCGACTGCTTACGCTTGTAACGGGGGAAATGCCAGCATGGACAAAGTCATCGTCATCACCGGCGCAAGCCGCGGAATCGGCGCCGCCACGGCCCTGTTGGCCGCAGAACAGGGCTATCGGATATGTATCAACTATCAGTCCGATGAGCAGGCGGCGCACAGTGTGCTGGAACAAGTCCGCGCACTCGGCGCCCAGGCCATTGCGGTACGCGCTGATGTCAGCATCGAAGACGAAGTGATCGGCCTGTTCCACCGCGTAGACACCGAACTCGGTCGGGTCACGGCGCTGGTGAATAACGCCGGCACCGTCGGGCAAAAGTCGCGGATCGACGAAATGTCTGAATTCCGTATTCTGAAAATCCTCAAAACCAACGTCCTGGCGCCGATCCTCTGCGCCAAACACGCGATCCTGCGCATGTCGCCCAAACATGGTGGGCAGGGTGGCAGCATCGTCAACGTGTCGTCGGTCGCTGCCCGCTTGGGTGCCCCCAGCGAATATGTCGACTACGCCGCGTCCAAAGGCGCGCTGGACACCTTCACCATCGGTCTGTCCAAGGAAGTGGCGGGCGAGGGTATTCGCGTCAACGCCGTGCGCCCGGGTTACATCTACACCGATTTCCATGCACTGAGCGGTGATCCGGATCGGGTCAGCAAGCTGGAATCGGCGATCCCGATGGCTCGAGGTGGGCGACCGGATGAAGTGGCTGAGGCGATTGTGTGGTTATTGTCGGATAAGGCATCGTATGCGACCGGGACTTTCGTCGATCTGGGTGGTGGGCGTTAAACCTTAAGGTTGGCGCCGTCTGTTCTGACCTCATCGCGAGCAGGCTCGCTCCCACAGTGGATCTGTGTGAACACATCATGTGTGAGCATGACCGAACCCTGTGGGAGCGAGCCTGCTCGCGATAGCAATCGATCAAACGACATCAAACTTTCAGAACGACCGCACAATCCGCCCCAACGTCTCCATCGCCTTCTCGGAATCCTCAGTCCACGGGCTGCCGTAATTCAACCGAATACAATTCCTGAACCGCTGGGTCGGTGAAAAGATCGGCCCCGGCGCGATGCTGATCCCTTGCGCCAATGCCATCTGGAACAACTTCAACGAATCCATCTGCGACGGCAGTTCCAGCCACAAAAAGTACCCTCCCGCCGGCTGACTGACACGCGTCTGGGCCGGGAAGTACCGTGCAATAGCCGCGAGCATCGCGCTTTGCTGTTCTTCCAGGGCGTAGCGCAGTTTGCGCAGGTGCCGGTCGTAGCCGCCGTGTTGCAGGTAATCGGCGATGGCGGCCTGGGCGGGCATTGAGGCGCAGAGCGAGGTCATCAGTTTCAGGCGTTCGATTTTCTGCGCATAACGCCCGGCGGCGACCCAGCCGATGCGATAACCGGGGGCCAGGCTCTTGGCGAACGAACCGCAATGCATCACTAGTCCTTCGGTGTCGAAAGCCTTGGCCGGTTTTGGCGCCTGTTGGCCGTAATAGAGCTCGGCGTAGACGTCGTCTTCAATCAGCGGCACCTGGTGGCTGCGCAACAGCTCCACCAGTTCCTGTTTCTTCGCCTCGGGCATGGTCGCGCCCATCGGGTTCTGGAAACTGGTCATGCACCAACAGGCTTTGATCGGATGCCGTTCCAGCGTCTGGGCGAGCACGCCGAGGTCGATGCCGTCGCGTGGGTGGACCGGAATTTCCACGGCTTTGAGCTTCAGCCGTTCCAGCACTTGCAGGCTGGCGTAGAACGCCGGGGCTTCGATGGCCACCAGGTCGCCGGGTTCGGTCACGGCTTGCAGGCACAGGTTCAGGGCTTCGAGGGCGCCGTTGGTGATCAGCAGTTCTTCCATCGGCAGCATCAGCCCGCCGACCATGTAGCGCAGGGCGATTTGTCGACGCAATTGCGGGTTACCCGGCGACATATCGGTGACTACCATGCGCGGGTCCATTTCCCGGGCGGCACTGGCCAGCGAGCGAGACAGGCGTTGCAGCGGAAACAGCGTGGGGCTGGGGAAGGCCGAGCCGAAGGGCACGGTGTTCGGGTCCTTGATCGAGTCCAGCACCGAGAACACCAGTTCGCTGACGTCGACTTCGGTGGACTCGTTGACCTGGCTGCTGATCACCGGCTCCGAGAACGGGCTCGGTGCATGGGTATTGACGAAGTAACCGGAGCGCGGCCGAGCGCGGATCAGGCCACGGCGCTCAAGCAGGTAATAGGCCTGGAACACCGTGGACGGGCTGACCCCGTAAGTCTGGCTGGCGTAGCGCACCGATGGCACCCGCTGGCCGGGACCGAGGACGCCGGAGCGGATCAGTTCAGCGATGTCATCGGCGAATTTTTCGTAGCGTTTCATCAAGTGCCCGGGTTGGATAGTCATTCTGGAGAATCGGGGTGGCTCATTCGCGGGCAAGCCTCGCTCCTACACACACCACCGCACTGTAGGAGCGAGGCTTGCCCGCGAATGAGCGCGAAGCGCTCGCCATCTTAATGGCTCAACGGTTCATCGGTGCAACAAACCGGCTCTTGGCCACGCTGTTGATGTCCGGCTCATCGCTGTCGACAATCTTGAAACTGATGGTCTGCGAGCTGCTGCTCGGGCGATCCGTGGTCATGGCCACCGATACCGGCACGTCGACGATCTCTCCGGGGGCCAGGCTCAGTTCAGTCTTGCCTTGCAGCTGGAAGCCGTCGCCATCGACCAGCGTCAATCGATAATCCTGACGTTGCTGGGTCTTGTTGATGACCTTCAGGCTGTAGATATTTTCGATCTGGCCTTCACTGTTCTCGCGGAACAGGCCACGGTCCTTGCTCACGTCCAGCGACACCATCGGCCGCTCTATCAGCGCCAGGGCGAGAGCGCCGATCATCACCAGCAGCACGGCGGTATAACCGATCAGTCGCGGCCTCAGGAGGTGGGTTTTGCCACCCTGGAGTTCATGCTCCGAGGTGTAGCTGATCAGCCCACGGGCGTAGCCCATTTTGTCCATGATCGAATCGCAGGCGTCGATGCACGCGGCGCAACCGATGCACTCCATCTGCAAACCGTCGCGGATGTCGATACCGGTCGGGCAGACCTGCACGCACAATTGGCAATCGATGCAATCACCCAGTCCGACCTCGGCAGGTTTCACCTCACGTTTGCGCGGGCCACGGTTTTCGCCGCGGGCCACGTCGTAGGAAATGGTCAGGGTGTCCTTGTCGAACATCACGCTCTGGAATCGCGCATACGGGCACATGTGCATGCACACCGCTTCGCGCAGCCAGCCGGCATTGATGTAAGTGGCGCCGGTGAAGAACAGCACCCAGAACAGACTGACCCCGCCGATTTGCAAGGTCAGCAGTTCTTCGGCCAGTGGCCGGATCGGTGTGAAGTAGCCGACAAAGGTCAGGCCGGTGAGCAGGCTGATCGCCAGCCACAGGGTGTGTTTGGCCGAGCGGCGGATCAGTTTGTTCAGGCCCCAGGGCGCGGCTTGCAGCTTGATTCGCTGGTTGCGCTCGCCTTCGGTGATCTTCTCGCACCACATGAAGATCCAGGTCCAGGAACTCTGCGGGCAGGTGTAACCGCACCAGACCCGGCCTGCGAACACGGTGATCGCAAACAGGCCGAACGCAGCAATGATCAGCAGCGCCGACAGCAGGATGAAATCCTGTGGCCAGAAGGTCGCGCCGAAGATGTGGAATTTGCTTTCGGAAAGGTCCCAGAGCACTGCCTGGCGGCCACCCCAGTTCAGCCACACAGTGCCGAAGAACAGCAGAAACAGAACCCCCGCGCCACTCATGCGCAGGGTGCGGAACAAACCCGTGAAGCTGCGGGTGTGGATCAGGTTGTCGCTGGACTTGGCCTTTATCTTTGGACGCAAAGGCTCATTGCTTTTTAAAAATGAGGAATTTTCAACGGTTCGGACGGGGATTCTATCGCTCATGGTCTTTCGCTCATCAGCCTCCATCAGGCCAGAGCACTATGACCAGCGATCTGTTTGCATAACAGACTCAGCTAAAGCAATAAAAAGCGGATCAGATGAGTTTCTGGCACTCGCCTGCGACAACTTGATGCACCCGCAGCGGCTGGCCGCAAACGCCTATGCCAGGTGTTTGCGGCGTGTGTTGATGCGGGTCAGTCAAATCACCGAATCACTGTCCGTGGCCTTCAAATGCCGGCGACCGTCCACTGCGCCTGCTACGGTCAATGCATCGGCTTCTGCTTCGGTGATGTAGATGCGCTGGCCGTCGAGGTCCACCGCTGACATGGATTTTTCCGCGTCGGTGATGATGGTGACGTCGGGGCAAAGACGAATTTCTTCGCCGTTCCTGGTGATGAAGAAGCAGGTCTGGTTTTCGATGCGCACGGTCATGGGGGTGTCCTTTTTTGCAGGTTCCAGATCGTTAGGACGCATCTGCCGCTCATCGTTCTGTGCAACCGATTAATGGTGGGGGCGGTCCACCGTTTATCGAGTGACTTCCATTGATCATCATAAGGACCGCGTCATGGACGCCTGGTGGCATGAGGTTTGGGTGACGCTGCAAGCAGAGTTCGCTGACATCGGCGACGCGTCACAACTGACGCGCATTACCGTGCGATTGCTGATAGCGGCCTTGTTGGGCGGCATTCTCGGTTTCGAGCGTGAACAGAAGGGCAAGGCCGCCGGGATTCGTACCCATATGCTGGTGGCGTTGGGCGCGGCGCTGTTTGTACTGGTGCCGCAGATGTCAGGATCCCAGGCCGATGCCATGAGCCGGGTGGTGCAGGGCGTGATCGCCGGCATCGGCTTTCTTGGTGCCGGGACTATCCTGAAAAACACCGATGGTGATGAAAGCCACGTCAAAGGCCTGACCACCGCCGCCGGTTTGTGGATGACGGCGGCGATTGGCGTTTCGGCCGGGATGGGCCGCGAGGCGACAGCGGTGCTCAGTACGTTGCTGGCGTTGGTGATCCTCGGTGTGATGCCGGTCGTGGTGCGCCAACTGGAAAAGGATCGCACCCCGCGCGACTGATCACTCCGGGGTGACGATTTCCGGCGGCTGGACGGTTGGTGGCTCTTCGCGCGGTGGCGGGTTGGTGCCCGGCGGTTCCTGTTCGGGGACCGGGGCGGGCTCAGTCGGCGGTGTTGGCTGTGTCGGCGGTACCGTCGGCTCATCGATGTTCGGATCGGGTGTCTCGGCCGGGATTGGAATGCTCATCGCTACAGTCTCCAGTGGCAGATGGCGTGAGTCGTGCTTAAGTTGGTTGACCCGTGCGCAGGGGATTTGATTCCCCGAAAGACTTGGCAAATCCCTCTGAACTTTTACCGGCGCCTGCTGTTCGGAACTTAAGTGAGTTCATGTCGGGGCAGACCGCTTCGTGTGAACGACGACCAGGCACAAGAGCGTCCTTGGGGCGTTAAGGAGAGATGCTCGATGACCGCTGAAAAACCCACAGAGTTGAGCTACAACCCTCATATACCGCTGTCGCAGGCGTTACTGCTGCCGCGGATCGTGATTGAAAACACCATGCCGACCCTCGATGGCGGGCAATTCGCCGTTAAAGCCGTGGTCGATCAGGATGTGGTGGTGACCAGCAAGGTGTTTGCCGACGGTCACGACAAGCTGGCCGTGCGCATTCGCTGGCGTGCCGAGGGCGACGAAACCTGGCAGAGCGAGGTGATGGCCGAGCTGGGCAACAACGGCTGGCAGGGCCAGTTTCGTGTGCAGAAGCAGGGCCGTTATGTGTTCTGCCTCGAAGCCTGGATCGATCAGTTCGCCAGCTTTTGTTATGAACTGAAAAAAAAGCACGACGCCGGCGTCTCGGTCAGCCTGGAGTTGCAGGAAGGGCGCACCCACGTCCAGCAGGCCGCCGAACGCTCTGAAGGCCCGCTCAGTGAACAACTGGCGGCGTTGCACCATGAGCTGTCCGGCCTGCTCGAAACCGAGCAGGTCGCCTTGTTTCTGCACCAACGCAGCGCGGACTTGATGGCCCAAGCCGACCATCGTCCCTTCCTGAGCCTGAGCCCTGAATACCCGGTGGACGTGGAGCGAGATCTGGCACAGTTCGCCAGTTGGTATGAACTGTTTCCGCGTTCGATCACCGACGATCCGGCCCGTCACGGCACCTTCAACGACGTGCATTCGCGGCTGGCGATGATCCAGGACATGGGCTTCGACGTGTTGTATTTCACGCCGATCCACCCGATCGGCCGCAGCTACCGCAAAGGCCCGAACAACTCGTTGATCGCCGGCCCCGACGATCCGGGCAGCCCTTACGCCATCGGCAGTGAAGAGGGCGGGCATGAGGCGATTCACTCGGAACTGGGCAGCCGCGAGGATTTTCGCCGGCTCGTCGCGGCCGCCGCCGAGCATGGGCTGGAAGTCGCCCTCGACTTTGCGATTCAGTGTTCCCAGGACCACCCGTGGCTCAAACAGCACCCGGGCTGGTTCAACTGGCGGCCGGACGGCACGATCAAATACGCCGAGAACCCGCCGAAGAAATACCAGGACATCGTCAACGTCGATTTCTATGCCGTGGACGCGATTCCCAGCCTTTGGATCGAGTTGCGCGACATCGTCGTGGGCTGGGTCAAGGAGGGCGTGAAACTGTTTCGCGTCGACAACCCTCACACCAAACCGTTGCCGTTCTGGCAGTGGATGATCGCCGATGTGCGGGCGCTGTACCCCGAGGTGATCTTCCTGGCCGAAGCCTTTACCACCCCGGCGATGATGGCGCGCCTGGGCAAGGTCGGTTACTCCCAGAGCTACACCTATTTCACCTGGCGCAACACCAAGACCGAGCTGGCGACCTATTTCACCGAACTCAATGAGTCGCCGTGGCGTGAATGCTACCGGCCGAATTTTTTCGTCAACACGCCAGACATCAATCCGGCGTTCCTGCATGAATCCGGACGCCCCGGTTTTCTCATCCGTGCCGCGCTGGCGACCATGGGCTCCGGCCTGTGGGGCATGTATTCGGGGTTTGAGCTGTGTGAAGCGGCACCGGTGCCGGGCCGGGAGGAATACCTCAATTCCGAGAAGTACGAAATCCGCCCACGGGACTTCAACGCGCCGGGCAACATCATTGCCGAAATCGCCCAGCTCAACCGCATCCGCCGACAGAACCCGGCGTTGCACACGCACTTGGGCCTGAAGGTCTACAACGCCTGGAACGACAACATTCTGTACTTCGGCAAGCGCAGCGTTGATGGTAGCAATTTCATTCTGGTGGCGGTCAGCCTCGATCCGCATCACGCCCAGGAAGCGAATTTCGAATTGCCGCTGTGGGAAATGGGCTTGCCCGATGATGCCGTCACCCAGGGCGAAGACTTGATGAACGGCCACCGCTGGACCTGGCACGGCAAGTACCAGTTCATGCGGATCGAACCGTGGCATCTGCCGTTCGGGATCTGGAGGATTACTACTTCTTGACTGTGGTGAGCAGGATCTGTGGCGAGGGGGCTTGCCTGTGGCGAGGGGGCTTGCCCCCGTTGGGTCGCGAAGCGGCCCCCAAATAACCCAAATAACCCAGACAACCCATTCCCCCTGCCAGATTCAGATACACAGATTTTACGACTGCTTCGCAGCCGAACGGGGGCAAGCCCCCTCGCCACAAAAGCACCCTCACCATCAGTTGGTGCTCGGCTCATGACGAATTCTTCAACAGGAGTTACAAATGGCGAAGAAACCCAGGTCAGCCACCTTCATCAAGGACCCGCTCTGGTACAAGGATGCGGTGATCTACCAGGTTCACATTAAGTCTTTTTTCGACTCCAACAACGACGGGATCGGCGACTTTCCAGGCCTTATCGCCAAACTCGATTACATTGCCGATCTGGGCGTCAATACCATTTGGCTGTTGCCGTTCTATCCCTCGCCACGGCGCGACGACGGTTACGACATCGCCGAATACCGTGGCGTACACCCTGACTACGGCACCTTGGCCGATGCCAAGCGCTTCATTGCCGAGGCCCATAAACGCGGCCTGCGGGTGATTACTGAATTGGTCATCAACCACACCTCGGACCAGCACGCGTGGTTCCAGCGCGCGCGCAAGGCCAAGCCCGGTTCGGCGGCTCGCGACTTCTATGTCTGGTCCGATGACGACCAGAAATACGACGGCACCCGCATCATTTTTCTCGACACCGAAAAGTCCAACTGGACGTGGGACCCGGTGGCCGGCCAGTACTTCTGGCACCGCTTCTATTCCCACCAGCCAGACCTGAACTTCGACAACCCGCAGGTAATGAAAGCGGTGCTGTCGGTGATGCGCTACTGGCTCGACATGGGCATCGATGGCCTGCGGCTGGACGCGATCCCGTACCTGATCGAGCGCGACGGCACCAATAACGAAAACCTGCCCGAGACCCACGACGTCCTCAAGCAGATCCGTGCCGAGATCGACGCAAACTATCCCGACCGCATGTTACTGGCCGAGGCCAATCAGTGGCCGGAAGACACTCAGTTGTACTTTGGCAACACCTCTGTCGACGGCCAGAACGGCGACGAATGCCACATGGCCTTTCACTTCCCGCTGATGCCGCGCATGTACATGGCGCTGGCCCAGGAAGATCGCTTCCCGATCACCGATATTCTGCGCCAGACCCCGGAAATTCCCGCGAACTGCCAGTGGGCGATTTTCCTGCGCAACCACGATGAGCTGACCCTGGAAATGGTCACCGACCGGGAGCGCGATTACCTGTGGAATTACTACGCGGCCGACCGTCGGGCGCGGATCAATCTGGGGATTCGCCGGCGTCTGGCGCCGTTGATGGAACGTGATCGTCGTCGCGTGGAATTGCTTAACAGCCTGCTGCTGTCGATGCCCGGCACGCCGACCCTGTATTACGGCGATGAAATCGGCATGGGCGACAACATCTACCTCGGCGACCGCGACGGTGTGCGCACGCCGATGCAGTGGTCGATCGACCGTAACGGCGGGTTCTCCCGCGCCGACCCGGCCAGCCTGGTGTTGCCGCCGATCATGGACCCGTTGTACGGCTACCTGTCGGTCAACGTCGAAACCCAGGCCGGTGACCCTCATTCATTGTTGAACTGGAACCGGCGCCTGCTCGCGGTGCGCAAGCAGTCCAAGGCCTTTGGTCGTGGGACGCTGAAGATGCTCTCGCCGAGCAATCGACGGATTCTGGCGTATACCCGCGAATTCACCGGACCGGACGGCAAGCACGAGGTTATTTTGTGCGTGGCCAACGTGTCCCGCAGCGCACAAGCGGCGGAACTGGATCTGTCGGCTTACGTCGGCATGGTTCCGGTAGAGATGCTCGGCGGCAATGCGTTCCCGCCCATCGGCCAGTTGAATTTCCTGCTGACGCTGGCGCCTTACGGTTTCTATTGGTTCGGGCTGGCGGCGGAAAACCAAATGCCGAGCTGGCACGTGGAGCCGGCGCAAAGCCTGCCGGACTTCACCACCCTGGTGCTGAAGAAACGCATGGAAGAGCTGCTCGAAGCGCCGTCCCGCCACACCCTGGAGCAGGGCATCCTGCCGAGCTGGTTGCAAAACCGCCGCTGGTACGCCGGCAAGGACGGCATCATCGACAACGTCAACCTCGCTTACGGCGTGCGTTTCGGCGACCCGCTGCATCCGGTGCTGTTGGGTGAAATCGACGTCACCAGCGGTGGGCAGACCAGCCGCTATCAGTTGCCGTTCGGTTTTATTTCCGAGGAACAGGTTGGCGCGGCCTTGCCGCAGCAATTGGCACTGGCCAGAGTCCGGCGCGGGCGTCAGGTCGGTTTGATCACCGATGCCTTCAGCCTCGACAGCTTTGTTCATGCGGTGTTGCAGAGCATGCAGGCAGGCATGGTGTTGCCGTCCGACGGCGGCGAGATCCGTTTCGAGCCTACCGACGAACTGGCCAGACTCGGGCTTACTGCCGAGTCGGAGGTGCGGTACCTGTCCGCCGAGCAATCCAACAGTTCGGTGGTGATCGGCAGCAGCCTGGTGCTGAAACTGATCCGCAAGGTCGCGTCAGGCGTGCACCCGGAACTGGAAATGAGTGCATACCTGACCCATGCCGGTTTCCAGAATATTTCGCCGCTGCTGGGGGCCGTGATTCGTCGCGATGCGGCGGGTGAGGACACGCTGTTGATGATCGCCCAAGGCTATTTGAGCAATCAGGGCGACGCGTGGGAATGGACCCAGAACAACCTCGAACGGGCGCTTCGCGACGAACTCGCTGACGCTATGTCCGAACAGGAGCAGCACTACAACGCCCTCGGCGAGTTGAAGGATTTTGCCGGCATGCTCGGCCAGCGCCTGGGGGAAATGCATCAGGTGTTGGCGGCCCCGAGCACCAACCCGGACTTCGCGCCACAAATCACTACCCAGAAAGATGCCCTGGCCTCAGCCAAGGACGTGACGGCGCAACTGGAACATGCCCTGAAGCTGCTCAAGCAGCATCAAACTGAACTGAGCGCGGCGGACCAGGCATTGGTCAGTCGCTTGCTGGACAACAAAAAAGCCATCCTCAGCCATGTCCAGGAACTGGGTAAAAAGGCCGCTGGCGGCTTACGTATTCGCGTCCATGGCGACTTGCACCTGGGGCAGGTGCTGGTGATCAAGGGCGATGCCTACCTGATCGATTTCGAGGGCGAACCGGCGCGGCCGCTGCATGAGCGCCGAGGCAAACACAGCCCTTATAAAGATGTCAGCGGCGTGTTGCGCTCCTTCGATTATGCGGCGGCGATGGCGATCAACGTGCACAACGTCGATAACACCGCCGATGCCCAGGCGGCGCGTCAACGGGTCGCCGATCGTTATCTGAAAGAGGCGCGGCAAGCATTTGTCGACGCTTATCGGCTGGCGGCAGCTAGTCTTGCTCATGCATGGCAAGATCCTGAAGGCGAGGACGCCGCACTGGCGTTGTTCGGACTGGAGAAGGCGGCTTATGAAGTGGCCTATGAGGCTGAAAATCGCCCCACCTGGCTGCCCGTGCCGTTGCACGGTCTGTACGGGTTATTGAGTGGGCTCAAACCCTTTTCCGATCTTGGTGGAGAGTAGTCATGAGTATCTCGAACAAGGAACAGGGGCACGTGGAACAGGCGCTGCTGCCCAGGGCGCGGGATATCGATGCGTTGGTACGCGCCGAGCACCGAGACCCCTTTGCAATTCTCGGCCCGCACGGCGATGGCGCTGGCGGGCAATTCATTCGAGCCTATCTACCGGACGCCTTGAGCGTGCAGGTGGTGGACAAGGAATCCGGGGAAGAACTCGGCAACCTTGAAACCACCCAAACCCCGGGGCTGTTCGTCGGGCACTTCGAGCGGGCCCGACCCTATCAGTTGCGAACCCGTTGGGCCGGTGGCGAGCAACTCGCCGAGGACCCTTACAGCTTTGGCCCGTTACTCGGCGAGATGGACTTGTACCTGTTCGCCGAGGGCAATCACCGGGATTTGAGCAGTTGCCTCGGCGCGCAGCTGAGGACGGTCGATGGCGTAGAGGGTGTGCGCTTCGCCGTGTGGGCGCCGAACGCCAAAAGGGTCTCGGTGGTCGGCGATTTCAACGTCTGGGACGGGCGCCGGCATCCGATGCGCCTGCGCCATCCTTCCGGCGTCTGGGAGTTGTTCATTCCGCGCCTGCAAGCGGGGGAGGCCTACAAATACGAAATCCTCGGCGCCCACGGCATTCTGCCGCTCAAGGCCGACCCGATGGCCCTCGCCACCGCTCTGCCACCGGACACAGCATCGAAAGTCGCCTCGCCGCTGAAAATCGACTGGCAGGACCACGCCTGGATGCAGTCGCGGGGCGAACGTCAGCGAACCAGCGCACCGTTGTCGATCTACGAATTGCACGCCGGTTCCTGGCAATGCGAGCTGGATGATCTGGGCGAGGTCGCCCGTCAGTACACCTGGCCCGAGTTGGCCGAGCGGCTGATTCCTTATGTGAAGGAGCTGGGTTTCACCCACATTGAATTGATGCCGATCATGGAGCATCCGTTCGGTGGCTCCTGGGGGTATCAACTGCTGTCGCAATTTGCCCCGAGCGCCCGTTATGGCACGCCGGATGAATTCGCTGCTTTCGTCAACGCCTGTCACCAGGCCGAGATCGGTGTGATCCTCGATTGGGTGCCGGCGCATTTCCCCACCGATACCCACGGCCTGGCGCAGTTCGATGGCACCGCGTTGTATGAGTACGGCAACCCGCAGGAAGGTTTTCACCAAGACTGGGACACACTGATCTACAACCTGGGCCGCACCGAGGTGCACGGCTACATGCTGGCGTCGGCGCTGCACTGGCTCAAGCATTTCCACGTCGATGGTCTGCGCGTGGATGCAGTGGCGTCGATGCTGTATCGCGATTACTCGCGCAAGGCCGGCGAATGGGTGCCCAACCGTCACGGCGGTCGGGAGAATCTGGAGGCCATTGATTTCGTCCGCCACCTCAACGATGTGGTGGCCCTGGAAACGCCGGGTGCGCTGGTGATTGCCGAGGAGTCCACGGCATGGCCGGGTGTCAGCCAGGGCACGCAGCAGGGAGGGCTGGGTTTTGCCTATAAGTGGAACATGGGCTGGATGCACGATTCACTGCATTACATTCAGCAGGATCCGGTGTACCGCGCCCATCATCACAATGAGCTGAGTTTCGGCCTGGTGTATGCCTGGTCCGAGCGCTTCATCCTGCCGATTTCTCATGATGAAGTGGTGCATGGCAAGCATTCGCTGATCGACAAGATGCCCGGCGATCGCTGGCAGAAGTTTGCCAACCTGCGGGCTTACTTGAGTTTCATGTGGACGCATCCCGGCAAGAAACTGTTGTTCATGGGCTGCGAGTTCGGCCAGTGGCGCGAGTGGAATCACGATCAGCAACTGGACTGGTATTTACTGCAATACCCGGAACACCAAGGGGTGCGCAAACTGGTCGGTGACCTGAATCGGTTGTATCGCGAAGAGCCGGCGCTGCACGATCAGGACGATGCGCCGCAAGGCTTCCAGTGGTTGATCGGCGATGACGCGGTCAACAGCGTCTACGCCTGGTTGCGCTGGAGCAAGGAGGGCAGGCCGGTATTGGTGGTGGCCAACTTTACCCCGGTGCCGCGTCAGTCCTACCGTGTCGGCGTGCCGTTTGCCGGGCGTTGGGTCGAGTTGATCAACAGCGATGCCGACACTTATGCCGGGTCCAATTACGGCAATGGTGGCGGGGTGTTCACCGACGAAGAACCGAGCCATGGCCAAGCCCTCTCACTGGAGTTGAATTTGCCGCCGTTGGGGGTGTTGATTTTGCGGCCGGAGGGTTGATCCAAAACCGCGTCGCTCCATTCGCGAGCAAGCCCGCTCCCACATTGGATTGTCGTCGTATACAAAACCAATGTGGGAGCGGGCTTGCTCGCGAAGGGGCCAGACCGAGCAAAGCGCTTCCTGAGAGTCATGCACTCACCACCGCATCCGCACACCCAAACTGCCAATCAACCCGTTCAAATCATTGTCATCTACATCGCTACTGTAATCGGCGCTGATATACAGGCTGACCAAGGGCGTCACTCTGGCGACGAGCCCCAGACCCACATCCACCGTCGATGAATTGCGACTGCTGCTGATTTTGTCGACCTGATCCAGGCTTACGGTATTGCCGGTGTACACCGTGTGCCACACGTTGGTCCGCACATACGGTTCGACTGGCAAGCCGTTAATGTCGTAACTGCCTTTCAAGCGTGCACCGACCCGACCGCTCCAGGAGTTCATGTCGCTGGAGGAAGCATTACCGGAGCCGGCATAGGGCGTATCCAGCGTAATGCGTTGATTGATCAACTGCGCCTGGGGTTCGATCACCCAGTTATTACCCAGGCCAATCGGGAAACCACCTTCCACCGACAACGTTACCGCGCTGCCTTCGGTGGCTTGTCGCGCGCCCTGGTCATTGCGACTGTAGCCGTTGACCCGGCCGCCGCTGGCGCTCAAGTCGACGTGCCAGCCTTGCGGGCCGGTCAGGCTCCAGTAGGCGCCGAGACTTTGGCCTTGGAGGTTGAGCGTGTCATGGCCGGGATCGGCAAGGGCGCGACTGGTCAGCAGGCCGTGGTCATTGCCCTGGAGTTGGGTGGTGCCGCCGATCAGTCCGACCCGTTGGGTATGGCCGCCGTTGCTTTGTACGGTCAGCAGCGCCGGGCCTTTGAATTCGCTGGCGCCGGAGATAGAAGAACCCTGGGCCAGATAGTCGGTTTGGGCCTGCCGTGAGGTCTTTCCATAGACGTGGTCCCAGGCCGAAGGCGCGGCGTCTTCAACCGTCAGGCGTGAGCTTTGTAAGTCTGGATTGACGCCTAAGCGGCCGGGATACGTGGCGGAACCGGCGGGCAAGGTAAGGGTTGGCAGTGCCTGGTTGTACCAGAGGGGTGTTTCGTCCTCGGCAGACGAGGCCCGCACCTCCATGGATGAACACAGCAGGAGTGAACCTGTGACCGTGCAAAAAGTGATTTTGATCTCTTGTGAGGTGAATGAAGTTTTCATGGGGGTCTACCTTGCAATCGCATGTGTATCTCGCTGTGGCGTCTCTCCTACCCCGAATGAGGGGCGACCGAATGGATTGAGGCAAGGTCAGACCCGCCCGTTTTTACGGGAGTCTGGAAGCTTGCCCCTGATGGATTTCCGGGGGTAGTAAGCACTAGCTAAGAAGACTGCTGGCGCTGCGTCAAGAAAGTGGCCGATAGGCGGTATGGCTATTTTAGGCGTTGTAAGTGACTGATTATTGGCGCGTATATAAGTTGTTGTTTGTGCGAAAAATCATCTCGAAAGGCACGAGTCAGACGGGTTGAATAGGGGGTATCGGTTGTTTGACGGATGATCCAGTGCAGGATAAACAAACGGCATCGGCGCGCTATTGCTGTCATTTTTTCTGTCAGGGTTGGCAGTCCTTGGCGACTGCTGCTTGACGCTGTTACAGGCGCACCTCCACCGCCAGCGGCAAATGGTCTGACAGATGTGTCCAGGGTTTGTGGCTGAGTATTCGCGGTTCATGACTGCTGGCATTGCGCAAGTAGATCCGGTCCAGGCGCAGCAGGGGAAAACGCGCCGGGTAAGTTTTCGCCGGTCGGCCATGATGACGTTCGAAGGCTTCATGCAGGTAGTCGCGCCGGGCGAGGGCGGCGTTGCCTTGCAACTGCCAGTCGTTGAAGTCGCCGGCAATAATCACCGGGGCCTCATCGGGCAGCGACTCTAGCAACAGGCAGAGCAACTGCAGCTGGAGTTGTCGATGGCTTTCCAACAGGCTCAGGTGCACGCAAATGGCATGCACTTCGGCATGGCCCGGCACATCCAGCACACAGTGCAACAACCCGCGCCGCTCGGGGCCGGTGATCGAGACGTCGAGGTTGCGAAATTCACGGATCGGATATTTCGACAGCAGGGCATTGCCGTGGTGGCCGTCGGGGTAGACCGCGTTGCGGCCGTAAGCGAAATCGCTCCACATGCTGTCGGCCAGGAACTCGTATTGCGAGGTCGGTGGCCAATCGTTGTAGCGGGAAGAATGCCGGTCGTGCTCACCGACCACTTCCTGCAGAAACACCAGGTCCGCCGAGGTACTGCGTACCGCTTCACGCAGTTCCGGGAGGATGAAACGCCGATTGAGGGCGGTGAAGCCTTTGTGGGTGTTGACCGTCAGCACTCTCAGTCGATGAATCGCCTGAGGCGTGTTCGATAGCATTGATTCGACGGCTTGGCGTTCGGCATCGCTGGTCACGTTCACTCCTCCGAATCAAGGCTGATGTATGTATGCGACTGATGCATGGGCGAGCAGTTCAGTTTGAGCAACGCCAATCCAATGTGGGAGCGGGCTACTGTGGCTGGGGGGCTTTTGGTTGAGGGGCTTTGTGGCTGGGGACTTTGGGCTGAGGAGCTTTTGTGGCTGGGGCTTTTGGGTTGAGAGGCTTTTGTGGCGAGGGGGCTTGCCCCCGTTCGGCTGCGAAGCAGTCGCAAAGCTTTTGGGGCCGCTTCGCGACCCAACGGGGGCAAGCCCCCTCGCCACAAAAGCCCCAGCCACAAAAGCCCCCTCAGCCCAAAGCCCCTCAGCCACAAAAGACTTTCCTCGAATAATTCAGACAAACACAATTTCATACGGCAAACGCATGCGCTCCAGAAGTACCCGGGGCACTGACGGGGAGACGCCGATCATCGGCTCACCGTCGAGTTGGCTGGCGTAGGCGTAGGTGGCATGGCTTTTACGCGCGACGGTCCAGGTGTCGAGGCGTACCTTGCGCGCGCGATGCCAGGGGATCAGCCCATGGTCACGTGTCGGCCAGTGCCAGGCCCAAACCGGTATTTCGTTGAGCGTCGCACCGACCAGCGCCGCGGCCCTGGCGCTGGCACGGCCGACGGCGTCGTGGTCGAGGTTGCCGTCTTCGCGCCAGGTGGTGAACACCACATCGCCGGGGCGCAGGTAGCGGACGATGAATTGGGTCAGTTCAGACTCCCGCTCGGCCAGCCCGCTGTCGGTGAAGCCGGCACGAATCCACTTCAGGCTGTGCATCGGCACTCCGAGCCGGCGCAAGGCTTCGACGCTTTCCTGGGGGCGGAATACGCTCAGGCGTTTCTGTGACCACTGTCGCGAACCAAAATGACTGTAGCTACCGTCGGTGATCGAGATCAATTGCAGAGGATGGCCAAGGGCACACAGTTGTTGCAGGAGGCCGCCGCAGGTCACCACTTCATCGCCAGGATGCGGTGCGATCACCACTGCGCGAGCGCCGGCCGGGACCAGGGTTTCGGTATTGATGACAGGGATGTTGTCCAGTTGTTGGGCGCTGTTCCAGATTTGCGCGGGCAGACCACTTTCGCTGATGGAAACCGTTTTCATAGGCGCTACGTCCTTGTTCTGTCTGGCCCTCAGTCGTGCGCAACGCTTGCGAGGGCGCAAGCCTGGCAGACCCGTGAAGGCGGGTAGATAGCAATTGCAGCGCTCCGAACCCTGGATTGCCGCGGGCAGAGTATTGCTCATGGAACGCTATTCGTCGCCCCAGTCTTTGGTCTGATACGATTTTTTTAATCCGGGCTGTGTCGGGTATCGCAAATAATCGCAATGGCTGTAGGAGCGAGGCTTGCCCGCGAAGGCGGTGCGTCAGGTAACGATGATGTCGACTGACACACCGTCTTCGCGGGCAAGCCTCGCTCCTACATGGATGTTCACTCTTCTTCTTCGCGCTGCAACTCGAACAGCAGCAGCGAACGGCCGGTGACCGAATATTGGTGACCGAACTCGAAGCGTTCCTGGCCACGAATCGACGGTTGATTGGTATCGATCATGCAGGTCCAGAAACCGCCGTCAGGCACTTCAGGCAGCAGGAAGTTGACGATGTCATGGTGGGCGTTGACCACCAGCAGCAGGGTCGCGTCGGCGCCCTTGCGGCGAATGCCGGTTTCCTGGGCGCGGCCATCGAGCAGCATGCCCAGGCAACGACCGTGGCTTTCCTCCCATTGTTCGGTAGACATTTCGCTGCCGTCCGGGGCCAGCCATGTCACATCTTTGACGCCGATGTCTTCGTTGTAATTGCCCACCAGGAAGCGCCCGCGACGCAGAATCGGATAGGCCAGGCGCAATTTGATCAGGCGTTTGACGAACTTGAGCAGGGCCTTGCCGTCATCGCTCAGGTCCCAATTGACCCAACCGATCTCGCTGTCCTGGCAATAAGCGTTGTTATTACCTTCCTGGGTGCGGGCGAACTCATCGCCGGCCACCAGCATCGGCGTGCCCTGGGACAGCAGCAACGTGGCGAAGAAGTTGCGCATTTGCCGTTGGCGCAGCTCATTGATCTCGGGATCGTCGGTAGGGCCTTCGACACCGTGGTTCCAGGACAGATTGTTGTTGCTGCCATCCTGATTGTTTTCGTCGTTGGCTTCGTTGTGTTTGTCGTTGTACGACACCAGGTCGTTGAGGGTGAAGCCGTCATGGGCGGTAATGAAGTTCAGCGAGGCATACGGCCGACGTCCGCGCTGGTTGAACATCTCACCGGAGGCGGTCATGCGGTTGGCGAAGTCGGCGAGCTGACCGTCGTCGCCTTTCCAGAACGCGCGCACGGTGTCGCGGAATCTGTCGTTCCATTCGACCCAACCCGGCGGGAATTTCCCCACCTGATAACCGCCGGGGCCACAGTCCCAGGATTCGGAAATCAGCTTCACCTGGCGCAACACCGGGTCCTGACGGCAGGCCACGAGAAAGCTGTGGCGTTCGTCGAAACCGTCATGGTAACGGCCAAGAATGGTCGCCAGGTCAAAACGGAAACCGTCGACGTGCATTTCCGTGGCCCAGTAACGCAACGAGTCGGTGACCATTTGCAGCACGCACGGGTGGCTCAGGTCCAGGGTATTGCCGGTCCCGGAATCGTTGATGTAGTAGCGCTTGTCGTCGGGCATCAAGCGATAGTAGGAGGCGTTGTCGATGCCGCGCATCGACAGGGTCGGGCCTTGTTCGTTGCCCTCGGCGGTGTGGTTGTAGACCACATCGAGGATGACTTCCAGATTGGCCTCGTGCAGGTGCGCGACCATCTCCTTGAACTCGGCGATTTTGCCGCTGGCGAGGTAGCGCGGGTCCGGGGCAAAGAACGCAATGCTGTTGTACCCCCAGTAATTGGTCATGCCTTTGTGCAGCAGATGCTGGTCATTGACGAAGGCATGAATCGGCAGCAATTCCACGGTCGACACGCCGAGCTTGCGGATGTGTTCCAGCACGTCATCGACCATCAACCCGGCGAAGGTGCCGCGCAGGTTCTCGGGGACAGAGGGGTGGCGCATGCTGAAACCGCGTACGTGAGTCTCATAAATGATTGTCTTGTCCCACGGCACGCTGACCCGATGGTCGTGGCCCCAGGTGTGGGCCGGGTCGATCACTTTGCATTTGGGTACGAAGGGGGCGCTGTCCCGTTCATCAAAACTGAGGTCGGCGTCAGGATGGCCGATGGTGAAACCGAACAACGCTTCGGACCATTTCAATTGGCCGACCAGCTGTTTGGCGTAGGGGTCGATCAGCAGCTTGTTGGGGTTGAAGCGATGACCGTTGGCCGGGTCGTACGGCCCATACACGCGATAACCGTAGATCAACCCCGGATGGGCGTCGGGCAAGTAGCCGTGGTAGATCTCGTCGGTGTATTCCGGCAACTCGATACGTTCGATCTCCACCTCGCCGGCGTCGTCGAAGATGCACAGTTCGACCTTGGTTGCGTTAGCCGAAAACAGCGCGAAATTGACCCCCAGGCCATCCCAGGTTGCACCTAGCGGGAAGGGCAAGCCTTCACGTATCCGCGAGGCCTCGGCATGAGGCTCGGGCGCGGTTTTCTTTGGACTGGTCATAAATGCTCCTGCATTGGGGGGCTGCTCTGGGCCGCAATGAGTCGGGCCGTGGTTTGCGAGCTGCGGTGTTGCGCGGGCGAGCGCGCCCTCGATGGCGAGGGGCACGCCGCGAAATCAAGCGGGGCACGGCGGCAAACGTCAGGCCGTGGGTGGTTTACGCGCAGCGCGAGGCTTTTTCTCGGCGGTTTTCTTCTCGCCCGGCGGGATCACCGCCGAAGCCGCGGCGGGTTTGGCTTTGGGCTTGGCTTTGGCCTTGAGTGTCGGTTCGATGCCCTTGGCATTGACCAGCTTACCGTCCGGCTTGCCGGCAGCGGACTTGGTGCCGGTGGTTTTGCTGCCGCTTGCTTTCGCGGATTTGCCGGGGGCCAGGCGTTCGGCTTCGACCAGTTTGCAGGCCATCTCCCAATGGCGTTTTTCCTGGCCCACGGGTTTGCCCTCGGACTCCCAGATTTGATAGGCAAATTCGCGGATGCGTTTATCGTCGGTACTCATCGCAATGCTCCTGAACTGAACTCAAGCTTGGGTCGTTTGGATAATGAGATTGACCGGGAAATCCCCCAGCGCGGCGCTGACCATCAGCTCCCTGTGTTTTGTGACTGCGACGCCTGTAAAAAGTCCCTTCAGATTTTCTTCAGGCGCGGCGAACGTCAATTTGATTCGGGTATCGCCCCACAGCGGCGCGTCAACCTGTGGTTTGGCACTGTTTTCCAGCAGTTCGGCACAGCGTATCGGTACGATCACGATAGCCCGTTTTCCCTGCCATTCACGAGCAAACGCCAGTACCCGGTGAGCCTGGCTACCGAGGACTTCAAGGGCTTGATAAGTCCCTTTTTGAAACAGCCCGGCATGCTCGGCACGCCGGTGTAACGCCTCGGCGATCAAGGTTTGCTTGATGCGCCCGTCACGCCAGTTCGCCAACAGATCGGGCAGGTCCAACTGTACGTGCATGGCCTGCTGACGACTGACGTAATCCACCGGCCGGCGGTTGTCCGGATCGACCAGCGTGAAGTCCCAGAACTCGTTGCCCTGATAGAGGTCCGGTACCCCCGGCACGGTCATTCGCAGCAAGGTTTGCGCCAAGCCATTCAATGCGCCCGGTACGGCGATGCTCTGCGCCGCCGCCCCGATGGCCATGCGCAGTGGCTGGCCTTCGGGGCTGAGCAGCAGGCGTTCGAGAAACCCATGGGTCGCCTGTTCATAGCCCTCGTTTGGCGCGCTCCAGCTGCTTTGCAACTTGGCTTCGCGCAGGGCTTTCTGTTGCCACTGCCAGAGGCGTTTGGCGTAGTCCTCGAGCGCGGGCTGATCATCGCTGCGCAGTTCCAGCGGCCAACTGCCGAGGATCGCTTGATAGAGAATCAGCTCGTCGCCCGCCGAGGGCGCGCCGGGTTCAGCGCGCAATTCGTCGGCCAGGGTTCGCCAGTGTTCGACCTGTTCGGCATACCAGACGCTGCGCTCGCTCAACACTGCGAGCCGCGCGCGGGTGTCTTCGCCGCGTTTGTGGTCATGGGTCGCGGTGGCCAGCAGGTTGTCGGGGTATTCGGCGAGGCGATTGGCGCAGGCGGCATGGAAGTCAGCCACTGGCGCACTGAACTGCTCGGTGTTGTAGCCGACATCGTTGCGCGACAACAGCACGGCCGAGCGATAAAGCGCGGTGTCTTCCACCGCCTTGGCCGCCGCCGGTGAGGTCAGTTGCTGAAAGCGCACGCAGGCATGCTTGAGCAGCTTGCGTGGGCGGCCCACCGGGTGCTTGCGCCAGGGTTGGCCACCGAGCCAGCCGGCCAGGCAATCGAGCACGGGCCAGTCGGCCTCGCCGAGGGTTTGCTTTGCACCGTCCATGGCCTGCTGGAAAAACCCCTCGTCCTGGGCGCAGTTTCGGCCCAGCGGGCTGATGTAAGTGCGATACACCGGGAAGTGCACGATCAGTTCCTGCAAGGCCCGACGGATCGCGCCGAGGGTCAGGTCCCGGGTCATCACGTCGTCCCGGGCCACTTGCAACAGGGCATGGGCGACACTTTCGAAATCCCCGGCCAGAGAGCCGTTGAGAATCTGCTGGCGCGCCAGTTGCGCTTCCTGACGAAAATCGGCGGGGCGTTCGCTGTGCCGGCTCCAGAGTTCACCCAAGGTCTGGGCGCCTTCGGGGTCGTGTTGCAGCAACGACAACTGGTTCATGAATTCGTAACCGGTGCTGCCATCGACAGACCAGTCGCGGTGCAAGGTTTCACCTTCGCCGAGGATCTTCTCGACGTAGATCGGCAGGTGCCGATCCGGTGCCAGGCGATCGACTCTGCGCCGCAGTTTGCGGCAGTAACCACGCGGGTCGGCGAGGCCATCGATGTGATCGATGCGCAGCCCGTCGACAAGCCCCTCGGCCACCAGCTCGAAGATTTTGGCATGGGTCGCCTCGAACACCGCCGGGCGTTCGACGCGCAGGCCACCCAGTTCATTGATATCGAAAAAGCGCCGCCAGTTGATGTCGTCTGCCGCGGTGCGCCAACTGGCCAGGCGATAACTCTGGCGCTCCAGCAGGTTATGCAGGCGCTGGAAACCCTCGGGGGGGATCGAGTCGTAGGTTCCAATCGTGTGCTGGATGGCCTGAAGAATGGCCGGATCGCTGGCCAGTTCAGCCAGTTCCGTTTTCAGTGGCATCGCCAGGCTGTGCGCGTCAGTCTGGTAGCTCAAGGTACTGAAGCGGTCTGCCAGGGATTTGAGCTGCTCGGCCTGCTCGGCATCCAGTTGATCATCAGCCTTGAGCAGTTCGCCGTAGTTCGTCGGGCAAATCGGGAAGTGGTGCTCATAGTGCTCGACATAAAAGGCGCCGCGCCGGGCATCAAAACGCAAGGGCAGGGTGCCGTCCTGCAAGGCGATGCCGTAATCGCTGCCCAAAAAAGGTAGCAGCAATTGGCCTTCCATCAACGGGTCGGGAGAGTGCCATTGAATGTCGAAGAACTCGCCGTAAGGGCTCAGTCGCCCCCATTCGAGCAAGTCGAGCCACCAGGGGTTATCGCCACCGCCAACGGCCATGTGGTTGGAGACGATGTCGAGGATCAGCCCCATGTTCTGTTCGCGCAAGGCACCGACCAAACGGCGCAATGCAGCTTCGCCGCCCAGTTCAGGGTTGACGGTGGTCGGGTCCACCACGTCGTAGCCATGCATGGAGCCTGCGCGGGCGGCGAGCAGCGGCGAGGCATAGACATGGCTGATGCCCAGGCTGGCGAAATACGGCACCAGCGGCACCGCCTGATCCAGGGTGAAACCCTTATGAAATTGCAGCCGCAGGGTCGCCCGTAGCGGCTGGGTGAGCGATTGATTCATTGGTCACGCTCGGCCGCCTGAAGCCGCGCGCAGGCGAGCAGTTCCAGGCGCCGGGCGGCGTCTGGATCATCGAGCAGGGCTTCGCTGTCGCCGGGCAGCCTGCGGGACCAGTTGGGATGGGTGTCGGTGGTGCCGGGCAGGTTGGCCTGCTGTTCGATACCCAAGGCATCTTCCATTGGCAGCAATACCAGCGGTGCGCGGGTATGACCGAGGAAGCGGATCGCGGCGTCGAGCACCTGATCGGTTTCGTGGGACTCTTCGCGGAAGTTCTGCGGGTCTTGGCTCAGCACCCGACGCAAACCTTCGCGCTCGCGCTCACGGTGTTGGCGCCATTCGATTTCACCCGGGGCGTCGACCAGATTCAAGCGTGCGCTCCAGTCGATATCGCGGCCATGCCACCAGCCATTGAGTGTCGGCAGGTCATGGGTACTGGTGGTTGCCAGGGCGTTGTCCGGCCATTCGAGAATCGACTTGAAGTGAGTGTTGTCCTGTTCGAACAGCAGCACGCGCATGCCGAGAATCGAGCGCGCAATGAGTTTCTCGCGCAAACCCTCGGGCACGGTGCCGAGGTCTTCGCCGAGAACGATGGCCTGATGTCGATGGGATTCGAGGGTCAGCAAACGCAGCAGGTCATCCACCGGGTAATAGAGGTAGGCACCGTCGCTGGGCGGCGCGTCCTTGGGGATCACCCACAGTCGTTGCAGGCCCATGACGTGATCGATGCGAAGGCCTCCGGCATGGGCGAAGTTGGCCCGCAGCATTTCGATGAACGCGCGAAAGCCGTTGCGCACCAGACCTTCGGGGGAAAACGCAGAGATGCCCCAGCCCTGGCCGGAACGATTGAGGATGTCCGGTGGCGCACCCACAGTCAGTGAGGCGAGCAATTCGTCCTGGCGACTCCAGGCCTGGCTGCCGCCGCCGTCGGCGCCCACCGCCAGGTCGGCGATCAGGCCGATGCCCATGCCCGCACCGCGGGCGGCGGTCTGGGCGCGTTCCAGGCTGCGCGCAATCAGCCATTGGCAGAACGCGTAGTAGCCGATGCGGGTCGAGTTTTCTTCGGCAAAATGCGCCAGAGCGGTGCTGCGCGGGTCACGCCATTGTTCGGGCCACTCACGCCAGTCGAGGCTTTCACCGCGCCGCGCACGGGCTTCCTGGATGGCTTCGAAGCGGCAATGATTTTCCAGCGCTTCGCCACCGGCATGGCGGAAGCTGCTGAAATCGGGGTGCAAAGGGTGTTCGCCGTGGGTGAATCCTTCGTACAAGGCTTCGAGCAAACGATGCTTGGCTTCGGCGGCGGTGGGCCAGTCGATCAGCGGCAGTGCTTCAAGATGCTTAAGCTCAGCGGCAAGGCCGGTGGCGTCGATCGCGGCGCGCAGGGCACGCTCACCGAGAATCGCACCGGGCGCCGCGTACAGGCTATTGAGGAACAAACGGCTGGACGGCGAGTAAGGGCTGTACCGCTGGGTGTCACCGCTGAACATCGCGTGCAGCGGGCTGATTGCCAACGCTTCGGCGCCTCGTTCGCCGGCCACTCGGGCCAGATCTTCGAGGGCCTGGGTATCGCCGAAACCGCCGTCACCGGGACGACGCAGCGAATACAACTGCACGCTCAGGCCCCAGGCGCGCGGGTTTTGACTGTCAACCGCGTCGCCGACGCTGTAGCAGCGCTGGGGTGCCACCGCCAGGGTGAAGGACTGATCGTCGATGCTGACGTGCTGATAACCCACCGGCACCAGACCGGGCAACACGGCGTTGTCATCGAGCTTCAAGTTAATCCGTGAGCCGTCTTCGAGATGGATCTCACACGGGGTTTGCGGTTCGAAATAGTGGGCCAGATCAAGGCCGACACCCACGTCGCAGGTCAGCAGCGGTGGCAGGTGCCGGGTTTGTTGCACCTCTTGCAGTTGCAGCAGGCTGGCGTCGATCTCCTGGGCGGTACTGGCCGGATGGCCAAGTCCGCTGAGTACCGAGCGCAACACCGCCGGGGTGACTTTCTGTGGACGCCCATTGGCGTCGATCCAGTCGACGGCCAGGCCGGCTCGGCTGGCCAGTATTTCCAGTTGCGCATTGCTCATGGGCGCTCTCCATCCGGGGGTAGCAAAGGGGCTGCGGCCGTGAGGCTGACTAGCGCGCAATACGGGGCAAGCATGCCCTGATTCAACAGACCGGCCGATTGTGGCGGGTGTTCGAACAGCAACGTCGCGTCGGTCTGTGGGGAGTGGACCACGGGCGCATCGCTGAGGTTCAGGTCAATGCGCAACTGACTGCCATTGCCCAGCCGCCAGCGCGCCGTCACCGCGCCCTTGGCCAGTACCTGCGCACCCAGCGCCTGGGCGCCGGGCAGGTGCGCGATGATGTGTCGGTGGCGGATCTGCAGCAGTTGGCGATACAGCTGGTAGATCGGCGATTGGCGGCTGGCGGTCAGTTTCGGCCGTGAAGCCTCGAAGGTCTGCGTCGCGTTCGGGTCGGGAATCTGCTCGCGCTTGTGCGGGTCGGCAAAGGCGCTGAACGCCGCGAACTCATTGCGTCGTCCCTCGCGCACCAACTCTGCCAATTCACCATGGTGGCTGGTGAAGAATAGAAACGGTTGCTCGGCGGCGAATTCGTCGCCCATGAACATCAGCGGGATCATTGGCGACAACAGCAGCAACGCCGTGGCGGCGTAAAGGGCATCAGGATGGGCCAGCTGATGCAGGCGCTCGCCAAAGGCGCGATTGCCGATCTGGTCGTGGTTCTGCAGAAAAAGCACGAAGGCCGTGGGCGGCAAGTGACCGCTCGGTTCACCTCGAGGCGTACCGTGGCGAGTGATGTGGCCCTGAAACACAAAGCCTTGGCTCAGGCAGCGGGCGAGCTGTTCGGTGGGCTGCTCGGCATAATCGGCGTAATAGGCATCGGTTTCACCCGTGAGCAGAACGTGCAGGGCGTTATGGCCGTCATCGTTCCACTGCGCATCGAAACCTTGCTCCAGCAGGCTGGCCTGGTTGTGTTCGTTTTCCGCCATGAGCCACACGTGCCGCGCCGGATCGGTTTGCCGCCGCACCCGTTGCACCAGCTCTTGAAGAAAGTCCGGGTCTTCGATGGCGTGCACCGCGTCCAGACGCAGGCCGTCGAAGCGGTACTCCAGCAACCACATCAGCGCGTTGTCGATAAAGAAGTCGCGCACTTCGCGCCGCCGGAAGTCGATGGCCGCGCCCCACGGGGTGTGTTTGTCTTCGCGGAAAAAGCCTTCTGCGTAGCGATGCAGGTAATTGCCGTCCGGGCCGAAGTGGTTGTAGACCACGTCGAGAATCACCGCCAGGCCATGGCCGTGGGCTGTGTCGATCAGGTGTTTGAGTTGTTCGGGCGAGCCGTAGGAGGCTTGAGGCGCGTAAAGTAAAACCCCGTCATAGCCCCAGTTACGTTCGCCGGGGAACTGCGCCAGCGGCATCAGTTCGATGGCGGTAATGCCCAGTTCGACCAGGTGTTCCAGATGCTGCTCGACCTCGCTGAAACCGCCGAGTGCACCGACGTGCAGTTCGTAGATCACCGCCTCATTCCACGGTCGACCCTGCCAGGCGCTGTGTTGCCACCGATAGGCGAGGGGATCGACCACCACGCTGTGGCTGTCGATATCGCCCGCCTGGGCGCGGGAGGCCGGGTCCGGCACCGTAAGCTCGCCATCGATGTTGTAGCGGTAGCGGGTACCCGCGGGGCAGCGGGTCTTGATCACAAACCAGCCATCGGCCTGAGGCAGCAGTGGCAGGGATTGTCCATCTTCCAGTTCGAGACTGACAAAAAACGCATCTGGCGCCCACAAGGCAAAACGCGTGTGTTCGGCGTCCAGCATGATTGCGCCGTGGGGCCAGGTCTCAAGGGTCCGTAACGGCATCGTTGAAAGCCTCTTACTGTTTGCCCGATTTTCCCAGCGCTTTAGCCACCAGTTGTTCGTAGAGTTCGGCGTAGGGTTCGACTGCCTTGCACCAGTTGAAGGGCGCCGCCATGGCTCGGCAACGCATGGCGTTGAGCAGGCCGGGGAAGGCGAACACCTTGAACGCGCGGCCCAGGGCTTCGCGATAACTCTCCACGGTGGATTCGTTGAAGAGGAAACCGGTCACGCCGTTTTCGATGGTGTCGGCCAGGCCGCCGGTATTGCGGGCCACCGGCAATGAACCGAAGCGCTGGGCGTACATCTGGCTCAGGCCGCAGGGTTCGTAACGCGAAGGCATCAGCAGGAAATCACTGCCGGCGAACATCCGGCGGGCGTCGGTTTCATTGAAGCCGATGTGCACGCCGACTTGCCCGGGGAAGCGCAACGCCAGTTCTCGCATGGCCTGTTCTTCTTCCGGCTCGCCACGGCCGATGATCGCGATCTGCCCGCCGTTGGCGACAATGTATTCGGCGACGGCTTCGGTGAGGTCCAGGCCTTTCTGGTAGACCAGCCGCGAGACCACGGCAAACAGCGGACCCTCGGAGTCGTCGAGGTCGAACAGCCGGCGAACGTGCGCGGCGTTGACCGCTTTGCCGTCCCAGTCGCCGATGCCGAACGGGTGGAACAGGTGCGGATCGGTCGCTGCGTCCCAGCTCTCATCGATGCCATTGGGAATCCCGCTGAGTAGGCCTTGCTGGGTCTTGGCGGCGAGAAAACCGTCGAGACCGCAGCCGAAGGCCGGCGTGGTGATTTCCTGCGCATAGGTCGCGCTGACGGTGGTGATGTGGCTCGAGTAGGCCATGCCGGCCTTGAGAAACGACATCTTGCCGTAAAACTCCATGCCTTCCTGTTGCAAGGCATGCAGGGGAATACCGAGTTCCGGGCACGAACCGAGGCTGGTGACGCCCTGGTAGGCCAGGTTGTGGATGGTGAACAGGGTCGGGGTGCGTTGGCCACGCCAGTGCATATAGGCAGGTGCCAGGCCAGCGGGCCAGTCGTGGGCGTGCACCAGGTCCGGGCACCAGTGAATTTGGGCGAGGTTGGCGGCGATATCAGCTGCCGCGAGGCCCAGTCGGGCGAAACGAATGTGGTTGTCCGGCCAGTCGCGGCCGTTGTTGGCGCCGTAAGGCGAACCTTCGCGCTCGTACAATTCAGGGCAGATCAACACGTAAATGACCAGGCCGTCGGGCATGTCCATGCGCCCGATCTTGCAGGGCGGCAACGCTGCGTGCCCGCCCAGTTCACCGATGATATGAATCGGGTTTTCGCTGTTCATCACTTGCGGATAACCGGGGATCAGCACACGGACATCGTGCAGATGCGCCATCGCCCGTGGCAGTGCGGCGGAAACGTCGCCAAGACCTCCGGTCTTTACCAGGTCGGCAATCTCCGAGGTGACGAACAGGACTTTCTTCTTGTTGGGATTCTGACTGACTACCGGTGCCAGTGTTTTGGGGACCGGCGCGTTGACCGATTTGGCACTGAGGACACCGACGGTGCTCGTTTCCCCGACCTGCTGATGAGCACGTTCTCCCTGGATATCTAAAGCCGCACTGATCATATGAATCTCCCGTGTTGTTGATCTAATTCTAGGTCTGGCACAAACGGTGTTCGTGGCCAAATCCTGTGGCCGGGCGCAAACGCGCTACGCATCGGTGAGCAAGTGCTGCCCATGCGCTGAAGCAGAATGGGTGAAGTGGCTGTTGCAAGGAATGCACCAGTCGCTGTGGCCCTACTCTTAACCTGACTCGCGGCCAGCACCAAAAGTTTCGATTATTTTCACCGAATGACCGACCGGTTTTACCCCGCGAAAATCAGTCTAGGCCAGAACTTAGAGCGGGGGCGGTTAACTGCGAAATTGTTCGACAATCGGTTGGAGAGGGAACAAAACATGCGGGCTTTTTGGGGGAGCGCACCGACGAAGGGCAGGTTGGTTTTTGGAGGTGGGTCAAATCGGGACCGAGAGGTCACGATAATCGGGCGTGATGGGATGTGGGTTGCACCATTGCGGTGCATAGGGTTTAGGGGAGGTGTAGTGGTTTGAGGGCCTCTTCGCGGTCTTAGCTCAGAATCCGGATCGGCGCTCCCGCCGCCCAAGCCTGAATATCTTCAATCATCTGCGAAAAGAACAGTTGGTAATTCTGTCGGCTGACATACCCGACATGAGGCGTGGCCAGCACATTGTCCAGCGTTCTGAAAGGATGATGGCGGGGCAACGGCTCGTGCTCGAACACGTCCAGCGCCGCGCCCGCCAGGCGTTGTTTCTGCAGCGCCTTGATCAGCGCCGACTCATCGACAATCGGCCCGCGGGCGGTGTTGATCAGCCATGCCGTGGGTTTCATCCAGTCCAGTGCTTGAGCGTCCACCAGCCCTCGGCTGCGCTCGCTGAGCACCAGATGGACCGATAGCACATCGGCCTGCTCGAACAGTTCCTGCTTGCTGACATAGGTGACGTCGACTTCGGCAGCCTGTTCGGTTGTCAGGTTTTCGCTCCAGGCAATCACCCGCATGCCGAACACCTGACCGAACCGGGCTACCCGTTGACCGATGCTGCCCAGGCCGAGGATCGCCAAGGTCTTGCCCTGCAGGTCGCCGCCCAACCCTTGTTGCCACTGACCGGCGCGCAAGGCGTTGGCTTCGGCCACCAGGTTGCGGGTTGCGGCCATGATCAGCGCCCAGGTCAGTTCGGGAGCGGCATGTTTGTAGCTGTCGGTGCCGCAGACCTGAATGCCCAGCGCGGCGGCGGCTTTCAGGTCCAGGGCGGCGTTGCGCATGCCGCCGGTGACCAACAGCTTGAGTGTGGGCAAGCGGCGCAGCAGGTCTTCGTCGAACCGGGTGCGCTCACGCATCACGCAGATCACCTCGAATGCGCCGAGCCGTTCGGCCAGGGTTTCGTTGTCGGCCGGGTAGTCATGGATAAAACTCACCTGACCGATGCTGTCCAGCACCGACCAGTCCACCACTTCGCGAGCCACGTCCTGCCAGTCATCGATCACCGCAATCTGCACCGCCATCAGCCTTACCTCATCAACGAACGGGATTGGTTTTGTTTAGCCAGTCGAGTAATGCCTGATGGAATTTGGCCGGTTCCTCCATCTGTGGCGCGTGGCCCATGCCGGGGAATTCAATCAGTGTCGACTGGGGAATCAGTTTCGCCACTTGCTTGCCGAGCACCTCGTAGTGACCGAGTGTGGCCTTGACCTCGGGTGGTGCAATGTCGCTGCCGATGGCCGTGGTATCGGAGGTGCCGATCAGTAACAGCGTCGGCACCTTCAGGTCCTTGAACTCGTAGTACACCGGTTGGGTAAAGATCATGTCGTAGATCAGCGCCGAGTTCCACGCGACTTGCGTATGCCCCGGTCCTTTGTTCAGGCCGGCCAGCATGTCCACCCAGCGGTCGAACTCGGGTTTCCAGCGGCCACCGTAATAAGTGTTGCGTTCATAGCTGCGGATGCCGTCGGCGTTGAGTTTGAGTTCGCGTTCGTACCATTGATCGACCGTGCGGTACGGCACGCCGAGGGCTTTCCAGTCTTCCAGTCCGATGGGGTTGACCAGCGCCAGTTGTTCGACTTGATCGGGGTATTGCAACGCATAGCGCGTGGCGAGCATGCCGCCGGTGGAGTGCCCGAGCAGGGTGGCTTTCTGGATGCCCAGGGTCTTGAGCAGTTGCTGGGTGTTGCTCGCCAGTTGCTGGAAACTGTATTGGTAGTGGTCCGGTTTGCTGGAGGTGCAGAAGCCGATCTGGTCCGGCGCGATGACCCGATAACCGGCCTCGCTCAGCGCCTTGATCGAGCTGTCCCAGGTCGCGCCGCAGAAATTCTTGCCATGCATCAGCACCACGCTGCGTCCATTGACCTTGCCTTGGGCGGCAATGTCCATGTAACCCATCTGCAGGGATTTGCCCTGGGACTCAAAGGCGAAATGCTTGACCGTGTAGGGATACTCGAAGCCCTGAAGTTGCGGGCCGTATTCCGGTGTTTCGGCCTGAGCGATGAGGGGGAGCGCAGCGGTCAGCAGCAGGCCGGGTAACCAGCGGAAAATGGGCGACATGGGCGAACTCCACAGGAAATCTGCTGATGCTGGATCGGCATGATTACGGTGACATTAAACATGGATCAGGGCCGCAATGCCGAGCGCAATCCCTGTGGGCTTGCTCGCGAAAGCGGTGTGCCAGGCAACATTAATGTCGACTGACACTCCCTCTTCGCGAGCAAGCCCGCTCCCACAGGTTCCGCACCTTGACTGACGGGCACTGGGCTATGGCCCTGCATGATCGTTCAACCCATCCACCCCAGCGTAGCCAGGGCCAACACACCGTAGCGGGCGCCCTTGGCGAGTGTCACGATCATCAGGAAACGCCCCAGCGGCTCGCGCATGACACCCGCCACCAGCGTCAGTGGATCGCCGATGATCGGTACCCAGCTCAGCAACAACGACCAATGACCGTAACGCTGATAGTGCTTTTGGGCTTGCTCGAGATGGCGGGGGCTGACCGGAAACCAGCGCCGGTCGCGAAACCGCTCGATGCCACGCCCCAGCCACCAGTTCAGCAGCGAGCCCAGCACATTGCCCAGCGTTGCCACCGCCAGCAGCGACCAGAGCCAATACGGGTTGCTGAGCAGCAACCCCACCAGCACCGCTTCGGATTGCAGTGGCAGCAGCGTCGCGGCACCGAACGCTGCGAGAAACAGCCCGATGTATGCGCCGAACATCAATGGGCGGGGTAGTCCGCCACCACCACGTCAGTGCCGTCCTTTTTCAGGCCGATCACTTGGTAGGCATCGCTCATGCCGTCCATTTCCATGCCGGGCGAGCCCATGGGCATGCCGGGGGCGGCAACGCCCAACAGATCGTCACGCTTGCTCAAGGCCAGTACTTGATCGGCAGGTACATGGCCTTCGACGAATTTGCCATTGATAAGGCCGGTGTGACACGACGCCAGGCGAGGTGGCACGCCGTGTTGTTGCTTGAATTGGCTCATGTCGGCTTCGACATGGTCTTCAACTTTGAAACCGTTGGCTTCCAGATGACTGACCCATTTTTTGCAGCAGCCGCAATTGGCGTCGCGGTGAACTTCGATGGGAATCAGGTCGGCGGCCTGGGTCAGGGAAGAGATGAAGAGGGCGCTCAGGGCGGCCAGACGCAGGTGGGTTCGCATGGATATCTCGTCTCGGGTTGTGGCCAAAAAGATGCATTTTGACCAATTTACCCAACAAAGAGACAGGGGATTGTTTCGAAGTGATACAGCGTTGGGTAAACCACTGTGGCGAGGGGGCTTGCCCCCGTTCGGCTGTGAAGCAGTCGTAAAAACCGAACACGCAATCTGATGGTAAGAAACGGGCGCGGACTTGGGGCCGCTACGCAGCCCAACGGGGGCAAGCCCCCTCTCCACAGGGGGCGGGCCGGGCACCTGCTATCGGTCAAGCAACTTCATGACTTCTTCCGGATAGCGCAGGCCTGCCGTGGCTTGGGCCGGGAATATCGCTTCCAGGGCCTGCAATTCTTCGCGGCTCAGTTTCACGTCCAGTGCGGCCACATTTTCTTCCAGGTATTTACGCTGCTTGGTGCCTGGAATCGGGATCAGATAATCTCCTTGGGCCAAGACCCATGCCAACGCCAGTTGGCCCGCCGTCACACCCTTGTCGGCGGCCAGGGCCTGAACCTGCTGCACCAGCAACAGGTTTTTTGCGAAGTTTTCCCCTTGAAAACGTGGACTGAAGCGACGGTAGTCGTCGGCTGCGAAATCATCCGGGCTTTTCAGTACACCGGTCAAAAAGCCCCGGCCCAATGGGCTGTAAGGTACAAAGGCAACGCCCAGTCGCCGGCACGCGGCCAGGCAACCGTTCTCCTCCTGATCGCGGCTCCATAGCGAATATTCACTTTGCAGTGCGCTGATCGGATGAACCTTGTTCGCTCGCTCCAGCGTGACGACCGAGGCTTCACTCAATCCCAGGTAACGCACCTTGCCGGCCTTCACCAGTTCTGCCATGGCGCCGACGGTTTCCTCGATGGCCACCTGCGGATCGATGCGGTGCTGGTAATACAAATCCAGGGTCTCCACGCCAAGGCGCTTGAGGGTGCCGTCGATGGATTTGCGAATGTATTCCGGTCGCCCGTTGACGCCTCGTGCACCGGGGTTGGATGGGTCGCGGACAATGCCGGACTTGCTCGCCAGAAACACGTGGTCACGCTTGCCGGCAATGGCCTTGCCGATCAGCTCTTCATTGGTATGCGGACCGTACATGTCCGCCGTGTCGAGCAGATTGATCCCCAACTCCAGCGCGCGATGCAAAGTGGCGGTGGCTTCGCGGGTGTCCACACCGGTGGTGTAGAAATCGGTCATGCCCATGCAGCCCAGACCGATCGCGCTCACCTGCGGACCGTTTTTGCCCAGTTGACGTGTTTGCATGAAATCAGCTCCCTGTGAATTGAAATCCTATTGTTGATCTCGACAGAAACGAGATAAACCGGCTAAAACTGCTATCACTATTTGCAATTTCTAAATAATCAGCCGGTAAGCCAAAGCAATGGACCGTTTCAACGCCATGCGCGTGTTCACCCGAATCGTCGAACTGGGCGGCTTTGCCAAAGCGGCGGACAGCCTGCAAATGCCTCGCGCTTCCGTGACCATTCTGATCAAGCAACTTGAGGCACATCTGGGCGTGCAACTGCTACAGCGCACCACCCGGCAGATCAGCCTGACGCTTGATGGCGCTGCCTATTACCCGCGTTGCGTGCGGTTGCTGGCGGATCTGGAAGAGACCGAAGCCGTATTTTCTGCAGCTCGCCACAATCCCAAAGGTTTGCTGCGAGTGGATATGCCGGCGGGAGTGGGGCGTTTGATTGTGATCCCGGCATTGCCGCAATTCACTGCCCGGTATCCATTGATCGAACTGGAAATCGGTTTGAATGACCGGCCTGTGGATCTGATCCGCGAAGGTATCGATTGCGTGTTGCGGGGTGGCTCGACCCTGGACGACTCACTGGTGGCACGGCCGCTGGGCGTGTTGGACCAGGTCACCTGTGCGAGCCCGGAATACTTGCAGCGTTGCGGGACTCCGCTGTGTCTGGAGGATCTGAAGGGGCACCAGATGGTGGAGTACTTTTCCAACGACACCGGCAAACGCTACGGACTGGAATTTGTACTCGATGACCAACTGCGGTTGATCGACCTGCCCAAGCACGTCTCGGTCAATAGCGCCGATGGCTATCTGGCAGCGTGCGAGGCGGGATATGGATTGGTCCAGACCCCGTATTATCACGTTGCCCGCCAACTGAATGAGGGGCGTTTGATCGAGGTCCTGAGGGACGTGCCGCCACCGGGTATGCCGCTGACGGCGCTCTATCCTCCTCATCGCCAGTTGTCCCGACGGGTACGGGTGTTCGTCGACTGGATGGTGGAACTCTGTGCGCAGTCGGCTAATGGTTTTTACAAAAAAGACTCGAGCGCCTGAGCGAGTTCCCTATTATCGATGTTGATAATAACCGGGGCCGCCACGGTCGTAATGGTGGCCGCCATGCCAGCCGTCGTGGGGGAAAACGATGCAGCCACTCAGGGTCAGGAACGCGAGCAGGGGAATCAGCAGTGTGATTCGACGGAACATTTCAAAATCCTCATGGTTATCGCCGCAATGAAGTCAAAACTCTTCATCGGCTGTAACATGAGACCCCGTTTGCAGCCCCTTATTCCCGCAGAACAGTAGGGGCTTGGCATGCAATCGGATACAAACCGGATACATTTTTTTGGTTCAGGAACCCGCAATGACCCAGTCGCAACGTTTGAAATACTCGATTCTGATCTCCCTGGTGGTACTGGGGATCATGTTCGGCCTTTCCTGGCTACAAAACGCAGGGATCATCACAGAGCAGCTGTTCCAGTACATCGCCATTGGCGTGGCGGTGCTCGTGGTGGTGATCAATGGCGTGATGCGTCGCAAGGTCAAGCCTTGAGCGACGCCCCCTGGCCGGGTTGCTCGCTGTAAAGGACGGCGGCGGCCTGTGGATGCAGGCTGTAGCTTTTGTCCGGATTGAGGGTGATCACACCTTCACCGCACAAGCGTTTCAACACTTCACGGACACTGAGAAAGGACAGGGGAATGTCCAGGTCCAGCAAGTGACTGTGCACGCCACGCACCCCCAGGCTGCGATCGCTTTCGGCGGCGGTCAGCAAGGCGTCGATGACTTTCAGACGAATCAGGCTGGTGCGCAGGCCAAAACTCTTGAGCAAAAACCTGATCCGTTCGTTGCCGTGGCGTTCGGCTTGTTGATTGAAGACGCCGGAGCCCAGGGTGCTGGCCTTTGGCGCATGGCTACCGTCCGTTGGCAGTTGCGGGTTGTACATGCAAAAACTCCTTTTCAGAGCCTGATCAGGAAAATGTGATGGGTGCTCTCAATCAATAAGACGAACGAGCCAGGCAAATAATGAAGACCCGCATGTAGAAAATTTGTCGCCGTTACGTCAGCGGGCCGTGAGCCGGGCGTGGGGACGTCCTAAATTTTTGCTGTTTGCTTCGTTCTAAGGGGAGGCGCATTGCGTGTCATACGTCTTTTCGATCAGGAGCGAGCGTGATTATTTCCAGGCAGTTAACCAGGTTGAGCCTTGCGGGTGTGTTTCTGGGGCTGAGTCTTGCGGCAAACGCGCGCAGCCAGCCAGAGCAGGCGACGGCCGAGATTCGTCGAACCAGTTTCGGCGTGCCGCATATTCGTGCCGACAACGAGCGTGGGCTCGGCTATGGCATTGGCTATGCCTATGCTCAGGACAATCTGTGCTTGCTGGCCAATGAGATTGTCACCGTCAATGGCGAGCGCTCACGGTATTTTGGCCCGGACCAGTCCACCGTCGAAGAGCGCGGGAACCTGGCCAGCGATCTGTTTTTCAACTGGCTGAACACCCCGCAGGCTGTCGCCACTTTCTGGCAGGCGCAAACGCCTGAAGTCCGCGAGCTCATCGAAGGTTATGTGGCGGGTTACAACCGTTCGCTGACAGAGCGTCGAGCGCAGGGTTTGCCGCAGCAATGCCAGGGAGAATGGGTGCGCGCGATTACCGCGCAGGACCTGGTCAAGTTGACCCGACGTCTGTTGGTCGAAGGCGGCGTGGGGCAGTTTGCCGAAGCATTGGCCGGCGCGACCCCGCCGAAAACCGTTGCCCATGTGGCGGGCGATCCGGGGTCGTTCCAGCTGGCGGCTTCACGCATGCAACGCTTCGCTCTGGATCGCGGCAGCAACGCCGTGGCGGTCGGCAGCGAGCGCTCGTTCAACGGACGCGGGATGTTGCTGGCCAATCCGCACTTTCCTTGGGTCGGTGGGATGCGTTTCTATCAGATGCACCTGACCATTCCTGGCAAACTGGATGTCATGGGCGCCGCGTTGCCCGGCCTGCCCATGATCAATATTGGTTTCAATCAACACTTGGCATGGACCCACACGGTGGATTCGTCCAAGCACTTCACGCTGTATCGCCTGCAACTCGATCCCAAGGATCCGACCCGTTACCTGCTGGATGGCAAGTCTTTGCCGATGAAAAAGCAGACGCTGGCGGTTAACGTGAAGCAAGCCGATGGCCAGACCCGGCAGATTTCCCATGTGGTCTACAGCTCGCAGTTCGGCCCGATTGTGCAATGGCCAGGCAAGCTGGACTGGAACAACCAGTTCGCCTACAGCTTGCGCGATGCCAACCTGGATAACGACCGGGTCTTGCAGCAGTGGTATGCGATGAACCGTGCCGCCAGCCTCACTGAATTGCAGGCATCGGTGCACAAAATCCAGGGGATTCCATGGGTCAACACCCTGGCCGTAGACGATCAAGGGCAGACGCTTTACATGAACCTGTCGGTGGTGCCGAACGTCAATGCCGACAAACTGGCCAAGTGCAGCGATCCGCGGGCCGGATTACAGATGATCCTGCTCGACGGTTCCAACAGCGCCTGCGCCTGGGACATTGACCCGAACGCTGCGCAAAAAGGTATTTACGCAGCCGATAAACTGCCGCAACTGCTGCGCAAAGACTTTGTGCAGCATTCCAATGATTCGGCCTGGATGGCCAACCCGGCACAACCGCTCACCGGTTTCTCGCCATTGATCAGTCAGGACAATCAGCCATTGGGACTGCGTTCGCGCTTCGCACTGGAGCGTCTGGGCACCTTGAGCAAGGTCGGCCCTGTCGCTGCGGCAGATCTGCAACACATGGTGATGGACGATCAGGTGTATCAGGCGGCGCAAGTGATGCCGGACCTGCTGCAATTCTGCGCCGCGGATATTGGCTCCGATGCGCCGACGCTTACGCCGCTGTGTGCCAGCCTCAAGGCGTGGGATCGCCGGGTGAATCTGGAGAGCGGACTGGGCTTTGTGCATTTTCAAAACGTCATGGGGCCGTTACAGCAGATCCCTGACATCTGGCGTGTGGGGTTCGACCCGAAGGATCCGCAACACACACCGCGTGGCCTGGCAATTGAACGGCCAGACGTCGCCAAAGCAATTCGGGCGGCGATGCTGGCCTCGGTCGAGCAGGTAAAAAAACTTGGCCTGAAGGCCGATAGCCGCTGGGGCGATATCCAGGTGGCCAGCAGTGGTGGGCAGCAAACGCCGATCCATGGCGGGCCGGGTGCACTGGGCGTGTATAACGCGATCCAAAGCGTGCCGAGAAGCGACGGCAAGCGCGAAGTCGTCAGTGGCACCAGCTATTTGCAGGTGGTGACTTTCGATGACAAGGGGCCGCAGGCTCAGGGCTTGCTGGCATTCTCGTTGTCCAGCGATCCGGCGTCGAAGTATTCCCGGGACCAGACACTGGCCTTTTCGAAGAAACAGCTGAGTGTGTTGCCGTTTACCGAGCAGCAGATCATGTCCGACCCGCAGTACCAGGCTCAGACGATTCGCGAGCAGGATGAAAAAGCAGGGAAGATCGCCGCGCAGTAGTCGCAATAGCGTTCGAATGAAACATGAAGGCCGCACCCACAAGGGTGGCGGCCTTCAGCTTTTTGGGGCTTGTTGCGGAATTGAATTGAGGACCGGACTACCGTCCTTGTTGCGGGTCAGGTAGACCGGCAGCACCTTGGGTAGCGAAGCCACCAGATTATTGAGCTCTTTGATGTTGTAGATACCGCCGAGGCGAATCGAGCCGGTGCTGTGGTCCGCGATCATGACGGGCTTGTTCAAATAACGATTGATCAAGGGCAGGGCATCGGTCAGCGTCAGATCATCGAGCACCAGTTTGCCGCTGCGCCAGGCCAGCGAATGGTCGTTGGCAGAGGTCTGGCTGATTTGTGGTGTGAAGTCGCCGTGCCGGTAACGCGCCTGCATGGCAGGTTCGAGATGTGAACCCTCGCCGGGCAGGGCACCGTTGCTGGTTACCAGCACAGAACCTTCAATCAGGTTCACGCGTACCTGGTCTTCATACATCCACACGTTGAACTGGGTTCCGGTGACGCGAATCCTGCCATCGGCTGCCCTGACGATGAATGGGTGCTGCAGGTCGTGACTGACGCTGAAGAAGGCTTCGCCTTTTTTCAGCGTGACACGACGCTGATCCTTGTAATTGCTGAACGTCAGTTCACTGCCCAGGTTCAACTCCACCTGACTGCCGTCACTCAGCGTGACCTGACGAACATTGTCGGTCGCCTCGAAATGCTGATAGGCATTAGGCAGCCATCCCAGGTTCCATCCGGTATATGCCGCCAGTGGCAATGCCAGGGCGCAGACGGTGGCAGCAATGCCGAAAGTGCGCCAGGGCGTTGTCGGTTGGATGCGAACAGCCGGCGCGGGGGATTCGGGACGTGGTAAATCTCCAGCTACATCCCAGATATCCAGCATGGCTTCGTACTCGAAGGCGTGCAGAGGATGAGCATCACGCCATTGCTCGAACGCCAGGCGTTCTTCGGCCGTGCAGTCGATGGCATGCAGACGCATGCACCAGTGCGCAGCGGCATCGGTGATGGCGTCGTATTGGGCTTGCGAGAGAGAGTGGTCGGTCATTGACTCATCCTGATTTCCTGCATTCTAACCTTGAGGGGAAGTCTGCGAGAACAACCGTCATGGCAATTGCCCATCAAAGTACAACTTATTTTCACATGGATGCCCTGGAAACCGGGCGTCGCCAGGCAGTATCCACAAATGCAGTGAAAAAATGGTCAAGACCAAAAAAGCAGGCCTTGTAGCCAATGCCGGCAAGTCAAGAAATTTGAGCGACGAAAATCCTGTGGGAGCGTGGCTTGCCCGCGAAGAATGCACCGCGGTTTTTCAGGTACTACGCGTCATCGTTCTTCGCGGGCAAGCCACGCTCCCACAGGTTCTGCGTCTTAACTTACCGGATCCAGTTGTCGACCCATTTCACATATCAAGTAAGCGATCGAGTCGGCGTTGCGCAAAATGGTGTCGACTCTCACGTCCACATTCCGTGGATTCAGAAAGGCATCACGAGCAGCATCCATCGTTGTACAACCCGTTGCTTTCAGAATTTCCCGACCCACATTCCCTAAACCCGCAATCGAATCCAGATCGTCCCATAAGTCCAGCTCGCTGTTCCAGCGCGCAAACAGTTGTTCCCTCGGGGTCGCCAGGGACAGTGCCTCTCGTTGGAAGTCCAGCTGAGTCTGTTTCAGCTTTGCGCTAAAAAAGGCCATTGGCGTGACAAGATCACTGAACGGACGCCTTGACTCGATCGTCGCGATATCCACAGTCTTTGAATAGAGGTGGGAGAACTCGTGAATCAGGGTGGCGGCCTGGGCATGACTGTTGATATTGAACGGCTCCGTCAAAAAGTCTTTATAGAAATCGAGTTGCTGATTGAAAAATGTTTCCGTGAAATGCACATGCTTCAGAATGTCCTCTTCCACAACAAAAGCGATCGTACTGTCGAGCCCGTATTTGTTGGAACCGACCACAAAACGTTCGGTATTCATCAAATCCTCGTTTGGGTCCACCAGCGCTTTGCAAACAGGAACGATGGCCTGTTTGATTTTGTCGAGAATGCTCGCGTCGATGTTGCCCACATCAAAAAAGGCTTTGAGGAAGGTATCCAGTCGCGTACCGGGGAGGCGTTGCCGGAGCTGCGCCAGGTTATGCAGACTGTTGAACGCGTAGTAACGAGCCAGGTCTATGGCTTGCATGATCATGCGTGCTTTTTCCGGATGTTTTGTCCGAATGTCTTCCATTCCCCGCGCTTCGATATTCAGCACCTCTCGGACCATGCGAGCAGTGGCATGTTGATTGTGCATTTTCGACAGGGCTTTGCCGTAATGGACCGTATGGATGTCCGGATCGATCACCAGTTGCTGGCCGGGAGCCGCCAGCAACGCGGGTCCCGGCTGCTGGTCTCTGATCATTCGCCAGATCGGTCCGGTTTTGACCACGGGGTAAACCTTTCCCTCGACAGGGGCGTACGTTCGATTGCCGATTGAGTTTCGGTAAGTTCCATCGCTGTTCTTGCGCAGTTCCTTTAATGCTACGTCCGTGGTCTCGAAAGGCTGCAACACCGTGCGCGCCGGTGCCGTCGGTTTCACTTGCGACCATTGCGGGGCAGTCACCGGGTTGGCAACAGGTGGGGTGGCGGAGGTTGTTTGCGCCGTGGTCGCCGACTCCTCCAGCGACAACTTGCCTAACGACACCATCTGTGCGGCACCGGCAATGAATGCCTGTAATGCCCGCGTCCAGTGATGATCCTGCAGCGCTTCGGCGGAGTCCTTGAAGTCCTTGTAGCTTTGCCACAGAAACAGCACATAGGCGAGTTTGCCCGGCAACAGGCGGGAAATCAGATTGATGCCGGAGCTGAACAGGTTTTTGGCGGCTTCCCACTCGGCCTGGCCGCTGATTTCGGAGTGACTGCCGAGCATCTTCGATAGAAGGCTGACGTTATCGCTGAACAGTTGTACAAGCAGGTTGCCGTCGATGGGGGTGGAGGCGAGGGTGATTTCGCTTTGTTGTCCGACGGTGGACTTCAACAGGTTGCCGAACAGGGACTGTTCACCTTCGGGAAGCCGTCGAATGATCAGATCCTGCAGTGCCCCGGGTGTATTGATCGCTGAGATAACGCTGGCCTCGTTCTTGAATTCGGTAAACACCGAGCCTGTGTGATAAGGCGCATACAGGATTTGCGGCCCGTCATGTCCGGCACCGGGGCCGATCAGGTACAGGCCCAGGGTTTTGACGGCTGCGGCACCTGCGGTCTTGATCAGTTCCAGCGACCTGATGATGGCGTGGGCACCTGCGACAGCCGCACGGGCGATGGCGTCCGGCATGTCGAGAACCTGACAGATCAAATCGAACGCGCGGGCGGAAAGACGTTGCTGCAGTTTCAGTGCATGAGCGTGTTGCAGCAGTTGCCACGGGAGTTGCTGAATAAAACGCTGTTTTCGACTGTCGGCATCGGTGCCGGTCCTGGTCAATGCATCCGTCACCTGCTTTGCATAATCGCTGTGAATATTCAGTGACTGCACAAGCTGGCGCACGGCGTCCTGATTCAGGCGATCGGGAAGGGCTTGAGCGGTTGTCGAGGCAATCTTGAAGCCGGTGCCTTGAGCGACGTCGGCAGGGTTCAGGGCAAACTCGGTCAGGCTACGCGCCGGTCCGGCCAGGGCCAGGTCGGGCGTAATTTTAATGTGGCCGGGGTCAAGTTGCGTTCCAGGGAATCGGCTGCCGAGCAATGACACCAATCGGTCATGTACATAGGACGCCAGGGGCTGGATCCCGTGCAGATAATCTTTGTCGTCGGTGACGCTGTTACGGTATTGCTCCAGCAGTTCGATGTGCAACTGCTGTTCTGCGACGGGGGCCATGCCAAGCCATGCAGGCAGCGACTGCTGTCGGGTAATTGCCTGCGAGATCAATGTGGCTCTTCGCAAGTTGGTGTCGATGACCCTTTGCGTCATCTTTTGCAACGCTTTGATCTGCTGTGTGTCGCCCAGTTTTCGACTGCGCAGGTGTTCGCAGCGGGCCAGGAAGTGGTCAATGGAGGACTGCGCAAGGTGCTGCAGGACGTTGCTTTCAATCAGTCGCAACGAGTTGAGCGTGTAGCGCTGGTGGAATGTGTGCTGGGCAGGGGGGAGGTTTTCCAGCAGCTCCAGGCGTTTGTTGGCGTCGAGCAGGCGCCGGTTCAATTCCGTCATTGCGCTGCTGACTGAAGCGAAAACTTCCAGCCCGGCCGCGGGCGTCCACAGAATCGCCCGGCCGGAATGTTGAACATCGAGCCCGCCACGTTCGGTCAGCAGTACGCAATTGGCCAGGGGCAGCACATCCTTCTGCCCGGAACATTCAAGGATCAGCGAATAGGCATCAGGCCTGAACCCATTGAGGGCGAGGCGCGTTTTTCGATCCGCTTGATCCGGGTTGAGCACCGTATCGACAATGGCCCGGTCGGCGTCCCGCAGCGTCGCGTTGAGTACCCGAAGGCTGGCTTCCCCGCGTACACCCACGGAAAGCGCGTGGGCCAGCTGGGGTTTCAACTTCTCCAGATACACGCGCTGTAGCGCCAGAGACGCGATCGGCTGAGAGGCGAACTCCGCGCTGATCAGCGATTCGACACTGCTGAAGGTTTTGACGAAAGCCGCTGCCGTGTCTGCCAATACCATGGAGGGCAGTTGGTTGCCGGATAACACCGGTCGGGTACTCCAGCGTCCCTGAACATCCAGCGTCAGCAAGTGCTCGCTGATCATGGCGCGTATATCCAGTGCCTTGTCGAACAAGGCGTGGAGGTTCACGGTGCCTTCGCTCTGACGGAAAACCTGCAGAACGTATTCCATGTTTTGCAGTTGCTTGGTGATGACCGCCTCAAACAGCGTTTTGAATATCGCCCCTGAAATCACCTCGCCGGAGACCTGTGGCTGATTGAAACCGATGAACCGGTTGCGTTCATCCAGGCTCAGCAGGCCGTAGAGCTCCTCTTCGTGACCGGCCGCGCTGAACTTGCTCAGCAAGGTGCCTTTGAGGTCCTGATAGTCCTTCAGAACCTGGAGTCCTTGGGTGGGGGTGTAAAGAAAGGCATTGGCATTGGCGTGACTGATCATCAGTGCGCCGGCCAGTTCGACATAATTGGCTGCGTGTTCCCAAAGCCGCACCGCCTCGAGGCTCAGTGCCGAGGCAGTGCCCGCTGTCGGCTGAATCAAAGCGTGCAAGGCCTGGCTCTGTTCAGGGCTGATGACGTCGGCCTCGCGCTTGATCAGGAACTCTGCGCGTGCCTTTTCACGGATGGCCCGATTGAAAAAAACGCGGCGGGATGCACCGTCGGCCGCCGCATCGTCCCAGTAGTTCTGCAGTTTCCCGCAAAGCAGGCTTAGCAGTTTGCTGGAAGCGGTCTTTACCGCGGTTTCCCAGTGCTGTTGGTCAGTGCTCGCCGGATTTTTTCCCGGATGGGAGAATTCATAAAGCTGCCCGACCGGCCATCGCTGATGGCGGTAGTACGACAGCACCGCGTCACTCAGGGACATGGAATTGATCCAGCGCCGGGGCGGGGCACTGTCCTGGTCGTCGTCATGGGCCGGTGCAACGGAGTAAAAGTCGAGTCGGGTCTGGCTTTGATCAAGGCGTGGGAATGAAGATTGCAACAACTCGTCAAGCAGCGTATTGAGCAGCGAGGTCAGCGTTGGCAGCTTGATCAACTCGTCCAGCATGGACTGCTCGTTCATTCGCTGGTTATTGGCGATGACAGTGCGCTGGTCTTCGAATACGTCGCCCTCGATGGCCTGAAAACTCACCTGAATATTGCTCGCTGCCGCCAGCGTTTTGCGCTCAGCCAACGACATGAAGGCCAGCAAGCCGTCGTCCTCGGTCACGCTGCTCAGTTGGCGCTCAAGCTGTTCGGTCAAGGCTGCGCGGCTGTGGAACTTCTTTATGCCGGCGTACGGGGTGTAGAGAATTTCACCGTTGTCATCCGGAGTGAGGCTCAACACGAAGCTGCCGGCCAAGGGGACGGATGCCAGGTCTTGCGCATTGAGCAGGATTTTTTCGGTAATCATGGGCGGGGTCTGTTGACTGCGTAACGTTTGGCTGGCCAGTTCCAGATGACTGAACCATTCGAAATCCTTGCGCGTCAGCCCATGGGTTCTACCCAGATCATTCCAGTGGCCGGGCGATTGCAGGGCCTGGGGGAAAAACAGCGGAGCGGGAGGTGAGGGCATCGTCGAGTCTCGTTCAGGGCGCTGTTGAAGGCGCCTGTGGGTTGAGGCTCAAGACTAGAATTCGCAGGTGAGACGTAGGTGGTAGATAGTTACCGCACGGCTGCCCGGTGTTCGTGCCAACGTGCGCGAAAGCAGCTTCTCGGTTCAACCGATTGCGCTCAGGTGCAGCGGTTCAAGCGAAAGGTTGACAGGCAGCTCGTCGCCCGTTGTTAATCGGTTGGTTTTCATACGCTGTTGCCCCCTCCAATAATTATTCTGGAGCTTCAGATGTCTGCGCCACACGATCATGTGTCTACTGCGGTTTCGCAAAACCTGTCCTTCGAAGCGCTGACGGCGTTGCTCGAGCAGATCTTCCTGCGCCACGGCACCTCGGCCGATGTCGCCAGAACCCTGGCCCTCAACTGCGCCGGCGCCGAGCGCGACGGGGCTCACAGTCACGGTGTGTTCCGTATCCCCGGTTATGTGTCGACGCTGCAAAGCGGCTGGGTCAATGGTCAGGCCGTGCCGGTGGTCGAGGACGTGGCCTCGGGCTTCGTTCGGGTTGACGCCGGTAATGGCTTTGCCCAACCGGCCCTCGCGGCGGCGCGACCCTTGCTGGTCGAAAAAGCCCGCAGCGCCGGCATTGCGGTACTGGCCATCCGTAATTCCCACCATTTCGCCGCCTTGTGGCCAGACGTCGAGCCGTTTGCCGATGAAGGGCTGGTGGCACTGAGCGTGGTCAACAGCATGACCTGCGTGGTGCCGCACGGTGCCGATCGCCCGCTGTTCGGGACCAACCCGATTGCCTTCGCCGCCCCTCGGGCCAACGGTGATCCGATCGTCTTCGACCTCGCCACCAGCGCCATCGCCCATGGCGATGTACAGATCGCTGCCCGTAAAGGCGAACGCTTGCCGGCGGGCATGGGGGTGGACAGCCTCGGCCAGCCGACCCAGGACCCGAAAGCGATCCTTGAGGGCGGCGCCTTGCTGCCGTTTGGCGGGCACAAGGGCTCGGCGCTGTCGATGATGGTGGAGCTGTTGGCGGCGGCGTTGACCGGCGGTAATTTCTCTTTCGAATTCGACTGGTCGAATCATCCGGGGGCGAAAACACCCTGGACCGGTCAACTGCTGATCGTGATCGATCCGAGCAAGTCGGCGGGGCAGAGTTTTGCCGAGCGCAGTCAGGAACTGGTCCGGCAGATGCACGGTGTGGGGCTCAAGCGGTTACCGGGTGATCGGCGTCACCGGCAGCGCGCCAAGGCCAAGGTCGAAGGCATTGCACTCGATGCTCAGACGCTGGCAAATCTGCGGGAATTGGCCGGGCTCTGAGAGGAGCAGTTTTTTTTGTAGGAGCCAGGCTTGCCGGCGAAGGCGATCTCAAGTCCGCCTTCGCCGGCAAGCCTGGCTCCTACAGGTTCAGTGTTTCCCAATTAACGCCGGCCTAACAACAATCCGACCACCAAACCGAATCCGGCGGAGATAGCCACGGTTTGCCAGGGATGACCGCCGATGTAGATTTCGGTGGCGTCGACCGCCGGTTTGGTCCGGTCACGAACGCTGGAAACTGAGCTTCGGGCCTGCTGGAGCTTCTGGGCGATTTGCCCACGAAGGGTGTCCGCCTCCTCACCGACCAGTGAAGCACTGCTTTTCAGCAGTTTTTCCGACTCTTCGATCAGGGCCTGAAGTTCGCTGAAGACCTGATCCTTGATTTGATCCTCGGCGATTTGATCAATGATTTTGCGGGCCATTAGAGTACTCCTTGCAGGTGAATGGACAGTGAACAATGGAGTCTGGCGCCATGGCAAAAGTTGCAGTCATTTTGCGTGGCGACTCCACCCTGAAGAAAAATCCAGGGCAGGACATTTCCTCCTACAGTGTAAGATGTCGCCTATTTTATGCAGCAGGTAACTCCCATGAGCTTCAATCTGGCCGACAAACCCCTCGCCGAGCGCGCGGCGCTTGAAGATGAAAAATCCCGTCTGTTCGAACTCTGGCAAAACAACCTGGGTAAATCCAAGGGCGAAGCCGCACGGTTGTTCGGTGAGCGGGCCAAGCGCAAAGGCAAATGGGCCGAGTGGGTCCGCGCCGAGCTCGACGGCATGTCGCCTCCGGAATTCGCCAACATGGTGCGCAGTGAAGTCAATCGCCTGATGGCGGCTAAATAAACGTCCAGACACCATTCCCCTACGTTTGGGAAAAGGTCGCGATAATCGCCTCGCGCACTTTCAGCACCACCGGATCGAGCTGCGTACTGGTGCGCCAGCCCAGCTCGATCGGATAGCGTGGCAGCGCCAAAGGGCAGGGCAGTAGCGCCAATCCGCTGAGCGCGGCGATACTTCGAGCCGCATGGGCTGGAATAGTCGCCACTGCCTGACTGCCCTTGAGCAGATACGGCAACGCAGCAAAGTGCGTGGTCGACGCGCATACCCGCCGACTCATTCCCAGCGCCGCCAGGCCTTCATCGGTAATCCCGATAAAACCGCCCGATGACACCAGAATGTGCTCGCGGGCGACGAACGCCTCAAGGCTGAGAGTCTGCTGCCCCTCGGCCAGACTGAGAGGATCCACCAGGCACAGATAATCGCCTTCACCCAGCACCTGGCGACTGAGCAAACGCTCGGCAAATCCGCCTGCGGTGATTGCCAGATCGATGCTGCGCTCCATCAAGGCCCGAGCGACGATCTGGCTATGGGTCTGGCGAAAGATCAGCCGCAATTTCGGCGCGCAGCGAGCGATCTCTTCAATCAATCGTCGCCCGTAGGCGATTTCGAAATCATCCGACAAACCCACGGTCACCGAGCGTCCGTCGTAATGATGCGCAGCCGGATCGACCATCGCCAGGCTCTGGCGGCATTTATTCAGCGCATCGCTCACCACCGGTTTCAACTGGTTGGCCTTGAGCGTCGGCGCAAGGCCTCGACCCGTGCGCACGAACAACTGATCGCCATACGCCTCGCGCAATCGACGCAGCGCCGCGCTGACGGCCGATTGCGTCACGCCCAGACGCAACGCGGCACGGCTGGCGCTGGATTCCTCGTGCAGGGCTTCGAAGACTTTGAGCAGGTTTAGATCGAGGGTGGCGATATTCATCTGGTTCATATCATTCAGCAGTGAGTCGGGCTTTATTCATGATCCTGTGACGCCGGAGAATGAGCAACACCTCATTACTGACGGAGTCACCGCGATGCCCAAGTCCATCGTTGCTGCCCTGCAAATCGGCGCCTTGCCCGGCGGCAAGGCCGATACCCTCGATCAAATCCTCTGCTGGGAAACCGCCATTATCGAATCCGGCGCCGCACTGGTGGTCATGCCGGAGGCGTTACTCGGCGGCTACCCCAAAGGCGAGGGCTTCGGTACGCAACTCGGTTATCGACTGCCAGAAGGTCGTGAAGCGTTTGCGCGGTATTTCGACAACGCCATCGATGTGCCCGGCGCCGAGACTGAAGCCTTGGCCGGATTGTCCTCACGCACCGGGGCCAACCTGGTGATCGGCGTAATCGAACGCGCGGGCAGCACCTTGTACTGCACGGCGCTGTATTTCGATCCGCAGGCCGGGCTGGTCGCCAAGCACCGCAAGCTGATGCCCACCGGTACCGAGCGACTGATCTGGGGCAAGGGCGATGGCTCGACCTTGCCGGTGATCGATAGCCAGGTCGGGCGAATCGGCGCCGTGGTGTGCTGGGAAAACATGATGCCGTTGCTGCGCACCGCGATGTACGCCAAAGGCGTGGAGGTCTGGTGCGCGCCGACGGTGGACGAGCGGGAAATGTGGCAGGTCAGCATGCGTCACATCGCCCATGAAGGACGCTGCTTTGTGGTCAGCGCCTGTCAGGTCCAGGCCTCACCGCAAGCCTTGGGCGTGAAAATCGCCAACTGGCCGGCGGAGCGCCCGTTGATCTCCGGCGGCAGCGTGATTGTCGGGCCCATGGGTGACATTCTCGCCGGACCGCTGCGTGACGAGGCGGGTTTGCTCAGCGCCGAAATCGACACCGACGACCTGATCCGCGCCCGTTACGACTACGACGTGGTCGGGCACTACGCGCGCCCGGACGTGTTTGAGTTGACGGTGGATGAGCGGGCCAAACCGGGCGTGCGTTTTATCTGAGGCGCAGCCACTCTTCACGGGTGATTTCCCAGAGATCCTTCGGGAATCGCCCGCTGACAAAGTCGTCTTCTTCGGTGTGTATCAAGCGCATGCCGGTACGTTGCGAGAGTTTGCGCGAACCGATATTCGGCGCCGCTTTCGGCACGCGAAGCAACGACCGGCCGAGTGTTTCGAACCAGTACTCGGTCACCGCCGCACTGGCTTCGCCCATCAATCCCTGGCCTTGCCATTGTGGGCTTAACCAGAAGCCGCGGTTATTGTCCTGTTCATTCATCAGGCTGACATTGCCGATCAGTTGATTGGGGGCGGATTTCAAGCGGATCGACCAGTGCCATTCTTCGCCACGGGCCATCGCCGGCAGGGCAATATCACGCAGATAAGTCAACGCGCCATCGGCGGGATAAGGCCACGGCACCAGGACGTTCAGATAACGCACCACGTCCCAGTGGGGGAATTGTTGCTGGATAGCCTCGGCATCGGCCAGTTCCAGCGGGCGCAAGATCAGTCGTTCGGTGTAGAGCGTTGGAGCGGCGTGCATCGTGGGTGACCTCCTTGTTGGGACGGGTGGTGCGCATCATGCGCAGCGTCGATTGTGGTCTAGTCTCTAGGCGTTCACACCCCTGTCAACGGATGGACTGTCCATGAGTTTGTTACTCGGCCCGATTCTGCAGTTTCGTGGCATCAACGGTAATGTCTATAACGTGTCTGCCCTAGTGGTTTTACCCTTGGGCGCGACATCACCCAGCGTAAAAGTACCCGGGGGTGTCACGGCCGGCAAACCGTTGGCCACCGCCGATATTCCGTTGCTCAATCCTCAGTACCGCGTCTGGCGCATCGATTTAAAAGCGCTGCAAGACCAGGCTGTTGCCAGCACTTACACGATCAAGATAGAGGGCACGGAGGCCAACTTCGTCGTTCCGGCCGAGGGCCAGTCGCCGCGCATGGCTTATGTGTCGTGTAACGGCTTCTCGGACCCCAAGGACATGGAGAAGGTCGACCGGAACAACGAGCGTTGGGAGCACATGTGGGGGGCTCATCAAAGCAAGCCCTATCACCTGTTGTTGATGGGGGGCGACCAGGTTTACAGCGACGATATGCGCAGCAGTGTGTCGTCGATGAAAACATGGTTTGCCAAGCCCTTCGCCGACCGTCGAAAGGCGGTCTACAGCAAGGTGATCGAAGCCGATCTGGACAAGTACTTCGCCAGACTCTACCTGGAGCACTGGAAACAGCCTGAGGTCGCGAAGCTGCTCAGCGCCGTGCCGACGGTGATGATGTGGGATGACCATGACATCATCGATGGCTGGGGTTCCTACGATGAGATACTGCATTCAAGCCCGGTGTTCCAGGGGCTGTTTGCCACGGCCAAACGCTATTTCAGGATTTTCCAGCAGCAACTGATCCAGACTCATCCTCACCTTAAACCGTCCGCCGATACTCATCCCTGTGCGATTCCCGATACCGCTGACGGCTTTCACCTGGGGTTTACCGGCCTGGGCGAATTGGCGTTGCTGGTTCCCGACTTGCGCAGTGAACGTGCGCCGGATTTGACGACTCCGCCAGCTCGGCAAACCCGGATCATTTCGCCCGTCAGTTGGGATGCGATTTATGCCTGGCTGGGCAAGGTCAAGGGACATAAGCACTTGCTGCTGATGTCGAGTATTCCCGTGGGTTACCTTGATTTGCAGGCGGCCGAAAAGGCACTGGACCTGATTTCGGGGCAACAGGAACTCGAGGACGATTTGCGCGACCATTGGCGAAGCCTGCCCCACCGGGACGAACGCAAGCGGCTGATCATGCGGTTGCTGGATTACGCCCATGCCGAGTCATGCAAGGTTACGATGGTGTCCGGTGATGTCCATGTGGCAGGGGCCTGCGTGATCGAATCGACGTTGTCCCGGCATCGCAATGATGGTTCGGGATTGATCTACCAATTGATTTCGACCGGGGTCGTGCATCCTTCACCGCCGGTGTTGGCGGTGCAGTTTCTGGAGTCCATTGGCAAGCACCAGGAACAGATCGACTACGCCATCACCGGAACCATGTTGCCCATCGGTTCACGGGGACGTTACCTGATCGCCGCTCGAAACTGGCTGGCGATAGAGCCGGATGAACACAGCACCGGCAAAAGTCGGCTGTGGGCCAACTGGCACGTAGAAGGTTTCAAACATTGTGTGACCCAGGTTATCGATCCCGTTAAACCGCGGACCGAGCCGTGAGCATTACCAAGTGCCGGTGGTCGGCTCCGGCAGGCTGAGTTTGCCGCGATCAACGAAACGCATCGTGCCGAACACGCCGCCAGCCAGTTTGCCCCGAAGCACGTACGGCAGATTGTTCAGCGTCTGCGTCTGACCCAGCCAGAGGGTCTGACGCAGCACCGAGAAGGCCGAAACGCTCACCGGCACCACGATAACCGCTTCGGAAAACCGCGGAATCGAGCCCGACTGGTCGCTGACACCGGAGGCGAGTGATTGACCGTTCACCTCCAGATCCAGGGCTACGCCGTTGTAGGCGATCGCCGCTTCATTGGGGTTTTGCACGCGCAGTTTTACCGCAAAACGCACTTCCAGTTCCTGGCTTGGCAGCGGCTCGATACCGACCACGTTGATGTTCAGCGGGTCGTGTTGGGGGAACAGGGCGCAGGCGCTCAGGGAGAGCAACAGGAGGGACAGAGACAGGGCGAACAATCTGCGCATGGACAGGTTCTCGTAAGGAAAAAGGCCGAGCCGCTCGTGGCTCGGCTCTTGAGCATTACGCACGGTCTAACTGTGCGACAGCCGCAGGTGAAACGGGTTCACCTTTGGCCGCAACATCCGGGTTCTGCATCACCTGAAGCACCGAGGCTTCCGGGTCGAACTCGTCTTCTTCCAGCTCGATGAATTCTTCGGGCAGGAAGATATTCAGCACGATAGCGCACAACGCACCGACGGTGATCGGTGATTCGAAGATGTTGTGCAACGCCTTCGGCAACTCGCGCAACACTTCAGGCACCGCCGCAACGCCCAGGCCCATGCCGAGGGATATCGCCACGATCAGCATGTTGCGCCGATGCAGGCCGGCCTCGGCGAGAATCTTGATCCCGGCCACTGCCACGGTGCCGAACATCACCAGCTCGGCGCCGCCGAGCACCGGTTTCGGCATCAATTGCAGCACCGCGCCGATCATCGGGAACAACCCCAGCACCACCAACAGGCCCGCGATGAAAAACGCCACATAACGGCTGGCCACGCCGGTGAGCTGGATCACCCCGTTGTTCTGCGCGAAGGTCACCATCGGCATGCTGTTGAACACCGCCGCCATGGCCGAATTGAGACCGTCGGCCAGCAACCCGGATTTGATCCGGCGGATATAAATGGGGCCTTTGACCGGTTGCCGGGAAATCATCGAATTGGCGGTCAGGTCTCCGGCAGCCTCCAGGGGCGACACCAGGAAAATCACCGCCACCGGCACAAACGCCACCCAGTCGAATGAGAAGCCATATTTGAACGGTACGGGCACACTCATCAGCGGCACGGCGGGCAGGCTGGTGAAATCGACCTGGCCCATGAACCACGCGACGGCATAACCGAGGGCCAGGCCGATGACGATCGCGCCCAGGCGCAGGAACGGCACATCCACCCGGTTCAACACCACGATGGTCCCCAGCACCAGTGCGGCCAGCGCCAGGTGGCTGGCGGCGCCGAGATCCGTCGCACCGAAACCGCCGGCAATGTCGGTCATGGCGACCTTGATCAGCGACAGGCCCATGAGGGTAATGATGGTGCCGGTCACCACGGGGGTGATCAGCATCCGCAGCTTGCCGATGAACTGGCTTAGCACCACTTCAATGAACGCGGCGAAAAAGCACACGCCGAAAATCGTCGAAAGAATCTCATCGGTGCCACCACCACGCGCCTTGACCATGAACCCGGCGCTGAGAATCACGCTGATAAACGAGAAACTGGTGCCTTGCAGGCACAGCAAACCGGAGCCGACCGGGCCGAACCGCCGCGCTTGGACAAACGTGCCCAGCCCCGAAACGAACAGCGCCATGCTGATCAGATAAGGCACTTCACTTTGCAGGCCCAGGGCACTGCCCATGATCAGCGTCGGCGTGATGATGCCGACAAAACTCGCCAGTACGTGTTGCAGGGCGGCGAAGACCGTGGCGGTCAGGTGGGGGCGATCGTCAAGGCCGTAAATGAGGTCGTTGTTGCGTGGGGAGGCGGTTTTTTCAGAGGCGGTCATGGTGATTTGCGTGCCGAAAGGCGGGGCCGGGTCAGAAAATGGAGGCGCAGGATGCCAGCCGCGGGCAGCGAGGGCAACGCTAAACGGTACGGAGGGGGCATACACAAAACCTGTGGCGAGGGGACACAAAACCTGTGGCGAGGGGGCTTGCCCCCGTTGGGCTGCGAAGCGGCCCCCGACATTCCTCCAGACACACCTGACGCGCTGATCTTGCGACGGCTGCGCCGCCGAACGGGGGCAAGCCCCCTCGCCACAGGGTTGATCATTCCAGGGCAGAGCACGCGTGCACTTCAGGCAAACGCCGCAAGCAGATCCTCTTCAAAGGCTTTTTGCGCATCCCCCGGCACCTGCGCGCGATGGCGGGCCAGATGGAACGCCACCTCAAAACTCATGTCGCCCTGGCGCACGGCGCGCAGCAACCCTTTGTCTTCCCAGCTGCGGGCGAAGTGATCGGGCAGGTAGCCAACGTGCTTGCCGGAAAGAATGAAGGCGAGGGTGCCTTCGACCTGTTCGGAACGCGCCGAACACATCTTCCCCTGAAACGGCTCGTCGCTGCGCAGGAAACGGTAGGGGTGATCGACCCGGTCGCAGGCCTGAAGCGTCTGATCGTCAGGTGTCTCATCGGTGAACAGCGGATGCCCCGGAGCGCAATACAGGTGCTGGGTTTCCGTGAACAGTTCGCGGTAGTCAAAAGCGCTCTGTACCTGTGAGAAATAGCCGATCGCCAGGTCCAGCCGCTGTTGCAGCAACAGCCGCTCCATTTCGCCGGGCATGGCGCTGATCAACTCGATACGTACCGACTCGTCCCGTTCGCGAAAGCGCCGGATCGCCTCGGCAACCCGTTGCAGCACCGATTGATCAAGTGCTTCGGACAAGCCCAGGCGCACTTCGCCGATCAAGCGGCCGGCCACGCCGTTGGATTGATGACGGAACGCTTCGATCGACTCGAACAAGGTGCGAATGGCAAGGAGCAGCTGTTCGCCCTTGGGGGTGATTTTGAACCCGCCCTTGCCGCGACTGCACAGGCGATAGCCGAGTCGGGTTTCGAGCCTGGCCATCTGCTGGCTGATGCTCGACTGGCTCAGCCCCAGTTCACCCTGAGCCGCACTGAAGCCACCGCATTCCACCACGCTGACGAACAGGCGCAGCAGCTGCAGGTCCAGGTCATGAAGTTGACCGAGCATCAAACATTACTCCGCAATAAAGTCAGGATAATTAACTTGGTATTTTTCCAATGTAACCGACGACGCATCCTGCAACCACTTCCTCCGGTCAGGTGTTCGTCATGGCTCCGCTCTTCAAGCTGTGTTTACCCGCGCTGTTCCTCGTCATGGCCGTGCCGGCCCAGGCAGAGGAAAAAGTCCTCAATCTCTACAGTTGGGCAGATTACGTGGCGCCCGACGCCTTGCAGCGGTTCGAAAAGGAAACCGGCATTCATGTGCGCTACGACACGTTCGATGCACCGGAAGTACTGGAAACCAAACTGCTCACCGGCGGCAGCGGTTATGACGTGGTGGTGCCGTCGTCCAGTGTGCTGGCACGCGGCCTGGCGGCGGGTGCGCTGCAGGAAATTCCTCACGATGGCCTCAAGGGTTACGCCAACCTTGACCCGGACATGCTGGAAAAACTGGCGGCGGTCGACCCCGGCAATCGGTATGGCGTGCCTTACACCTGGGGCACGCTCGGGCTTGGGATGAATGTCGAAGCGGTGAAACAACGTTTGCCCAGCGCACCGCTCAACAGCCTGGACCTGCTGTTCAATCCCGAATACGCCAGCAAGCTGAAAGATTGCGGCATCGCCATTCTCGATTCGCCCCAAGAGGTGATCGGCCTGGCGCTGCACTATCTGGGTAAAGATCCCTACAGCACCGACAAGGCTGATCTGACAGCCGCCGACGCCCTGTTGCGTCAGTTACAGCCGTCGGTGCTGTACGTCGCCACCGGGCGGCAGATCAACGATCTGGCCAATGGTAGCGTCTGCCTGGCATTGACCTACAACGGTGACGCGAGCATGGCTGCCGACCAGGCGCGCAAGGCCAACAAGCCGTTCGAGGTGGCCTACCGCATTCCACGCGAAGGCACGCTGGTGTGGCAGGACAACCTGGCGATCCCCAAGGACGCGCCGCACCCAGAAGCCGCCCGGGCCTTCATCGAGTTTATGTTGCGCCCCGAATCCGTCGCCGCGCTGACCAATACGCTGTTCTTCGCCACGGCCAATCGGGCGGCGACGCCATTGGTGGATGAGGCGGTGCGCAGCGATCCCGACATCTACCCGCAGAGCGAGGTGCGTGAGCGGCTGTATGCCGACCGCAGCATGAGCCTCAAGGACATGCGTCAGCGCACCCGCTTGTGGACCACTTTCCGTAGCCGCCAATAAGCCAATAACAAGGAATACACCATGGACGTCCCTGCACAGAACGATCAGGCCATGACCCGCGACAGTCTTTACGGGACTGCCGCCGAAAGTACCTACGCCGGTATCACCAGTTTCATGCGCCGCCGGTACAGCCGCGACTTGCGTGGTGTCGATGTGGTGGTCAGCGGTGTGCCGTTCGACACTGCCACCAGCAACCGCCCCGGCGCACGTTTCGGACCGCGCGGCATTCGGGCGGCATCCGCCGGGATCGCCTGGGAGCGCCATTGGCCGTGGACGTTCGACCCGTTCGATCACCTGGCGGTGATTGACTACGGCGATTGCGCCTTCGATTACGGCACGCCGCATTCGGTGCCGGAAAGCATCGAAGCCCACGCCGAGCACATCCTGGGCGGCGGTTGCGCGATGCTGACGTTTGGTGGCGATCACTTCATCAGTTATCCGCTGCTCAAGGCCCATGCCCGCAAGCATGGCCCGTTGTCGTTGATTCACTTCGACGCCCACAGCGACACCTGGCCGGATGAGGAGGGCAAGCGCGTCGATCACGGCACGATGTTCTGGCATGCGGCCAAAGAAGGGGTGGTGGATCCGTCGCGCTCGGTGCAGATCGGGTTGCGCACCACCAATGACGATCATCAGGGCTTTCAGGTACTGGATGCGCGGCAGGTGCATCGGCAAGGGTGCGAGGCGATCGTCGAGGCGATTCGTGCGCGGGTCGGTGATCACCCGGTGTACCTGACTTTTGACATCGACTGCCTCGACCCGGCCTTTGCGCCGGGCACCGGAACGCCAGTGTGTGGCGGCTTGAGCACGGTGCAGGCGCTGGAGATTCTCGGCGGCTTGCGCGGGATCAACCTGGTGGGGATGGACGTGGTGGAAGTGGCGCCGGCCTACGACAGCGCGGACATTACCTCACTGGCAGCGGCGACATTGGCCATGGAGATGCTGTGTTTGTATGCGGCCAGGCATAAGGTCGATCGGTAGTTTTGATTTGTGGTGTCTGGTATGGCGCCTTCGCGGGCAAGCCTCGCTCCTACAGGTTTTGCGTCGTGCCCAAATCGCGCGGCAATCTCTGTATCTGTAGGAGCGAGGCTTGCCCGCGAAGCTTTTCAGGCCGGCCAATCGCTCCTGCCAGTTTCTGACAGCAGCCTCTGCTAAGCTCCGACGACTTTTCAGGAAAGAGCCTGCCGACCGTGTCGCGAACCAGCCGTTTACTGACGTTGTTACAAGTGCTGCGGGGCAAAAGTCGTCCGGTGACGGCCGCGACATTGGCCAGCGAACTGGAGATTTCCGAGCGCACGCTGTACCGCGACATCGCTGAACTCACCGCGCTCGGCGCGCCGATTTTTGGCGAGGCGGGGATCGGTTATGTGTTGCGCAGCGGCCTGTTTCTGCCGCCTTTGATGCTCAATGCCGATGAGACCGAAGCCATCGTGCTTGGCTTGCGTTACGTGGATCAGCGTGGTGATGAGGTGTTGGGCAAAGCCGCGGCCGATGCCCTGGCAAAAATCGCTGCGGTACTCGACCCCGCCGCCCAGGAGGCCTTGCGCAACCCGACGGTGCTGCCGGGACCGCCGGGTTATGGCTATCCGCAAAATGCCGTGCCTTTGAACGTGTTTCGCCAAGCCATCCGCGATCAGGCCAAGCTGCACATCGACTACGCGGACGCCAATCAGGTGCCCAGTCAGCGGTTGATCTGGCCACTGGCCCTGGGTTTTCTCAACGAGGTGCGGATCATCGTCGCGTGGTGTGAATTGCGCAGTGCCTATCGCACCTTTCGCACCGACCGGATCTCAGCCGCCAGCGAGCAGGGTGAACGCTATCCGGGGCGGCGCAGCGACCTTTTGCGCACCTGGCGCAAGCAGATGCAACTGGACGAAGCAGGGCGTTTCACTCCTGACAAGAATTGACACAGGCTTGTTTTAGCATGGCTCCAGAATCAACTCACAAGGAGCCGTAAACATGTCCAATCCAGCCTCTTCACTGGCCCCCGCCATTGCCGCCTACATTGCCGCTGCCAATGCTCGCGACACGTCGAGGGTTGCCAGTTTTTTCGCTGAGGATGCCAACGTGTTCGATGAGGGGCAGCATCAGGTCGGCACACAAGCCATCGCCCAATGGATGCAAGACACCGCACAACGTTATCAGCCTCGGGTCGAGGTGCTCGACGTTCAACAGCGCACCGGCAAAGTGCTGGTGCACAACCTGATCTCCGGCACGTTCCCTGGCAGCCCGCTGGAACTGCGCTACATGTTCCGCCTCAATGAGCAGGGTAAAATCGCCCGGCTGGACATCTCGCTGTAACCCGGCGCGAAACCTGTGGGGGCTTATGTGGTGAGATGGCTTGTTGTGGCGAGGGGGCTTGTCGGAATGCCGCATCACCCCGTTCGGCTGCGAAGCAGCCGTAAATCCTTTACATGCGGTTTAACTTTGAAATGCTGGGGGGCGCTTCGCACCCCAACGGGGGCAAGCCCCCTCGCCACAACAAGCCCGCTCCCACATGAATTGCGTTTTACCTATACTGCCGCGCATGAATGTCGACTCTCCCTTAAGCGCCTGGCAACACGCCATCGACCAGAAGGGCTTCGTCCAGGACGAAGCTCAGGAACACGCCGTGTGGGCGCTGCAAAAATGCCACGAAGCCTTGCATGAAAACCGCACGCCCGTCACCGGCGTGTACCTCTGGGGTCCGGTCGGGCGGGGCAAGACCTGGTTGATGGATCAGTTCTACCAAAACCTGCGCGTCCCGGCCCGGCGTCAGCACTTTCATCACTTCATGGGCTGGGTGCATCAGCGCTCTTTTCAATTGACCGGCACCGCCGACCCGTTGAAAGCGCTGGCCCGCGAGCTGAGCCAGGAAGTGCGGGTGCTGTGTTTCGATGAGTTGTTCGTCAACGACATCGGTGACGCGATCATTCTCGGGCGTTTGTTTCAGGTGATGTTCGAGCAGGGCGTGGTGGTGGTCTGCACCTCCAATCAGCCGCCGGATCAGCTGTACGCGGATGGCTTCAACCGTGACCGGTTTGTGCCGGCTATTGCTGCGATCAAGCAACACATGCAAGTGATTGCGGTGGATGGCGGGGAAGATCATCGCCTGCATCCTGGCGCCGGTCTGCAGCGTTACTGGGTGAACGTACCGGGTCAGCCCGGCGCATTGAGCGAGGCGTTCAAAGCCTTGACCGTCGGCCAGTCGCTGTCCAGCGATCCGGTCAAGATCGGCTACCGTTCGGTCAATGTCATGCAGGCCAGTCAAACCGTGCTCTGGTGCCGTTACACCGAGCTCTGCGAGCAGCCGTTTGCGGCCATGGACTTCATGGCCCTGTGCGATACCTTCAGCGCTATTGTGTTGAGTGACGTGCCCAATCTCAGCGCGCAAAAACGCGAAGCGCGCATCGCCCGCGGCACTGAAGACGGCGTCGAACGGGTGGCAGCGGGGGATCGCGAGTTGCCGCAGTTGTCGGTGCACGACGACGGCGTGCGCCGGTTCATCGCCCTGGTGGACGAATGCTACGACCGCAAGGTGCCGCTGTACCTCGAAGCGCAGGTGCCGATGGAAGCGCTATACACCGAGGGCTATCTGGAATTTCCGTTTCGTCGCACCCTCAGTCGTTTGCAGGAGATGCAGCTAAAACGTTTCGCCGAGGCTTGATATCCGGGAGGAGCGAACATGAATCAGCCCTTGTCTCACCATTTGCTGACCATGGCCTATCAGAACGCCTGGGCCAATCACCGACTGGCCAAGGCCTGGCTTCAGCTGAGCCCGGCCGAGCTGGCGGCGCCGCGAGTCAGTTTCTTTCCCAGCCTCAGCGCGACCCTCAATCACATCCTGACCTGTGACTGGTTCTATGTGGATGCACTGGAGCGGGAGTTGCGCGGTGACGAACCACATCCCGATTGCTACGTGTTTTTCAACGAAGACGAGCCGTTCGCCCACGGCGCCGATCTCAAGCGCGAGCAAGCCCTGGTGGACCGTCGACTGATTGCCTACTGCGAGCAACTGCGCGACGCAGACCTCGGACGGCTTGTGACCATCGCGCGTGACACCCCGCAACATGACAGCCGTTTACGCATGCTGTCCCATTTGTTCGAGCATCAGATTCATCATCGCGGGCAGGTTCACGCGATGCTCAGTGGCACCTCGGTCACGCCGCCGCAGCTGGACGAGTTTTTCTGTGCCGGAGAGTCGGCGTTGAGGGCCGAGGATTTTGCCGAGTTGGGATGGACCGAGGTAATGATCTGGGGCGTTTGAGAGGGAACGTTCACAACAGGATCCGGTTGTCGGCACCCCGGTACTCGCGATAAGGTCACTGGACCTTTCAGTGCGCAAGAGGCGAACTGGGGCAACTTGTGTGATTGAGGGTGGAAATGGAATCCGCAGAAATTCTTGTGCTTCAGGCCAGCTACACCAACCCGGTGCATGCCGAGGCGATTGGCCTGGTGTTGAACCACTACGCTGAAGACCCGATGGGCGGCGGTCAGCCGTTACCGGCCGATAGGTTGCAACAACTGCCGGGGGAACTGGCCAAGCGTCCCCATGCCTTCAGCGTATTGGCGTTTGTTGGCGGTGAGCCGGCAGGGCTGGTCAACTGCTTTGAAGGTTTTTCGACCTTCGCCTGCCGGCCACTGGTCAACGTGCACGATGTTGCCGTGGTGTCGAAGTTTCGCGGGTTGGGGCTGAGTCAGAAGATGCTGCACAAAGTCGAGGACATCGCACGCCAGCGCGGCTGCTGCAAAATCACCCTGGAAGTGCTGGAAGGCAATGCAGTGGCTCAGGGGGCTTATGGCAAGTTCGGTTTCTCGCCAGGCATGTTCGACCCGGCGCACGGCCGGATGCTGTTCTGGACCAAGGCGCTTTAATTCGCAGTCCATTTTGGGAGCGAGCTTGTTGTGGGGCGGGGCTTCTGTGGCGAGGGGGCTTGCCCCCGTTCGGCTGCGAAGCAGTCGTAAACCCTGTACATGCGGTTTAACTTTGAAATGCCGGGGGCGCTTCGCACCCCAACGGGGGCAAGCCCCCTCGCCACAGAAGCCCGCCCCCACAGGATCCGCGCCAGAATTACTGCTGAACGACTGCCGGAGTGGCCGGCGCGTTCTTGGGCTTCATCAGGCTGAAGTCAATCAACGGCCGCTGCTGACGCTCATAAGGGTTGCCGATCATCAATGGCCGAGGCTTGAAGCTGTCGCTGACCAGGCTTTTGCTGCGGTCGAGTTCATCGAAACTCAGGCCGGCCAGATCCGCCCACGTGTGAATCAGTTGCGAACTGCTGTACGGCCGGCTCAAGTCGCCAGCAAAACTCCAGTCATGGGTTTCGCGCCATTTCGGCGAGGCCCAGGCCATGAACGGAATGGTGTACATCGGCGCCGTCGGTTTGCTCTCGTTGCGGCCCAGGGTTTTATGGCCAACGGAGTCGAAGACGTCTTCGCCATGGTCGGAGAGGTACAGCAGGAAGCCGTTCGGATCAGACTTGGCGTAGTCCTTGATCAGGCTCGACACCACGAAGTCGTTGTACAGCACCGCGTTGTCATAGCTGTTGTATGTCGGCACCTGATCGTCACGCACGCCATCCGGAACACCTTTGCGGTCGGTGAACTTGTTGAACGTCGGCGGGTAACGGTACTGGTAGCTCATGTGCGTGCCGAGCAAATGCACGACGATCAGCTTGCGTGGTGCCGCATCGGCCAGCGCCTTGTTGAACGGCTCTATCACATCGCCATCGTACTGGGCGGCGTTCTGGTTGCGGTTGTTGTTCAGGTACACCTGCTCGTCGGCCTGCTCGGAGAAGGTCGTGAGCATGGTGTTGCGCTTGGTCATGGTCTGCTGGTTGGTGATCCAGAAAGTCTTGTAACCCGCCTGTTTCATCATGCTGACCAGCGACGGTGTCGACAGGTACAGGTCCGGGTTCTCTTCGTCGGCGAACGTCAGTACCTGTTGCAACGCCTCGATGGTGTAGGGGCGTGGGGTAATGACGTTATCGAAAACCGCCAGTTGATCCTTGAGCTTGTCCAGCTCCGGCGTTGTTTGCCGAGGGTAGCCGTACAGGCTCATACGCTGACGGTTGGTGGACTCGCCGATCACCAGCACCAGGGTCGCCGGCTGATTGGCCATCGAATCGGTGAGGTTCTTGAGCGGTGGAATTTTGCTGGCGCTGTGAAGCATGTCTTGCATGCCGGCCAGGGTATCGAGGTAACGGTGATAGGCCACGGCCATCTGCCAAGGCACGGCGGGCTCGATGCGGGTTTCGAATTTCTCGAAGCCACCCGCCAAGCTACCGGTGCGCGCGGTTTGCTTGATCAGCGGGTAACCGACCACGGCCAGCAGAATCGCCGTCGCCGCGACCAACGCCTGGCCGCGTGGCAGGTGCACCGGACGCAAGCGGGTCCACAGGAAATACGCGAACGCGGTATGGGCGAGGAACGCCGGCACCATCCACCAGGCAAAATACTGGGTCATGTACTCGCCGGCTTCAGACACGTTCGATTCGAACATGATGAAGATGACGCTCTGGGAAAATTCCTGCTGATAGATGAAGAAATAACCAAGGCTGGCCATCGAACAGGCCCACAGCACCACGCCGATCAGCGCGGCCATCACTCGTGTTTGCTTGGGAAACAGCAGCATCGGCGCGAGCCAGATGGCGCTCATCACAAAGGCCTGGCGGAACCCGGTAAAACCGGAAGTGCCTGTCAGTTGAATCAGTAGTTGGGTGATGCCGGAAAAATACCAGAAGAACAGAAATAACCAGAGAAATCCTGCCCAATCAAAACCTTTCGCAGACGTTTTGCTGCGTTTAAACAAAGCCATTCAGCACTCCAGCCTGATAATTACTTCGGCCGTCGGCACTTTCCCTGTCGCAGACGAACGGGCGCCGCGCGGATACCGAGCGGCCACAATGAGCCGGAGTATCGACAAGAAGGTGTGAAAACTTTGTGAGTTGCCAGAGCTGGCAGAATTGCATCGAGTCGGAAACAGCGGTGGCTGCTTCCGAGTCAAACGAGGGGATCAGGCGTGGGGGGCGCGCTGGGTGACGGGCAAGGGCTGAGTCTGATTGCCTTGGGTCAGCAGGCGTAATTGCGCGACTTCCCGCTTCAACTGGTCGCGCTCGTCTTTGAGCTGGCGCAGTTCATCGCGACGGATCGTTACGTAAAGTGTTTGTGCTGGCAGTGCTGTGTGTACGGTGCCCATTGCTCACCTCGCAAATGGCTGTCTCAACTGTAAGTTCGCTCCCGATTTCGGGTGCTGACTTACTATCGGCGCCAATTTTGATTTCTTTTGCCCCCGAAGGGAACTTTTTTATTTTTCATGGTCGTTGTGTCTTCGGGACGATTCCCGGCGTTATCAGTCTGGATCGGGCACAATGCCCGGAAACTATGTGCCAGCGCTCTGGACTAACCCTCATTAGTCGCGTTGGGCTATAACCTTTGACACACTTTATTTGTAGTAGGGAGCATCAGTACATGCAACTCGGGATTATTGGACTGGGCCGCATGGGCGGTAATATTGCGCGGCGCCTGATGCTCAACGGGCATACCACCGTTGTTTACGACCGCAATAGCGCCTTTGTCGACACCCTGGCTGAAGAAGGCGCCACCGGTGTTGCCGACTTGCCAGCCCTGGTCGCTGGCCTGGCCAAACCGCGCGCAGTTTGGGTCATGCTGCCCGCCGGCGCACCCACCGAAGACACCATCGACACCCTGAGCACCTTGCTTGACGCTGGCGATACCATTATCGATGGCGGCAACACCTTCTATAAGGATGACATCCGCCGGGCCAAAACCTTGTCGGAAAAAGGCCTGCACTACATCGACGTCGGTACCTCCGGTGGCGTCTGGGGCCTGGAACGCGGCTACTGCATGATGATCGGCGGCGATGCCGAGACCGTTAAGCGCCTCGACCCGCTGTTCGAATCCCTGGCCCCGGGCATGGGCGACATTCCTCGCACCAAGGACCGCAAATCGGAAGATGATCGCGCCGAGCGCGGTTACATCCACGCAGGCCCCGCTGGTGCAGGGCACTTCGTGAAGATGATCCACAACGGTATCGAGTACGGAATGATGCAGGCCTTCGCCGAAGGCTTCGACATTCTCAAGACCAAGGCCAGTACCAACCTGCCGGAAGATCAGCGCTTTGACCTGAACGTTGCCGACATCGCCGAAGTCTGGCGTCGTGGCAGCGTGGTGTCGTCCTGGCTGCTCGACCTGACCGCCGACGCCCTGGCCAGCGACCCGAAACTCGATGGTTACTCCGGTTCGGTGGCTGACAGCGGTGAAGGTCGCTGGACCATCGAAGCCGCCATGGAGCAATCGGTGCCCGTGCCAGTGCTGTCGAACTCGCTGTTCTCGCGCTACCGTTCACGCGGGCAAGGCACCTTTGGTGACAAGATTCTCTCTGCCCAGCGCTTCGGCTTCGGCGGCCATGTGGAGACCTCGAAAAAATGACCCATGTGATCCGCAGGAAATCCAAGGCTGAACCGGCACCGCCGACCACGCTGTTTCTGTTCGGTGCCCATGGTGATCTGGTCAAGCGTCTGCTGATGCCGGCGCTGTACAACCTGAGTCGCGACGGTTTGCTGGGAAATGGACTGCGGATCATCGGCGTTGATCACAACGCCATCAGTGACGAAGCCTTCGCCAAAAAACTCGAAGATTTCATTCGGGCGGAAGTGGCGGCCAAGGTCGGCAAGGGCGATCAAGCCCTTGACCCGGCGTTGTGGGCCAAACTGGCCAAGCACATCAGCTACGTCCAGGGCGACTTCCTTGACGAACGCACCTATGAAGCGCTGGCGGCGAAAATCGCCGCCAGCGGTACTGGCAATGCGATTTTCTACTTGGCCACCGCGCCGCGCTTTTTCAGCGAAGTGGTGCAGAGGCTCGGCGCTGCCGGATTGTTGCAAGAAACCCCTGAAGCGTTCAGGAGGGTGGTGATCGAAAAACCTTTCGGCTCCGACTTGCACACCGCCGAAGCCTTGAACGCGTGCCTGCTCAAGGTGATGACGGAAAAGCAGATCTACCGGATCGATCACTATCTGGGCAAGGAAACCGTGCAGAACATTCTGGTCAGCCGGTTCTCCAACAGCCTGTTCGAAGCCTTCTGGAACAACCATTACATCGACCACGTGCAAATCACCGCCGCCGAAACCGTCGGCGTGGAAACCCGTGGCAGTTTTTATGAAGTCACCGGCGCCCTGCGGGACATGGTGCCCAATCACCTGTTCCAATTGTTGGCGATGGTGGCCATGGAACCGCCGGCCGCGTTTGGCGCCGATGCAGTACGCGGCGAGAAAGCCAAAGTCGTCGGCGCGATTCGCCCCTGGACAACCGAGGAAGCGCGAGCCAACTCGGTGCGTGGCCAATACGCGGCCGGCGAGATTGGTGGCGAGCCGCTGCCCGGTTATCGCCAGGAAGCCAACGTGGCGCCCGACAGCACGACCGAAACCTATGTCGCGCTCAAAGTGATGATCGACAATTGGCGCTGGGTCGGTGTGCCGTTCTACCTGCGCACCGGCAAGCGCATGAGCGCGCGCGATACCGAGATTGTCATTTGCTTCAAGCCGGCGCCGTATGCGCAGTTCCGCGATACCGAGGTCGATGAGTTGCAGCCGACCTATCTGCGGATCCAGATCCAGCCCAACGAAGGCATGTGGTTCGACCTGCTGGCCAAGCGGCCGGGGCCGGCGTTGAACATGGCCAACATCGAGCTGGGTTTTGCCTACAAGGATTTCTTTGAAATGCAGCCGTCCACTGGCTATGAAACGTTGATCTACGATTGCCTGACTGGCGATCAGACGCTATTCCAGCGCGCCGACAACATCGAGAACGGCTGGCGCGCCGTGCAGCCATTCCTCGACGCCTGGCAGCAGGACGCAACAGTGCAGAGCTATGCGGCGGGCGAAGATGGGCCAAAGGCCGCTGACGAGCTGCTGACCCGCGACGGCCGCGTCTGGCACAGCGTCGGATGAGTGACGTAACGCAACAGCCCATCCGTTTTCTGCTCAGTGACATGGACGGCACGTTACTGCTTCCCGATCACAGCCTCAGCCAGCGCACGATCGACGCAGTCCGTGCCTTGCGCGAGGCCGGCGTGCTGTTCAGCCTGGCCACCGGGCGTCCGCCCAAAGCCATGTTGCAACAGATCGAAGCCCTGGGTGTCGATCTGCCGACGGCGGCCTTCAATGGCGGCACCCTCGTAAATCCGGACGGCAGTTTGCTGGTTGCGCATTATTTGCCGGCCACGGCAGCGCTGACGGCGCTGACGCTGTTTGCCGATCAGCCGGACATTGAGGTTTGGGTATTCAGTGGCGGCGACTGGCTGTTGAAGGATCAGTACGGCCCGATGGTCCCGCGAGAGCAGCACGGCCTGGGTTATCCGCCGGTGGTGGTCGAGAGTTTCGAGCCTTGCATGGCACGTATCGACAAAATCGTCGCCGCCAGCAGCAACACCGAACTGTTGATCGAACTGGAAGCGCAGTTGCTGCCCAAGGTCGAAGGGCAGGCGCAGGTCTCGCGTTCACAACCGATCTATCTGGACGTGACGGCGATGAAAGCCAACAAGGGCGAGGCATTGGCGACCCTGGCCGAGTTTCTCGGGGTGCCGCTGGAACAGACCGCCGCCATGGGTGACGGTGGCAACGACCCGGCGATGTTTCACCGGGCCGGGTTGTCGATCGCCATGGGGCAGGCGGAAGAGGCGGTGAAGCGTCAGGCCGACGTGGTGACCGGGGCCAATACCGAAGACGGCGCAGCCCAGGCGATCGAGCGGTTTATCCTGAGTTCGGTCTGAACCGCGTTATCGTTCTTCGCGGGCAAGCCTCGCTCCTACAAGGGAGGGCATGATCGACGCCACTCCTGTAGGAGCGAGGCTTGCCCGCGAAGGCGTCAGACCGATCACCTCAAAGCCAAAAGCTCACCGCATACCAGCCCAACACGCCCATCACCACGGTGTAAGGCAACGCCATCCACACCATTCGCCCGTACGACAGGCGAATCAGCGGTGCAATCGCCGAGGTCAGCAGGAACAGGAACGCCGCCTGGCCATTGGGCGTTGCCACGCTCGGCAGGTTGGTGCCGGTATTGATCGCAATCGCCAGGGTTTCAAAGTGCTCGCGGCTCATGTGGCCGGAGATGAACGCCTGCTTCACTTCGGTGATGTAAATGGTCGCTACGAACACGTTATCGCTAATGGCCGACAGCAAGCCATTGGCAATAAACAACATGCCCGGCTGTTGATCTGCCGGCAGCGCCAGCACCCACTGGATCAGCGGCGTGAACAGTTGCTGATCGTGAATCACGGCCACCACTGCGAAAAACACCACCAGCAGCGCCGTGAACGGCATGGCATCCTTGAAGGCGTTGCCAATCCGATGCTCATCGGTAATGCCCGTGAACGCGGTGATCAGCACGATCACCATCAAACCGATCAGGCCGACTTCAGCGACGTGAAACGCCAGCCCGGCAATCAGGATCAGCGCCGCCACCCCTTGAACCAGCAACGCCGCGCGCTGGCGTGAAGTGCGTTCGGCGTTGTCTTCGGCGGCGTAGTTGGCCAGCACGGTACGCACGTTGTCCGGCAGCAGCGTGCCATAGCCGAACCAGCGCAGTTTCTCCAGCAGTACGCAGGTCACCAGGCCCGCAGCCAGCACCGGCAACGACACTGGGGCGATCTTCAGAAAGAACTCGGCGAAGTGCCAGCCCATCTCATGGCCGATCAACAGGTTCTGCGGCTCGCCAACCAGTGTGCACACGCCACCCAATGCCGTGCCGACAGCACCGTGCATCAGCAAGCTACGCAGGAAAGCGCGGAACTGTTCGAGGTCGGCATGGTGGAGGGTGGGCAAGTGCCGGTCATCGCTGAACTCACTGTCCTGACGCGGATCGTTGCCCGAGGCGACGCGGTGATACACCGAATAAAACCCCACGGCCGCGCTGATGATCACCGCGGTCACGGTCAACGCATCGAGAAACGCCGACAGAAACGCCGACAGGAAACAGAACATCAACGCCAGCAGCGCCTTGGAGCGAACCCCCAGCAGCAGGCGCGAGAACAGAAACAGCAGCAGGTCTTTCATGAAATAGATGCCCGCCACCATGAACATCAGCAGCAGGATCACCGGGAAGTTATGCACCAACTCGTCGTAGAGTGCCTGGGGCGTGGTCATTTTCAGCAGCAGCGCTTCGACCAGCAGCAGCCCACCGGGCATCAGCGGGTAACATTTCAGCGCCATGGCTAGGGTGAAAATGAATTCCAGCACCAACAGCCAGCCGGCCGCCACCGGACCGACCGTCCATAGCACCAGGGCGTTGAGAATCAGGAAGCCGACAATGCTTGCCTTGTACCAGCGGGGTGAGTGCCCGAGAAAATTGTGCGCGAAGGCCTGGGCCATTGAGCCGGACATCGGCTACTCCTTGTATTAAGAAGCGCGCAACTTGCCGTAAGAGGAAGGGAAGATCAAGTGCAGGAAAATGACGTTGGCCTAACACCGAAAACGCGCGACGACCGCGCGGCAGTTTCCGTCCAGTGAATAGCCGCCGATGACCATGCAGCCGTTGGCCTGAATGGCCAGTGAAGTAGCGGTATGCGAACCGCGACTCAGGTGTGTGCGACACCAGCCGATGCCCTTGGCAAAACTGCGATCCAGCTGTCCACTGGGTAAATATCGGGCAAAAATGAAATCGGCTTCGACCCCGCCGACCGTCGCTCCGACTGTCAGCACACATCCGTCCGGCTGAACCCCGGCGGCGGTCCAGTGGCAACCGCTGCGGTCGACGCCCAATAGCTTTGGCTGGCCACCGTTGCAATGAATATCGGGTCGACCATTACTGTGGATTTTCAGAGACAGGCAGAGCATCGGGTCGCGACTGCTGCCAAAACAATGCAAGTCACCACTTTCATGCTGGACGATCTGGCAGACCTGAGCGCTGTGCTCCCGTGCCTTGAAGGTCATGAAACCATCCACGGCGAAGCTGTCGTCCAGTCGCCCATCCGGGTGATAACGCGCCAGCAGACCTTCCTCGGGAAAATTGATTGATCCGCTCACCAGGATCCGGCCATCGCGCTGCACCATCAGGCTGCTGAGCCGGGTGTTCATCAACAAGTGCCGAACCATGACGAAACCGCGGCCGTTGAAGCTGCTGTCCAGAGAACCGTCGGTGTTGAGCCGTATCAGCATGCCGACGTGATCGGTCGGTTCGAAGTAATGATTGGCCAGCAGCAGGATTCGACCGTCGTCCTGCACACAGACATCACAGGCTTCGGCGCTCGGCACGCCGGGCGGTAACCAGGCGTCGCGAGCGCCCCGGGAAAGATCTCCCGGCAGGCGCACCACGCAACGTCCATGGTCGCCGAAACCCTGAGCCGGGCAGCCCTGCTGATCAAACATCGCCAGGGCGGGCAGCGTACGGTGTGCATTTTCGTAGTGCAGGCCGGCCACCAGAATGTGCCCGTCGGCCAATACCCGCACCTTGCCAGCCATGGCCTCGAAGCCGTGTGCGAACTGCCCGCTGATACTGCCTTGTTTGCCGAATGCCAGATCCGCCGAACCATCCGCCAGCAGGCGGGCCAGGCCAAAGCGCTGGCCGCCCGGCGTACCGACCTTTGCCGCCACCAACAACCGGCCGACGTGATCAATCGCAACGTCATTGGCCATGCTGGAGAGACTGCTGGCGAAATACACTTGAGTCTTGCCGGTGCCAGCGAAACTCGTATCGAGCCGTTCGGCGCCATTCACGGTTGCAGGTAAGGCAAAAGCAGGCTGGGGTGACATGCATGCATCTCCTTGCCAGTCGTCCTTATCCGGGTGCCCGGACGGTGACTGCATGAGCACATCATTCAATCCCTGAATGACTCGGCGCACAACTGTCTTCATGAGCCGGTGGAGGGGCGTTTTGTGCCAGAACAATGTCTTTTCGAACCATTGCCAAGCCTGCCAAGTAATCGGGCAGGTTAGAAGTTGAAACAGGTGAGTGGTGTCACGCAGCTGACAATAAAAAATCGTCAACTAAGAGGAAGTGGGGGGCGCGGATTACCGAGCGGTAATCCGCGAAAACAATTAGTGCGGCATGGACCACGATTGCAGCTTGTAACCTTCCTGGCTCAACTCGGCACGGGCTTCTTCCAGCACATGTTCAAGTTGCGCCGGATCGGAGTAGGCGCTGCTTGGAATCTGTTTGCGGCTGATGCGCGTGTTGGTGCGATCAATGATGGCCAGACTTAGTTCGCTACCGTCTTGTAGAGCCCAGGCCACGCATTGAAAGGGCTGGAAGGCGCGGTCGGCAATCAAAAGTGCTTCGTTGATACGGAGCGGGGCGTTCATGGGATCTTCTCGCTGTATGCCCAATCAAGTGATGTGCCGTCGGTTGGGCTTACCGTTCGGCTGGTTACTTGTACTGATGTCCGCAACCGGGGGTTGGGTCACACAGAATCAAAAGAATTTTCAACTTTCTTTGTTGGATTCGGTATTCAGGTCGTTTCTGAAAGCTGAATGAAAGGTTCAACTCGTTAGGCAACTAATCAAGTGGCTTCTTATAACTAATAAGCAAACCGCCCTATAAGCAATCGATACAAGCCTGCGTCAAAATCTTGCTAGTGTTACAACGAAGCCCGCCAAATGACTGTTTTTAATAATATTTCCTAAAATTTGGCGTCAAGGAACAGTCATGATCGAAGCGCCTGCCTTACGACGTCTTTTAGTAGTGGATCCTTGCGACGACTGTCACCGTTTGTTGCCGGGTTTACGCGCCGTGGGTTGGGATGTTGACAGCTGTACCCTGGAAAACGCCAACGAACGAACCTGCGATGTCGGCTTGTTGCGTTTGCAGCCCTTTCATCTGGAGCGCCCGGAAGCCGTCAAGGAATTGATCACCCGTAGCGGTACCGAGTGGATTGCGGTGCTTAATCAAGAAGTCCTGCGATTGCAAAATGTCGGGGACTTCGTCTGCGAATGGTTTTTTGACTTCCATACCCTGCCGTTCGATGTCTCACGGGTTCAAGTCACCCTGGGTCGCGCGTTCGGCATGGCGCGCCTGCGCGGCCAGGGCACGGTTCATATCGATCAGCCTGAACATGAACTGCTTGGCGACAGCAAACCGATTCGCGAACTGCGCAAACTGCTGAGCAAACTGGCACCCACCGAATCTCCGGTGCTGATTCGCGGCGAAAGCGGCACCGGCAAGGAATTGGTCGCCCGCACCCTGCATAGACAATCCCAGCGTCACAGCAAACCGTTCGTGGCGATAAACTGCGGCGCGATTCCCGAACACTTGATCCAGTCCGAACTGTTTGGCCATGAGAAGGGCGCCTTTACTGGCGCTCATCAGCGCAAGGTCGGGCGGATCGAGGCGGCCAACGGCGGAACGTTGTTTCTCGATGAAATCGGTGATCTCCCCCTGGAACTGCAAGCCAATCTGCTGCGTTTCCTGCAGGAAAAACACATTGAGCGTGTAGGGGGGCACCAGCCTATTCCGGTGGATGTGCGGGTATTGGCGGCGACGCACGTCGACCTTGAAGCGGCCATTGAGAAGAAACTCTTTCGCGAAGATCTGTATTACCGTTTGAATGTCTTGCAAGTCATTACCGTGCCGCTGCGTGAGCGCCATGGCGATCTCTCGATGCTGGCCAACCACTTTTCCCATTTCTACAGCCAGGAAACCGGCCGTCGCCCTCGCAGCTTCAGCGAAGACGCGCTGATCGCCATGGGCAAGCACGATTGGCCGGGCAATGTCCGCGAGTTAGCCAACCGGGTACGGCGCGGGCTGGTTCTGGCCGAAGGACGGCAGATCGAGGCGCGAGACCTGGGGTTGCTCAGTCAACACGCCACCGCTTCGCCGATGGGCACCCTTGAAGACTACAAGACCCGCGCCGAGCGTCAGGCGTTGTGCGATGTGTTGAACCGGCACAGCGATAACCTGAGTGTCGCCGCCAGAGTTCTGGGGGTGTCGCGGCCGACTTTTTACCGATTGCTGCATAAGCACCAAATCCGCTAGGGCGGGTGAAACGAAAAGGCCCGCTGCGACTTCCATCGCAGCGGGCCTTTTCCATTGCAGTGAGGCGGTCAGAAGTAGTACGGGAATTTCAGACTGAAGGAAAAGTCTGGCGAGTCGTCGGTCAGGCCGATGGACAGGTTGGGAACGATCGTCAGGTTATCGGTTGCTGCCAGGGTCATGCCGATGTTGAAGTTGGCCGAGTTGTAATCGCTGTTGGAAATCGATTGCCAATCGCCACCGTCCGGCTTGATCTTGCTCTTGCGGGCGAACTGATCGGTGAACGAGAACGACATGCTCATCTTCTCGTTCAAGGCGAATGCAATGCCGGCGCCGACCTGCCAGGAATCGCCCAGTTTCACGTCCCCGGGCACCTTGGAGTTGACCTGAGGGCTGATGTCGCTGAAAGAGTCTTCCATGTTGTAGGTGTAGGCCAGGCTGCCGAACAGCACGGCCGGGTCGAAGCTCTTGACCAGCGAGATGCCCGGGGTGATCGACCAGACGCCATTGCCGGTCGGCAAGTCCTCGGGTACCGAGAGGTTATCGTTGTTCGGGTCATTGACCAGCTTGATGCCGTAAGGGTCCTTGCCGGTCGGCGCCTTGACGCGCAGTGTAACGACCGCGTCGGGCAGATTGGCCGACTCATCCAGAAACTTGTAGGCAACGCCAAAGTTCACATCGCCGATGGTCGGGTCGCGGGTCACGGTTGCGTCCGACGTCACCGGGCCTGCGCCACCGGCGCCACCGGAGGAATACGTTGATTCGCGATACACCACGGGGACGTTGATGTCGAACTGCCAACGTTGGGCCACGTTGTAGCGGGCGGTCAGGTCCAGGGTCCAGTTATCCGCCTTGATACGGTCGAGGTTGATGTTGCCGAGGAAAATCGCGTCCAGTGCCAGGAAGCCGTTGAGCACCAATGCACGGGTATCGTAGTGCGTGTAGGTCAGGCCGGTTTCGACGCTGAACTTGCCGCCACCGAAGAAGCCGCTGGCTTCGTCATACAGGTTGGAAACGCTTTGCGCAGGCGCCGAATCATCCTTGAGCGACTGGCCGTATGAACTGCCTGTGGTTCCGGGCGCACCGGCAGCCACCGTCTGGCCACTCCTGGGCGTTTCGGCGGGGGATTTGGTCAAGCGTTTGGGAGCCGGTGTCGCAGGTGTTTCTTCGACTTGGCGAACGCGTTGCTCGAGTACCATCAGCGCGTTCTGTTGTGCTTCGTACCGCTGTTTCAACTCCATGAGTTCTTGTTTTAGTGCTTCAACCTGGGGGTCCGTTGCTGCGTATAGCAGTGTGACCGGGGCCAGGCTACTCAAACAAACGATAGCTCTAAACGTCAACGATCGGTGCATGGGTTAGCCGTCCCTTCTGACTACATCGGGTGACACTGAGCGTAGATCAGAATCCGAGAGTGCGAAGACCTCTTAGCTGGTCCAGGTTGCCATTCAGCGACCCGGTTGTTGCGTTGTCACGCAGCACGACATTGAAGGATGTGAGGTTGTTGACCTGGTTGCCGCCGCCGAGCAACGTCGTATTCTGCATCAGCCCACCCTGGGCCAGGCGTTGTACGGTACTGCCCTGGTTGTTGTTGGCGACGATGTTGAATTGCACACCCGTACCGGTCGAGGAAACGCTCAGCGAACCCGCGCCATTGGCGCCGACCAACGTCGAGCCTGCGGCCAATGCCTGGCCCTGCTGTTGCGTTGCTGGCGCTTGGCTAGCCTTTGTGACGTTGATATCCACGTTGTTGTAGGCAGTGTTATGGTCGCCGGCAGCACGCACGACTTGAGTGACGCCTTCGGTGCTGTTGAGGCCGCTACCGCCAGTGACGGTACCGGTGCCTTGCGAATGCGCTGAGCCATTACCTTTTTCGTTGATAATCGACACATAGAACTGTGGCTTGATGGTCGATTGTTGAATTTGCATCGAGGACGTTGCCCCGATCACTTCACCGTTGGCATTTTGCCAAGTGCTGGTCATGACAATGCCGAAACTGATGATTCGTCCCGGCATGACATAGCGCCCTCGCAGGGTCGCCAATTCCTGATCCTTCAGTTCAATGGGTTTGAACGTCTGTGCCTGGGTCGGCAGGCTGGCGGCCAGGCAAACCATGGCTAGCCAGAGTGGAGTCTTCATTGGATGCTCCCGGAGCGTCGTGCTCCTTGTCATTAGAAGAAGTCGCTTTGGATGAATCCGAAATCCATCAACTCTGCGTCTCGCACCGGGGTGAAGGCGTTGATGCGGTTCTTGGCGGTCAGTGGCAAGGGCGGGTCGAGCAACGCATTGGTTTTGTCGTAGCCCTGACCGATCACGGCAAAGATGATGCCGTTCCAGCCTTTTACAAAGTCGTCGACTTTGTAGCGTTTATGACCGAGTACCGGATCTCCGATATAGACCCAGCCCTCATGGACTTTTTGCATGACCACAAAATGTTTGTAGCCACGGATATCCAGGAGTACCACAACTGGAATTCTGATTTCGCTCAACGTTTGCGGCGCTACCCGGTAGCCACGGGCTCGCATGCCGATACTTTCCACGTAACGCTTCATGTCGAGCATGGAGAAGCCCTGGACGCGGACAAGATCTTGATCGGAGTGGGCCAGCATGCCTTGGATGATCTGTTCTTCATTCACGTCCAGCCAGTAGGCTTGGCGCAATATGGTTGCCAGCGCAGCTGCGCCGCAACTGAAGTCGGTTTTCTGCTGCACCAGGTCGGCAAATTTACGCTCGCGCATGCTCTGGATCGGCTTATACACCACAGCGCCGCCCGGCAGGACGGAAAGCGGCATTTGTGCAGCCTCGCTCACACTGGCCACGTAAAGCAAAAATGCCAAGGCGATAATGCGCATGGTGGGACGCCTTCTGGGTGTGTTGAAACAGGCCCCCGTAAGGGGGCCTCCAGAGACAGCAATTAGAACGAGTTGTTGGAAATGGCCAGCGAGTTGCTTTGTTGGTTACCCACACCAGCAGCTACGTTGACGCCGAGGTTGCCACTGCCACCATTCACCGAACCGCTCAGGGTTGCAGTGTTGGTCACAGGGTTTGCCCAGCCAGTTGGAGTCAGCACTTGATAGGAATAGGTGTTGCTCAAATCAAAAGAGCTGCTTTCACTGAAAGTTTTCGATTTGTCGTACGAAGATTCGGACTCTTTACTGCCCGATTTTTCGAACGAGGAGGCGGACGATCTCTCCCACGATTTATCGAACGATCTTTCGAACGAGGAATCGCTCGATCTTTCGCGCGATGCGTCGAAATTTGCATCGATCGATGCGTCAAGCGATGCGTCGACAGTCCTGGTGCGGGTGCGATCGCCATTGCCATTATTCCAGGTAACCGTTCTGGTAGCGTTCGCAGAAGCGTCCACATCAACGTTCAAAGAAGCACTGCGAGTAGAGCTGCTATCCGAGCTCCTGGAGCCGCTCACATCAACACTCCTGGAACCACTCGCCTCAGAGTTCCTGGAACCACTCTCGTCAAAGCTCGAAGAAGCGCTTTTATCAACGCTCACATTGGAAGACTTATCGCGAGAGGAGCTACCGCTGGCCGTTCTGGTAAATGTGAACGTATCCTGGCGGTACGTCCGGTCGGCGTTGTTATTCACGACCAGGCCAGGACCTTGTTGATCGGCAGAGGCGGTGGCTGTTGCGTTACCGAGTGGGGCATTGGTGTTGGCAATTGCCATGGTGTTTTTCTGCTGGTTAAGGTCGCCACCCGCAATGTTGATACCCATGTTACCGCTGCCGCCATTACCCGAGCCGCCCATCACGGCAGAGGCTGTGCTGCCGAAGTTGTTGACCCTGTTGTTGTTGCTGTATTGCGTGACGTCGGCGGTGGCTTCGGCAGTGCCGAACACGAAGCTATTGTCCTGACTGGAGTTTGAAGCAGCATTGGCGATGGCGGACGCGTTGTCTTGTTGGTTGCCGTTACCGGCAGCCACGTTGACACCGACGTTGCCGCTGGCGCCTGTGGCGGAGCTGCTCATCTCGGCTTCGTTGACCGTCCCCTCGTTACGGATGCGGTTGCCGGTACTGCTCTGGTTATCCCACGCATTGGCTGTCGCATAGACAGGGATCTTTGTTGGAGGAGGGGGTTTATGACCATGGTGGTGGTCATTGTCACGCCAATCGTTCGCTTGTACAGCAACAGCCATGACCGCAGCAATTGCGAAAACCAGAGGCTTTAGTGCCATCGAAGGTTTCATGGTGATTCTCCGTACTTATTTTAGGTTAAGTGTTGTTTCTACCTGTTTGGGTCAATCCGAGACCCGTACGCTCAGGGTGTTGGCCGTTCGGTTTCCCACCCCGGCGCTCTGATTCAACTGGATCACCCCACGGCTACCGGTGAAGGCCTGATCGCTGGTAGCGACCTGGCGATAGCCTGGTGCAGAGTCAGTTGGATCGGAGTTGGTGATCAGCGCCACGTTTTGCTGCATGAGGACGCTGTCGTCGATACTTTGCGGCTGTGTACTGACGCTTATCCGCAGGGCGTTGGCTTGCTGGTTGCTCGCGCCCGCGCTCTGGTTGACGCCCAGTACGCCGTTGCCGTGGCTGAAGGAGTCGCCTTGAATGCTGGATCGGGCATCGATCCTGGGGTCGACCTGCGTACGCAGCCGTTGGCGAATCTGTGTGGTAGCACTGGCGTTGTTGCCAATGGCGATGGCGCGGGCGTTGGCCTGTTGCTGCTGATCGCCCGCCGCCTGGTTGACCGAGAGGACGCCCTGGTGCTGCATGCCCGAACCGTCGATGTCGGCGTTATTGATGACGGGCGATTGGGCAAAGGTCGATGCACTGCAAAACATGGCGATCATCAGCAGCGTACGATTCATCTTAACGGTCTCCCGTTACGACTCTCAGAGCACCCAGGCCTTGCTGGATGTTTGAATTGACCATGTTGGCAATACCGTTGCCCGAATTTCCCGAGCGCCCGGCAGGGAGGTTGGAAAGCTGGGTCTGGTTGGTGAGATTGCCGCCCAGGTTGTTGGTGTTTTGAGTGACCAGGCGGGAGATGCCTGCACCACTGGCGACGCTGGCAAAGTCGCCGTCGCTCAACTCGTCCGTTTGTCTGAGGACTTGTTTGGACGGGTTGGCATTGGCGGTCGTGGGGCCAGGGTCGGGCATCACCGGCGCACGCGTTGCCATGCGCGGCTGGACATCTCGTTTGATAATGATGAGGCCGTTATCAGCCTGTACGGGCAGGCAGACACTTGAACCCAGTGCGCATCCGATCAGCAGGAGGCTGTAGATGCTTCTATCAAATTTCCCCACGGCGGCAATTCCTTCTTTGTTGTGGCTGGTCCTGGTCAGCGTTGTGGAAGGAGTGAGCGAAAGCTGTGCCGGTTTTTGATTGTTGTTTTAATTCAGAGGGTTATCGATCAACGCTAGTGGATCGATGAAAGGGTGTTTCAGGTCTGAGACAGCCATCGGGACGGCAATATTGATAAGAGATCGCAATAGCACTGGATCCAAGCTTTGTGCGGGATGTATCAGCGCTCTAACACATCGCATGACAACAAGATGACCAGCGTTGAAACAGGCTGTTCGAGAGGGAGGGGGTGTTTCAGGAACGGACGTATTTTGCAAAAATACTGCAACAAATGCTGGAGGAGAGTGCCAGTAAGTCAAGCGCAATCCCTGTGGGAGCGAGCCTGCTCGCGATAGCGGTCTGACCGTCAACATGGATGTTGAATGTGATGGCCCAATCGCGAGCAGGCTCGCTCCCACAGGTCCCGCCTAGGGTGGGGTGTTGGCCCAAATAGGGAAAGGTCAGCGCTCGAGCAGCAGCGCGACGGCTTGCAATGCCTGAAGCCGGCGTTCGGCCCAATCGCCCTGAAGCACTTGAACAGGCTGTCGATGCTGTTCCAGCCACGCCAGGGTCGCGTCGAAAAAAGCCCGGCGTTCATCCAGTTCCGGCTGGCAACGCTGGCCATCGTCCGTCCAGTCGACCTGCTCGGGAGACAGCAGCAAGTGCAAGTCATAGTGCCGAGCCAGCAGCGCCTGCTCGATCCAGGCAGGGCAATCGCCAAACAGGGTCTGGCTCCAGAGCATGTTGCTCAGCAAGTGAGTGTCGAGAATCAGCAGCTGCGGCCCGAGGGCGCGGGCGTCATCCTCCCATTGCAGCTGGCCGCGAGCGATTTCCGGGATATCGGCCGGGCACGTGTCACGCGCCTTCCGCTCAATGAACCAGCGCACGTATTCGCCCACCAGAGCGCCGCCGAATTGCTGTTGCAGTTCGGCGGCGAGCCAGCTCTTGCCGCTGGATTCAGGCCCTGTGAGTACCAGGACTTTCATGTGCGCAACGCCGGGTCGGCGCGCCATGTCCGCCAGCCGTGCACCGCCAGCAGTGCGAATACCCCATAGAGGCCAGCGGTCAGGTACAGCGCTTTATAGATGAACAGGCCAACAAAGATGATGTCCAGCGCGATCCACAGCGGCCAGCATTGCAAACGTTTTTGCGCCATCCATAACTGCGCCACCAGGCTGAAACCGGTCAACGCCGCATCGAGCCAGGGCTGGGCGGCATCGGTCCAATTAGCCATTGCGGCCCCCAGCAGCAAACTGCCGAGCGTGCCGACGGCCAAGCCGAGCGCGGTGGATTTGCCATCGAGCAGGCTGACCTGCCGCCCACCATGAGTCACCCCCGAGCGAGTCCACTGCCACCAGCCGTAGAGCTGCAACGCGGCGTAGATCACTTGCAGCAGCATGTCCGAATACAGCTTCACCTCGAAAAAGATCCAGCTATACAACAGCACCATGACCAGGCCGATCGGCCAGCACCAGGGGTTCTGTTTGACCGTCAACCAGACGGCAATCACGCCGAGGGCGGCAGCAAACAGTTCAAGCCCGGACATGGAGGTTCCTTGGTGTCGTAAAAATGAGGGGGGCGAATTGTACCCGGATTGTGGGGAATGGGGCTTGCCCCTGTAGGAGCGAGGCTTGCCCGCGAAGAACGATGACGCGCAGTACCTGAAAAACCGCGGTGCGTTCTTCGCGGGCAAGCCTCGCTCCTACAGGGGGACAATGCCGGGTTCAGGGAAGGGTTACACCCGAAACTGCTTCAGCAACCCGTTCAACTGTTCGCTCAGTTCCTTGAGGTGAACGCTGGCCACGCTCGACTGTTCGGCCGCCAGTGCCGTGCTATGGGACAACCCGGCTGCCTGGGTGACGTTCTGATTGATGTCTTCCACCACGTGGGCCTGCTGCAACGTCGCACTGGCAATCGAGGCGTTCAACCCGTTGAGGTTGCGCAAGGCCTGGCCGATGGCATTCAGGCTGGCACCGGCCAGACCGGCCTGCTCGATGGTCAGTTGCGACGCACGGCTGCTGTCGCCAATCACCTTGACCGCCGCTTCGGAATGGCTTTGCAGGCGTTCGATCATCGACTGGATTTCCGCCGTCGACTTTTGAGTGCGCTGGGCCAACAGGCGCACTTCATCGGCAACCACCGCAAACCCGCGACCTTGCTCGCCGGCCCGAGCGGCTTCGATGGCGGCGTTGAGGGCCAGCAGGTTGGTTTGCTCGGCGATGGAGCGGATTACTTCCAGAACGCTGCCGATTTGCGTGCTTTCGGCGGCCAGCGTACGAATCACTTCAACGGCTTGATCGATGGTCGCAGACAGCTTGTCGATCTGCTGCAAGCTGCCATCGATATTGACCTGTCCCTGCTGCGCCTCAGATTCGGCATTACGCATTTCGCTGGCCGCGTGTTCGGCGTTCTTGGCCACGTCCTGCACGCCGTAGGTCACTTCATTGATCGCGGTCGCCACCAGTTCCATTTGTTGCGACTGCTGCTGGCTGCGTCGCTGGGCTTGCGCGGCATCGTTGCCCAGTTCGCTGGAAGACTGGCCCAGCGCGCCGGCGGACACCTGCAGCTGACTGATCACCAGGCGCAGTTTCGCGGTGAAGGCGTTGAAGTGCCGGGCCAATTGCGTGACTTCGTCCTGGCCGTGGGTATCGAGGCTGCGGGTCAGGTCGCTTTCACCACTGGCGATGTTGGCCATGGCGTTCACGGTTTCCTGGAGCGGACGCACGATGCTGCGGGCAATCATGATCACCAGCAACGCCATGATCAGGGCAATCACCAGGCCCACGAAAGACGCCTTCCAGACCTGTGCATAAAACTCCGCCTGCATGTCATCGATGTACACGCCCGAGCCGATCACCCAACCCCAAGGCTCGAACAGTTTCACGTAGGAGGTTTTTTCCACCGGCGCGCTGGCGCCCGGTTTCGGCCAGCGGTAATCGACCATGCCGGCACCCTTGGCCTTGGCGATGGCGACCATCTCGTTGAACAGCGCGAAACCGTCGGGGTCGCGAATCGTTGAAAGGTTCTGGCCTTCAAGTTTCGGATTGGTCGGGTGCATGACCATGACGGGCGTCAGATCATTGATCCAGAAATAGTCATTCTGGTCGTAGCGCAAACCGCGCACGGCGGTCAGTGCCTGCTTTTGCGCGGCGTCGCGGGTGAGGGTGCCGGCAGTTTCCAAGCCTTGATAGTAGGTGAGGATGCCACTGGCGGTCTGCACCACGTGCTGGGTCTTTTGGGCCTTGGCCTGATAGAGATCGTCGTGAATCTGCTTGAGCATCAACACGCCCAACGTCAACAGCATCACCACGGCCACGATCAAGATGAGCCACAAGCGTCGACTGATCGACACACTGCGCAAGCTGTTCATAACGCTGTTACTCCGTTTTCTTGTTCTTGTCATAAACGATCGCCAGCATCCAACCACACTTTGCCGCTCGGGCCTATGCGACTCAGGTCCTATTACGCGGCAGCGTAAATGAGGCGTGTCTGATAGGATTTCGGCCCCGCACGGAAAAACCTGAGCCCAGGTTGATTTTTCACAAGGTTTTTACGGTTTTGTGTGGATATTGCGCGCGCGGGGCTTCAGCCAAGGCTGATTGCGTTTAACGCTTTACAAATTATTAACGGAGCATGCCTGGGGGTATTGCTTCTTGGGGGATTGATGGATCTTTGGACGGCCTTTCAGGCATTGATTTTAGGCGTTGTAGAAGGGTTGACGGAGTTCTTGCCCATTTCCAGTACCGGGCACCAGATCATTGTGGCGGACTTGCTCAACTTTGGGGGCGAGCGGGCCATGGCCTTCAACATCATCATTCAGCTCGGGGCGATCCTGGCGGTGGTCTGGGAGTTTCGTCGCAAGATCTTCGACGTGGTCATCGGTTTGCCGACGCAGCCCAGCGCTCGACGCTTTACCGCGAACCTGTTGATCGCCTTCCTTCCGGCCGTGGTATTGGGGGTGATTTTCGCCGACTTGATTCACAAGTACCTGTTCAACCCGATTACCGTGGCCACCGCATTGGTCGTGGGCGGGATCGTCATGTTGTGGGCTGAACGCCGTCAGCATGAAGTGCATGCCGAGAGCGTCGACGACATCACCTGGAAAGATGCCTTGAAAGTCGGCTTTGCCCAATGCCTGGCGATGATCCCCGGGACCTCGCGTTCCGGCTCGACGATCATTGGCGGTTTGCTGTTCGGGCTGTCGCGCAAGACGGCCACCGAGTTCTCGTTCTTCCTCGCCATGCCGACCATGGTCGGCGCGGCAGTGTACTCGGGCTACAAATACCGCGACCTGTTCGTGCCGGCTGATTTTCCGGTGTTCGCCATTGGTTTCGTCACGGCGTTCGTCTTTGCGATGATCGCCGTTCGGGGCTTGCTCAAGTTCATCGCCAGCCACAGCTACGCGGCGTTCGCCTGGTATCGCATCGCGTTCGGCCTGGTGATCCTGGCCACTTGGCAATTCGGCTGGGTCGACTGGACAGCGGTCAAGCCATGAACGATTCCGGTGCGCGCAACAACAACCCCGGACGCAAGCCCGGGGGCGCCATGCAGAACCTGCGGCTGAAACTGCTGGTATTCGTTGTGCTGTGCGCAGTGCCGTTGTTTGGCTCGGTGTCGCTATGGCTGCACGGGGTGTCGGTGATTCCCCTGGCGGCCTACGGCATCGTCAGCGTGCTGGCGTTTTTCCTGTACTGGAGCGACAAACACAAGGCCCGCGCCGACAGTTGGCGCACGCCGGAGAACGTCTTGCACGCGGTAGAGCTGGCGGGCGGTTGGCCGGGCGCCTTGCTGGCCCAGCAAGTGTTTCGGCACAAGACCCGCAAAGTCTCGTTTCAACTGGTGTTCTGGCTCATCGTGCTGATGCATCAGGTGTTCTGGATCGACCAGCTGTTTCTGGGCGCTAACCTGTTTGCGTTGTTTTAAAGCGCTTCAAAGCAATAAGCCGACCTGCGTGCGCTTGGGCAACTTGCTCACCACCAATTGGTGGGAACGTTGCAGCAAGCCTTGCAGTTCTTCGGTGCCCAGCGGGTAGGGCGTTTCCATGATGACCCACTGGGCCCGGGCCAGATACGGCGCCGGGTGAATGCCCGGCCGGTCGCAGTGGCCCAGGAACAGGTCCTTGTCGACCTTGAAAGCCAGGGACTGTCCGCGCAGGTTTTGCAAAGCGAACATCTTGTTCCCGGCAATCGAAAACACCCGCACGCCACCCCACTTGTAGTCCTCCTGCGCACCAGGCAGCGCCAGGCAAAATTGCGCGACGTCCTCTTCGCTCATTAATCGCGCTTTCATAACAGTTTGTCCCCACAAGCATTGAATGATTCGATCAAATGGTCGATCCAGGCGCGCACCGCTGGCATCACCCCGCGTCGATGAGGGTAGACGGCTTGCAGCCAGCCGCCCGGCAATGACCAGTCGGGCAACAGTTGCACCAGCGTGCCGTTTTCCAGCTCCTGCTCGCAATACATCATGGGCAGCACGGTAAAGCCCAGCCCGGACAGGGTACAAGCCTTGCGCACGAGAAAATCATCGACTCCCAATCGGGCTTCGAATGTCATTTCACAGGCCTTGCCATGCTGGTCGAGCATCCGCAGATGCACCAGCCGATCGGCTTCCAGGGCGCCCAGTATCGGTACGTTTTTCAAGTCGTCCGGGGTTTTGATCTGCCGCTCGCGAAGAAACGCCGGGCTGGCGACCATGACGGTTTGTGCCTGACGCAGGCGGCGGGTGACCAGCAATGGATCTTCATCACCCAGATCCCGCACTCTCAAGGCGACATCGACGCCTTCGGTCACCAGATCAACCCGGCGGTTGAGCAGCATCACCTCCAGTTGCACCTGAGGGAATTTCTCCAGGAAATTACTGATTATTCCGGGCAGCACTTCGTGGGCCAACCCGACAGGGCAGGACACCCGCAGTCGTCCCCGGGGTTCACTGGACATGCTGGCCACCGCTTCGTCGGCCATCTCGGCTTCCAGTAGCATCGCCTGACAGTGCCGCAGGTAGCGCTCGCCCACGGCGGTCAGATTGAGTTGGCGGGTAGTGCGTTGCAGCAGGCGCGCGCCCAGGCGTTCTTCCAGCTCGGCAATGCGTCGCGATAACCGGGACTTGGGAATCCCCAGCAAACGCCCGGCCGCCGCGAAACCGCCGGCGTCGACCACCTTGGCGAAGTAATAGAGGTCGTTGAGGTCTTGCATGATTTAAATCCGATTGTTCTATCAGTGAGACGAACTATCGCATTGTTGCTGACTAATCAGCTATTGGTTTCGTCGATAGGATTGTCTCCATCAGATCGCCGGGTGGCGATCCTCACCTTGGAGATCCCACATGAAATTACTGCATATCGATTCGAGCATTCTGGGTGACAACTCGGCTTCCCGTCAGTTGAGCGGCGAAGTCGTCAAAGCCTGGCAAGCCGCCGAGCCTGGCGTAGCGGTGACTTACCGCGACCTGGCCGCCGATGCCATCAGCCATTTCTCCGCTACCACCCTGGTTGCCGCCGGTACCGCCGCTGAGCTGCGCAACGCCGCGCAACAACACGAAGCCGAGCTGAGCGCGCAGACCCTGGCCGAATTCCTCGCTGCCGATGCCGTCGTGATTGCAGCGCCAATGTACAACTTCACCATTCCGACCCAGCTCAAGGCCTGGATCGACCGCATCGCCGTGGCCGGCCAGACTTTCCGCTACACCGAAGCCGGCCCTGAAGGGCTGTGCGGTGGCAAGAAACTGGTCATCGTTTCGACCGCTGGCGGTTTGCATGCTGGCCAACCAACCGGCACTGCTCACGAAGACTACTTGAAGGTGCTGTTCGGTTTCCTCGGCATCACCGACATCGAGTTCGTCCGCGCCCATGGCCTGGCCTACGGTGATGAAGTGCGCACTAAAGCCATGAGCGACGCCCAGGCGCACATCAGCGAGCAATTGTTCGCTGCCGCGTAAGGCTTGCGTAAAGTCGTAAACAGCTCGGGCAATACCCCTGAAACTCTGTATTCTGGTCATCGTGATGGCCAGGTACGGAGTTTTTTGTTTCTGGCGGTGATCAGTTTCTGGCCCAGGTTATGCACCCGAGGCTTAACATCTGCGGTCAGGTAACAAGGTGGGGCATCCCATGGCGCGTCTTTGTGCAACGCTACTGATTTGCCTGCTCGGCAGCCTGAATTCAGTGCACGCCGCGCCTGCGCCGCACCCTCACTGGAGCGTCGGCTTCCATGAGATGACGTTCCTCGATCCGCTGGACTTGCAGCCGATGCGCGCCATTGCCTTTTACCCGTCCAGTGAAAGGGAACATTCCAGCACGCTCGAGGGCTACACGGTCGAAGCCGGTGAAGACACCAAAGTCGCCATCGGACGTTTCCCGATGCTGATGCTGTCCCACGGCAACACCGGAACCCCGCTGGCCCTGCACGACCTCGCTACCTCATTGGCGCGCAAGGGTTTCGTGGTGGTGGCGGTGATCCATCCTGGCGACAACTCCAAAGACCATAGCCGCCTCGGCACCTTGAGCAATCTTTATGGTCGGCCGATCCAGATTTCCGAAGCCATTACCGCGACACTCAGCGACCGGATGCTCGCGCCCTTCGTCAATGCCGAGCAGGTCGGGGTGATTGGCTATTCGGCGGGCGGTGAGACTGCACTGATTCTGTCTGGTGCCACCCCCGATCTGGATCGTCTGCGCCGTTATTGCCAGGAGCGCCCGGATGATCACGATGCCTGCAATACGCAAGGCGAACTGATCGTCGACCGCGATGATTTGCAGCCAGTGGCGGACCCGCGCGTGCATGCCTTGCTGCTGATGGCGCCGCTGAGTCTGAAGTTCGGCCGCCATACCTTGGCTGACGTGCATGTGCCGGTGCTGCTATACAGCGGCGATGGCGACAAACTGGTGGCGTTCGACAAAAACGCCGCAGCGCTTGCGCGCAAACTGCCGACCGCACCGGACTTCAAATTGCTGGCCGGGGCAGGGCACTTCGTGTTCCTGGCGCCGTGCAACGAAGAACAGATCGCCGCCATGCCGGCACTGTGTACCGATGCCGACGGCGTCGACCGCAAGGATATTCACCGCAACATGATCTCCGAAGCCGGACGGTTCTTCTCCCATGCCTTGGGCAAACCCACCCGCGCCGGCATGCAAACTGCCGATCAATAATGTGGGAGCGAGCCTGTGGCGAGGGGGCTTGCCCCCGTTTGAGTGCGTAGCACTCACAAAATTTTTGGTACATCAGAGATTTGGGGACTGCTTCGCAGCCCAACG
>NZ_AKJK01000070.1 GCF_000282375.1 Pseudomonas sp. GM50
CCCGCCATTATCGGCGGTATCGCCAGCCTGATAGCGAGCCAGCAGGCATGGCCATTGTCGCTGCTATGCACTTTGCTGGCCGTGGGCGCGCTGCTTTGCGTAGTGCTCGCGCCCGGCCGTCGAACCACTTAGAACGCGCTGCGGAAAATCTCCTCGATCTGCCGCTGATCCGCCTTCCGTGGATTGGTCAGTCCACAGGCGTCTTTCATGGCATTGCTGGCAAGCACCGGGATGTCGTTGAGCCTGGCACCGAGCTCACGTAAGCCGGCGGGGATTTCCACGTCCCTGGCCAGAGTGCGAATGGCCGCGATCGCTGCCTGAGCACCCTCCTCGGGGCTGAACCCGCGAATGTCGGCGCCCATCGCGCGGGCAACATCGGTCAGGCGGTCGGCGCAGACCAGCGCGTTGAAACTTTGCACATGAGGCAGCAGCACCGCATTGCACACACCATGGGGCAAGTCGTAGAACCCGCCTAGCTGGTGAGCCATCGCGTGAACATAGCCAAGCGACGCATTGTTGAACGCCATACCGGCGAGGAACTGCGCGTAAGCCATGTTTTCCCGCGCAATCATGTCACTGCCGTCGCGTACGGCCAGGCGCAGGTTATTGCTGATCAAGGTGATGGCTTTCAGCGCACAGGCATCGGTAATCGGGTTGGCCGCCGTGGAGACGTAGGCTTCGATGGCGTGGGTCAGCGCGTCCATGCCGGTGGCGGCAGTCAGGCCCTTGGGCATGGCGACCATCAGCGCCGGATCGTTGACTGACAGCAGCGGCGTGACGTTGCGATCGACGATGGCCATTTTCACGTGACGGGATTCGTCGGTGATGATGCAAAAACGGGTCATCTCGCTGGCAGTGCCGGCGGTGGTGTTGATCGCGATCAGCGGCAGTTGCGGTTTGGTCGACTGGTCGACACCTTCGTAGTCACGAATCGTGCCACCGTTTGTAGCGCACAAGGCGATGCCCTTGGCGCAGTCGTGAGGCGAACCGCCACCCAGCGACACCACGAAATCACAGCGACTTTCCTTGAGCAGGCCCAGGCCAAGTTCGACGTTGGCGATGCTCGGATTCGGCTTGGCGCCGTCGAAGATCACCGAGTCGATGTCCTGGCTCGCCAGTTTCTCGGCAATCATCGTCGCCACGCCAGCCTTGGCCAGCCCGGTGTCGGTGACGATCAGCGCCTTGCGAAACCCATACTTGCGAATGGCGTCCATGGCTTCGTCAAGGCAACCGGTGCCCATGATGTTCACGGCGGGGATGAAAAACGTACTGCTCATGCGCGAGTCTCCTGGCTGAAACCGAAATCGGCGACGCCGATTTGGCGGATACACACAGGATCGACCCATTAGTCATGCGGTAACTTGATCTGGCTCAAGTCCGGGTCGTGATAAAGTCGCCGTCCATCAGACCTTTTGCTTTGAGACAACGAACGCAATGACCGATTTCCAGGATGTCGATGCCCAACTTGAAGACTGGAACGCCTTGCGCACCGCCGCCTCTTTCGGCGGCCTGCTGGTGGGTAACGGCGCCAGTCGTGCGGTATGGGACGACTTCGGCTATGACTCGCTGTTCGAAAACGCCCGCACCGTCGAAGAAAAGCCTCTGAGCCAATCCGAGCTGAGCGTGTTCGACGCGATGCAGACGCGCAGTTTCGAGCAAGTGCTTGGGGCGCTGAAAACCACCAGCCGGGTCAACAAGGCGTTGGCCGTCAGCTCTGCCGCACCGCGCAACCGCTATTACGCGATCAAGGAAGCGCTGATCAACACCGTGCATGCGGTGCACATCCCTTGGCGGTTGGTGGTGCCCTCGACACTGGCGACAATCAATCAGGAACTGGGCAGCTATCGAACGGTGTTCACCACCAATTACGACTTGCTCAACTACTGGGCGATCCAGCATCGGCCAGACGTTATTACCGATCTGTTCCAGGGCACCGAGCCGCGCTTTGATTTGAGCCTGACCGCGACAGACAAAACCCGGCTGCTGTACCTGCACGGTGGCCTGCATCTGGTGCGCAATCAGGACGGCACGGCGCGTAAATTGATGTCGACCGAGGGAACGTTGCTGGGCAGTTTCGCCATCAACAATACAATCAAGACCCTCGACGACGTGCCCCTGTTCGTCAACGAAGGTCCGACCCAGGACAAGCTCAAGACCATTCGCAGCTCCGATTACCTGTCGTTCTGCTACGACCAGCTACTGGGCCATGGCGATGGGCTGTGCATCTTCGGGCATGCCCTTGGCGAGCAGGACAGCCACATCATTCATGCATTGCGCCAGGCGAAACCGAAGACAGCGGCGATCTCGATTTACCCGCGCAGCAAGGCGTTCATCCAGCATCAGAAGCGGCATTACACGAAGGTGTTTGAGGGGACGGGAGTGGAGCTGCGGTTTTTTGACTCGAAGACGCATGCGCTGGGTAGTCCGAAGCTGACCGTACCGGTCGAGGTTTAGGTCAAGATCAAAAGATCGCAGCCTTCGGCAGCTCCTGCACAGATCGGCGCAGGAGCTGCCGAAGGCTGCGATCTTTTAGAGACACCTCATTCCTCGCTGCTATGCACCACCACCAGCAACTGCGCCTGAACCTCGCCCACTGACCTGATGCGATGCGGCTTCTGCGCATTGAAGTGCAGCGCATCCCCACGGTTGAGCAGCACGCGCTCGTTCATGAAGTCCACTTCCACCTGCCCTTCGTGGACGAACAAAAACTCTTCCCCCAAGTGTTCCTTGAAGGTTTTGTCGGTGAACTCGGTCGGCGGGTAGATGATGAACGGCAGCAAACTGCGCTCACTGACCTGATGGGCCAGCACCGCATAACCCGGGCTCTGGTCATTGGCGGCCAGCGATTGGCGTTCGTCGCTGCGCACCAGGCTGTAGCTGTCGAGGCTCACGTTGTCTTCGGAAAACAATTCCTCGACCTTCACGTTCAGCGCCTTGGCCAGTTTCAGGGCGGCGGCGATCGACGGGGTATTCAACCCACGCTCGACTTTCGACAGATAGCTCTTGGTCATACCGGATTTTTCGGCCAGGGCCTCCAGCGTCACGCCAAGTTTTTTTCTCAATAATTTCAAACGGATAGACATGCGGAGCGATTAATCCATCAAGGAGGCAACGATTTGTCCTTGCCAATGACACAAAGTGTCATATAGCCTCTTTAGTGTCATTTGCATGATCCACCGAAGGACACCGACATGGCCAAGACATTAGCACTACCCAAAGAGCAACTGGTCAAGCAAGCGCTGACACAGATGCAAAATACCCTGGCGGATAATACGTGGACCGACCGGCAAAAGCTGGCCCTGACCTGCCGCATTCTGTTCGAAAACGGCCACGACTCCGGCCTGGCCGGGCAAATCACCGCCCGCGGCCCGCAGCCGGGTACCTATTACACTCAGCAATTGGGCCTGGGTTTCGACGAGATCACTGCAGGCAATCTGCTGCTGGTCAACGAAGACCTGGAAGTGCTTGAAGGCCATGGCATGCCCAACCCGGCCAACCGTTTCCACAGCTGGGTGTACCGCGCCCGGCCGGACGTGAACTGCATCATCCACACGCACCCGACCCACATCGCCGCGCTGTCGATGCTCGAAGTACCGTTGCAGATTTCCCACATGGACCTCTGCCCGCTCTACGACGACTGCGCGTTTCTCGAAGGCTGGCCGGGTGTGCCGGTGGGCAACGAAGAAGGTGAACTGATTGCCGCAGCCTTGGGCGACAAGCGGGCGATCCTGCTTTCCCACCACGGCCAACTGTCCACCGGCGCGAGCATTGAAGAAGCCTGTGTCATTGCGCAACTGATCGAACGCGCAGCGAAGTTGCAGTTGCTGGCCATGGCCGCGGGGGCGATCAAACCGATTCTTCCCGAGCTGGGCCGCGAAGCCCATGACTGGATCGCCAGGCCGAAACGTCACGCCGCCGCTTTCAACTACTACGCTCGGCAGAACCTGCGTCAACACGCCGATTGCCTGAACTGAAACCACTCATTTTCAAGAGGAGAGTCGCCATGTCGACCCCAAACATTCACGGCATCATCGGCTACACCATCACCCCCTTCACCGCCAATGGCGAAGGCGTTGATCTCGACGCGCTCGGGCGTTCCATCGACCGCCTGATCGACAGCGGCGTCCACGCCATCGCTCCATTGGGCAGCACCGGCGAAGGCGCTTATCTGAGCGACGCGGAATGGGATCAGGTCAGCGAATTCAGCATCAGGCGGGTGGCCAAACGCGTACCGACCATCGTCAGCGTGTCCGACCTGACCACCGCCAAAGCCGTACGCCGTGCGCGCTTCGCCGAAGCCCACGGCGCCGACGTGGTGATGCTGCTGCCGGCGTCCTACTGGAAACTCAGCGAGGCGGAAATCCTCGCCCATTACCGCGCCATCGGCGAGAGCATCGGCGTGCCGATCATGCTCTACAACAACCCGGCCACCAGCGGCACCGACATGTCGGTGGAACTGATCCTGCGGATTTTCCATGCCGTCGACAACGTCACCATGGTCAAGGAAAGCACCGGCGACATTCAACGCATGCACAAACTGCAACTGCTGGGCGAAGGTCAGGTGCCGTTCTATAACGGCTGCAATCCATTGGCGCTGGAAGCGTTCGCGGCCGGCGCGAAAGGCTGGTGCACGGCGGCGCCGAATCTGATTCCACAGCTCAATCTCGACTTGTACGAAGCCGTGTTGGCCAACGATCTGAGCAAGGCGCGGGCACTGTTCTATCGTCAGTTGCCGCTGCTGGATTTCATCCTCAAGGGTGGTTTGCCAGCGACTATCAAGGGGGGGTTGCGCATGACCGGGCTGGAAGCGGGTGACCCGCGACTGCCGGTGTTTCCGTTGGGCGAGGCCGGGCGCGGTCAGTTGCAGGGGTTGTTGAACGCATTGCGCTGATCGTCAGCCACACACAAAACCAATGTGGGAGCGAGCCTGCTCGCGATAGCGGTCTGACATTCAACATTTAGTTTGACTGTTATGACCTCATCGCGAGCAGGCTCGCTCCCACATTAGGTATCCGGTGTGTTTAGAGCACCGGCAAGGTTTTGTCCTTGATCACCGTGGTCGGGCCGTTGGCTTTGACGCTGGCGATGCCTTTATCCCGCGCGGCATCCGATGAGTAGGATTCGCTGCTGCCGATGATCTGATGGTTGGCAGCCTTGAGGTTGAAGTAAGGATGACCATCCTTGGTGGTTTTTTTCTCGTAGCGTTCGTCCAGCGGACTGTTGGCCTGAACCGAGGCGATACCGCTGTCGGCCGCGCCGCGCGTGGTGTACAGCTCGCTGGTCAGAATGGTTTCGGCATTGGCCGCTTTCAATACAAACTTGAACTGACCGTTGCTGGTCTTGCTCACTTCGTACCATCCAGACATGCTTTTTCTCCTTGGCGATTGAGAGGTTTGCGCTTCAGAGTAAAGACCAAGTCAGGATTTCTGTCGCCTGTACCGCCCCCTTCGCGAGCAAGCCCGCTCCCACAAGGGATTGATGTACACAAATCCACTGTAGGAGCGAGGCTTGCCCGCGAAGGCGTCCTCAAAACTGATACAAACCGACCTATTTCACCGCCGCCCGTACCACCGACAACTCAGGTGCCTGCACCCGCCGCTGGCTCAGATACCGCATACAACTCACTCGCAAGAACGAGGCGAAATTCACCACTTCGCCGCGGTAGTCCATCACCTCTTCATAGAGCTTGGCGATCAACTGATTGGTGGTCATACCGTCGACCTCGGCGATTTCGCTGAGGATGTCCCAGAACTGATTCTCCAGCCGCAGGGTGGTGACCACCCCGCAGATGCGCAGCGAGCGGGAGCGCGACTCGTAGAGAATCGGATCGGCCTTGACGTAGAGCTCGCACATGGACAGGTCCCTCGTTACAGCGTGATTTTGGTGCCCAGCAACCCGAGAAAACCGGCGAGCCAGCTCGGGTGCGCCGGCCAGGCGGGGGCAGTGGCCAGATTGCCTTGAACATGACCTTGCGTCACCGGGATATCGATGAACGTGCCGCCAGCCAGGCGCACTTCCGGAGCGCACGCCGGGTAGGCGCTGCACTCGCGACCTTCGAGAATCCCTGCGGCGGCCAAGAGTTGCGCACCGTGACACACGGCGGCGATCGGTTTGCCGGCCTTGTCGAACGCTCGCACCAGGTCCAGGACTTTTTCGTTCAGGCGCAGGTACTCCGGCGCACGACCGCCTGGCACCAGCAGCGCGTCGTAGTCCGCAGCGTCGACTTTGGCGAAATCGAAGTTCAGGGCAAACAGGTGACCGGGCTTTTCGCTGTAGGTCTGGTCGCCTTCGAAGTCATGGATTGCCGTGCGCACGGTCTGGCCGGCGGTTTTGTCCGGGCAAACGGCATGTACCGTGTGGCCGACCATCAGCAGCGCCTGGAACGGCACCATCACTTCATAGTCTTCGACGTAATCACCGACCAGCATCAGAATTTTTTTAGCAGCCATGGGGAGGACTCCTCTGGAAAATGCGTGGGCATGCAGGAGTATTCAAAGTAGTCCTTATCCGGCGGGGTGGGTAATAACCAGCTACTACGGCGTTATCGTTCTTCGCGGGCAAGCCTCGCTCCTACAGGTTTTGCATCGGCCGCAAGAACGGCACAAGACCTGTAGGAGCGAGGCTTGCCCGCGAAGAGGCCCTCAAACTGTACGGATAACTCCACGCTTAGCTGTAACAGAGCAACCCCCGCGATTTGTGGCTAGATGATGACTCTTCCCGCCACCCTGATTCTGGTTGCCATCATGTCCTCGCGCGAAAACACCGGCATGGCCCTCGGCCTGCTCGGCGTCGTTATCTTCAGCCTGACCCTGCCCTTCACACGGATCGTCGTGCAGGAACTCCATCCGCTGCTCAACGGCCTGGGCCGGGCGCTGTTTGCGGCAATTCCGGCAGCGCTTTTATTGCTGTGGCACCGTGAAAAATGGCCCACGTGGAAACAGGTCAAAGGCCTGACGCTGGTGATCGCGGGGGTCATCCTTGGTTTCCCGGTGCTGTCGGCCTGGGCCATGCAGACGTTGCCCGCCTCCCACGGCGCACTGGTCAATGGCTTGCAACCGCTGTGCGTGGCGCTGTATGCCGCGTGGCTGTCCCATGAGCGTCCGTCGAAACCCTTCTGGGCCTGCGCCGCGTTGGGCAGTGCGCTGGTGCTCGGTTATGCGCTGATCAGCGGCGCCGGCAGTATTCAGGCCGGTGATTTACTGATGCTCAGCGCAATTGCCGTAGGTGGGTTGGGTTATGCCGAAGGCGGCCGGTTGGCCAGGGAGATGGGGGGCTGGCAGGTGATCTGTTGGGCGCTGGTGCTGTCGACGCCGCTGCTGATCGGTCCGGTGGTGTATCTGGCGCTGCAACACCAAGGCGAGATTTCGGCCAAAACCTGGTGGGCCTTCGGTTACGTCTCGCTGTTTTCACAGTTCATCGGGTTCTTTGCCTGGTACGCGGGGCTGGCCATGGGCGGCATTGCCCGGGTCAGCCAGATCCAGTTGCTGCAGATCTTCTTCACGATCGCGTTTTCGGCGCTGTTCTTCGGTGAGCATGTCGAGCCGATTACCTGGCTGTTTGCCGCCGGGGTGATCGTGACGGTGATGTTGGGGCGCAAGACGGCGGTGCAACCCGCGCGTGTTGCCACGGCCTAATCCTGTAGGAGCCAGCGGTGCGGCAAGCCTGGCTCCTACAGAATTAGCGGCGACCGTCGCCCCGCGACCGTCGTCCCACAGCAGCGATCAGAGGTAGCCGTCAGCCCGCAGCAATGTTTCCAGGCAATGTTCGCTGATGTGGTAGAAATCCTTCAGTTCCTGAATCTTCACCAACAACGGAGCCGGATCCACTGGTTCGGCGCGTTTGACCGCCAGGATCATCTTGTTCTTGTTGGTGTGGTCCAGCGAGATGAACTCAAAAACCTTGGTCTCATAACCGCAGGCTTCCAGAAACAGTGCACGCAAACTGTCAGTGACCATTTCCGCCTGCTGGCCCAGGTGCAGGCCGTATTGCAGCATTGGCTTGAGCAGCGCCGGGCTCTGGATCTGCAGGCGGATCTGTTTGTGGCAGCACGGCGAGCACATGATGATCGAAGCGCCAGAACGAATGCCGGTGTGAATCGCATAGTCGGTGGCGATGTCGCAGGCATGCAACGCGATCATCACGTCCAGCTCGCTCGGCGCGACGCTGCGCACGTCACCGCATTTGAACACCAGCCCCGGATGCTCCAGCTTCGCCGCCGCGCTGTTGCACAGGTTGACCATGTCTTCGCGCAGTTCGACGCCGGTCACCTCGCCCTCGGCCTTCAGGGTGTTGCGCAAGTAGTCGTGGATCGCGAACGTCAGGTAGCCCTTGCCCGAGCCGAAATCCGCCACCCGCACGGGTTTGTCCAGCGCCAGTGGCGACGAAGTCAGCGCATGGCTGAAGACTTCGATGAACTTGTTGATCTGCTTCCACTTGCGCGACATCGCCGGGATCAGCTCATGTTGCGCGTTGGTCACGCCGAGGTCTTTGAGGAACGGCCGGCTCAGGTCGAGGAAACGGTTCTTCTCGCGGTTGTGCTCGGCGGACGGTACTTCGCGCAATTGCTGAGGTTTGCTCTTGAACAGCGAAGATTTGCCCTTTTTGCTGTATTCGAGCTGGGCTTCGTCGGTCAATGACAGTAAATGCGCATTTTTGAACGATGCGGGCAACAACGCGGCAATGGTCGCCACCCCTTCGGCAAGCGGCAGGTTCTTGGTGATATCGCGGGTCTTGTAGCGATAGACGAAGGACAGGCACGGCTGATCCTTGACCGTCAGCTGCTTGATGATCAGCCGCTGCAAGTCCGCTTCGCCACCGACGTACTTGGCCAGCACCAGTTTGATGAAGGCATTCTGATCGAGGCTGGCTTGCAGCAGATCGATGAACTGGGCGTGATGATCCGGCACGAGGCTGGCGGGAGTGGCGGTGACAGACATGGAAAAAACGGCCTCGGGCGGTGCGAATCGGAGAATGGCGGGTATTTTAGGGGGGATGGCCGTTCGGGACACGCAGTTATTTACCGAACGGTGCGAATCGCGAGGCAAGTCGAGTTCCCCGTGGCGAGGGGACTTGTCCCCGTTCGGCTGCGCAGCAGTCGTAAAACCTGAGAACTCGGTCTAACCGATGAATCGAATGGGGCCGCTTCGCGACCCAACGGGGACAAGTCCCCTCGCCACAATGATGTGTGTCAAATCCGGAGCGTGAAATCAGCTCAACACCACCAACCGATTCGGCAACTCATTGCGCACATGAGTCACCGGCACATGCACCTTGAGCAACTCGCCGCATGCCTCGATGCACGTCACAAACCCTTGCAACGTCTGCCCCTGTTTCACCTGCTGCGTAAACGCCGCCACAATTGCGTCCCAGTTCTTGTTGTCCAGCCGTTTGGAAATGCCTTCATCCACCAGGATCTCCACATAGCGCTCGGCCTCGGAGACGAAAATCAGCATGCCGGTGCTGCCCACGGTGTGGTGCAGGTTTTGCTCCAGGAACTGCCGGCGCGCCAGGTTCGACGCCCGCCAGTGACGGACAGAGCGCGGGATCAGGCGCGTGGTGACTTTCGGGATCCGGAACACCAGGCACAACACGATGAAGCTGAGCCATTGCACCAGCAACAGGCTGTGCATGGTCAGCCAGCCCGTCAGGTAATGCACGATACCCGGCACCACCAGCGCCAGCAGGCTGGCCCAGAGCAGCGGGATATACGCGTAATCGTCGGCGCGGGCCGCCAGCACCGTGACCAGTTCGGCGTCGGTGTCGCGCTCGACCCGGGCAATCGCCTCGGCGACTTTGCGTTGTTCGTGTTCAGTCAGTAATGCCATGTTTATGAATGCCTGCTCGCTATTGTTGTTTTTACCTGCAGTATCACCAGCCGCCCGACGATCCACCACCCCCGAAACTGCCCCCGCCGCCGCTGAAGCCCCCGCCGCCGCCACCGCCAAAACCTCCGCCGCCCAAGCCCCCTCCCGAGCCGCCACGGCCTCCTCCGCTTGGCAGAATACCGAACATCTGGCCGATGAAGATCGTCAGGATAAACAGCAACACCAGGAACACGAACAACCCCGGATGCCGCCCAACAAAATCACTCTCCTGATCACCACGCGGTTCATACACCGTCGACGGCTCGTCCAGCGGATTGCCGCCCAGTACCACCAGCATCGCCGCGACCCCGTCGCTGATGCCTTTGCTGAAGTTGCCGGCCTTGAACGCGGGCGTGATCACCTGATGGATGATCACCGAACTCTGCGCATCGGTCAGGCGCCCTTCCAGGCCATAACCGACTTCGATCCGCAGCTTGCGCTCGTCACGCGCGACGATCAGCAACGCGCCGTTGTTCTTGTCCTTCTGGCCGATGCCCCAGTAGCGCCCCAATTGATAACCGAAATCCGCGATGTCGGTGCCCTGCAAGTCCGGCAACGTCACCACCACCAACTGCTCGCCGGTGGTTTTTTCATGGGCGTTGAGCTGTTGCGTCAGTTGCTCGCGCACCGCAGGCTCGATCATCTGGGCGTTGTCCACCACCCGCCCGGTCAGTTCCGGGAACTTCAACTCGGCCTGGGCCGTCAGGGCAAACACCCAGAACAGCAGCACCAGGCCCACTTTCAACACGCGCATTGGCAACCTCATCCTTGGTGACGCTTCTAGCCCGTTCCGGCGCTTACTGGAACTTCACTTCTGGCGCTTTCTCCGCGCCGGGGCTGGTGGCCTCGAAAGTTTCGCGGATCGGCAGATCGCTATACATCACGGTGTGCCACAGGCGACCGGGAAAGGTGCGGATCTCGGTATTGTATTTCTGCACCGCCAGGATGAAGTCGCGACGCGCCACGGCGATGCGGTTCTCGGTGCCTTCAAGTTGCGATTGCAGCGCCAGGAAGTTCTGGTTGGCCTTGAGGTCCGGGTAGCGCTCGGACACCACCATCAACCGGCTCAGCGCACCGGTCAGCTGATTCTGCGCCTGTTCGTACTGTTTGAGTTTTTCCGGATTATCCAGCGTGCTGGCATCCACCTGAATCGACGTGGCCTTGGCCCGGGCTTCGATCACCGCGGTCAGGGTTTCTTGCTCGTGCTGGGCATAACCCTTGACCGTTTCCACCAGGTTGGGAATCAGGTCGGCGCGACGCTGGTACTGGTTCTGCACCTGACCCCAGGCGCCCTTGGCCTGTTCGTCGAGGGTCGGGATATTGTTGATGCCGCAGCCGGCAAGCAGTGTTGTCAGCAACATCAAGGCTGCAACCTGCAGGCTCGACCGATAATGGTGTCGTACATTCATCTGGTTGATGCTCCCTTGCACATTCCGTTGATGAAACAACCTGCGAACTTTCAACCCGGCTCTTGGGGCATAATCTGCGCCGCTACTGGATTGCAACGAGCCAATGGGCTAAAAGATGGCCCAGCGCGGACACACTGCACAAGTGTGTCTGCATTTACCTGAACAACAATAGTCGCTCCCTAAATTTTGGCTGACCGGCGCGTATTCACTGCCGTTTAGGCTTTCGAGAAAACTATTCATGAAGAAGCTGTGTTTGCTGGGCCTGTTCGTCAGCCTGGCCAGTCATACCGTATTGGCCGCCACGACGCCCGCACCTATAGAGAACAAGGACGCCTTCATCAGCCACCTGATGAAGCAAATGACCCTCGATGAAAAGATCGGCCAATTACGCCTGATCAGCATCGGCCCGGAAATGCCGCGCGAGATGATCCGCAAGGAGATCGCCGCCGGCAATATCGGCGGCACCTTCAACTCGATCACCCGCGCCGAAAACCGTCCGATGCAGGATGCGGCCATGCGCAGCCGGTTGAAGATCCCGATGTTCTTCGCCTATGACGTAATCCACGGCCACCGCACCATTTTCCCGATTCCGCTGGCCCTGGCCTCGAGCTGGGACATGGACGCCATTGGCCTGTCGGGGCGCATCGCCGCCAAGGAAGCGGCGGCTGACAGCCTCGACATCACCTTCGCGCCGATGGTCGACATCTCCCGCGACCCACGCTGGGGCCGCACGTCCGAAGGCTTCGGCGAAGACACCTACCTGGTTTCGCGGATCGCCGGCGTAATGGTCAAGGCGTTCCAGGGTACCGGTGCGAACGCGGCCGACAGCATCATGGCCAGCGTCAAGCATTTTGCCTTGTACGGTGCGGTCGAGGGCGGTCGCGACTACAACGTCGTCGACATGAGCCCGGTCAAGATGTACCAGGATTACCTGCCACCGTACCGCGCCGCCATCGACGCCGGTGCTGGCGGGGTGATGGTTGCGCTGAACTCGATCAACGGCGTGCCGGCCACCGCCAACACCTGGCTGATGAACGACCTGCTGCGCAAGGAATGGGGCTTCAAAGGCCTGGCGGTCAGTGATCACGGGGCGATTTTCGAGCTGATCAAGCACGGCGTCGCCGCTGACGGTCGCGAAGCCGCGAAGCTGGCGATCAAGGCCGGCATCGACATGAGCATGAACGACACCCTCTATGGCAAGGAATTGCCAGGGCTGTTGAAGGCCGGTGAGATCGAACAGAAAGACATCGACAATGCCGTGCGTGAAGTGCTCGCCGCCAAGTACGACATGGGCCTGTTCAAAGACCCGTACCTGCGCATCGGCAAGGCCGAGGATGACCCGGCCGACACCTACGCCGAAAGCCGTCTGCACCGCGCCGAAGCCCGTGATGTGGCGCGTCGCAGTCTGGTGCTGCTGAAGAACCAGGGCGACACCCTGCCGTTGAAGAAAACCGCAAAAATCGCGCTGGTCGGTCCACTGGCCAAGGCACCGATCGACATGATGGGCAGTTGGGCTGCCGCTGGCCGGCCGGCGCAATCGGTAACCCTGTTCGACGGCATGACCCACGCTCTCGGCGCGCAGTCAACGCTGATCTACGCCCGCGGCGCGAATATCACCAGCGACAAGAAAATCCTCGATTACCTGAACTTCCTCAACTTCGACGCGCCAGAAGTGGTGGATGACCCGCGTCCGGCCAACGTGTTGATCGATGAAGCGGTGAAAGCCGCGCAACAGGCCGATGTAGTGGTGGCAGCGGTGGGCGAATCCCGTGGCATGTCCCACGAATCGTCGAGCCGTACCGACCTGAACATTCCGGCCAACCAGCGCGAGTTGATCAGGGCGTTGAAGGCCACCGGCAAACCGCTGGTGTTGGTATTGATGAACGGCCGTCCGCTGTCGATTCTCGAAGAGAAAGAGCAGGCTGACGCGATTCTGGAAACCTGGTTCAGCGGCACCGAAGGCGGCAACGCCATTGCTGACGTGCTGTTCGGCGACTACAACCCGTCGGGCAAACTGCCAATCACCGTCCCGCGCTCGGTGGGTCAGATTCCGACCTACTACAACCACCTGAGCATTGGCCGGCCGTTCACGCCGGGCAAACCGGGCAACTACACCTCGCAGTATTTCGAAGACACCACCGGGCCGCTGTTCCCGTTCGGCTTCGGCCTGAGCTACACCCAGTTCAGCCTGACCGACATGGCCCTGTCGTCGACCACACTGAACAAGACCGGCAAGCTCGACGCCAGCGTCGTGGTGAAGAACACCGGCAAGCGTGACGGCGAAACCGTGGTGCAGCTGTACATCCAGGACGTGACCGGCTCGATGATCCGCCCGGTCAAGGAGCTGAAGAACTTCCAGAAAGTTTTGGTCAAGGCCGGCGAACAGAAAGTCGTGCACTTCACCATCACCGAGGATGACCTGAAGTTCTACAACGCCCAGCTCAAGTACGCCGCGGAACCGGGCAAGTTCAACGTGCAGATCGGCCTGGACTCCCAGGACGTGACGCAGCAGAGCTTTGAGTTGCTGTAATTAGTCATACGCCACAAAAACCTGTGGGAGCGAGCCTGCTCGCGATGAGGCCATAACATTCAGCATCTCTATTGAATGTTATGCCGCCATCGCGAGCAGGCTCGCTCCCACAGTGGTTTTAGGGTGTAGCTGCAAGAATGTTCAGCCCCGTCGATCCAGCAGATTCACCACCAGCCGATCCACCCATCCCCACACCCTTTGCTTGACCCGCCGCCACAGCGGTCGGCGCTTCCATGCCTCGAGGCTGACTTCCTGGCTCAGGGCAAAGTCATTTTCGAAACTCGCCGCCACCGCCCGGGTCAGTCCGGGGTCCAGGGCTTCGAGGTTGGCTTCCAGATTGAAACGCAGATTCCAGTGATCGAAGTTGCACGAGCCGATGCTCACCCAGTCATCGATCAACACCATCTTCAGGTGCAGGAAACACGGCTGGTATTCGAAGATCTTCACCCCGGCCCTGAGCAATCGCGGGTAGTAGCGATGCCCGGCGTAGCGCACCGACGGGTGATCGGTGCGCGGCCCGGTCAGCAGCAAACGCACATCGACGCCACGAGCCGCCGCCCGACGCAGTGAACGACGGACTTTCCAGGTCGGCAGGAAATACGGCGTGGCCAGCCAGATTCGGCGCTGGCCGCTGTTCAGCGCACGAACCAGCGATTGCAGAATATCGCGGTGTTGACGGGCATCGGCATAAGCGACCCGGCCCATGCCCTCGCCCATGGCTGGCACTCGCGGCAAGCGCGGCAAACCGAAGTGCGCAGTGGGTTTCCAGGCACGCCGATGACGGTTGGCGATCCATTGGCGGTCGAACAGCAACTGCCAGTCGATGACCAAGGGACCGGTGATTTCCACCATCACTTCGTGCCATTCGCTGGTGTCTTCGCCCGGTGTCCAGAACTCATCTGTCACCCCGGTGCCGCCGACCACCGCCAGGCATTGATCCACCAGCAGCAGCTTGCGGTGGTCGCGATAGAAATTGCCCACCCAGCGTCGCCAGCTCAGGCGGTTGTAGAAACGCAACTCGACACCGGCGGCCATCAGGCGCTGACGCAAGGTCAGGGTGAATGCCAGGCTGCCATAGTCATCGAACAGGCAGCGCACCCGCACGCCGCGTTCGGCAGCCTGGACCAGCGCCTGAACCATGGCCTCGGCGCAGGCTCCCGCCTCCACCAGGTACAGTTCCAGTTCGACTTGTTCTTCGGCGCGGGCAATCGCCACCAGCATTCGCGGAAAAAACTGCGGGCCGTCGATCAGCAGTTCAAAGCGATTGCCTTCGCGCCACGGGAAAATTGCGCCGCGCATCTCAGCGCGCCGTGAAAATCAGCACCGCACCCACCGGCACCGACAGACTGATGGCCGACAAACCGGCAACCTTGCGCAAGCTTTCCAGGCCCGGGGCCAGGTCGAAGTCTTCAGCGTTGATCACCAAAGGCTCGAGAGTCACCACTTGGAAGCGTCGGTCATCGAGACGGGTCGCCAGCAGTTCGGCGTTGTATTGGTGTTGTTTGCCATGCAGGTTGACGGTCAGCGGCAAGCGCAACTCCAGTTGCGCACCGGGCGCCAGGTCGTTGATCGGCCGTAGATCGATTTGCGTGGTGATCAGTGCTTCAGGGAATGTCTGGATATCGAACAGTTCCTTGCGCATGCGTTCGTCACGCAGTGGAATGCCGCTGTTGACCGACTCCAGCTCAACCTCCACTTGCGCCAGGCCCTTGGGATCGACCTTGCCGTGCAGCACCAGAAAGCGCTGCACTTCGGAAATGTTGGCGTTTTTAGTGCTGATGAACGACAGCCGCGAGGACTCGCCGTCCAGATACCAATTGGCCTGGGCCGACACGGTGACACCGGCCAGCAACAGGAAGGCGAGGGTTTTAGAGAAGGACCGCTTGAACATAGAAACTCGGGGGCAGATAAACCTGCACGAACCTTAACTGGCCGTGGGCACATTGCAAACTCTAATGCCCCGGATCTTGAATCAAAGACATTCCCTGTGGCGAGGGGGCTTGCCCCCGTTCGGTTGCGCAGCAGCCGCAAAACCTGTGTATGTGGACTACTTGAGGAAACTCATTGCCTGATTTTGGGAGTGCTTCGCCCTCCAACGGGGGCAAGCCCCCTCGCCACAAAAGCTCCCTCGCCACAAAGAGCCTGATGGCTGTCAGGGTTGCAGGCGACAGCCTTGGCGTTCGCCAACCCAAACAGCGCTGTTGCTACGCCCCATGCCGCTGATCGTCACGCGCTTGCTGGCGGCGTCATCGACGAACCCGCTGGTGGGTAAATACTGCTTCACATAGCCCTGGCAATACTCGGCCGGATTGTTCATCACATAGCGGCACGAGCAGTATTCCTTGGCGGTGTAGGCGCTGATGATGTCCGGGAAAGCCCACAGCGCCACCCGCTCCTGCCAGCCCCAGCCGAGCAAGACGATCAGCAGCACCAGCAACAGCATGCTGAACGGCCGACGGCGAATAAAACTGCGGCGACTCATGGCTGCACCTTCATGGCAAACGCCTTGAGCGCGAGTTTGAGCAAATCGTTGTGCCGATAACTCCCATCGCGGTCATCGCCGTAGCGCACGATCACCAGGTTTTCGCTGGGAATCACATACATCGCCTGACCCCAATGGCCCAGCGCGGCGAAGGTATCGGCGGGGGCATCGGGCCAGGGTTGTGTCGCACCCTCCACCGCGCGATTGAGCCACCAGTGACCGCCGGGTACTGCTTCATCCTGGTTGGCTTGATAGCGGGCGAAAGGCTCACGACTGAAGTCGACCCACTCCTTGGGCAGCAATTGCCGCTCACGCCAACGACCGTCGCGCGCCATCAACAGGCCGACCCGCGCCAGGTCCCGGGCAGTGAGATAGGCGTAGGACGATGCGACAAACGTGCCTGTGGCATCCGCTTCCCACACCGCACTGCGAATCCCCAAGGGTTCGAACAGCGCGGTCCATGGATAATCCGGATAACGGGCCGGGCCAACGATGGCTTTCAGCGCGGCGGACAGCAGGTTGCTGTCGCCGCTGGAATAGCGGAATGCCTGACCGGGTTTGGCGTACTCGTCGTGCTCAGCAGTGAACGCGGCCATGTCGCGGTGTCCACGGGTGTAGAGCATGGCCACCACCGAGGACTTCAACGGTGCGTATTCATAATCTTCCTGCCAGTCCAGGCCCGAGGCCCAGTGCAACAGATCGGCCATGCTCATGGCCGAGTGTTTTTCCAGCGCTGGATAAAACTTCTGTACCGGGTCCTGGAGTTTGAACAGGCCTTCGCCATAGGCCACCCCGAGGACTGTGGCCATGAGGCTTTTGCTGATTGACCAGGTCAGGTGCGGCGTTTGCGCAGTGGTCGGGCCGGCGTAGCGTTCGTAGATCAGCTGACCGTCGCGGATTACCAGCAACGCATCGGTGCGAATGCCTTGGTGAGTGGCATCGTCGCGGGGTGGGAAAGCGTAGTTTTCCAGGGCCTGAAGTGCCGGGCCGCTGACTTTCGGGCCGGGCGACCATTGCTCGGCCGGCCAGTTTTCGGCCTGGGCGGTGAGGCTGAGCAGCAACATGAAAATCAGCGACAAGCCTTTGAACATGGGGGGCGCTCGGAGGGATGAACCTGCAGAGCCTAGTCGAGCTAGATGACAGTTTTGGAATTTGCGTCGTCCAAGAGATCGCCTTCGCGGGCAAGCCTCGCTCCTACAGGATTTGTGCCGGATACGATCCCTGTAGGAGCGAGGCTTGCCCGCGAAGGGTCCCTTCAGCCTTACAACAATCCCGCCAACGCCTTGGCCAACCGCTTCCCCCGCGCCCCTGCCGCCAGATCCATCACCGCCTGATCGCGCTGCCACATCGCCGCCCATTGTGGCGGACCATCGGCCAGGGCCTGATTCACTTCAGCCTTGAGCCCATCGAACTGCGCAAACAACCCGCCCAGCAACACATGCCCGGCCGGATTGTTCGGCGCCTGGCGGCTGACTTCCGCGCACCCGGCCAGCAGCGCCAGCAAGCGCAGTTGCAAGGTTTGCGGCCAGTCGCTGTCTTGGCCAACACCGAACAACCACGCAGTCATGGCGCTCAGCACATAGATGTCTTCCAGGGTTCGGAACGGTTTGACGTAAGCATCCCAGCCATCCCCCGCCAGCAATTCACACAGTGCGTTGTCGAGAAACAACCGGCCGTGGCCTATGTCCGGCATCAGTGGCATCGGCGCGAGTTTTTCCAGACGCACACCCGGTTCGCCGGGGTAAACCACCGCAAGGTTCAAGCGCGGCACTTCGCCGGGTTCTTCACTGCGAGCAGCGACCAATAGCCAGTCGGCGGCATCGCCGGCGGTGACGAAATCCTTGCGCCCGTTCAGGCGCAGATCACGCAGTCGGGTCTGCATGTCCGCCACCCGCAAACTGCGCTGTTCGGTCGCGCACAACGCGCCGAGGCTCAGCGGCGCACTCGGCCAGAGCATGCGCAACGCCGCCTGATAGCCCACCAGAAACGCCAGCCCCGGCGTCGCCATCAGCCGTGCGCCGGCCACCGCCAATTCGAACGGCGACACCGCGCCCAACTGTTGCAACAAGGTGGCAAAGCCTTCACCCAGGTCAGGGTCGGCGGGCAGGCGATCGCGGCGTTTCAACAGGGTTTGCCAGGGCATAAGAGGCTCCTTGTGGGCTGTCATATAAGCATCACCAAAGCTTCATGGCGATGACACCGGGGCTACATAGCCTGACTTTGCACAACACGGCTGCATAAAGAAAGTCGATCGGCTGCAACCCAAGACGGGTGGCCAGCCCGCACGGAGACTCACAATGACTCAGATCGCCCGCATCAGCGACACCGGCAATGAACGCCGCCTGCAAGCCGAACGCCTGGTGGGCGCCGAGGCGTTGCAGGAAGCCCAGGCCTTGCGCTTCAACGTGTTCAGCGGCGAATTCAACGCCAAGCTGAAAGGCGCGGAGCTGGGTCTGGACATGGATGACTATGATGTTCACTGCGCCCACATCGGCGTGCGTGACTTGAACACCGGGCGACTGGTGGCGACCACCCGGTTGCTCGACCACACAGCGGCCAGCAGCCTGGGCAAGTTCTACAGCGAAGAAGAATTCAGCCTGCATGGCCTTGTCCATCTCAAAGGCCCGATCCTGGAAATCGGTCGCACCTGCGTCGACCCGGCCTACCGCAACGGCGGCACTATCGCGGTGCTCTGGGGTGAACTGGCCGAAGTGCTGAACCAGGGTGGCTACAGCTATTTGATGGGGTGCGCGAGCATTCCTATGCAGGACGGCGGCATTCAGGCCCACGCGATCATGCAGCGCCTGCGCGAACGCTACCTGTGCACCGAACACCTGCGGGCCGAGCCGAAGAAGCCATTGCCGACGCTGGATATTCCGTCCAACGTCATCGCCGAAATGCCGCCGCTGCTCAAGGCCTACATGCGCCTGGGCGCGAAAATCTGCGGCGAGCCGTGCTGGGATGAAGACTTCCAGGTGGCCGACGTGTTCATCCTGCTCAAGCGCGACGAGCTCTGCCCGCGCTACGCCAAGCACTTCAAGGCGGCTGTGTAATGAGCCGCTTGCGGGTGTACGCGCGAATTGCGCGAGTGCTTTTGGTGGTGACGCTGGGCTTGAGCATGGCCAGTGTGTTCGGGTTGTTCGAGCGACTGGGGATTGCCCATTCGATGGTCCGTCGCCAGCGCTGGTCGCGGTTTTTCATGGCGCGGCTGAGCAATGCCCTGCCCTTTCGCGTGACCGTGCATGGTGAATTGCCGAAGGCGCCAATGCTCTGGGTCAGCAATCATGTGTCCTGGACCGACATTCCGTTGCTGGGCATGCTCACGCCGCTGTCGTTCCTGTCCAAGGCCGAAGTGCGCACCTGGCCGGTGGCGGGCTGGTTGGCGGCCAAGGCCGGCAGCCTGTTCATTCGCCGTGGTTCAGGCGACAGTCAGTTGATCCGCAAACAGATGACCCGTCATCTGGAGCAGGAACATCCACTGCTGATGTTCCCCGAAGGCACCACCACCGATGGCCGCTCGCTGCGTACGTTTCATGGCCGTTTGCTGTCCGCGGCGATCGATTCCGAAGTGGCGCTGCAACCGGTGGCGATTCGTTATCTGCGCGACGGCGAACTCGATACCCTGGCACCGTTCATTGGCGATGATGATTTGCTCTCGCACCTGATGCGCTTGTTCGCCAATGATCGGGGTGAGGTGGAGATTCATCTGCTCAAACCGATCGAGTGCCAGGACCGGGAACGTGCGGCGCTGGCGTTCGAAGCGCAGCAGGCGGTGCAGAGGGCGTTGTTTGGTGAAGTCGCAAAACCTGCCGAGCCACGGCGTGCCGGCGAACTGATCGCTGCCTGAATCTGCTTCTGTAAATCTGCTTCTGTAGGAGCGAGGCTTGCCCGCGAAGCTTTTGGCGCCCTCAAGGGCCTCTTCGCGGGCAAGCCTCGCTCCTACGGGGATTTGTGTGACCGATTCTGGGCGAAATCCTGAAGCTGCGGATAGAACAACCGGAAATCCTCGCTCAACGGTTCATACAACCGCCGCAATTCCTCCATCGCCCCCGCCAACTCCTCCGGCCGGGTCAACCTGCGCGAAATCCCCCGCAGCACCTGCTCAAGCACTTCGAATTCCTGATATGAACCCAGCCAATCATTGGCCACCATGTGCGGTGCAATCCGCGCCAGGCGCTCCGGCAGCTGCGGTTCGGCGGACAGCACCCGATAAACGTGCGCGGTGAATTGCTCAAGCGGTTGATCCGCGTAAAGCGTCCAGTCCCGCGCCAGGCAATGGTCGAAAAACACATCGAGAACGATCCCGGCGTAACGCCGGCGCGTGAGGGAAAACCGCGACAAGGCGATGTCCACCAGCGGATGGCGGTCGGTAAACACGTCGATGCTGCGATGCAACTGAATGGCCGCTTCGATCTCCGGATCGAACTGCCCTTGCAGCCGTCCTTTGACGAAATCGCCATACAGACTGCCGAGCATTTGACCGGGGCGCTGGCCACCGAGGTGCAGATGTGCGAGATAGTTCATGCGCGCAGCTTAGCACTGCGCCATCCATATCGTTATAACCCGATATACCGATTTACACGGTCATCAGACCAAAATCATATTGGTATATCGCGAAGTACCGATTTAAAGTTCGCCTCATCGCGATATAGCGTTTTACTCATCACGAGCCCCAAATCATGACCATCGACCTCGACGAAATAATAAAAGCGCTGGCACACCCAGTACGCCGAGACATCCTCATCTGGCTGAAAGACCCCAAGGTCCAGTTCCCGGAACAGCTCCACAACCATGAGTACGGCATTTGCGCCGGACAGATCGATCAACGCTGCGGCCTGTCGCAGTCGACCGTGTCCGCTCACTTGGCGACCTTGCAACGGGCGGGACTGATCAGCAGTCAGAAGGCCGGTCAATGGCACTTCTTCAAACGCAACGAGGACGTGATTCAGGCGTTCCTCGACGCCATCGACAAGGAGCTCCGCGCTCCGACAAGGAACTGACAATGCCCCTCTCGCTACTCATTCTGGCCTTGAGCGCCTTCGCCATCGGCACCACCGAGTTCGTCATCATGGGCTTGCTGCCCGAGGTAGCAGCCGACCTTGGTGTGTCGATCCCCGGCGCCGGCTGGCTGGTGACCGGTTACGCCCTGGGCGTGGCCATCGGTGCACCGTTCATGGCACTGGCCACCGCCAGGCTGCCGCGCAAGGCCGCATTGGTAGCGTTGATGGGCATCTTCATCATTGGCAACCTGCTCTGCGCCCTGGCCAGTGACTACAACGTTTTGATGTTTGCCCGCGTGGTCACCGCGCTGTGTCACGGCGCCTTCTTCGGCATCGGTTCGGTGGTGGCGGCCGGTCTGGTGCCGGCCAACAAACGTGCGTCGGCGGTGGCCCTGATGTTCACCGGCCTGACCCTGGCCAACGTCCTCGGCGTGCCGCTGGGCACTGCGCTCGGCCAGGAAGCCGGCTGGCGTTCGACCTTCTGGGCGGTGACCGTAATCGGTGTGATTGCACTGATTGGCCTGATCCGCTTCCTGCCGGCCAAGCGCGACGAAGAGAAACTCGACATGCGCGCCGAACTGCGCGCCCTCAAGGGCGCCGGTATCTGGCTGTCCCTGAGCATGACTGCGCTATTCGCTGCCTCGGTCTTCACTTTGTTCACCTATGTCGCCCCGCTGTTGGGCGAGGTCACCGGAGTCTCGCCACGCGGCGTGACCTGGACCTTGATGCTCATCGGTCTGGGCCTGACGGTCGGCAACATCATTGGCGGCAAGCTGGCGGACAAAAGCCTGGCTGCGACGCTGATCGGTGTGTTCATCACCATGGCGGTCGTGTCCACCGTGCTGACCTGGACCAGCATTGCCGTGATTCCAACCGAGATCACCCTGTTCCTCTGGGCCACCGCGTGCTTCGCCGCCGTACCCGCCCTGCAAGTGAACGTTGTGACCTACGGCAAGGCGGCACCGAACCTGGTATCGACCCTGAACATCGGCGCGTTCAACGTCGGCAACGCACTCGGTGCCTGGGTCGGTGGCAGCGTCATCGCCCACGGCTTCGGTCTCACCCGCGTGCCGCTCGCGGCAGCCGCACTGGCGGTACTTGCCCTGCTGGTGACCCTGATTACTTTCCGTCAGAGCGGCAATGCCGAACTGGCCCCTGTTACTAACTGATCTTTAACGAGGGTTGTATTAAATGACGACTATTTTCGATCCGATCAAACTGGGCGACCTCGAGTTGGCCAACCGCATCATCATGGCGCCGCTGACCCGCTGCCGCGCCGACGAAGGCCGTGTGCCGAACGCGCTGATGGCCGAGTACTACGTACAACGTGCCTCTGCCGGCCTGATCCTCAGCGAAGCCACGTCGGTCACGCCAATCGGCGTGGGCTACCCGGACACTCCCGGTATCTGGTCCAACGACCAGGTGCGCGGCTGGAGCAACGTGACCAAAGCAATCCACGGCGCGGGCGGCAAAATTTTCCTGCAACTGTGGCACGTGGGTCGGATTTCCCACCCCTTGTACCTGAACGGCGAAGCACCGGTCGCGCCGAGTGCCATCCAGCCTAAGGGTCATGTCAGCCTGGTGCGTCCATTGGCCGACTTCCCGACCCCGCGCGCCCTGGAAACCGCCGAAATCGCCGACATCATCGACGCTTACCGCGTGGGTGCCGAGAACGCCAAGGCTGCCGGTTTCGACGGTGTGGAAATCCACGGCGCCAACGGTTACCTGCTCGACCAGTTCCTGCAAAGCAGCACCAACCAGCGTACCGACAACTATGGCGGCTCCCTGGAAAACCGTGCGCGTCTGCTGCTGGAAGTGACCGATGCCGCCATCGAAATCTGTGGCGCGGGCCGCGTGGGTGTGCACCTGTCACCCCGTGCCGACCTCCATGACATGGGCGACGACAACCTGTCCGAGACCTTCACCTACGTCGCTCGTGAACTGGGCAAGCGTGGCATCGCCTTCATTTGCTCGCGCGAGAAAGAAGCCGGCGACAGCCTCGGCCCACAACTGAAAGAAGCCTTCGGCGGCCCGTACATCGCCAACGAACGCTTCACCAAGGACAGCGCCAACGAGTGGCTGGCCAGTGGCAAGGCCGATGCGGTGGCGTTCGGTGTACCGTTTATCGCCAACCCGGACCTGCCGGCACGTTTGAAGGCCGATGCGCCGTTGAACGAGGCACGTCCGGAACTGTTCTATGCGAAGGGTCCGGTCGGTTACATCGATTACCCGGCGTTGTAAACGTCCGCCGTTGAAATGCAAAAGCCCCGACTCGAAAGAGCCGGGGCTTTTGCGTATGGAAGATCAAAATATCGCAGTCAGCGTTTGCGCTGCCCCCAGGCGACCGCGAGACCGCTGAGGCAAATTACCGTGATACCGATCACGCCAAAGCTGTCCGGGGTATGGTCGAAGATCAAATCCCCGTATATCCCGGCAAACAGAATCTGCCCGTAACTGAAGGGTGCCAGCATCGCCGGTGCCGCATGGCGGAAGGCCTGGGTCAGCAACATGTGACCGAGCATGCCGCAAGTGCCCAGCCCGATCATGAACAGGCCATGCAGCAGCGTCGGCGTGCTCCAGAAGAACGGCAACAGCGCAGTCATAATCAGGCTGTTGAGAATGCCGGTGAGAAAGTTGCTGGTGGTCGGGCTGTCGATACCGCTGAGCAGGCGGGTGAGCAATTGATAGAAGCCAAAACACAAGGCCGAGCACAGTGGCAACAAGATCGCCGGGGTGAACAGCGCACCACCGGGCCGCACGACGATCAACACGCCGACAAATCCCCCCAACACCGCCAGCCACTGATTGCGGGTTACCCGCTCATGCAGCAACGGTACGGACAACGCGGTCACTAATAAAGGTGCAAGAAAAGTGACAGCTGTGGCTTCAGCCAAGGGGATGTAACGCAGACCGGTAGTGAAAAACAGGCTGGTGCCAATCAGGCACAGGGCGCGCAATAACTGCAAACCCGGACGCTTGGTGCGCACTACCACCGAGAAACCACTGCGTGGCACGAAAATCACCAGCATCAACAAGGTGTGCACCACGTAGCGTGCCCAAACCACCATCACGATCGGATAAAACCCGGACAGGTACTTGGACAAAGTGTCGTGACTGGCGAACAACAAAACCGCCAGGCAGATCAGCGCGATACCCTTTATCGGCTGCTCGGCGCCCTTGTAGCCCGGGTGGTTAACATTCATTCACACACTCGACACAAAATCCCTACAAAATACGTAGCTCGCTACCTATCAACCTGGCAAACGTACGTATATAAAAGCACCCCATTACAGAAAGGCGAGCGAAGCAGGGACATTCCCCGCTTCACGTCTTGACACAAACGGATCCAATTACGCATTTTGTTTCAATTGCGCAGGCTGGGACTCAAGCGCAGCATATCCAACGCTGTATCGACACAGCGCTCGGCTTCGGCGTGCAGTTGAAAACTGTCGGGAGCCAACAGCCACTGATACAGGATGCCATCGACGTACGCATGCAGACTGATGGCCGCGCGAGCAGTGTCGAGGTTTTCCGGCAACTGCCCGCGATTCACCGCATTACTCAGGGCCAGAGCGATTCGCACATTGCAATCGAGACTGGCCGTTCGGCGCTGCTGGCGCAGATCGCACATTTCATCGGTGAATTCGCACTTATGAAACAGAATCTCGTTGATGCGTCGGGTTTTCGGGTCCAGGGCAACTTGATGAAACAAATGAATCAGCAGTTTGCGCATGCAACCCAGCGGATCGAGTTCATCTTCACTTTCACTGGCCTTGGCCATTTCATCCAGCGGCTCATGCAAGGTATCGAGCATCGCCTGCACCAGATCCGCCTTGTTACTGAAATGCCAGTAGATGGCACCGCGAGTCACGCCGGCCAGGGTAGCGATATCCGCCAGCGTCGTGCGTGCCACGCCCCGCTCATAAAAGGCTTTTTCTGCCGCTTCGAGTATCTGGCTTCGGGTTTCTTGAGCTTCCTCTTTGGTACGACGGACCATGGCAGTAAAACCTCAATCAGGGGGGCTTCAGCGATGTCTGAATATCAGCTGAATAAAAGTGGGGCGAGCGCTCTTGGGCGTCTCATCAGGCCTACAATTCAAACCTTTGAACGGCTTTTGTAACCGGATGGGTACACCGCCAAGGCCTTTACAAACAACCATGAACGTAAGTATATTCCTTAGCAAGCTACTTATCCACCCGGCAGAATTTTTTTAACCTTCCACATTTCTTGTGCGCAATTTGCGCGCCTGACCCGAGGATCTTCATGCAATTCAAGCCAGCTGTTACCGCTCTGGTTACTGCCGTCGCCCTGGCATCGCTGCTCAGCGGATGTAAAAAGGAAGAGGCGGCACCTGCCGCACCAGCCCCTCAGGTCGGCGTCGTAACCCTGCAACCTCAAGCCTTCACCCTGACGTCCGAACTTCCGGGGCGCACCAGTGCGTTCCGCATCGCCGAAGTTCGCCCACAGGTCAACGGCATCATTCTCAAGCGACTGTTCAAGGAAGGCGGCGACGTTAAGGCCGGTCAGCAGCTCTATCAGATCGACCCATCGGTTTATGACGCGACCCTGAAAAGCGCCGAAGCCAACCTGCGTTCGACCAAGTCGATCTCCGACCGCTACAAGCAACTGGTCGACGAACAGGCTGTCAGCCGTCAGGAATACGACACCGCGCAGGCCAACCGCCTGCAATCGGAAGCGTCCCTGCAGAGCGCCCAGATCAACGTGCGCTACACCAAGGTTTATGCACCGATCTCTGGTCGCATTGGCCGTTCGTCGGTGACCGAAGGCGCGCTGGTCAGCAACGGCCAGTCCGACGCCATGGCAGTCATTCAGCAACTGGACCCGATCTACGTCGACGTCACCCAGTCTTCGGTGGAGCTGCTTGAACTGCGCCGCGAACTGGAAAGCGGCCGCCTGCAAAAAGCTGGCGACAACGCCGCCGCGGTCAAGCTGACCCTGGAAGATGGCAGCCAGTACACGCTGGACGGCAAGCTCGAGTTCTCCGAAGTCTCGGTTGACCAGACCACCGGCTCCGTGACCTTGCGTGCCGTGTTCCCGAACCCTGATCACACCCTGCTGCCGGGCATGTTCGTTCATGCCCAATTGCAGGCCGGCGTGAACAGCGCGGCAATTCTGGCCCCGCAACAAGGCGTGACCCGCGACCTCAAAGGCTCTCCGACCGCACTGGTCGTCGGTCCGGACAACAAGGTCGAACTGCGTCAGCTCAAGGCCAGCCGCACCGTCGGTAACCAATGGCTGATTGAAGACGGTCTGAAGGCAGGCGATCGCGTGATCACCGAAGGGCTGCAATTCGTCAGACCTGGCGTTGAAGTCAAGGCCACTGAAGCCACTAACGTTGGCGCCAAGAGCCCGGCCCCCGCACAGGCAGCTAACACAGCTGTCGGCGGCAAAGGGGAGTAAACCATGTCGAAATTTTTTATCGACCGTCCGATTTTCGCCTGGGTGATTGCCCTGGTGATTATGTTGGTCGGGGCTCTATCGATCCTCAAACTGCCGATCAACCAATACCCGAGCATTGCGCCTCCGGCGATCGCTATCTCTGTGACCTACCCTGGCGCATCCGCACAAACCGTGCAGGACACCGTGGTGCAGGTGATCGAGCAGCAGCTCAACGGTATCGACAACCTGCGTTATGTCTCCTCGGAAAGTAACTCCGACGGCAGCATGACCATTACCGCGACCTTCGAGCAAGGCACCAGTTCCGATACCGCGCAGGTTCAGGTCCAGAACAAACTGAACCTGGCCACCCCACTGCTGCCACAAGAAGTGCAGCAACAGGGTATCCGTGTCACCAAGTCCGTGAAGAACTTCCTGATGGTCATCGGTGTGGTGTCGCGCGACGGCAGCATGACCAAGGACGACCTGTCCAACTACATCGTGTCGAACATGCAGGACCCGATCTCGCGCACCGCCGGTGTCGGTGACTTCCAGGTCTTCGGTGCCCAGTACGCGATGCGGATCTGGCTCGACCCGGCCAAGTTGAACAACTACAACCTGACCCCGGTGGACGTGAAAACCGCCATCGCGGCGCAGAACGTCCAGGTATCGTCCGGTCAACTCGGCGGTTTGCCTGCCCTGCCCGGCCAGCAACTGAACGCTACGATCATCGGCAAGACCCGTCTGCAGACCGCCGAGCAGTTCAAGGCGATCTTGCTGAAGGTCAACAAGGACGGCTCGCAAGTGCGTGTCGGCGACGTTGCGGACGTCGGCCTGGGCGGCGAAAACTACTCGGTCAGCGCCCAGTTCAACGGCAGCCCGGCCTCCGGTCTGGCGGTAAAACTGGCCAACGGTGCCAACGCCCTCGACACTGCAAAAGCCTTGCGCAAAACCATCGACGACCTGAAACCGTTCTTCCCGGAAGGGATGGAAGTGGTGTTCCCGTACGACACCACCCCGGTGGTGACCGAGTCGATCAAGGGTGTGGTTGAAACCCTGGTCGAAGCGATCGTGCTGGTGTTTTTGGTGATGTTCCTGTTCCTGCAAAACTTCCGTGCCACCGTCATCACCACGATGACCGTGCCGGTGGTACTGCTGGGTACGTTCGGGATCCTCGCGGCGTTCGGCTTCAGCATCAACACCCTGACCATGTTCGGTATGGTGTTGGCCATCGGCTTGCTGGTGGACGATGCCATCGTCGTGGTGGAAAACGTCGAACGGGTCATGAGCGAAGAAGGCCTGTCACCCAAGGAGGCCACCAAGAAATCCATGGGGCAGATCCAGGGTGCCCTGGTCGGTATCGCCCTGGTCCTGTCGGCGGTACTGCTGCCGATGGCATTCTTCAGTGGCTCCACCGGTGTGATCTACAAACAGTTCTCGATCACCATCGTCTCGGCCATGGCCTTGTCGGTATTGGTGGCATTGATCTTCACCCCGGCGCTCTGCGCGACCATGCTCAAGGCGATTCCGAAAGGTGAGCACGGCACGCCGAAACGCGGCTTCTTCGGCTGGTTCAACCGCAGCTTCGACCGTGGCGTCAGAAGCTACGAGCGTGGCGTGGGCAACATGCTCACGCACAAGGCTCCGTACCTGCTGGCGTACCTGATCATCGTGGTTGGCATGATCTGGCTGTTCACCCGTATTCCAACGGCGTTCCTGCCGGAAGAAGACCAGGGCGTACTGTTCGCTCAGGTGCAGACCCCGGCCGGTTCCAGTGCCCAACGCACGCAAGTGGTCGTGGACGAAATGCGCGAATTCCTGCTGCGTCCGAGCAAGGAAGGTGGTGAAGGTGACGCAGTGGCCTCGGTGTTCACCGTGACCGGCTTCAACTTCGCCGGCCGTGGCCAGAGTTCGGGTATGGCGTTCATCATGCTCAGACCGTGGGACGAACGTAACGCCGACAACAGCGTGTTCAAACTGGCGGCCCGTGCCCAACAGCACTTCTTCACCTTCCGCGACGCCATGGTGTTTGCCTTCGCGCCGCCGGCGGTACTGGAACTGGGTAACGCCACCGGTTTCGACGTGTTCCTCCAGGACCGCGCCGGTATCGGTCACGAGAAGCTGATGGAAGCGCGTAACCAGTTCCTAGGCATGGCGGCGCAAAGCAAGGTCCTGTCGCAAGTCCGTCCTAACGGCCTGAACGACGAGCCGCAATACCAGCTGGAAATCGACGATGAGAAGGCCAGCGCCCTGGGCGTGACCCTCACCGACATCAACAACACTCTTTCGATTGCCTTGGGCAGTAGCTATGTGAACGACTTCATCGACCGCGGTCGCGTGAAGAAGGTTTACATACAAGGCCTGCCTGGCGCTCGCATGAGCCCCGAAGACCTGAAGAAGTGGTACGTGCGCAACAGCGCCGGCACCATGGTTCCGTTCTCGGCGTTCGCCAAGGGTGAATGGATCTACGGTTCGCCGAAACTGGCCCGTTACAACGGCGTAGAAGCGATGGAAATCCTCGGTGCCCCGGCGCCAGGTTATTCCACCGGTGAAGCCATGGCCGAAGTCGAAGCCCTGGCCAAGAAACTGCCGGCCGGTGTCGGTATTTCCTGGACTGGCCTGTCGTACGAAGAGCGTCTGTCCGGCTCGCAAGCGCCAGCGTTGTACGCCTTGTCGCTGCTGATGGTGTTCCTGTGTCTGGCGGCATTGTATGAAAGCTGGTCGATCCCGATCGCGGTCATGCTGGTGGTACCGCTGGGGATCATTGGTGCGCTGATGGCGACCAGCCTGCGCGGCCTGTCCAACGACGTGTACTTCCAGGTGGGGCTGTTGACCACGATTGGTCTGGCGGCGAAAAACGCCATTCTGATCGTCGAGTTCGCCAAGGAACTGCATGAGCAAGGACGTAGCCTGCGCGATGCCGCGATCGAAGCCTGCCGGATGCGTCTGCGACCGATCATCATGACCTCGCTCGCGTTCGTGCTCGGTGTGGTTCCACTGGCCATTTCCACGGGCGCAGGTTCGGGTAGCCAGCATGCGATCGGTACCGGGGTGATTGGCGGTATGATCACAGCCACTGTGCTGGCGATCTTCTGGGTCCCATTGTTCTTCGTCACCGTGTCGTCCATGGGTCAGCGCAAAATCGCCGACCAAGATGATGACGCTATTGAACCTTCTAAAGAGGCTGGCTAATGAGCAAGTCGCTACTCTCCATCGCAGTCGCCGCCTTCGTGCTGAGCGGCTGCTCGCTGATACCCGATTATCAGCAGCCTGAAGCACCGGTGGCGGGTCAATACCCGCAAGGCCCGGCGTATTCGCCGGCCCAGGCGCCCAACCAGGCCGCCGCTGAACAAGGCTGGAAGCAGTTTTTCCACGACCCGGCACTGCAACAACTGATTCAGACCGCGCTGGAGAACAACCGTGACCTGCGCGTCGCGGCGCTGAACATCGATGCTTATGCGGCTCAGTACCGCATTCAGCGTGCCGATCTGTTCCCGGCCGTTTCGGCCACCGGCAGCGGCAGCCGTCA
>NZ_AKJK01000071.1 GCF_000282375.1 Pseudomonas sp. GM50
TCCAGATACTCACTCAGGCTACACATCCTTGCGCCGTTGCCTACGACTGCGCCAGAATCCGCCGGCTTGTGCGCCTTGGGTCCGGGCTCTATCGTTTGCCTGTCGCTGAAAAACAGCGAACGGGTTTGGTAGCCCGGGTTACTACTAGGCGTATCGCGCCACCGTTTGTAGGTCTTTTCAGACCTCGGTTTTATGGTGGCCATGCGCAGGGCTCCTTCGGGGGCGCCGGGTCCTAGTACCGGTCTACCAACCCGCGTATGGCCGCCACCCTCGTTTGGTAGCGAGGGTAATGGCTCCTTTATCTCTACTAGGAGTTTCATCTATGTTCAAACCAACGCCCAACCCACCGGAAACCGATCCAACATCCCCCTACGAATCCCTTGATTCAAAAAAACTCAACGAAGCCGCCGACCGCGCCCTCGATTACCACCTCAATCCGCCCATCCCCAAAGACACCAAGCGCAAACCCAGCACCATTTACCATGTGGGCACCGAGGTCGATAACGAAACCCTGCTGGTCAACGCCTGCGAATCCCTGGCGTCAGCGAGCATGATGCTCAGCGAGTTCGCCGGATTGATGGACATGCCACATCGCAACATGATGTTGGGGATTCAATCCGTGGTCATGCTCGGGGAGCTGGCGGTGAACCGGGTGCTGGATAACCTCGACCCGCGAAGCTAGCGAAGACCTGTGGCGAGGGGGCTTGCTGTGGCGAGGGGGCTTGCCCCCGTTCGGCTGCGAAGCAGTCGTAAAACCGGCATATGCGGAGTACCTGAAAACATGCGGTTGCAGGTTATGGGGTCGCTTCGCAACCCAACGGGGGCAAGCCCCCTCGCCACAGCAAGCCCCCTCGCCACAACAGCGTGTTCGGCTTCATTTCTTCGAGCTACTCAAGTTCAACTCCCGCCAAGTTCTGAACCAAAAATTCCGCGCAATTCCCCTCTCCAGAATGAAGCTTTTATGACAAAAGTTCGGTAGCACAACGCCATTCCGGTCATGCCTATGTAACGCGCTTGAGGGGGCCGCGAGGCCACTTTTCCAGCCGAGGGCGGGAAGCCGGGAGTGAGGCAATGGGGACTATGGAACGCTACTCGAAAGTGGGCATGCAAGAACTCGATCAACGCCTGTCGAAGATCGTCGAAGCCGCGCGCAAGAAGCCGGTTTCGGTCTATCGCTACGGCGCGCCGTGGGTCTGGATCGTGTCTCAGGATGACTGGCAGGGCGCCTTGAAAGAGGTGTCCAGCTACATCCCCCCGGGCCATTCACTGGTGTTGCTGCGTCCACAAATCGATGACCTGCTCGAAGAGCACCGCGACATCCTGCACGGCCTCAACGCCGAGCCCGGCATGCTCATCGCCCCGCAAACGGTCATGCACATCCTATTGCTGCAGTTGCTCTATTCGGTGCCCAGCGAGCAGCAACTCTACGAACAGCTCAATTACAACCTGCTGTTTCGCTGGTTCGTCGGCCTGGACCTGAACCAGAAGGTCTGGAGCTTCAACGTATTGAGCCGCGACATCGCCACGCTGCTGAACAACCCGCGGGCGGTGCAGTTGATCCAGAAAATCATTGGCGAAGTGTTCTGCGGTGCCTTGCTGCAAATGCCCGAGTTCTCCTTGAATTTCGCGCTGCTGCACACCTGGCTGGGCAAACACGCCGCGACGTCGACAACAAGCAATTGAGTGGGCCGAACGCTGGGCAAACAGCGACGGTCATTTCGAATTCAGGGGGTGGTGTGGAGCATCTTTTCAAGTCACGGCTGGCGCTGTGGGGCTGGCTGCTGGTGGCGGCCGGTGGGCAGCCGGTATTCGCCGAAGATACCGAAACCGCGACGCCGACAAAACTGGTCGATGTGAACGAATACTTCGTGCGCGGTAACACCGTGCTCGACGCTCGGGCGATTGAAGAAGCGGTGTACCCGTTCCTTGGTCCGCAAAAGACCCTGAACGATATCGAAGGCGCCCGCGAAGCCTTGCAGAAGGTTTATCAGGCCCGAGGTTATCAGTCGGTGTTCGTCGAGTTGCCGGAGCAGAAGGTCGAGGACGGCATCGTTTATCTTCAGGTCAGCGAAACCAAGGTCGGCCGGGTGCGGGTGGTCGGTGCCAAACACTATTCGCCCGTGGACATCCGCGAAGACGTGCCGGCCCTGAAGGAAGGCGAAGTGCCGGACTTCAGCAAGGTCCAGGGCGAACTGGCGCAACTCAACAAGACCCCGGGCCGGCAGGTGATGCCGCTGGTGCGCGAAGGTCAGCGCCCCGGCACGATGGATGTGGACTTGCAGGTCGAGGACCAGAACCCGTGGCAGGCCAGCGTCGGGCTGAACAACGATTACAGCGCCGACACCGAGAAGCTGCGTGCCGTCACCAGCCTGGGTTACAACAACCTGTGGCAACTGGGCCACAGCATTTCGCTGACCTATTTCACCGCGCCCCAAGACACCGATAACGCCAAAGTCTGGTCCGGTTCCTACACCGCGCCGTTGAACGAGCGCTGGAGCCTGCAACTGTCCGGTTATCAATCCGACAGCAACGTCGCGACCATCGGCGGCAGCAACGTGTTGGGCAAGGGGCATTCCTATGGGATCTCGGCGATTTACACGCTGCCGTCCAGCGGCAACTGGTCCAACTCGTTCTCGGCCGGCATCGACTTCAAGGACTTCGACGAGCGCCTGACCCTGGCCGGTGAGAGCGACAAGGTGCCGCTGCAGTACGCACCGTTCACCTTTGCCTATAACGGCTTTCGCTACACCGAAAACTCCCAATTGGGCCTTGGCCTGAGCCTGGTGGCCGGCACTCGCAGCCTGTTCGGTTATGGCAGCTCCGACGAAGACTTCGACTACAAACGCTACCGCGCCAGCCCCAGCTTCGCCGTGCTCAAGGGCGACACCAGCTACACCTTCACCTTTGGCAACGACTGGCAAACCGCGACCAAAGCCGCGTTCCAGCTGGCATCCGGACCGTTGGTTTCCAACGAGCAATTCTCCGCCGGCGGCGCGACCTCGGTGCGCGGTTATCTGGCCGCCGAGCGCACCGGTGACGACGGCTACCTGTTGTCCCAGGAGCTGCGCACGCCGTCCCTCGCCAAGTACCTGGGCACTTACGTCCAGGAATGGCGCTTCTATGCCTTCGCCGAAGGCGCCCAGTTGTACCTGCGTGATGAGCTCCCCGATCAGGACGCCGATTACGCCCTGGCCAGTGTCGGCCTGGGCACCCGCGCGAGCTTGAGCAAATGGCTGTCCGGCAGCGTGGATTGGGGCTACCCGCTGCTCGAAGGGCCGAACACCTCGAAACAGGAATCGCGCCTGCACTTCAACCTGCAAGCGACGTTCTGAACCTACGGAGAAATTTTTCATGCAGCGCTTATTCATCGCTTTCCTGATCTGCCTGGGCTTCGTGCTCCCGGCCACCGCCCAGGCCTGGTGGCAGGACGACTGGCATTACCGCAAACAGATTTCGGTGGACACCACGCCCCAGGGCGCGGCGATCAACGAAACGCTGGGTCGCACGGCGCTGCTGGTGCGCCTGCACACCGGCAACTTCACCTTCGATGGCGTCAAGGAAGACGGTTCGGACCTGCGCTTTGTGGCTGCCGATGACAAGACCGTGTTCAACCATCAGATCGAAAGCTTTGATCCGCTGATGGGCATGGCGCTGATCTGGGTCGATGTGCCCGTTATTACCGGCGGCCAGCGGCAGGACATCTGGATGTATTACGGCAACCAGAAAGCCCCGGCCACCGGCAACGGTCAGCTGACCTTCGACCCGAATTTCACCGCGCTCTATCACTTCGACGGCGCCAACGGCACGCCGCCCAAGGACACCACGGCCTACGGCAACACCGCGCAAAGCGCTACCGGCGCGAGCATCGACGGCGTGATGGGGCGTGCGTTGCAGTTCAGTGGCCAGCCATTGCTGCTGCCGGCCAGCCCATCGCTGCAACACAACGCCGGCAGTGCGTTTACCTTCAGCGCCTGGTTGCGTCTGGATCAAGCCAACGGTGAACAGTTGGTGCTGGCAAGACGGGAAGGGGCGAACAGTCTGTTGCTGGGCCTGAACCAGGGCATGCCGTTCGTGGAGATCGACGGCCAGCGCGCCGTGTCCAGCCAACCGTTGAACCCCGGTCAATGGCAGCACCTGGCACTGACCGCCGAGGGCAGCAAGGTCTCGCTGTACGTCAATGGCCGTGAAACCGCGAGCCTTGCGGTAGCGATGCCGGCATTCAATTCAGTCATGGCCATCGGCGCCGATCTGCCGAGCGAAACCGCAGGCACGTATCTGCCATTCAGCGGCGCCATCGATGAGCTGCGTTTGTCCAAGGTCGTCCGGCCTGCCGCGCAGTTGCTGGCAGACGCCAATTCCCAGGGCGCCGAGTCGAAACTGCTGGCTTACGGCGTCGATGAAGAACAGTCGGGTTACGGCTTCGGCAGCCTCGGTTTCCTGCTCAATGCCGTGCCGATGGACGCCTGGGTGATCATCGCGGTGCTGGTGCTGATGATGTTCCAGTCGTGGGTCATCATGATCCGCAAGAACCGCATGGTCAGCCGCCTCAGCGCCGCCAACGAAGCATTCCGCGAGCAGTTCGCCAAGGTCGGTACGCGCCTGGAGATGTTCGCCGACGATCAGGACCTCGCCCAACGTTTGCAGTACTCGTCCCTGTGGCGTTTGTATCAGGTGGCGGTCAAGGAAATCCGCACCCGTCGCGAGCAGGGCGCTGACACCTCATCGGTCTCGGCCGCGACCATCGAAGCGATTCGCTGCTCCATGGACGGTGTGCGCACCCGCGAGAATCAGGCGCTCAGTTCAAAACTCTCGACCCTGTCCAACGCCATCGCCGGTGGCCCGTACATCGGCCTGCTCGGCACGGTGTTGGGGATCATGGTGGTGTTCCTCGGCACGGCCATGGCCGGTGACGTCAACATCAACGCCATCGCCCCGGGCATGGCCGCCGCCTTGCTGGCCACCGCCATGGGCCTGTTCGTCGCGATCCCGGCGCTGTTTGGCTACAACCGGCTGATCACCCGCAACAAGGAAGTCAGCGCCGACATGCGCGTCTTCGTCGATGAGTTCATCACCCGCCTGGCGGAGATGCACGGCGAAAGCCAGTCCAGTGAAGCGGCCCATCGCCGTGGCAATCACACCCACGCATCCGTCCCGGCCTGAGGAGCACTGACATGGCTAGCGTCAATACCTCCCACGACGATGACGATGATGCCGCGGTGGACAGCATCAACATCACGCCCTTGGTGGACGTGCTGATGGTGGTGCTGGTGATGTTCATCCTCACCGCCACCGCCCAGGTCTCGGGCATCCAGATCAATCTGCCCAAGGCCAGCGCCTCGGTGTCGCTGTCCGAAGCCAAGACCAAGGCGATCTCGGTCAATGACGGCGGCCAGGTGTTCCTCGATGCCTACCCGGTGACGTTGGCGGAGCTCGAAGACCGCTTGCGCATCGAGAAGGCACAGAACCCTGACTTCCCGGTGATCGTGCGCGGCGACGCCACGGTGCAGTACCAGAAAGTCATCGAGGTGCTGGACCTGTTGCGCCGGCTGGAACTGTCCCAGGTCGGTCTCGTCACCGGCAAACCGACCCAGGGCTGACCATGACCGCACAACTCCCGATCCGCCCGTCGCCCGTCAAACCGTCGCCCCTGCGCTTTGCGAAGTGGGGCGCCGGGTTACTGATTGCCGGCGTGGCCGCGTGGTTTCTCTGGCAGTGGGCCAACGACATGAGTGGCGTGCGCCGGGAAGCCCCGAAGGTGCCGACGATTATTCCGTTGCCACCGCCACCTCCGCCGCCGGAAAAACCGCCGGAGCCGCAAACCCCCGTGGAAGAAAAAATCGTCGAGCCTGAACCGACGCCGGAACCTGCGGAGGTCAAGCCCGAAGAAGAGGCGCCGCCATCGCCAGCCGATGACCTGGCCAACCCGATGCAAATGGACGGCGACGCCCAGTCCGGCAGCGACGCCTTCAACGTTGGCGCTGGCAAGGGCGGCGGCATGGCCGGTGCCGGAGGCGGGCGCCTGGGCAATGGCACGTACAGCCAGTTTTTGGCGTTCACCTTTCAGCGCTTGCTGCGGGAAAACCCGGACCTGCGCAACCTGGCCTTTTCGCTGCAGACCGACGTCTGGCTGAGCAGCGTGGGCGAGATCACCCGGGTCGAGCTGGTGAAGTCCAGCGGCAACCCGGAGGTCGACGCCCAGGTGCTTGCCGCGTTGCGCGGCGCACCGCATTTAACCGAACGGCCACCGGCCTCCATGACCTTGCCTGTGCGCTTGTCCTTGCAAGGGCGGCGTCCGGGTTAACCGAACATTTTCAGGTTTTGCCAAAAGGAGTTGTGTGCAGATGATTTCCAACGTGAATCGATTGTCCCTGGCGGTCGGCATGGTCATTGCGACCCTGGTCGGGCACGCAGCGGCAGCCCCTGCGCCCTCGGAAAACGCCACGATCAATCTGATCCGCTTGCTGGTGCAGCAAGGTGTATTGAAGCAGGAACAGGCCGACGGCCTGATCGCGCAGGCGGAAAAAGAAGCGGTGCAGGCGCGTCAGGCCAGCACCGCCGTCGCTGCCGGCCCGACGGCTGCGCCCGGCGATGTGCGGGTGCAATACGTGCCGGCCGCGGTGCGCGATCAGATCCGCGACCAGGTCAAGGCCGAGGTCATGGCCACCGCCAAACAGGAAAACTGGGCTCAGCCCAACACCTTCCCGGACTGGATCGCGCGCATCAGCTTCGACGGCGACATTCGCCTGCGAGACGAGTCGCGCTACTACTCGGGCACCAACAGCAACGAAATCGTCGACTTCGCCAAGCTCAACAACAACGGCCCGTACGACGTGAACCCCAACAGCAGCACCAACCTGCCGCCGTTGCTCAACACCCGTGAAGACCGCGAAAACCTGTTCCGCCTGCGGGCGCGCCTAGGCATGAAAGCGCTGATTTCACCGGAATGGACCGCCGGCATTCGCATCGGCACCGGTTCGGACAACAACCCGGTGTCCACCACCCAAACCCTCGGCGGCGGCTTCGGCAAAAAAGACATCTGGCTCGATCAGGGTTACCTGACCTGGAAGCCGTCCGATCAGTTGACCCTGACCGGCGGGCGAATCGCCAATCCGTTCTTCTCCACCGACATGCTCTATTCCACCGACCTGAACTTCGACGGCGTGGCGGCGATCTTCGACCACAAGCTCAACCGCGACTGGGGCCTGTTTGGCACGGTCGGCGCGTTCCCGGTGGAGTACACCAACGACACCAGCAGCAGCAACGGTTTCGACAAGGAAGAGAGCGACAACAAATGGCTGTACGGCGCGCAGATCGGCGCCAACTGGGCGATCAACAGCAACAACCGCTTGAAAGGTGCGTTGGCCTACTACCGTTTCGACGACATCGAAGGCCAGCGCTCCAGCCCTTGCGAACCCTGGGCCGGCGCACCGGGCTGCGACACTGACGGCAGCCGCTCGGCGTTCATGCAAAAGGGCAACAGCGTATTCCTGCTACGCGACATCACGCCCAACCCGCTCAACCCGTCCACCACGCCGCAACCGCAATTCGTCGGTCTGGCCTCGGAGTTCAACCTGCTGGACCTCAACGTCGTGTGGGACACCGACCTGCCGGAAGACTTCAAGCTGCGCAGCCAGGCCAATTACGTGCACAACCTCGGTTACGACGAAGGCGAGATGCGCAAACGCTCGGCCGGGCAAATCGTCAACAACCTCGACAGCGATGGCGAGGTGCAAAGCGGCGCCAATGCCTGGATGGTCCAGTTCACCCTCGGCAACTCGCTGGACTTGAAGAAGCAGGGCGACTGGAATTTCTTCGCCGGCTACAAGTACATCCAGCCGGACGCCTTGCCGGACGGTTTCAACGACTCGTCGTTCCACCTCGGCGGCACCAACGCCAAGGGCTATTTCCTCGGCGGCAACTACGGCCTAGCCAAGAACGTCTTCGCCACCGGTCGCTGGTTGAGTTCCGAAGCGGTGTACGGCGCGCCATTCGACATCGACGTTTTGCAGCTTGAAATCAACACGCGCTTCTAAGGCGCAAGGAGAGCGTCATGAACACAAAAATCCTGCTGTTTGCCTTGGGGTTGCTGCTGACTCAAGGGGCGAGCGCCGAAGGCATGGAGGAGCGCTTGCGCACTCAACTGCGCAGCACCACCCAACAGTTGCAGGCCCTGCAAAGCCAGCAGGCTCAGGCCAGCGCCGCGCAAGTGGCGGCCGAGAGCCAGGCCAAGGCCGCGCAGGCGCAAATCAAGCAACTGACGGCGGAATTGGCCAAGGTCAAAGGCGTGGCCGAACAACTGGCCGGCCAGCATGACAGCCTGCAAAACCAGGCCCAGGCGCAAGCGGCGGCCAGCAGCGAGCAGATCGGCAAGTTCAAGAAGGCTTACGAAGAACTGTTGGTGATGGCCCGGGGCAAAGAAGCCGAACGCGCCCGGCTCGAGTCGCAACTGGCTGAACGTGACACACAAATGCAGCAATGTTCAGTCAAGAATCAACAGATGTACGGCGTGGCCAAGGAGATCCTCGCGGCCTACGAAAAGATCGACGTCGCCGAGGTGATGAAGATCCGCCAACCGTTCGCAGGCGCAGCCAGGGTCAAGTTCGAAGAACTGGCCCAGGGCTTTGGCGACGAACTCTACAAGACGCAATTCGACGCGCCCCAGGCCGCGATCGCTCATTGAATGACAGGGAAGACTTTCACATGACTCAATTGATCAGCCACGTATCGCCACAATCCCTCACCGACGTGCTGCAAGCCGCCGGTTACCGGGTAAATCAAACCGAACAGAACGGCATCGTGCAGTTGCTCAGCGCCAGCCAGGGCATCGGCTACGCGGTGCGTTTCGGCAATCCGGCGGCCGAGCCGGGCAGCTACGTCGACTTCACCTTCAGCTGCGCCTTGCGGGTGCAGGGCGAGTTGCCGGCGGGGCTGGCGGAGCTGTGGAATGCGTCGCGACGCTTTGCCCGGTTGTCGGTGCAGGGCGAGTTTCTGGTGATGGAGATGGACGTGGTAGTCGCCGCCGGCGTGAGCGACGATCATCTGCGCGGTAATCTTGAACTGTGGGATCGCTTGCTTCAGGAGTTCATTGTTTATCTGCGTGAATACAGCCAGAACGCGGCGCAGTTGCAGGCCCAGGCTGAAACCGCCGAGGCGCCCGCGCAAGAGGTACCAGCCCTGTGAAAAACCGTACGGTAGTGGCCGGCGCAGGTGCGTTGGCCGTGCTGGTGATTGCCGTTGCGTTGGGACTGCGTCCGGGCAATGACCCGATCGCGGCGCAGCAGCCGGCGTCATTGGTAGCGAGTGAGCCTGCGGTCGCCCGACTGGGCAATCAGCAGGTGTCACCCGACGAACTCAAAACGCTGCTCGCCACCTTGCCAGCGGAGTCGCGCGAACAACTGCGGGCCAATCGCGGGGCGCTGGAAAGCTGGATTCGCTCGCGCCTGGCTGAGAAAGCCGTGCTCGAACAGGCCGACGCCCAGGGCTGGCGTCAGCGCCCGGAGGTCGAACGGCAAACCCGCGCCGCCACAGAGCAGATCGTCTTTCGCGACTACTTGCAATCGGTCAGTCAGGTGCCGACCGATTACCCCAGTGCCGCCGAACTGCAGCAGGCGTATGAGGCCGGCAAGGCGGGGTGGGTGACGCCACCGATGTACCGGGTTAGCCAGATTTTCCTTGGTGTGGCCGATCCACAGACACTCGAAAGCGTGCGCAAGCAAGCACTCGAACTGAGCAAAAAAGCCCAGGCTGCGCCGACGGAATTTGCGGCGTTGGCGAGTCAGTATTCGCAGGACCGCGCCAGCGCCGAACGGGGCGGAGACACTGGCCTGCAACCATTGCAGCAACTGGTGCCGGAAGTCCGCGGCGCGGTGGCGCGACTCAAGGTCGGTGCGGTGTCGGAGCCGGTGCAGAGCGCGGCGGGTTTTCATGTGATCAAACTCACCGAGCAGCAACCGGCGCGCACCGCGACGCTGGAAGAACTGCGCGAACGCCTGACCCAGGCCTTGCGTGCCCAGCGTCAGGAGCAGATCGCCAAGGCTTATCTGGAAGGCATGCTCAATACGGCGACGTTGAGTATTGATGGTGCGGTGTTGAATAAGGTTCTGGAGGAGAAGCAATAAAGTTCAGCGTTGGCCCATCCCCCCTGTGGGAGCGAGCCTGCTCGCGATGACGGTTTCACCTTCAACATTTACGGCGACTGATTCACCGCCATCGCGAGCAGGCTCGCTCCCACAGGGGGATCACAGAACATTCATAGCTGCGCAATAAACCCAACAAAGATCGACAGGGAGTCATCGATGTCATTCATAGAACCCACAGGACGTCAGGGTGTTGTCGAATACCGATCGCCGCAGGGGCCCTCCGAGTCCTGGCTGGCACGGGCCGCCGGGATTGATACCGAGGTCGCGCAATACTTTCTGGTCAGCGCCCGTTGCGGCTGTTTCATGCAGGCCGCGCGCAGCCTCAATGTGCGGGCGACCCTGCTGCGCAAGCATCTGGCGCAGCTGGAAGATCAGCTGCAACGTTCGCTGTTCAAGTTCCAGGGCAGCGCGCTGACCTTGAGTCGTGACGGGCAGCAGTTGCAGGCGCAGTTGATCGCGCTGGTGCACGAGCGCAAGTTGCCGGTGATCGAACAGCCGTTGATTCGCCTGGCCGTGGCCGAATCGATCCTGCACGACATCCTCGGCCGTGACCTGGTCTCGCTGCTGCGGCGCAACGCCAGTGTGCGCCTGGACATCATCTCCCTGGACAGCGAACTGGCCCTGCGAGCGATCAGTGCTGATGTGGTGGTGTGGCTGGCGGGCACCGATTCGCCGTTGCCAGGCCCCAGTTTTGCCATCAGCGAGCCCCAGCGTCTGGCACGGCTGGACTATCTGCCGCACATCGCCAAACGCTATTCACGGGTCGCGGCGCGGCCGGACAGCCTGGGTGACCTGGCCGATTTCATGCTGGTGCAATGGCAGCACGATCGCCAGGTCAGTGCTTTTGGGCCGTGGAACAGTCTGGTGGAGCAGCGGCTGGCGGGCGTGGTGCAGCTGCATTCCTATGAACTGATGCTGGAGATGATCCGCTGCAGCGCCTGCATCGGTTTGTTGCCGCACTACATGAGCCAATTCGACCGGGGGCTGGTGGCGTTACCCGGGCTCTTCAAGCAACCGATGCAGCGCCAGGTGTGGATGGCGGTCAATGCCGACTCCCGGAATGAGACCGAGGTGCAGGGGATCGTCGAGCTGATCCACAACACCTTCAGTGAGCGACGGGAGTGGTTCGAGAGTTAGCGATGATTCCCTGTGGGAGCGGGCTTGCTCGCGAAGGCGGTGTGCCAGGCAACATTGATGTCGACTGACACTCCCTCTTCGCGAGCAAGCCCGCTCCCACATGCCCTCCGTGGAACATGGGAACGATCAATTTCTTTGGCTATCCGCCTGGATATCGGCCGGTATGGCAGGCGGCGCAGCATGACTGTGCACTGTCTGAGCACCAACACCACAACTTGCGAAAAGCGCCATCAGGCTGAATCCTGCGGCGCGAAGCAAACCTTTCATAGAATTTTCCTCATTTTCCGAAAGTGACATTCAGCCCGGCCAGTAACGTCGTTGCTCAAGTCGAACGTCCAAGTGGCGGTGCACGACTCGATGGGTACGTTTTTTACTCTAGCAGGTGGTTGTCACGTCAACGGTCTAGCCATGCCGCTCTTTTATCGAGCTGACCCCTTGGCTTTTTTCAGCGGAAGAAAGTAGGCGGCCCATCCGATTGCCATCAACGCCAGGTTGGCGCCATCGCGCAACAGCAAGCTGCCCGCAGCACGCCGTACTTCCTTCGAGCTGACGCGGCCGCGGGCGATGTCGAGGCGGGCAAAACTGTGTATGTGACGAATGACATCGAACGTCATGAGCCCCGATGCTGCGAGGAAATAGAAAATCCGCTGCCAATAGGGTATGCCCAGCGACCGCGCCAGGTCCGTGGTGACGTGCTGGTGCGCCACTTCTTCAGCGCAATGCCATCGCCACAGGCGGGTCTGTGGTGATTCCTTGACCGAGAGCAAACCGTTTCTGCGCAAGGCGGCAGCGGACATGACGGCCGTCACGTGCTCGAACGCGGCAGCCAATGCCAATTGCGCATTGAGCGACAATTTCGACTGAAGAGCCGCGAGATCTTTTTCGATCATGTGCTCGAACTTCTTGACTTCAAACCCCTGGGTTTCCAGTTGCTGGTTGTACAGCCTGTGCGCTCGCTGGTGGGCCCGTTCCTCTGCCACGAAGCGGCGCGAATGTTCGGCAAGCGCCGACGTTTGTTGCAATCGCAAAGCGGATGACTCCACCACCGAAATCACGAATTGCTCACCGGCAGGAAGCAGTACCGAACAGGCATCGAACAGATAGGTCTTGATCGATGTGTCGTTCCAGAATGGCGTGGAGATAGTGGCCTCGGCAGTCTTTGTGCGCGGCGGTTCGATAGGTGCGTCTGTCATGGCTTACTTCCAGAGTCGGGGACCGAGTCGCATCCAGGTCGCAAAGAAGGTGGGCAGGTCCGTCACGCCGCCGGGCTTGCTTTCGGCTAGAACCTCCGATTGAGCGTACGCATGGAACCAGCGGGTCGCCGGCGCGTGGTGGTGAATGCGGTGCAGCGAGCGATTCAGGATGAGCCAGGACAGAGGCCTTGGCAGGTATAAATCCGTCGTGATGTCAGCGGGTGCGCGGCGTGAGCCTTGAGCCGAGATCGGCACGCCATAGTGCTCGGCCTGCGTCAGCCAGAAATCCATCCAGGCAAAAAGGCAATACGGGAGCAGATAGGCGCACACGACTTGTCGAGGCACCTCATAGATGCCTAACGCCAGCAATGCAACGAAAACGACGATCAAGGCATTGTTCCAGCGCCAGCGCCAGACTGCGCGAGGGGGTGTGTAGCGTCGGGAAATAATATTGGTGGTCACGGTAACCCATAGTTGCTCCGCTGCACCCAGCAGGCTGATCAGGCGTGTCCGCCATGTCTGTTCGTACATCAGCCCTTCGGGATCATCGGCCTGGCAGGTTTTGCGGTGGTGTTCGAGGTGAAAGTAGCGGTAGCCCACGAAGTTGGCGGCGAAAATGGCAGCCGCGAACACACCCACTGCATCATTGAGACGCGTGCCAACGAGGAACTGTCGATGCACACCCTGATGCTTGATCTCCTGAACACCAATCATCAGGATCGCCTGGAGCACTATCAGCGGAACCAGCGGAACAACGACTAGCCATCCGAACCCCTCATGCGCAGCCAGCCAGGTGATCGCGGTCGTATTCAACACGCACAGGGCCATGAACAGATAGCTGGGCAGGTTGGAGCGCGAGCCGGCATCGACGTGCTGCGCTTTTGTCAGAGAGGCGTTCACAAGCACACGGAGCACAGTTTTTTCATGCGCTGCAGCCAGGGCAGCGGAACTCTCTTCCATATGAAGGAAAGGCCGGAGAGTGGCACCTTACCTACGATCAGCACACCGACATTCAGCGAAGGCTCATGCGGGAAATAGTTGTCGTTGATGGCAACGATCTTGCGAAAGCCTTTTTTGAAGTAAAACCGCAGTTGTGGATCCAGCGGCAGGCCCTTGCGTTCACCTCGCACATATTGTGCTACTGGAAGATCAGGATTCTGCGAGGCCCAATGACGAAGACCCGGGACCGGCGAGCCAAGATAGATGTCTGACCATCCCGCCTTCAGCGCATGGGGCCAGAAGAACTCGAAAATCGCTTGCACCGCTTTCGGATCAACACTGCTCAGGCTGATGCCAAACAACACACCGGTTTTTGCGGACTCCTCGCCGTCCTGTTTTCTTGCACAGTCTGCCCATGTCGGGCACTTGCGTATGGTGTCGTGCCGGGTAGGTTTCATGAACAACGACGCCAGCGCAGTCCCCGTGCGAGTGCAAAAAGCGCCGATGCTCAATGCAGGGAAAGAGGCGATCCGTGACGCCAGCATGGAGGCCTCGGCGCGCTGATCGCTTTCCCACTTCCTTTGCTCAAGTTCAAGCACCGAGGGAATGTCAGCTGGCGATAGAAATCGAACGTTGATCTCAGCGTCGTTAGAGGGGCAGTAAGCCCCCCCTTCATTTCTGCCAGCGTAACGATCAGGGACCTTTGCAATCCCGTTTTTCAAGGCGGCTTCCATCTCGGTAACAGGCAACATTACGTATTCGGCTCACAGATTGAAGGGGCGAGAAATCAATCCGCGTTACTGTATTGCGCTTGTGTGAACGTCTGATGATGGGCCGCAATGACTGCCCCCCGCTCATTTGTGGCGAGGGGGCTTGCCCCCGTTGGGCTGCGCAGCAGCCCCAAAATCATTCAACCCGGTTGTATCTGATAAATCGCATTTGCCGGGTTTACGACTGCTACGCAGCCGAACGGGGGCAAGCCCCCTCGCCACAGGTGTGTACACCTTCAATTGTTATCGCCACGCAAAGGGCGTGCGGTTTAGAGTGATCGACCACACACCGATCAAGGACGAACACTGCCATGCCCGACCACGACCCCGCCATTCACCTCGAACGCTTCAGCGAACACCACATCGAGGGCATCACCGCGCTCTATAACGACCCCGCCGTGGCTCGGCAGGTGCTGCAAATGCCGTTTCAGTCCACCGAGGTCTGGCGCCAGCGCCTGATGGCGGACGACGAGCGCGCGGTGAAATTGGTGGCGCTGCACCAGGGATCGGTCATCGGCAACATTGGCCTTGAGCAGTTTTCGCGAATCCGCCGCAGCCACGCCGGCAGCTTCGGCATGGGTGTCGCCGTGGCTTGGCAGGGCAAGGGTGTCGGTTCGAAACTGCTGGCGGCGGCACTGGACGTCGCTGACAACTGGATGAACCTGCAACGGGTCGAACTCTCGGTGTACGCCGACAACGAAGCGGCCATCGGCCTGTACCGCAAATTCGGTTTCGAGACCGAAGGCCTGTTTCGCGATTACGCCGTGCGTGACGGTCGACTGGTCGATACCCTGAGCATGGCGCGCCTGCGTCGCCGGTAAGTCAAAAAATCCTGTAGGAGCGAGGCTTGCCCGCGAAGAACGATGACGCGCAATACCTGAAGAACCGAGGTGCATTCTTCGCGGGCAAGCCTCGCTCCTACAGTCAGTCACCCAACGCGAACGCCACCGCCGCCTGCGCATGCAGTTCGGTGGTGTCGAGCAAGGGCAGGGCGCTGTGTTCGGGTTTGATCAGCAGGCTGATTTCGGTACAACCGAGGATGATCGCCTGGGCGCCACGCTCGGTCAGTGATTCGATCACCCGTTGATAGACCTGGCGTGACGCCTCGCTGATCACCCCGACGCACAACTCGTCATAGATGATCCGGTGCACGGCCAGACGTTCATCAGCCTCCGGTACCAGCACCGTCAGGCCCTTGGCCGTCAGACGTGCCTTGAGAAAGTCTTGCTCCATGGTGAACGCTGTCCCCAGCAAACCCACCCGCAGAGCGCCGGCGTCCAGTGCCGCCTGACCCGCCGGGTCGGCAATGTGCAGGAACGGAATATCGATCGCTGCCTGAATCTGCCCGGCCACCTTGTGCATGGTGTTGGTACACAGCACCACGCACTCGGCGCCACCTGCCTCCAGACGCTGGGCCGCATCCACCAGAATCGCCGCCGCGTCGTCCCAGCGGCCGGCATGCTGGGCCTGTTCGACCGGGCCGAAGTCGACGCTGTACATCAACAGTTTCGCCGAACGCAACGGCCCGAGACGGTCGCGTACCTGCTGGTTGATGAGACGGTAATACTCGGCGCTGGACTCCCAGCTCATGCCGCCGATAAGGCCGATGGTGCGCATTGGATTTCCTCAGGCTATGGCCTGTGTTGATAGGCCAGGCCTGAAAGGAGTTTCCATTCGTTCGATAGCGGACACCAGCGATAAATCAACTGTAATGCTCATGTTTCGGTGAAGTGTCATGGTGCTTTTTCAGGCAAGGGGACGACATGATTGCAGCCGGCAGCCAAGGTTCGCGCATAAAGGGGCGAGTTGATGCCCTGAATCAAACCGCCGCTGATCAGCGAATGAGAGAGAAGAGAACCGATTATTTTTGCATGACATATCCCTTGTCCATTCAGACACAACGTTGCTTGGGCACTTTGAGGCACTGAATGTCAGTCCGGTGTCGTTGAAATTGAAACGGTTACGCAATCAGCCTCAGGCACCACGAAAAGATAATCGGCTCGCCAGCGCCTGTTTTTCTCAGAGTGAAATTGAACATCACGGTTTTCCCCCGGTTTTCATCCAGCCAGGCCCGTGGCACGGGGTGTTCGGTATATTCGGTGGGGGACGTGATCTGGACTTCCTGACCGTAATGCGTGTTGACGCCGAAAAAAGCCATGCGCACCGTGTATTTATCGATCGGTGACGGATAGGGTGTTCTGAGAATGCTCTTGTTGCCGTTGAGGGTAGGTTCTGCGAGGCTCAGACTTTGCGGGGTGACGGTGATGTTCAGATCCCTGGAGGGAAGGTCTTGGGTGGTATTGGGCAGCCTGACGGTGTACCAGACTCTTGCCCCGCTACCGATGCAGTCGACTACCTCCAGTCGAGGCACTGGAAATCTCAGCGTCTGCCCGGCGAAGGATACCGTCTGGATCTCGCTGCCATAGGTGCTGTTGCGCCCTAGCCAATACACTTTCACCGTTTGCCCGGGGGCGGAGCCGGTGAAGGCCACCTCGACCGTGGCGAACTTGGCCTCATAAAAGTCCCGTACAAAATTCAATCGAGTACCGCTGAGTTCCAAGGCTTCCAGCACTTTTGGCGGTTTGAGATCCAGTACCGGTTTTTGGATGTGCACATCGATGTAAGTGGTTTTCGACCAGATTGCGAGTGGGCCTGAGTCGTTGCCGATCTGGTCTCTGACTCGAAAGCGCATGGCAAATCGGGGGTTATCACCTTTCTGAAACGCATCGGCGAACAGCTTCAGCACCACGATACGGGCCGTGGCCTGGGCTGCCGTGACGGTGTGCGGCACTTCGTGTCCGTCACAATCGAGGATAATGACGTCGTGCTCGCGCATGTAGTTGTAGCGCAGCTCGACCTCTACTCCTTGCGCGGCGCGGGCAGCATCCACTCCATTGGCGATGACATCTGCCGGAAGCGTCATCAGCAGATAGGGGTTGTCTCCCGGACCTGTGACGTCGCCGCCAGGGCGGGGGAAATTGAAGAGAACGACTCGCGGCTGCGAAGTTTCCATGTTCCCGCTTGTTCGTTTCACCCGCAGGCGCAGCCGGTTGATGCCGTTGCGCAGTAAGCCGCCCGGCATCTCCATATCCAGCACTGTGTCTTTCACTGTAATGGGTTTGGAGGTGACAGGTACGTCTGACTCGTTGAGCAGCACAGATACTGTTTCACCGTTGTCTTGCCCTAACCAAGGGAGAACCTTCAGGGACAGCAGGCCGGTACTGATGATTCTGATCGGGATGCCTCCTTCTGGACTCTCTGGGTGTTTGACCGGCACCACCCAGTCCGGAATCAGCACTTTATCGATTTCAAAAGACTCGTTATCAACAATCACGCTGCTCATCCCGCTTACCGGATTCGCAAGAGGAGTAACCGGTGGCGTCAATCCGTAAACGATCATTTTTTTGATGGTCACATAATTGGTTACCCCGCATTTGTTGCGATCGTCCCCGCTGTTCATGATGTGCGCTCCTGGCTGTACGGATTGAATGTTTTACTCCCGCGTCGGGGAGTTTTATCAAACACCCCGGATATGGATGTTGGCTACTGTCAGATCTGACAGGTGGCCCCCTGAAAAGCAGGTAAAACACGACCATTCGTCGCGTTCATCTGCCGAGGCTCTGTAGCCGTTCGCACCTTTGCCGTACGCGAGCTGTCGGCATCTGCCATGATCGACATTCGCAGCATCGCTTCAACCAAAGGGAACACCGCAATGGACGACGTACAGCAATTGGGCGAGATGCTTCGCCACTATGCAGATAGCGAAGCGCACAAGAAGCAACTGTTTGAGTCGCAATCGGCCGTGTGGGCGACGCGCATTGGTGAGTTGTTCGATCAGATCCAGCAATGGCTGGCGCCGGTCCTGGCGCCGAACCTGCTGGAGGTGAGTCGCGAGGCGTATGTCGCGTCCGGGCCGAGCGTTCCGGCGGAGACGTCGACATTCAAGACCGAGAAGCTGAGCATTGTGATTGCCGGCAAACCGGTGGAGTTCGTGCCGGACGTGATGGGCGCGGGCGGTCAGATTTCCCTTGCCGTGATGGGGTTGACCGCCGCGCGCTATGGCAGCATTTCGCTGGTGTGCCTGCCGCCCTCCAGCAATTGGCAATGGCGCAAGACCAATGGCTTGAAAGACCCGGACACCTTTGCCTTCGATGCGAACTTTTTGGCGCAGCAACTGCAGAGCCTGATTCCCCGCGAGCGTGGCTGAAGCGTGTTATTTGTGACCAACACATAACCACTGTGGGAGCGGGCTTTTGTGGCGAGGGGGCTTGCCCCCGTTCGAGTGCGCAGCGCTCGCAGGTCCTGGGTCCGCTGCGCGGCCCAACGGGGGCAAGCCCCCTCGCCACAAGCCCGCTCCCACAGTGGATGGGGTGTGTATCAAATTTCGAGGTTACCCCAACCCGGCTTCACTTCCTCCGGCGCCACTGCCTTCACGGTCTTGCCCGTTGCCAATTCCACCCGCCGCGCCACCTCGGGGTCATCGGCGAACGGAATCAGGCTGGCATCGTCCAGGCTCTGGGCCGTCTGGTGTTTCAGGCAGTACTCGACCGCCAACCAAAGCCCCAGAACACCCAATAGATTCAACGCCATCTCGATCATGTCAGGCTCCTTGCCTCAGGCAATCTGCGCTTCAAGTTCGGCCATTTTCACGTCCGCCACCCGCACCGTGCGCCAGGTGTTGTAGGCCATCAGCAACATGCCACTGAGGAAGAACACCCCGCCGACAAAGCGCACCACGAACCCCGGATGACTGGCCTGCAAGGCTTCAACGAAGGAGTAGGTCAGCGTGCCGTCGTCATTGATCGCGCGCCACATCAAACCCTGGGTGATGCCGTTGACCCACATCGAGGCGATGTACAGCACGGTGCCGATGGTCGCCAGCCAGAAGTGCGCGTTGATCAGGCCGATGCTGTGCATCTGCGGGCGACCGAAGACTTTCGGGACCATGTGATAGATGGCGCCGAAGGTGATCATCGCCACCCAGCCCAGAGCCCCGGCGTGTACGTGGCCGATGGTCCAGTCGGTGTAGTGGGAGAGGGCGTTGACCGTTTTGATCGCCATCATCGGCCCTTCAAAGGTCGACATGCCGTAGAAGGCCAGGGACAGCACCAGAAAGCGCAGGATCGGGTCGGTGCGCAACTTATGCCAGGCGCCGGACAACGTCATCATCCCGTTAATCATCCCGCCCCAGCTCGGCGCCAACAGGATCAGCGACATCGCCATGCCCAGCGACTGCGCCCAGTCCGGCAACGCGGTGTAGTGCAAGTGGTGCGGGCCGGCCCAGATGTATAGGGTGATCAGCGCCCAGAAGTGCACGATCGACAAGCGATAGGAATACACCGGCCGCCCGACTTGTTTCGGCACGAAGTAATACATCATCCCGAGGAAGCCGGTGGTCAGGAAGAACCCCACGGCGTTGTGCCCGTACCACCATTGCACCATGGCGTCGGTGGCCCCGGAATACACCGGGTACGACTTGAACCAGTCCACCGGGATCGACAGGTGATTGACCACGTGCAGCATGGCGATCACCACAATGAACGCGCCGAAAAACCAGTTGCCGACGTAGATGTGCCTGGTCTTGCGTTGCACCACGGTGGTGAAGAACACGATGGCGTAAGCGACCCAGACCACCGTCATCCACACCGCGCCGGAGAATTCGATCTCGGCGTATTCCTTGGTTGTGGTGTAGCCCAGCGGCAGGGTGATCAGCATGACCACGATCACCGATTGCCAGCCCCAGAAGGTGAACGCGGCGAGCTTGTCGGAGTACAGCCGCACCTGGCAGGTGCGCTGCACCGCATAGTAACTGGCGGCGAATTGCGCGCTGCCGGCAAAGCCGAAAATCACCAGGCTGGTGTGCAACGGGCGCAAGCGGCCGAAGGTGGTCCACGGCAGGTCGAGGTTCATCTCGGGCCATACCAGTTGCGAGGCGATCCACACCCCCATCGCCATCCCGACGACGCCCCAGACGATGGTTGCCACGACGAATTGGCGAACGACCTTGTAGTTATAGGCCTGTCCGATTGTTGCTGTGCTCATGGTCAATTCTTCCACGGTTGCAAAGTCTTGCCAGGCCACCCGGTCTGGCATGCATGAACTGTAGAAACCCTGCCGCAGACAAAACAGACTCAGAAAAACCGAGTTTATGCGGATCAGATGCGATGCGGGCCTGCGGCCATAGGCCGCGCCCTGATACGGTTTTTTAGTGTTTAGCTGAATCTGTAACGTGCTGCGCTGCAGGTGCATAGTCGCCACCTCGAAAACGAGCCGCAGAGCTTGATGCCCACCAGTTAAGGAACAGACCTTGTGGGAGCGAGCCTGCTCGCGATAGCGGACTGACAGTCAGCACATGTGTTGATTGTGCAACCGTCATCGCGAGCAGGCTCGCTCCCACAAGGATTGCAGCAGGCATCAGCCATAGAGCCCGATAATCCTGATGAGGTGGCAGCCACATGTATCAATACGATGACTATGACCGGGCCCTGGTGTTCGAGCGTGTTGCGCAGTTTCGCGATCAGGTCGAACGTTTCATGGCCGGGGAGTTGAGCGAAGAAGAGTTCCTGCCCCTGCGCCTGCAGAACGGCCTGTACATGCAAAAGCATGCCTACATGCTGCGCGTGGCAATTCCTTATGGCACGCTGAGCGCCAAGCAAATGCGCATTCTGGCGAGCATTGCGCGGGACTACGATCGTGGCTACGGCCATTTCACCACCCGGCAGAACATGCAGTTCAACTGGATCGAACTGGCCCAGGTGCCGGACATTCTCGAACGTCTGGCCCAAGTCGAAATGCACGCGATCCAGACCTCCGGCAACTGCGTGCGCAACATCACCACCGAAGCCTTCGCCGGCGTCGCGGCGGACGAGTTGATGGACCCGCGCCCGCTGGCAGAGATCCTGCGGCAATGGTCGACCATCAACCCGGAATTCCTGTTCCTGCCGCGCAAGTTCAAGATCGCCATCTGCTCGGCCAGGCAGGACCGCGCGGCGATCATGATGCATGACATCGGCCTTTATCTTTACCGTGATGACAGCGGGCAAATGCTCTTGCGCGTGATTGTTGGCGGCGGCTTGGGGCGCACGCCGATCCTCGGTTTGCAGATTCGCGAAGGCTTGCCGTGGCAGCACCTGCTGTCCTATGTCGAGGCGGTGCTGCGGGTCTATAACCGTCACGGGCGGCGCGATAACAAGTACAAGGCGCGGATCAAGATTCTGGTCAAGGCGCTGGGTATCGAAGCCTTCGCCAAGGAAGTGGAGGAGGAGTGGCAATACCTCAAGGACGGTCCGGCACAGTTGACCGATGTCGAGTATGAGCGTGTCGCCAGTGCCTTCGTGCCGCCCGATTACCGCTCATTGGCCAACACTGACCTGGATTTCGGCACGCGTCTGGCCGAGAACCCGGCATTCGCCCGTTGGGTGACGCGCAATGTTCAACCGCACAAAGTGCCGGGTTACGCCAGCGTGGTGCTGTCGACCAAACCGGGCATCGCCGCGCCACCGGGGGATGTCACGGCCGAGCAGATGGACGCGGTGGCCCAGTGGTCCGAACAGTTCGGCTTCGGCGAAATCCGCATCGCCCATGAACAGAACATCGTTCTGCCAGATGTGCCCAAGACCGACCTTTACCCACTGTGGTGCCTGGCCTGCGAGCAAGGCCTGGGATGCGCCAACATCGGCTTGCTGACCGACATCATCGCGTGCCCCGGCGGCGACTTCTGCGCGTTGGCCAACGCCAAATCCATCCCCATCGCACAAGCGATTCAGGCGCGATTCGAGGACCTGGATTACCTGCACGACCTCGGCGATATCAGCCTGAACATTTCTGGCTGCATGAACGCCTGCGGTCACCACCATATTGGCAACATCGGCATTCTTGGCGTCGATAAAAACGGCAGCGAGTGGTACCAGATCACCCTCGGCGGCGCTCAGGGCAAAAATAGCGCGTTGGGCAAAGTCATCGGCCCGTCCTTCAGCGCCGCCGAAGTGCCCGACGTCGTTGAACGGATCATTGCCACGTTCGTTCGCTACCGCGAGAGCGAGGAACTGTTCGTCGATACCTTGGCGCGCATCGGTCTGGAGCCGTTCAAGGAGCGGGTGTACCCGAAAATGCTGGAGGTGTCGGCATGAACAATCTGCTGCGTTTGCAAGAAGGCGGCGCCGAGTGGGTACGCGACGACCCGTGGCAGTTGATCCGTGAAACAACGGGTGAGTTGCCGACCGGACCGCTGATACTGCCATTACCCCAGTGGCTGGCGCTTAATGCCGACAGGACATCAGCGCTCGAAGGTGTCTGGCTGGGTCCCAACGACGAAGTGACAAACCTGACGCCGTGGTTTCCCGACCTGCCGCTGATTGCCCTGGACTTTCCGAGTTTTCGCGACGGACGCGCCTACAGCCAGGCCTATCTGTTGCGTACGCGTTTCGGTTGGCAAGGCGAATTGCGCGCGATTGGCGATGTACTGCGCGATCAACTCAGCCACATGCGTCAATGCGGTTTCGACAGCTTTGCCGTGCGCGAAGACAAATCCGCCGAAGATGCGCTTAAGGGATTGGCGGGGATGAGCGTGTTGTACGGGCGCTCGGTGATCGAGCCGCGGCCGTTGTTTCGGCGGCGCGGCCCACAGACCTCGTAGGAGCGAGGCTTGCCCGCGAAGAACGATGACGCGTAATACCTGAAAAACCGCGGTGCATTCTTCGCGGGCAAGTCGGATCGCCGCACCGCTCGCTCCTACGGGGATCTCTCTTGTCTGGGGATTTTTGCTTGGGCCAATGATGGCATTTTGATAGAGTCCGCGCCTCATAAGGGAGTCAGCAAAGAAAGGAGTCTGGTTTGAGCGCGGGCAAGAAGATTTTAGGGCTGATAGCGTTGTTGCTGATGGCAGCCCTGTGGGGCAGTTATTTTTATGTGTTCAAAGAGAACCGTAACGGCCAGCTCGGGGAGACGTTCAGCAGCTATGCCTGGTGCGGCACGCCGCCGGCCAGCGATGCCACCGGCTCGGATAAGGACCGACTGTCGCTGTACATCACCAACAACGTTCACGGCGAGTTCATGCTCTCGGGCGCGGTGGTCGTCTCCGAGCGAACCTTTGATCGCTATGACCTTGGCCGCAATGAACTGCGGCTGCGCATGGAGCCCATGCAGTGGTCCTACGGCATTGCGCCGATTCTCATGGATCAGGTCAAGATCAAACCCCTGAGCCGCAACCTGTCTTCGACCAACAAAAGTGCCTATGCGGAACTTGAGTCCAGACCCATCGGGGTTCAGGGGCAGTCGACGGACTTTCCGTTCGACACCTATCGCTACGGCTATAAACCGGTGCTGTATTACCTCAAGGGCAACGAGCGCATAGACCTGCGCTTCAAGAACGTCACCACCAGCATGGCGATGTCGAACACTTTCACGCCGATCCAGAAGTACAACCGCGTGGAATACATCAACCAGAAAAACTCGTTGATTCGCGAGGAAGACTACAAGCCCTACGGCGCCAACGAATGCGCGTTCAGTGTCGAGCGCAAGGGCTCGTTCAAGGTGATTGTGCTGCTGTTGCTGCTGGTGATGTGTCTGCCGCTGCTGCACGTGTTTTATCGCGATGAGCCGGGCATCGATTTTCTCGCGACGCTGGTGAGTATTGGTGCGATCCGGGTGTTTCTGGTGGGGCCGTTGAACGACTTCCAGCTGTACAGCATCGACTTCCTGTTCGCCGCGGTGATTATCCTGGTGGGCACGGTGTCGCTGATCAAGGCGATGCGCGCCAATAGTCGGCGGGAGTTGGCGGCGAAAAGCGGATCTTCGTGGTGATTGACCAGGTTTTTCAAGGTGAAGTTTTGTGTTGTTTGAGCTGATGTCTTCGCGGGCAAGCCTCGCTCCTACGGGGGGTGGGTTCGTACAACCCGGACTTGCAGGAGCGAGGCTTGCCCGCGAAGAGGCCTTTGAATATTGCCGCGATCACCTCAGCAATAGATGAATGTTGTGCTTTTTGATAACAAAGTGCCGGGTATTGGCTATACCTGTAATTCCCGTATTCAATATTCTTGCCCGGCCTTCTGACAGGAGTTACAGCATGAAGCTTGCGTTACTGATGAGCACACTGTGCATCGCCTCGATCGGGGTGGTGGGTTGCTCGAGCAAAGTCGTCGAGCCGGACCAGTATTCCGGTTTTCTCAAAAACTACAGTCAGCTCAAGGAAGCCAAGTCGCCATCGGGCGCCGTGGTGATGCGCTGGATGGACCCCAAGCTCGATATCAACAAGTTCACCAGTGTCTACATCGAACCGACTCAGCTCTATCCCAAACCGCAACCGACGGTGAAAATCCCTCAGGCCACGCTGAACGGCATCACCAGTTACTACGATCAAGCACTTAAACGCGAAATAGGCAAATCCCTGCCACTGGCCAGTGGTCCCGGCCCTGGCGTGATGGTGGTGCGTGCGGCGATCACCTCTGTTACCAGCAAGACCGAAAGCCTCCAGCCTTATGAAGTGATCCCGATCGCCCTGGTAGCAGCGGCAGTCAGTACAGCCAGCGGCATTCGCGACCAGGAAACCAATCTGGCCACCGAAGCGGTGTTTCTCGATGGTGGCAACAACAAAGTCGTGGCCCAAGTGGTGCGCAAGGGCATTGGCAAACCACTGGAAAGCTCAGATCAGGTGATGAAGGCCGGTGACGTGAAAAACGTGATCGATGGCTGGGCGTCGGACATGCATCAGTCGTATCTGAAGCTCAAGTCCAAGTCCAAGTAATGCGGCAGGGCTGAAGGCCTCTTCGCGAGCAAGCCCGCTCCCACACTGGATCTGCTGTGAGCACATTATTTGTGAACACCAGAGATCAAATGTGGGAGCGGGCTTGCTCGCGAAAGCGGTCTCCCGGTACCACTAATTTCCCCCTGAAACCGCCATACCCCGCGTAGGAGCTGCCGAAGGCTGCGATCTTTTGATCTTGCTTTTGCGGCCCTCGGGAAAAGCAAGATCAAAAGATCGCAGCCTTCGACAGCTCCTACGGTGTATCAGGAGTATCAGGTGCGCTTCAGTGCTTCTTCGCCTGCTCACGCACTCGTTCTTCCTGCTCGCGCAACTGTGGTGTGAACTCGGCACCGAAGTCTTCTGCCTCGTACACCTGGCGAATCTCGATCTCGGCCTCTGTCCCCGGCATGGGGTTGGGGCAGCGCTTGACCCACTCGATCGCTTCCTCTTTCGATTTCACCTGCCACAGCCAATAGCCGGCGATCAGCTCCTTGGTTGCGGCGAACGGGCCGTCGATCACCGTGCGCTGGTCACCCGAGAAGCGCACGCGGGCGCCTTTGCTGCTCGGCTGCAGGCCGTCGCAATCGATGAGGATGCCGGCCTTGGCCAGTTCCTCGTTGAAATTGCCCATCGCGGTCATCAGTTCTTCGCTGGGCATCACACCGGCCTCGGAATCCGGGCTGGCTTTCACAATGATCATGAATCGCATGGTCTTGTCTCCGCTGGATTTGAGTGACTCACTTCTTGGTCGAATGGCAGTCGCCTGAATCGACACTACCTCTAAAAAAGACCGCAAAAGGGGCGGATTTGTTACCTGTGCAAATGACCCATTCCCTTAAATGGCACCTTGATTTAAATCCACCCCGATAACTATGTACCGCACCCGACTGCGGCTCCATCGACATGCTGTGCCCTACAGACAAGGAGTGACTGTATGGCACAACAAACACATTACGATGGAACGTCAGGAAGTGTTGTCATCAGGTCGGGACCACCCGCTTCGAGTGGTGGCTCTGGCGGCGGTTTTGGTGGCGGCGGAGGGGTTTCAGGCGGATTCGGTAAAACCAGCAAGAAAAGGCAAAAGGCCCGCAGGCGGGCCATAGAAGCGGATCGTCAGAAGAAGGAAAAAGAGCGCGCGCAGGCCGAGGCCAAAGCGCAAGCCGAGGCGGCTCAAGCACAGGCAGCCGCAGCACAGGCTCAGGCTCTTCACCAGTTTCTGGCGGGGCTGGCGCAGCGTCATGACGCTATCAGGGGTGAGGTGGACCGTCGTTTTGCCGACAGGGCCGGGCAACTCGCGCCATCTCTTGAACAAGAAATCTCGGCTGCACGACGGGCGCCCAACAGCAATTCGAGCGAACGCTGGCAGCTTTACCTGATCACCAAAGAAAAAAATGAGATCGATGGGCTCATCGCCCGCAAAACCACCGAGCTTAATGCCAGGAACGCAGTCGCCCGTTCATTTGATGGTCATGATCCATTCACCCGTACTTCAAACGATTACCTGACGCGACTGGGGCAGTTCGGCCAGGCACTCAACGACGGCCACCATATCTGGGAACACGCCTACAACGCGGCCCACGAAGCGCGGCTGCTATCCACACAGATAAGCGCACTCACTGACAAGTCCAGCGCGCTGGCAAGGCGTCATGCCGAGCAGACGATTGTCTGGCGCAAAAGGGAAGCGGTCTGGGAGGCCCAGCGCCAGTACGCCGAGCAACGTGAAGCTCGAATTCGCTTCAAGCAGCAGGCCGATGAAGATGCACGGGTTGAGCGGGTCAGGCAAGCCAACACGCTGACAGTCCCGGTGTCTTCGCTGACTGCTGGCGGGATGGCTTTGACGCGCGATGGCATATTCGTTGCGCAGCAAGGCGCTGCAGTGCTTGAAATGGCTATCCAGTCTGCCGTCAATACCCTCATCGATTTCGGGCGGATTGCCGCAAAAACGGGACCGGTGTTCGTCACCGCGATGGTGTACTCGCCAACCCTTGGTGATGGTGAGTTGAGCGCTGAGCAACGTCGGCGTTTGTTTCAGTCTGTCGGGGTGCCGGCGCAAGCGTTGGGCCTTACTGACCGCCAAGCGTTGCAATCGATCGCCGATGCGGGCGGTTCAGTGGAGGTCGCATACCGACTCAAACCTGAAACCGTGCCGGAAGGCACCGCGATCATCGCTGTCGCTACGGGCGATGCCATTGGTGCTGATGTGCCGGTCATCAATGCGGTGCTTGACCCGCTGACCGGCCTCTATAGCGCCGAGATTCCCGGATCGCCAGCCAGGCACCTGCAATTCACCCCGGACACCACTCAGGTTGCCACTGCCAGTCAGCCCGGGCTGAGCGTGTTGACACCCCAGGTCGAGGGCATTGCGGCGGGCGTCGATCTGCGTATCAGCGATTGCATTGTGTGCGTGCCTGATCAGCCGCCGATTTACTTCACCTTCAATCTGCCAGCGATAGGCTCGGGCGTCGTCACAGGGGTCGGTAAGCCGGCGGCGAATGACTGGTGGAAAACCGCGAGCCAGGCACAAGGTGCTGCCATTCCCGTGCAGATCGGCGACCAGTTTCGTGGTCGTGAATTCAATTCGCTTTCCGCCTTCGACGAAGCGCTGTGGCGAACGCTCGGCGAGCATCCGGCGCTCATCGCTCAATTCGATGAGGTGAACAAAAAGCGCATCGAACAAGGCTTCGCGCCGTACGCGCCGAAAAGTACCTGGGTCGGTGAGCGACGCGAGTTCGAACTGCTCTATCAGGAGCGGGCAGAGCTCGGCGCCAATCCTTTCAACCTCGACAAAATCAGCATCACCACGCCGCAAAGCATCCAGGGACGGCTGGGGATCACTCCTGCGGTCCTGCCCTGGCCGATTCGTCCGGTTGGTGTCGGAACCTGGACACCTCTGGTTCCGCCAGGTATCGAACACCTCGGTCCGACAACCTTACCGGTTACACCGTCGATTCCAGCGGTTTATCCCGGTACACCGATCATCCCGGTCTTACCGCAAAACGAGACGTTTCCGGCTGTTGACGAAGGGCAGATCGGTGCCAGTATTCCTGGGTACCCGGCGGATATGGAGTTGCCTTCGCCGGATGTTCTGTTTCTGGATCGGCGTGACGATCCGGGTGTGGCGATCGGGGTTGGGGAGCAGGTATCAGGTGTATGGCTAGGCGATGCTTCACGAACGGACGGTGCGCCGATTCCTTCGCAGATCGCAGACCAGTTAAGAGGGAAGGAGTTTGCTGACTTTCATCGGTTCAGAGAGGCGTTTTGGAGGACTGTTGCGGCTGACATAAGCTTAAGCACTCAGTTCAATGCCACAAACTTAAGGTTTATGCGCAAGGGCAGCGCACCTTTCCCTATCACAAATGATCAGTACGGAGGTCGAGTAAAGTTTGAACTCCATCACCGATTAGAAATTGCACAAGGTGGAGGGGTGTATGACATGGAGAATATTGTGGTGATGACGCCCAGACGACATGTTCTTTTACACAAAGGAGGCAATCAATTATGAAACACACCTCGCGCCTCGAAGATTACACAGAGTCTGAATTTCTTGATTTCCTTAGAGAGTTTTTTGATGGAGGAGAGGACTTGGCAGCGGACGACTTTGATAAATATATGATTGAACGCGTTCAGCATTTTGAAATGATTACCGAACACCCCGACCGCTCTGACGTCATCTTCTATCCCAAGGAAGGCCAAGAGGACAGTCCAGAGGGAGTTCTGAAAGAAGTCAAAGAATGGCGCGCACTCAATAACAAACCCGGCTTCAAGCCAGAGTAACTGCACGCATCCAATTCAAAGGCATCTGCTCATCACACATGAGCAGATGCTGTTATCTGGCAGCCGTTGTGTGCCCGAAACAAGGAAGCAATAAAGATGGAACTTAAAACAACACTCAAGGATTACACCGAATCGGAATTCCAGGCCTTGGTGAACAGGATCTGGGCCGTCGATCTGCCGAAACAGGACCACGACCGACTGATCAATCATTTCGACCGCATCGTCGGTGATCCCAAAGGGGCCGACCTGCTGTTTTATCCGCCAGAGGACGATACGAACACTTATTCATCGGACTCGGTCGTGTACTACGTCAAAGACTGGCACCACAAACAGGGGCGTGCAGCATTAAAAGGGGAGGGTGTTCCTGTTCCACGTCCGGTTGCTGCAAGACCGGGAGCACCGTTGACCCCGGCGCAGATGACACAGCAACGTATCGCCCGGAACCTGGCTGACGTACAAAAAGTCGCTGTAGATCTGGCGGAGACAGAACGGGCGGCAGATGCGGCACTCAGTGTATTCGAGCAACGAATCAAACACCTGCGTCAGCGACAGAACGCTCAAGTGGACATCCGTGGACGCGAGGCGGACATCCGTGCTCTGGAGACTTCTGAATTTCAATCGCGCCTGGCAGCCCGCCGATACGAATTCTGGAAAATGAGCATCGGGTTCAAAAGAGACAGCGCCCGACGCGAGCTATCCTACGCCCGGTCCGAACTCGCGCAGTGGCAAAGTATCGCCCAGCAGATCAATGCCACTCACGACCGTTATCTGGCGAAGCTGAATGAGATCAATCAACATCTCCATCGTTTTCAAGTGGATGCTGAAGCGCTGCTGGCGGTCGCCCAAACACAACTCGTTGATCAGCGTTATCAGCAGGGAGCAGGGCCGACCCAGGCGGGCGAGTTGCTTTTTGCGCCGCTTGCCTTTGCCAATGGGCGACCGGGTATTTTCCTCGATGGCGACCTTTCGCAACTGTTGGAGACCCATCGGGTTGCGCTACAAAAAGCCATACGCTCGGCGGTGGCGGAGTTTACCTGGCAGATAACCTCGGGAACCCAGGACCATCAAGGTCAATACGCCGCCGTGCTGCAATTCGAATTCACCAGCCGGGCTGAAGTGGGGAGGTACGGGCTCAGCGTTCCGCTGCTCGAGTTACTGCCGATCGAGGGCAAGGATTGGCAAGACTTGGCCGTGACGGGGGCCGAAGTCGATCTTCCGTTCAGGATGAGCAGCGGCACGTACGCCGTTCCACCAGGGACGATGTCCCGAGGCCTGAGAGAAATACACACATTGCTTCAGGTGGCTATTACGCCGACTAATGGCAATGTATTGTCCTCCAGGGTGAGGGTGCGAGCTGCTGTCTGGGATGCGCAGATGAAGACTTACTGCTTCACCGCTGACGGGCCGGCCCCGATGATCGTGAGCTGGAGCGCGCCAGCTACCCTTGAAGCAACATCAACCCTGGCGCCGGCCCCCGAGTATCGGCTGGGATTCCTCCGGTCTTCACCTGTGCCCTTGCTGGAGTCTTTCAACGACATGGCTGCGATTCGTTTCGATGACTATGTTGTGGTGTTCCCGCCGGAATCTGGCCTGGACCCGCTTTACATCATGTTCAGAGGCCGGAACGAATACCCCGAAATAACCATTGCTCAAGCAAAGTCCTAGCACTGCCGCTTTCAGCCACCCCGCCGATTAAAGGAATGTTACGGTCTATGCCTGTACTGGAACTCACCACCCTGGTCCCCAATCGTACCCCCGAGCAAGTCCTCGATTTCTGCCTGGAAGGCATCAACTTCCCGAAGATATTTCCAGAGCGAGTCACGCTGTTGAGCGACATTGATTTGAGTAACCTGCGCATCGAAGCCGGTCGCCAGTTCCGTTTCCGTCACTGGATGTTCAACGTGATCCCGTCGAACTGGACGGTGGTGATCCGCGAGGTCGGTGACACGCATTTCATCGATGAAATGCTCAAGGGACCATTGCGTGCCTTTCGTCATGAACACCGTGTGGCGGCGGGCAAGGGCGGTACGCTGTACACCGACCGTGTGACCTATGCGGCGATTGGCGGCGCACCGTTGGAGTGGCTGTTGGTCAATGCCTACATGCGGCGGATTTTCCAGGCGCGGCACCGCAATATGTTGCGTTTGCTGGGCTGACAGCTATCTGTAGGAGCGAGGCTAGCCCGCGAAGAACGATAACGCGGTCTGCCAGTTACACCGCGGTGCTCCCTTCGCGGGCAAGCCCGCTCCCACAGGGTTGGGCAGTGTTAGTAAGTTTTGTTGAATCGCTTGTATCCAGTTTTGTGCGACGACATATCACAATTTGTATCTGGGCATAGGTCGTCAGGCGATTTCGTGGTTAACTTCGGCCTCGTCAAAATTATCTACATCAACGTTCAGAAGGACTCCGTTCATGGCTCAAGTCACTCTTAAAGGCAACCCGGTTCAAGTCAACGGCCAACTGCCACAAGCCGGTTCCCAGGCGCCAGCCTTTTCCCTGGTTGCCGGCAATCTGTCGGACGTGACCCTGGCGAGCTTCGCCGGCAAGCGCAAAGTGCTGAACATCTTCCCAAGCATCGACACCCCGACTTGCGCCACTTCGGTTCGCAAGTTCAACGCCCAGGCCAATGACGTCGCCAACACCGTGGTGCTGTGCATCTCCGCTGACCTGCCGTTCGCCCAGGCTCGTTTCTGCGGCGCCGAAGGCCTGGAAAACGTGCAAAACCTGTCGACCCTGCGCGGTGCCGAGTTCATCGAGAACTACGGCGTGGCGATTGCCGATGGCCCACTCAAAGGCCTGACTGCCCGTGCCGTCGTGGTTCTGGACGAAAACGACAAGGTCCTGCACAGCGAACTGGTCAAGGAAATCGCTGAAGAACCGAACTACGAAGCGGCTCTCGCAGCTCTGAAATAAGCATACCTTTACAATTGTTAACGGCCTGGCCCTGTCCAGGCCGTTTTCATTTGTGCTTCAGTGTCTTAACCAAACTTCCTGTTACGTAAGCCGAAGGTAAATTGCCGGTAAAGGCGCTTTGCTTCAGACCCGCCAGTGCTTATCGTTCAGCCTCATGTAAAAAAGCCCACGCGCCCAATGGTTGATCACTCAATGCAATCCTCCGCTTCCCGTAATCCCCGTCGCTGGCTGTTTGGCCTGCTTGTCCTGTTGGTCATCGCCGCTGTGTGCTGGAAATTCTGGCCCGGTGGCGCTGCGCCGAAAGAAGGTACGGGGCAAAAAGCCGTGGCCGGGCACACCGGCCGGTCGGGGGGAATGCGTCCGGGGTTCGGCGGGGCGACCGGGCCGGTCCCGGTGCGCGTGGCACCGGCGGTCAAGGGCGATTTCCCGCTGTATTACAAGGCGCTGGGTACGGTCACGGCGCTGAACACCATCAATGTGCGCAGCCGGGTGGGCGGCGAACTGATCAGGATTTCGTTCGAAGAAGGGCAAATGGTCAAGGCGGGCGACCTGCTGGCCGAGATCGATCCGCGTCCTTACCAGAACGCCTTGCTCCAGGCCGAAGGCACCTTGCTGCAGAATCAGGCACAACTGAAGAACGCTCAGGTCGATGTCGAGCGCTATCGCGGCCTGTACCGCGAAGACAGTATCGCCAAGCAAACCCTGGACACCGCCGAAGCGCTGGTCGGCCAGTACCAGGGCACGGTCAAGACCAATCAGGCGGCGGTCAACGACGCCAAGCTCAATCTGGAATTCACCAAAATCCGTGCGCCGATCGCCGGGCGTGTGGGCTTGCGTCAACTGGACGTCGGTAACCTTGTTGCCGCCAATGACACCACGGCACTGGCGATCATCACCCAGACTCAACCGATCAGCGTTGCCTTCACTCTGCCGGAAAACAGCCTCGACATCGTGCTGGCCCGCTATCGCACCGGTGCCAAGCTGCCCGCCGAAGCCTGGGACCGTGGCGATACCAAATTGCAGGCCACTGGGGTGTTGCAGAGCCTGGACAACCAGATCGACGTCACCACCGGCACCCTGAAATTCAAGGCCCGCTACGAGAACCGCGATCAGGCACTGTTCCCCAACCAGTTCGTCAACGTCCACTTGCTGGCCGACACCCTCAAGGGCGTGGTGCTTGCGCCCTCGGCGGCGATCCAGTTCGGCACCAACGGCACGTTCGTCTATGCCATGGATGGCGACAAGAAGGTCACCATCCGCCAGTTGAAAGTCGGTGCCAGTGACGGTGACAACACGGTGATCACCGAAGGGCTGGCCGCTGGTGATCGGGTGGTGCTGGAAGGCACTGACCGCCTGAAGGAAGGCAGCGAAGTGGAGGTCGTCAACGACAGCAAGGATGTACCGACCACCCCGACCGAACACCTGCAAGGCAAGTCGGCCGCCACTGCGCCTGACGCGACGGCCACCGACAAGGTGAAAAAGGGCGGCGCATGAACATCTCGCGGCTGTTCATCCTTCGCCCGGTCGCCACGACCCTGAGCATGCTGGCGATTATTCTGGCCGGCGTGATCGCCTATCGGCTGCTGCCGGTGTCGGCATTGCCTCAGGTCGATTACCCGACCATTCGCGTCATGACGCTCTATCCCGGTGCCAGCCCGGATGTCATGACCAGCGCCGTGACCGCGCCGCTGGAGCGTCAGTTCGGGCAGATGCCTGGCCTGACCCAGATGGCGTCCACCAGTTCTGGCGGCGCCTCGGTGCTGACCCTGCGGTTCAGCCTGGACATCAACATGGACGTTGCCGAGCAGCAAGTGCAGGCCGCGATCAACGCCGCGACCAATTTGCTGCCCAAGGATTTGCCGGCACCGCCGGTGTACAACAAGGTCAACCCGGCGGACACCCCGGTGCTGACCCTCGCCATCACCTCAAAAACCATGCTGTTGCCCAAACTCAATGATCTGGTCGACACCCGCATGGCGCAGAAAATCGCCCAGATCAGCGGCGTCGGCATGGTCAGCATTGCCGGTGGCCAGCGTCAGGCCGTGCGCATCAAGGTCAATCCCGAGGCCCTGGCGGCCAATGGCCTGAACCTGTCGGACGTGCGCACCCTGATCGGCGCTTCCAACGTCAATCAGCCCAAGGGCAACTTCGACGGCCCGACCCGGGTGTCGATGCTCGACGCCAACGACCAACTGACATCACCCAAGGACTACGCCAACCTGATCCTCGCCTACAGCAACGGCGCGCCGTTGCGGCTCAAGGATGTGGCAGAAATTGTCGATGGAGCCGAGAACGAACGTCTGGCGGCGTGGGCCAATGAAAATCAGGCCGTGCTGCTGAATATCCAGCGCCAGCCCGGTGCCAACGTCATCGAAGTGGTCGACCGCATCAAGGCCTTGCTGCCAAGCATCACCGACAACCTGCCGGCCGGCCTCGAAGTTACCGTACTCACCGACCGCACCCAGACCATTCGCGCCTCGGTCACCGACGTGCAACACGAACTGCTGATCGCCATCGCGCTGGTGGTGATGGTCACGTTCCTGTTCTTGCGGCGGGCCAGCGCCACGATCATTCCGTCGGTGGCCGTGCCGCTGTCATTAATCGGCACCTTCGGCGTGATGTACCTCGCAGGCTTTTCGGTCAACAACCTGACCCTGATGGCGCTGACCATCGCCACCGGTTTCGTGGTGGACGATGCGATCGTGATGCTGGAGAACATTTCACGATTTATCGAGGAGGGCGACAGCCCGCTGCAAGCGGCGCTCAAGGGTGCCAAGCAGATTGGCTTCACCCTGATTTCCCTGACCCTGTCGCTGATCGCGGTACTGATTCCGCTGCTGTTCATGGCGGACGTGGTGGGGCGCTTGTTCCGCGAGTTTGCGATCACCCTGGCGGTGGCGATCCTGATTTCACTTGTCGTCTCCCTGACCCTGACGCCAATGATGTGCGCGCGGCTGCTCAAGCGTGAGCCCAAGGAAGCAGAACAGGGCCGGTTCTACCGCTCCAGTGGTGCCGCAATTGATTGGATGATCGCGGCTTACGGGCGCAAGTTAAAGTGGGTTCTCAAGCACCAACCGCTGACCTTGATGGTAGCTATCGGCACGCTGGCGTTGACGGTGTTCCTGTACATGGTGGTGCCCAAGGGTTTCTTCCCGGTGCAGGACACTGGGGTGATCCAGGGTATTTCCGAGGCGCCGCAGTCGATTTCCTTTGCGGCGATGAGCGAGCGGCAGCAGGAACTGGCCAAGGTGATCCTGGCCGATCCGGCGGTCGAGAGCCTGTCGTCCTACATCGGGGTCGATGGCGACAACTCGACGCTGAACAGTGGCCGGCTGCTGATCAACCTCAAGTCCCACAGCAATCGCGACCTGAGCGCCACCGAAGTGATTGCGCGTCTGCAACCGGAACTGGACAAGCTGATCGGCATTCGCCTGTTCATGCAGCCGGTGCAGGACCTGACCATCGAAGACCGGGTCAGCCGCACGCAGTATCAGTTCAGCATGTCGTCGCCGGATTCCGAGTTGCTCAGCCTGTGGAGCGGGCGTCTGGTGGAGGCGCTGGCGCAACGGCCGGAGCTGACCGACGTCGCCAGCGATTTGCAGGACAAGGGCTTGCAGGTGTATCTGGTGATCGACCGTGATGCGGCGTCGCGGGTCGGTGTATCGGTGTCGAACATCACCGACGCACTGTACGACGCCTTCGGTCAGCGGCAGATTTCCACCATTTATACCCAGGCCAGCCAATACCGCGTGGTGCTGCAATCGCAGTCCGGCGAGAAGATCGGCCCGGATGCGCTGAACCAGATTCACGTCAAGACCACCGATGGCGGTCAGGTGCGCCTGTCCAGCCTGGCGCATGTCGAGGAGCGTCAGGCGCAACTGGCGATCACCCACATCGGCCAGTTCCCGGCGGTGATGATGTCCTTCAACCTGGCGCCCGGCGTGGCACTGGGGCATGCGGTGCAGATCATCGATCAGGTGCAGAAAGACATCGGCATGCCGATTGGCGTGCAGACTCAGTTCCAGGGCGCGGCCGAAGCGTTCCAGGCGTCGCTGTCGAGCACCTTGCTGCTGATTCTGGCGGCAGTGGTGACCATGTACATCGTGCTCGGCGTGCTCTACGAGAGTTACATTCACCCGATCACCATTCTCTCCACCTTGCCCTCGGCGGCGGTCGGCGCCTTGCTGGCGCTGCTGTTGAGCGGCAATGACCTAGGGATGATCGCGATCATCGGCATCATTTTGCTGATCGGCATCGTGAAAAAGAACGCGATCATGATGATCGACTTCGCGCTCGAGGCGGAACGTAACCAAGGCATGGACCCGGAAACGGCGATCTATCAGGCGGCGCTCCTGCGCTTTCGGCCGATTCTTATGACCACCCTGGCGGCGTTGTTCGGTGCCGTGCCATTGATGCTGGCCACCGGTTCCGGCGCGGAACTGCGCCAGCCTCTGGGTCTGGTGATGGTGGGTGGCTTGCTGGTGAGTCAGGTGCTGACCTTGTTCACCACACCCGTCATTTACTTGTACTTCGATCGCCTCGGACGGCGCTGGGGCCGTAAATCTGACACCGTGGAAGCGGTAGAACAGCCATGAACCTGTCCGGACCTTTCATCAAGCGCCCAGTCGCAACGATGCTGCTGAGCCTGGCGATCATGCTGCTGGGCGGTGTGAGCTTCGGCCTGTTGCCGGTGTCGCCGCTGCCGCAGATGGACTTCCCGGTGATCGTGGTCCAGGCCAGCTTGCCCGGTGCGAGCCCGGAGGTCATGGCCTCGACCGTGGCCACGCCGCTTGAGCGTTCCTTCGGCGCTATCGCCGGGGTCAACACCATGAGCAGCCGTTCCAGCCAGGGTTCGACCCGAGTGATTCTGCAGTTCGACCTGGACCGCGACATCAACGGCGCGGCGCGGGAAGTGCAGGCGGCGATCAATGCCTCGCGCAACCTGCTGCCGAGCGGGATGCGCAGCATGCCGACCTACAAGAAGGTCAATCCGTCCCAGGCGCCGATCATGGTGCTGTCGCTGACCTCGGACGTGCTGGAAAAAGGCCAGCTCTACGATTTGGCCTCGACCATCCTGTCGCAGAGCTTGTCCCAGGTGCAGGGCGTGGGTGAAGTGCAGATCGGTGGCAGTTCGTTGCCGGCGGTGCGCATCGAACTCGAACCCCAGGCGCTCAACCAGTACGGCGTGGCCCTGGACGATGTGCGCACCACCATCGCCAACGCCAACGTGCGCCGGCCCAAGGGCTCGGTCGAAGATGGCCAGCGGCTGTGGCAGGTGCAGGCCAACGATCAACTGGAAAAGGCCAAGGATTACGAGTCGCTGATCATTCACTACGCGGACGGCGCCGCCCTGCGCCTGAAGGATGTGGCCAAGGTCAGTGACGGCGTCGAGGACCGCTACAACAGCGGGTTCTTTAACGACGACGCGGCGGTATTGCTGGTGATCAACCGCCAGGCCGGTGCCAACATCATCGAGACGGTCAACGAGATCAAGGCGCAATTGCCGGCGTTGCAGGCCGTGCTGCCGGCCAGCGTCAAACTGAACCTGGCGATGGACCGTTCGCCGGTAATCAAGGCCACCCTGCATGAAGCGGAAATGACCCTGCTGATTGCCGTGGCGCTGGTGATTCTGGTGGTGTTCCTGTTTCTCGGTAACTTCCGTGCCTCGCTGATTCCGACCCTGGCGGTGCCGGTGTCGCTGGTGGGCACGTTTGCGGTGATGTACCTCTACGGGTTCTCCCTGAACAACCTGTCGCTGATGGCGCTGATCCTGGCCACCGGGCTGGTGGTGGACGACGCCATCGTGGTGCTGGAGAACATTTCCCGGCACATCGACAAGGGCGTGCCGCCGATGAAGGCCGCGTACCTGGGGGCCCAGGAAGTCGGTTTCACGCTGCTGTCGATGAACGTCTCGCTGGTGGCGGTGTTCCTGTCGATCCTGTTCATGGGCGGGATCATCGAAAGCCTGTTCCGCGAGTTTTCCATCACCCTCGCGGCGGCCATTGTGGTGTCGCTGCTGGTGTCGCTGACGCTGACGCCGATGCTCTGCGCCCGCTGGCTCAAGCCGCATACGCCGGGGCAGGAAAACCGCCTGCAGCGCTGGAGCCAGCGGACCAACGAGTGGATGGTCGGCAAATATGCCACCAGTCTCGATTGGGTGTTGCGTCACCGTCGACTGACCCTGCTCAGTCTGCTCGTGACGATTGGTGTGAACATCGCGCTGTATATCGTTGTTCCTAAAACATTTTTACCTCAGCAAGACACCGGCCAGTTGATCGGTTTCGTGCGTGGCGATGACGGGCTGTCGTTCAGCGTGATGCAGCCGAAAATGGAAATCTTCCGCCGCGCCGTGCTCAAGGACGAGGCGGTGCAAAGCGTTGCCGGATTCATCGGTGGCAACAACGGCACCAACAACGCCTTCATGCTGGTGCGGCTCAAACCGATCAAGGAACGCAACCTGTCTGCGCAGAAAGTCATCGAACGCCTGCGCAAGGAAATGCCCAAGGTGCCCGGTGCGCAATTGATGCTGATGGCGGATCAGGACCTGCAATTCGGTGGCGGTCGCGAGCAGACCACTTCGCAGTATTCCTACATCCTGCAAAGCGGCGATCTCGGCGCGTTGCGTGAGTGGTATCCGAAAGTCGTCGCCGCCCTCAAGGCGCTGCCGGAACTGACGGCGATCGACGCGCGCGAAGGCCGTGGCGCCCAGCAAGTGACCCTGATTGTCGACCGCGATCAGGCCAAGCGTCTGGGCGTGGACATGGACATGGTCACCGCAGTGCTGAACAACGCCTACAGCCAGCGGCAGATTTCGACGATCTACGACAGCCTCAACCAGTATCAGGTGGTGATGGAGGTCAATCCGAAATACGCGCAAGACCCGATCACCCTGAATCAGGTGAAAGTGATCACTGCCGACGGTGCGCGGATTCCGCTGTCGACCATCGCTCACTATGAAAACAGCCTGGAAGACGACCGGGTCAGCCACGAAGGCCAGTTCGCTTCGGAAAGCATCGCTTTCGACATGGCCGAAGGCGTGACGGTGGAGCAGGGCTCGGCGGCCATCGAGCGGGCGATTGCCAAGGTCGGTTTGCCGGAAGACGTCATCGCGAAAATGGCCGGTACCGCCGATGCGTTTGCCGCGACCCAGAAGAGCCAGCCGTGGATGATCCTCGGTGCGCTGGTGGCGGTGTATCTGGTGCTCGGCGTGCTGTATGAAAGCTACATCCACCCGCTGACCATTCTCTCGACCTTGCCGTCCGCCGGGGTCGGGGCGTTGCTGTCGATCTATGTGCTGGGCGGCGAGTTCAGCCTGATCTCCTTGCTCGGGTTGTTTTTGCTGATTGGCGTGGTGAAGAAAAACGCCATTTTGATGATCGACCTGGCGCTGCAACTGGAACGGCACCAAGGCCTTGAGCCGCTGGAGTCGATCCGCAGCGCTTGTCTGCAACGTCTGCGACCGATTCTGATGACCACCCTGGCGGCAATCCTCGGCGCCTTGCCGTTGCTGCTGAGCCGTGCCGAAGGGGCGGAAATGCGTCAGCCGCTGGGCCTGACCATCATTGGCGGGCTGGTCTTCAGCCAGGTGCTGACGCTTTACACCACCCCGGTGGTTTACCTCTATCTCGACAAACTGCGCCATCGCTTCAACCACTGGCGTGGGGTGCGTACCGATGCTGCTCTGGAAACTCCGCTATGACTGACCGTTCGCTTATAAACCTGGCTGCACCGCTGATCACGGCCAGAGGCTCGCGCTTGCTGAGCCTGTCGCTGTGCGTGGCGATGCTCAGCGCCTGCGCCATCGGCCCGGATTACCAGCGCCCGCAAGCCGCCGCGCCGGCACAGTACAAGGAAGCGGCTGGCTGGCGTCAGGCCAACCCCAGCGATTCTCTGGCGCGTGGTGCCTGGTGGGAGCTGTATGGTGACCAGCAGCTCAATGGCCTGATCGAAAAACTCAACAGCGCCAACCAGACCGTCGCTCAGTCTGAAGCCCAGTACCGCCAGGCCCAGGCTTTGGTGCGCAGTGCCCGGGGGGCGTTTTTCCCGACGGTGGACCTGACGGTCGGGAAAACCCGTTCCAGCCAAGGCACCGGTAGCAGCAGCTCGAGCCTGAGCAGTTCCTCCAGCGGTATTCGCGACACCTACACCGCGCAGGCCGGGGTTAGTTGGGAAGCGGACGTCTGGGGCAAATTGCGCCGAGGCCTGGAAGCCGACACCGCCAACGCCGAGGCGAGTTTTGCCGATCTGGCGGCGATGCGCCTGAGCCAGCAATCGGAGCTGGTGCAGAACTATCTGCAATTGCGGGTGATCGACGAACAGAAACGCCTGCTGGAAGCGACGGTCGAGGCCTATCAGCGTTCGCTGACCATGACCGAAAACCAGTACCGCGCGGGCGTCTCCGGCAAGGACGCAGTGGCCCAGGCCACCACTCAGCTCAAAAGCACTCAGGCGGAGATGGTCGACCTGATCTGGCAGCGTGCGCAGTTCGAGAACGCCATTGCTGTACTGATTGGTCTGCCGCCAGCCGAGTTCAGCCTGGCTGAAACCCAAGACATCCCTGCATTGCCGCAGGTGCCGTTGAGCCTGCCTTCGCAGTTGCTGGAACGCCGCCCGGACATCGCCTCCGCCGAGCGCTCGGTGATGGCCGCCAACGCCAACATCGGCGTGGCCAAAGCCGCCTACTACCCAGACCTGACCCTGAGCCTGAACGGCGGTTATAGCAGCAGCACCTCTAGCAACTGGATCAGCGTGCCGAACCGCTTCTGGTCGGTCGGCCCGCAACTGGCCATGACCCTGTTCGACGGCGGGCAGCGCTCGGCGGAAGTCGATCGCAGCGAAGCGGCCTATGACGAGACCGTCGCCAAGTACCGCCAGACCGTGCTCGACGGCTTTCGTGAAGTGGAAAACTATCTGGTGCAGCTCAAGGTGTTGGAAGACGAGGCCAAGGTGCGTCAGGAAGCCCTGGAGGCGGCGCGCGAATCCCTTCGCTTGACCCGGAATCAGTACAAGGCCGGGCTGATTGCCTATCTGGATGTGGTGGTGGTTCAAGCCACGGCGTTGAGCAACGAGCGCAACGTACTGAGCTTGCTGCAGAGCCGCTTGATCGCCAGCGTGCAGTTGATCGCCGCGCTGGGCGGCGGGTGGGACGGGCAGCTTCAGGTGAGCGACAAGCAATAGCAAAAGTCAATAAATCCGAGCGAAGAAGATCCTGTAGGAGCGAGGCTTGCCCGCGAAGAATGCGCCGCGGTTTTTCAGGTATTACGCGTCATCGTTCTTCGCGGGCAAGCCTCGCTCCTACAGGTCATGTGCCTTGAGTTACCGTCATCTTGATGGCCTTTTGATGACTTTGTGAGTGCGTTCGTCCGCGGAATCAGTACAATCGCCGACTTTGCTCCCAGTGAACGAACGCGGCACGGCGGGGGCGGTCGTGAGAAGTCCCATGCTCATCGGTAGTTATTCCTTTACGCTGGTTTTCATATCGCTCTGTGTGGCGATACTTGCCTCTTATACCGCGCTAGACCTCACCGGTCGCATCGCCACGGCCAAGGGCCGGGCAGTGCATCTGTGGATGGCGGGCGGCGCTTTTGCGATGGGGGTTGGCGTGTGGTCGATGCATTTCATCGGCATGCTCGCATTCACATTGCCGATCGATCTGGGCTACGACGTCACCCTCACATCGCTATCGCTGTTGATCGCGGTCCTGTCTTGCGGCTTTGCCCTGTGGCTGGTCAGCCAGCCA
>NZ_AKJK01000072.1 GCF_000282375.1 Pseudomonas sp. GM50
CGGCGGTGCCGGAAGCCGCTGCCGAAGTGTTCGGTCGGCTGCTTGAGGGCGTGCCGATATGCAGGAGCTTGCCGAGCTTTTTCCTGAAGCGTTTACCGATACTGCCCAGTGAATGCGAGCTGCGTTGGGTCGGTTGTTCCGATTGTTGATGAAATTCGCTGCTGCCGCCGGTTCGTTGCGCGGCATCCACGGAACCTGAACTGGAGGTCCGGACATTTGATGATGGGATCATGTAGGTGCTCCTCGACTCGTACTGAAATCCGCGCGCCCGGACAGACCCTGCCTTGGGCGAACATTAGGGATGTATTCAGTCCGGTGAGTGGCAGGCCACGTCCGCCGGTTCCATGGGAATTTCGACGGGCATCGAGGAATGCGCCGCCATACGGTCCCTGTAGGAGCTGCCGAAGGCTGCGATCTTTTGATCTTGAAAACGCAAAATCAAAAGATCGCAGCCTTCGGTAGCTCCTACAAAGAGAGCGGCGCGGGGTCAGTTCGGGTTGTCGGTTATCTCGATGATGTCGTCAGCGGCGTGCTCATCAAGCTCACGCAACAGGCGATAAGCCTGGGCCACCGCTTGCAGGGTTTCGCGCGGGATGAAGCGGCCAACCTCAGTGCGATACAGGGTGCGGGCCAGCCAGACGAAGCGAATGACCGGCACACCGGCCTCGCGGGCACGCTCGATCAGGTCGCGGGCTTCGGCGTCCTGACCCTTGCAGATGATGCGCGGCAGTGCGGTTTCCTCAGGCCGGTAGAACAGCGCCACGGCGTAGTGCGTGGGGTTGACCAGCAGCATATCGGCGTCTTCCACCGGGGCCTTTTGCGGAGCGGGCGCGGCACCGCCCTGGGTGAGCTCGCGGCCCATGGAGCGGCGGTGCGATTTCATGTGCGGGTCACCTTCGGAGTCCTTGTGTTCCTTGCGGATGTCCTCGTGGCTCATGCGTTGACCTTTGAGAAAGAAGTATTTCTGCAGCCCGAAATCAAGCGCCGCCAACACCAGCAACACCCCCAGGCAGATGCGCGAAAGCCGCGAGAACATGTCGATCATGGCGCGCCAGTACGTATCCAGATCGGTATTGGCCAGCCCGATCAGATCCCCCACGGCGGGCGGCAACAGCACATACAGCACGCAGGTGATCAGCACCGCTTTGCTCAGGCTGTTGAACAGGTTGAACAGTTGTTTGGCCGAGAACATCTGCTTGAACTGATTGATCGGGTTGAGCCGGTCGAAGTCCAGTTTCAATGCCTCGGGTGCGAAGAGGATGCCGAACTGCGACCAGCCGCCGATGACCCGCATGATTACCGCCAGACCCAGCGCCGGCAGCATGAACAACAGAAGGTCGATGCTGGCCTTGACGAACATCTCCTTGAGCGCGGCCTGGAAGGGCATGCCCAGTTGCCCGAAGGGTACGGACATCAGGCCTTTGAGCTTATCCATGCCGCTTTCGGCCAGGGTGAAAATCAACTCGATCAGGGCGCCGAAGATCAATAGCTTGTGAACATCCTGGCTTTGCCCGATCTGACCTTTCTTGCGCGCATCGTTGAGTTTTTTCTGGGTCGGCTTTTCTGTTTTTTCGCTCATCGCGGGCTCCTCGCAAGGGTGTCTTTCGAGGCATCAGGGCCTTGGGTTCAATAGCAACGGCAGGGTATGGCGCAGATCGCCCAAGGCATCGAGCCGACCTTCGGCAAGGAACGACAGCATCGGCAGGTACAGCACCAGGAACGCCAGACCGGCCAGGCTCTTGGCCGGCATCGCCAGGGTCGAGACTTGCAGTTGCGGGCTGTACAGACTGAGGATCGCCATGCCGAACTCGATCAGCAGCAGCAGGCCGACCAGAGGCGCGGCATAGAGCACCATGAAGCGGAAAATGCTCGCGACCAGGCTCAGGTAAACAGCGAAGCCATCGGCCGCGGGCATTGGCATCCACCGGGTCGCCGGCCACACGCTGTAGCTGTCCCACAGCACTTGGGTGAGGCTGGAGAAACCGGCGCCGAGGATCAACAGCATGATCAGCACTTGCTTGAACATGAAGCCGAGTTCAGAGGTGTTATCGCCAAGCGCCGGGTTGATCTGCCCACCGACCAGAGCGCCACGCTGGTTGTCGAACAGGCAGCCGATGGATTCGAACAGCCAGAACGGCATGGCCAGCAAGATCCCCAGCAGCATGCCGAGCACCGCTTCCTTGAGCGCCAGGCCGCAGAGGTTCAGCCAATGGAATTCAACCCCGGCCAGCGTGGCGCGGATCCCCGGCATGGGCATCAGCGCCAATGCCAGGACGATGCCGTTGCGCTGCATACCTTTGAGTTCGCGAAAGGAAAACGCCGGCACCAGCAGCAGGCAAGGGTAGATCCGCGCCATGCCGAGGGTCAGTGCGATGACCGAGTCGGACAACAGGCTGATGGCGTGCTCGAACATCTCAGTGCCCTGTCTGCGCAATCATGCCGAACGACAAAATGGTCAGTTGCATCAACTCGACACCGATCCAGCGCCCGGTCAGGGCCAGGGCGACGCCGACCGCGACCAGTTTGATGGCGAACGGCAGCGTCTGGTCCTGCAACTGCAGAACCGCTTGCAGCAACGACGTCACGATGCCGACGATCACCGCCACGATCAGTGGCGGGGCGGAGAGCACGACCACCAGCAACATGGCCTGCTTGAACAGGTTCAGGATTTCCATAAGTGCCTCGATTTATCGCGCACAGCAGTGCAGGCAGGCGGTTACAGGTAGCTGTAGAACAGACCGTCGAGCAGGCGCGTCCAGCCGTCCACCAGGACGAACAAGAGGATTTTCAGTGGCAGGGAAATCGTCATGGGCGCGACCATTTGCATGCCCAGGGCCAGCAGGATATTGGAGACGATCAAGTCGATGACGATGAACGGGATATAGATCAGAAAACCGATCTGAAAACCGGCCTGCAACTCCGAGAGCACGAAGGCCGGGACGATGACCAGGATGTCCTCGCGACTGGCCTTGGCCGCCATCTCCGCCGGCCACATACGCTGGGTGTTTTCCAGCAGGTGGGTCTGGGTATCGGGATCGACATTGCGCGACATGAACAGCCGTAGCGGCTCGACGATCTGGCTGGCCGAGCTCTGCATCTGCGCCAATGTTTCATGGCGTTCCGGCAATTGCTTGAAGCGTTGGCCCATCTCGTTGAACACCGGGGCCATGACAAACAGAGTCGCCGCCAGCGCGATGCCATACAGCGCCATGTTCGGCGGTACCTGTTGCACCCCGATGGCGTTGCGGGTGATCAGCAGCACCATGGAAATCTTCAGGAACGCGGTGCAGATCACCATCAACAACGGCACCATCGAGAGCCCGCCGAGAAACAAGGCGAGCATCATCGGATCGATCTGTCCCTCACTCATCGCTGTTGTTCCAGGCGCGTAATCTGCAGGCCGAGACGGCCCTCCACATCCACCAGTTCACCGTGGGCCAAAGGCCGTTCGCCATGGCACAGCATGGCATTGCCCACGGTGCTGCCTTCCACGATCAGTACCGAGCCGATGGCCAGATTGCGCAGTTCGGAGAGCTTTAGCGAGACGCTGCCCATGCGCAGGGTCAACGCCAGTGGCAGGTCGGCGAAGCGGTCGGGACTGGCGAGTGTTTCCTCGGCGGTGTCACGCTCGTGGCTGGGGTTGTCCAGGTCGGGCAAACCTTCAATGGCCTGCAGGTGGTCAAGGCTGGGAGGGCTGAGGTGATCGAGGGGGGCATTCATGGCGGTTTCTTCCAGTTCGGTGACAATGAAGCGTGGCGGGTTGGTACTCTCCAACTGCAGACCCAGGCGGCAGCCACCGATTTGCAGGGGGCCTTGGCCGTCAGGGGCGAACATGGCTTGCTCGGGGAATACGATGTCGCCTTGACGCAAGGAGCGCAGGACCGCCGCACTCATGTGGGTACGACCCAGCAGCAACGGGATGCAGAGGGGCAGGTCACTCTCCGGACCTGACAGCGGTGGGCGCCAGTTGCCCCGATCGAGCAGCCGCAGCAAGGTGGCCGGTGCCAGTCGTAGCCGGCTGCAAATGCGCAAGCCGTTGATGCGCGCTTCCAGCAAACATTCCAGGCCGTCATCGAGCGTCGTTTGCGCGGGTTCCAGATGGACGAACAGCGCCTGCAATTCGGGGCTCAGGTACTGGTTATAGATCTGCCAATACCAGGCACTGTCCTCCGGGTTGCGATCACTGTCCGGCAGCATCGCCGGGCAACTGGATATCAGGCTGAGAAAGGCTTCCGCATCGCTCAGTAACAAGGGACCGCAGCCGCTGGTCATGACATTGCCGGTGATCGACCGCGGGGCGGTGTCGAGCAGGTGCACGCTCAACGTGCCGTGGGCCGCTTCCAGCTGAAAGTCCAGTTTCAGCCCTTTACCAAGACGTCTGCGCACCTGCGCTTCATCGTTTTTCATCGGCCGCAGCCTGAGTGCTTGAACGGTCATCTCAACGGTCCTTCAGATCGAATGACAACTTGACTCGCCGCCCGAGCCGCTGGCTCAACAGTTGGCGGCTGGATTCCTGGCTTTCCCGGCAGCGTGCCCAGGCTTCGCCCTGGGCAAAGCGCAGGGCGATATCCATGACGTTGCCCTGGCGCATGACCTGTACGGCGACTTCGCCCAGGTTCGGCAATTCGAAGACGGCCTCGATGGGCTGGTCGTCCATAAGTGGTGGCTGCTCGTCGATATGCTGGATCAGGGCATCCCACAACGGTGCGCTATAGGTTGCTGCCGCAGACTCCGATTCGAACGACGACGGGCTGCCGGCGAAGCCCTGCGAAGAGCCTTCGCCCGTGAACCCTGTGAGCGCCGGGGTGAACCAGCCGAGATCGGGGCTGATCAGCGTCTCGAAGACTTCACCGTCGTGGCGGACCTCGCTCGCCGGTTCGAAAGGGCGCGCGGCTCTGGGGAACTCGGCGCGTCCAGTCGTTTCCTGGGGGCGGGCGTTGGCCGTTTTGGCCGGGGCGTGAGCCTGGTTCATGACGCCTCCCGGGCAAGATCGAGCAGGTAATCGAGCTTCTCGACATCGCGCAGTCGACGGCTGACTTCGAGGCGACTTTCCTCAGCCCAGAGCGATTGTTGGTCGTGTTCTTTTTGCAGCGCGATGCGTGCCTGCTCGCTGCGCTCGATCCGGCGCAGCGACAGTTGTTCCTCGGCCAGGGAATCCTTGAGTTCAGTCAGCGGCATCGGTTTGTCACGATACTGTTCGAGCAACTCGAGGCGCCGCTGGCGATGGATCGCCCGCAAGCGCATGGCTTCTGTAGTCAAGCTGTCGAGCCGGGCGCGCATCTCGTCGAGCACCTGGCGCTGGCGGCGCCAGGCCTGTTCCGCGAGCCTCAGGCGTTGCCGACGAATAGGCGCCAGCATGTCGACCGTTTGGCCAATCGCAGCGAATTCGCCGGCAGGGCAGTCGTCTTGGTCTGCATCAGAGTGGGACATTGGCGGTTACCTGGGCAAGATGATCGAGGGTGTCCTCGAAGGACACCGGTTCGCGCAGTGACTGTTGCAGGAAGTCATTGATGGCCGAGCGCGAGTCCACCGCACAATCGGTCAAGGGGTCGTGACCCGGTTGGTACTCACCGAGCTTGAGGAGCATTTCCACCTGCTGATACGCCGCCATCAATTTCCGTATCTGGGTGGCGCTTCTGACCTGTTCGGTTCCCACCACGCCGCTCATCGTGCGGCTGAGACTGGCGAGGATATCGACCGCCGGGTAATGGCCGCTTTCGGCGAGCTTTCTCGAGAGCACGATGTGGCCATCGAGCAACGACCGGACTTCATCGGCAATCGGGTCGTTCATGCTGTCCTGTTCGATCAACACCGAGTACAGGGCGGTGATCGCTCCGTCGTGGGTTCGTCCGGCCCGCTCGACCAAGCGCGGCAGCAGGCTGTACACCGAGGGTGGCAACCCGCTGCGACCGCTGGGTTCACCACTGGCCAGACCGATTTCGCGCTGGGCCCGGGCGAAACGCGTCAGCGAATCGACGATCAGCAGCACCGATTTGCCTTGTTCACGGAAACCTTCAGCGATCGCGGTCGCGGTGAAGGCAGCACGGGCTCGCTCCATGCTGCTGCGATCGGACGTCGAGCACACCAGCACGGTGCGGCTGCGTAACTGCTCATCGAGTTCATGATCGAGAAATTCGCGCAGTTCGCGCCCACGCTCACCGATCAGGCCGAACACGATCGCATCACAAGGGGTATTGCGCGCCAGCTCGGCGAGCAGGGTGGTCTTGCCGCAACCGGCACCGGCGAACACTCCGACCCGTTGCCCTTCGCCGAGGGTCAGCATTCCGTCGATGCTGCGCAGCCCGGTGGGCAGGGGCATCTCGATGCGTGGGCGGGCGGTGGCTGCCGGCGCATCGCGAATCACCGGGATGGCGCCTGGCGTGCCGGCATCGGCAAATGCGCTGGGGCCGTCGCCATCCAGACTGCGTCCGAAACCGTCCAGCACCGCGCCCAGCAAGCCCTCGTCGACACACAGGCTGTGGGGCTGGAACAACGGTTTCACCGGCGCGCCAATGGCAATGCCATCAAGCGGGCCGAGGGCCGCGAGCAAGGTATTCTGGCGATCGAAACCGACGATTTCGGCCAGCACCAGAGTGCCGTCGGCTCGGCGGATTTCGCACAGATCACCCATTCGCGCCCTGGGGATCTGGCTGTGCAGGAGAATCCCGCTGACCGCGCAGATACGCCCGTGAACTTCCACGGGAGCCGCCCGTTGCAGGCGTTCGCGTTCGCCCTGTGCCCAGTCGTCTAAACGTTCGAAAGCCTCACGCATCACCAGCTCAACTCGACGCGGCGGTCGCCTTCGAAAATCACCCGGTTATCGTTGATTTCCACCAGGCGCATCCCATCGATTTCGTCACCGAGGAACAGTCGGCGCCCATCGTTGGTGACGATATGGGCCAGTCGGCCATTGCTGATCTGGGCCACGGTAAAAGGCAGGAACGGTGTCGCGACCGGCAGGGCGCTCTGTACCCGGATCGGGCTTTGATACTGACGCTCGAAACGCAGCAACATCCGTTCGGTCAACTGCAGCAGATCGTCTTCGGCGAAGTTGCCGTGCAAGAACATTTTTCCCGGCTCTTCGGTCAAGGTGATGCGATTTTGCAGGTCTCGTTGTTGCAGCATCTTCAGGATGACTTTGCGCACTTCCTGCGCATCGGCCAGCACCACTTTGGCGGCGGGTGGCGGTGCGGCGGGTACCGGTTCCTGTCGGTTGAATGCCCAGAGCAGAATCCCGAGAAACAGCGCCAGGCCTGTGATCAGTAGCAGTGAGGCGATCAGCGAGGGGGGCTGGCGGCGCGGCTGCGTGTGTGGCGTTTCCTCACGTTGGGCGCTCATCGACAGCAGTTCTGGCTGCTCTTGAGGCTGTTCATTGACGATCGACGGCGTGTCAGACGCTGGGGGCGCTTGTTCGGCAGTGATGGTCTCGTCTTCAGGCCAATCGGTGTTGGCACTGACCACCGAGAGCCAGACGCCGTTCAGGGAAAAAGGGGTATCAGGCTGCAAGGTCGAAATGGCATCGACGCGATGGCCCTCGTTGTCGGTGACGACGCCTTCCTGGCCGGTCAGCGACCAGGTGCTGTCCACCAGCCGTAGCAGGCAGTGACGGTGTTTGATCCCGGTATCGTAGAGCGCGAGGTCGGCGTCGCTCGACGAGCCGATGCTCCACTCAGCGCCGGACAAAGGCAGTGCGGCGCCACGATGCAAACCGGTTAATACACGCAATTCATACAGCATGTTGTGCTCCGTCAGGCCAGCAAGGCCTGTGCCTCTTCCAGGTCGATACGTCCCAGGACATTGACCTGCACCGCGGATAACAACTCGGCGAAGGACAAGACCGGAACATGATTGAAATCATCCTGCAGCAGGCTGCGCATCGGGCTGCGCAAATCCTGAGCAACCAGCAGCACCGGCGCCGGCCTGGCACGCAATGGAAAGGCTTCGCGCAGTTGCTCGACGAAGGCGCCGGCCAGTTCCTGTTCGAGCGCGAAATAGGATTCGCTCTGGGTCTGGCGCAATGCGTCGCGTAACAGCACCTCGGTTTCCGGGGTCACCAGCCAGGCGTGCATGACCCCACCTTCGCTGTGCTGGTGGCAGATCTGGGCCTTGAGGGCGATGCGCACATAATCGGTCAGCGCACTCAGGTCACGTTCATGCTGGCCTTGCTCGATCAGCGTTTCGGCGATCAGGCGCACCGCCCGCAGGGAAACCAGTTCGGACGAAAGTCGCTGCAGTACCGCCGAGAAGCGCGCCAGGGGCAGGGTACGTTGCAGCTCCTGGGCGAGTTCCGGTTGCTCGCTTTCCAGCCAGCCGATAATCGCCTTGGTTTCCTGCAAGCCGATAAATTGCGGGCCCGTAGACTGGAAGGCGCGGTTCATGCGTTCGAGAATCAGCTCATCGCAACGGGCGCCTTCGACCTCGTCACGCAGCAGGATAGGGTGCTCGGGATCGAACCAGAACCACTGGCTTTCATCGCGCTCTGGCGCGCCGGGTTCGCCGCCATCGTCTTCGTTGACCAGGTGATAAGCCACGGCCAGTTTTTGCGTGGCGAAACTGGCGCGGATCAGCGGCACCTCATACACGCTGAACAGAAACTCGTCGGTTTTTTGCAGCTCGTCGAATTCAATATCGAAGGAGGGCAGGGTCAGGCCGAACCGATGAACCAGGGTGTTACGCCGCTGGCGAATGGTATGGATCAATTGCTCGACTTCGCGGCTACCCTGATGACTGACATGGAAGCGCAGCAGATAGGCCCGGGACGGGTTGAAGCGGCGGATGTCTTCACGGCCATTCAACTCAGGGTTCTTGAGTCGCTCTTCTCCGGCGTTGGCCTGTTGGGTGCTTTTATGGCTGGCGCGCAACAGTTGAATCAAGCCACTGCTCAGGCACAGCATGCTGATCGTGATGAACACCAGGCTGGGCATTCCGGGGATGGCTGCAAAGCCGAGCATCCCCACCGAGGAAATGACCCAGGCCTTGGGCTGGCTGGTCAACTGTTCTGCGATTTCGCGGCCAATGTTCAGATCCAGGGATTGGCTGTCGGGGGCCACGCGAGTGATGATCATGCCGGCGGTCAGGGAAATCAGCAGGGCGGGGATTTGCGCGATCAAGCCGTCACCGATGGTCAGCACCGAGTACAGGTGCATCGAATCCGCCGGTTCCATGCCGTTCTGCAAGACACCGATCGAGAAGCCGCCGATCAGGTTGATGAACACGATGATCAGACCGGCGATGGCATCACCCTTGACGAACTTCATCGCACCGTCCATGGCACCGAACAGTTGACTCTCCTTACTCAATTGTTCGCGTCGCTGGCGGGCCTCGCGGACATCGATCAAACCGCCTCGCAGGTCACTGTCGATAGACATTTGCTTGCCGGGCATCGCGTCCAGGGTAAAGCGCGCGGCCACTTCCGCGACACGCTCCGAACCCTTGGTGATGACCAGGAAGTTGACGATGGTGAGAATCAGAAAAATCACCAGGCCGACCGCCAGGTTGCCACCGACGACAAAGCTGCCAAAGGCCTCGACGATGTGCCCGGCATCCTGTTGCAGCAGGATCAGGCGCGTGGTGGCGATGGACAGTGCCAGGCGAAACATGGTGGTCAGCAGCAACACGGCCGGGAACGTCGAAAACGCCAGCGGTCGTGGCAGGTACATGGCCAGCACGATCAGCAAGGACGAGATGCAAATGTTCAGGGCGATCAGCACGTCCACCAGAGCGGTGGGCAAGGGCAGGATCATCATGAAGACGATGGCCATGACCATGAACGCACCGACAATTTCGGTACGGCGCATTGCCGATATGGCCAGCCGGTTGAGCCAATAGATGAGCTTGTTCATCGCTTGGACTGTCCATCGGGAAGCCCAAGGGTTTTGCGCTCATGCCGGGACATTTCCTCCATCAAACCCAGCATCAACCGCAGGCTGTTCTGCCGGGTCTTGTTGTCTTTCCATACCGGCAAGGGCAAACGCTGCAACAGAGACAGCAAACCATTGAGGAAAATCGGTTGCAGACGTTGATCGCGGCCGACGGTTTCTTCGGTCAGGGTGGAAAGGTCACGGGCAAAGAAGCCATTGCCGCAGAACCGCACGATCCGGCGAGCCAGCTGCAGGGTGGTCATTTTACCGGCAGGGTTCTTCAGCGCGAGGCGTTCCAGCAGGTCACGACAGATCTGCAGCATATTGCTCAATTGGCTGGAAGCTCCCAGACCGCGCAGCATCGAGCGTAATGCCGCGCCGGGCAAGGACGGTGCCATGGCCGCGATGTCGTCGGCCAGTGCCCGTTGCAAGGTGCGCAGCACCCGGGGAAATTGCTCTTCATTGAAGCGCTCGAACAGCGACTCGAGCAGGCTGGACAAGGGCTGCTGCCCGACGATTGCTTTGTAATAGAGCTGACGAATGATCTTGCGTTGGTCTGCGTCCTGACTGAACAAGGCGATGGCGCTGGCGGTGTTCAGCCCCGCGCGAATCTTGTCGCCATGTGATGCTCGCAATTCCTCAATAGCGGCCTGCACGTCAGCGATTTCTTTCTCGTCGCCACTGGCGGTAGCCAGGCGCAGGGTTTGTTGCAAAACGATGTCGGTGCGTGCTGGATCATCCTGGGTCAGTGCCAGCATCGCCTGCATCGAGGGTTGCTGTTGCAGCAGCATCTGCATGCGCCGAGCCTGCTGTTCCAGGCTGGGTTGGTCAGGATGATCGAGTAGCCGATAGAGCTCGGTCAGCTTCTCGATTCTCTCCAGCCGGCTCGGCGCATGGGAGGTCTGCACGTGACGTTCGTCGATACGCTTGGAGTGCCGTTCGACACTCTCGCTGAACTTCATGCCGATTTCTTCCATGGAGTCCAGCAACGGGTTTCTGGGGACCTCCACGCGTTCTACTTTGGGGGCGAGCGGAGGAATGAAATCCGGTATTACAGGCGTGTCGTTATAAGCACCGATTTTCATAAATAAGGAACGCCATGAAAGAGTCTATGTGTGTTCTGTGTGGCACTTTCAGGCGTTGGGTTCCGTGAATGCTTAACTATTTTTACTGTTTTAAAAGTTGTGCAAGAAATTGCATTTGGTTTGTGTCTGGAATGCAACAAATGGCACGGTGCCACTATTTTATTTTTTAAATATTCAAGTAAATCAGGTGGTTATATTTTTATAAAAGCTGGTACGTAAGCTGCTCTATCTCTCTCGCCATGTTGGCTATTTCAATTGCATGAAGCGAGGGATTAATTTTGGAACTAAACAGCGTTCAGCCTGAGGTGATGGGCTCGATACATCTGGATGTTGGGGCGTTGGCAAAAAACAGTGAGCGAAAGTTGCGCAGCTTTATTACCCAGCGGGTGTTCAATGCCGCCGATGTCGATGATTTGATGCAAATGACTTACCTGGAAGCACTGCGTAACCAGCACAAGTTCATCGGCGCTTCGAAACCGGAAACCTGGTTGTTTGGCATTGCGATGAATCTTGTGCGCAATCACTTCAAGTGTATGTATAGCCAGCCGCAATGTAGCGAACTGGAAGAGTCAGGCGCCGACAACCTTGAGCATGGCCATGATCCAAGTAACGTGAGCGACCATCAGCGCGTTCTCAGTCGGACGCTGAAGGCCATCGGTGAATTGTCGGAGGACATGCGTAACGTCATGACACTGGTGGTTGAAACCGATATCAGCTATCAGGATGCGGCGGACAGCCTGGGTATCCCGATCGGCACCGTACGCTCGCGCTTGTCCCGTGCTCGCGAGCAGTTGAAGGCCAGCGTTTTTGCAGGAGCCGTTTACTCATGAGTAGCCTCAAGCAAGGCGTTCCCCAGCAAGTCCTGCCACGCGGTGTCCGCGAATCCACTGACGCGGATCTTCCCGCCATGATGGCGATCTTCAACGAGACCGCCGACACGGGGGCCAATTCACCGGTGACCCGTCCCATGACCCTTGAAGAGGTCACCTTTTATATCAACCTGTACAAAAACGACGGCTTGCCGGTGTATGTCATCGAGCGGGGTTGCGAAGTGGTCGGCTGGTTATCGATCAACAGGTTCAGTTGGGGCACCCAGGCGTGTCGCAACACGGGTGAAGCCGCCATTTATGTGCGCGCTGACCATTACGGTCGGGGAGTGGGCGTGCGCCTGGGCCAGGCGTCGGTGATTCTCGCCAGGCAATATGGCCTGGAAACGGTAGTGTCATGGATCATGGGCGCGAACAAGCCGAGCCAGCACATTGTTCAGGCCATCGGAGCACGTCTGTGGGCGCGCCTGCCCAACATCGCCCGATTCGGCGAAACCCGTGCCGATGTGCTGCTGTTTGGCTTACCGCTCTATGAAGAGCTCAATCAAGACGCTTGATCGGACGCAGATCAACCTGTGGGAGCGGACTTGCTCGCGAAGGCGGTTTGTCAGCCAGCATCGATGTTGGATGTGCCGGCCTCTTCGCGGGCAAGCCTCGCTCCTACAGGGATTTGTGGTGTTGATGCATTTAATGTGGGAGCGAGCCTGCTCGCGAAGGCGGTGTGTCAGCCAGCATACATGTTGGATGTGCCTGCCTCTTCGCGGGCAAGCCTCGCTCCTACGGGGAATTTGTGGTGTTGATGCATTTAATGTGGGAGCGAGCTTGCTCGCGAAGGCGGTGTGTCAGTCAGCATCGATGTTGGATGTGCCGGCCTCTTCGCGGG
>NZ_AKJK01000073.1 GCF_000282375.1 Pseudomonas sp. GM50
TTGCTTCTGCTTTTGTAGGAGCGAGGCTCGCCCGCGAAGCTTTTAGCGTTTTCGAAGGCCCCTTCGCGGGCAAGCCTCGCTCCTACAGAGGGCGATGGCGTTCGGTTTTTTTGTGAAGATAGCGTTCGGTTTTTTATGTGAAATAGTCAACCAAGCACTTGCTTGGTTGACTACGCTTGCTCCAGACAAAAAATAATGGAGCAAGTCGCATGTCTGCTACTTTCCGTTTGCCATTGGACGCCTTCTACGAGCGTGAAACCCGTCATCCCCGCCAGCGCTTTCTGGTCCAGCCGACGGGGGGCGGCCAGGTCGAGACGTTGACCTGGGCCGACGTCGGCCATCAGGCGCGCTGTGCCGCCCACTGGCTGCGGGCTCGCGAATTGCCACAAGGCAGCCACATCGCGCTGATCTCGAAAAACTGCGCCCACTGGATCATCGCCGACCTGGCGATCTGGATGGCCGGGCATGTCTCGGTGCCGCTGTATCCCAATCTGACTGCCGATTCCGTGGCCCAGGTGCTCGATCATTCCGAAGCCGCACTGGTGTTCATTGGCAAGCTGGATGACTGGCCGGGCATGTCCGCCGGGGTCAGATCCGACCTGCCAACCATCAGCCTGCCGCTGTGCCCGGCCGGCACCTTCGATTTCAGCTGGGCCGATCTGCAGCGCAGCTCGCCGATTCAGGACGACCCCAAACCCGCCGCCGATCAACTGGCGACTGTTATTTACACCTCTGGCACCACGGGCCAGCCCAAAGGCGTGATGCACAGTTTCGGCAACTTGGGCTTTGCCACCACTCGTGGCACTCAGTTGTTCGGCCTGAATGAGTCCGATCGCCTGCTGTCCTACCTGCCGCTGTGCCACGTCGCCGAACGGATGTTCGTCGATCTGGCATCGATCTACACCGGGCAAACGGTATTTTTTGCCGAGAGCCTCGACACCTTCCTCGTCGATTTGCAGCGTGCCCGGCCGACCGCGTTGTTCGGTGTGCCGCGGATCTGGACCAAATTCCAGATGGGCGTCTACAGCAAGATCCCGGCTAAACGCCTCGACTTCCTGCTCGGCTTGCCCTTCATTGGCAAACGGGTAGGGCACAAAGTCCTCGCCGGGTTGGGGCTGGACGCCTTGCGCGTCGCCTTGTCCGGCGCTGCGCCCGTGCCGCAGACCTTGCTGCTCTGGTACCAAAAACTGGGGCTGGATGTGCTGGAGGTGTACGGCATGACCGAAAGCTGCGGTTATTCCCACATCGGCCTGCCAGGCCAGAACAAACCCGGCTGGATCGGCAAGCCATGCCCGGAAGTCGAAGTGCGCATCGAACCGTCCGGCGAAGTATTGGTGCGCAGCGGCGCGACCATGCTCGGCTATTTCAAGGAGCCTGGGAAAACCGCCGAAGCCATCACCGAGGACGGTTTCCTGCGTACCGGTGACAAGGGCGAGGAAGATGCCGAAGGCAACCTGCGCCTGACCGGGCGCCTGAAGGAAATCTTCAAAACCAGCAAAGGCAAATACGTTGCCCCGGCACCGATTGAAAATCGCCTGGCGGTGCATGCGCGGATCGAACAAGTGTGCGTGGTTGGCGATGGGCTGAGCGCACCACTGGGGTTGTGCGTGCTGTCGGCGGTCGGCCGGCAGGACGCGAATGGATCGGCCCGGGCGGGCTTGCATTCAAGCCTGGAAAAACTGCTGGAGGAGGTCAACGGCGTCCTCGACAGGCATGAACGCTTGCGTCGACTGGTGGTGGTCAAGGACAGTTGGGCGGTGGAAAACGGTTTCCTGACACCGACCCTGAAGATCAAGCGCAACATGATCGAAGCAGTTTACGGTGCGCGCTTCGAAGAATGGAGCGAGCGTAGCGAGGCAGTGCTGTGGCAGGATTGAGCCCCGAACAACTCCAACAAAGGAACGTAACGATGAGTCTGTGGCGCACCATTCCCCACCTCGAGCAGTTGAATGCAATCCAGAAAAACACCATCGGCGAAGTGCTGGACATTCGCTTCGAAGCCTTCGATGACGAGTCCCTGACGGCAAGCATGGTCATCGACCATCGCACGCACCAGCCTTATGGTTTGTTGCACGGTGGCGCCTCGGTGGTTCTGGCCGAAACCGTTGGCTCGATGGCCAGTTACCTGTGCATCGACGCCAGCAAGTTTTATTGCGTGGGCCTGGAAATCAACGCTAATCATTTGCGCGGCCTGCGCAGTGGGCGAGTGACGGCGGTGGCCAAGGCGATTCACATTGGTCGCACCACCCATGTCTGGGATATCCGTTTGAGCAGCGATGAGGGCAAGGCCAGTTGCGTGTCGCGGCTGACCATGGCGGTGGTGCCGTTGGGTGAGACGCCGCCAGCACGGTAGGTCGCCCATTACTGTGCTGGAAAACCGGTAGTGTTTGGTCATTTCAGACCTGATGCGCGTTGTTGATGGAGCTTCGCCTGGACGGTGGGTGTTCGCTTCTGGAGTCGCCGAGTACTGGGCCTGTTACTCGGCTCTCAGGGATACCGTCGTAACCTCGTTTGACCGCTGCCATGACAACTCCACGACCTTCGGTCCAGAACCCCGAGGCGCCGAGTATCGCCGACTGGATTTCAGACGGCAGTGTCGAAATAAGCGGTCTGAGTAAGCGGGTCAACTCTCGATTGATCGTCGCCGATACGTTTCTGCCTATGCTGCCATGCAAAACGTTATGAGCATAATTTCGATCAAACCTGATTTGCCCAGAGCCTTCCTGATAGGACGTGTTGGGGTGAAGGGAGCGGAACAGGGTCCCGATGCCGCCGTCTGCAGCTTCGGCCAGGAAGGCGAATAAGCCGCTTATGGATGAATGCAATCCGGCTTGTAAATAGCTGGATGCAGCCCTTATTCCCCCATAGACGAGAGCGGTCGGACCCACAGCTCCGAGGCGGCTGAGAAGGGCGGTATCCCCCCAAGGGTAATTTGCGCCCTGTTGGTTGCCAGCGACTTGAATGCTTTCTCGAACAAAATTGCCAGCTACCGTGGCTATCCGATCAATGGCGTCAGTGTTCAACTGGCCTTCTTCGAGATCGGTACGATTGTAGAACGCTGGTACGGCAGCCAGCGTAGCTGCGGTTACACCTGCCAGCAGTGGCAGGGCTTTTCGGTACCGGCTATTGGCCGCCAATCCTGCGGTCGTGTACGCGGCAGAGCTGCTTTCCAGTGCAATTGCCGTTGCCAAGAGCAAGTTGTTGCTCGTTTCCGTGGGAGGCAGCTGAGAAAGGCTGACGGAAACGATCATTCGGGTCACTGTCCCAAAAAAACTGGCCATGCCGTCGACGGCGGTATTAGTCGCCACAGCAGTTGTGCGGTTGAGGCCTTGATTGTCGATATAACCGATCGGATTGCCGCGAACCATCGCATACAAGTTAAACCCGTCCGCCGTACCACCCGGATCGGCACTCAGCCAACGCTGTTGCCAGGGCATGTAGTACCGTTGGCCGTAGTAATACAGTCCTGTAGCATCCCGCTCCTGTCCTGAGTAGCGAACCGTTTTGTAGCTGGCTTCCTGTTTGTCTCGCCCGGCCCACCAACAGGTTCCGCCATAGGGGTAATAACTTTCCCATGTGATGATTCTGGCTGCCCCATCCAGCTCGACAGTGCTGGAGTTCAAATGATCGGTGAAGCTGTAGCGGTGCTGGTCCTGCGGAATGCCTGACGGAGGCTCTTTCTCCCAGTGCAGGATCTGAACCGTCCCACGCCCGGCCTTGACCGTAATGACATGGAGGATTCCGTCGGGGGAGGTGCGAATTTCCACACCCGGCAGGTAGCGGGTTTCGTGCGTGCGAGTCAATGTGCCGGTGTAGGCTTGGCGGATCTTGCGCTGTCGCTGACCGCTGCCGTCGTAGAGGTAAAACTCGATGTCGTCAGGTTCGTTCTCGCGCACTACCTGCTCGACCTGACGCAACTGATTGCGCAGGTCCCATAGCAGGTCTTGTCTGGGTTGGAGGTACTTGCGGTTACCGTTCAGGTCAAAGCCTGCGGCAATCTCGTTCTCCTCCGGCAGTTCTCCATTGGCTTTTTGGGGGAGGCTGCGATTACTCAATCCGGCGATGGCGGTATATTCGGTACGGCTGGCGCTATCCGCCTGATGCTGCATGACCCGCATATTTCCCGCGTTGTCGTAGGTGTAGAACCGCGTGTAATTTTCCAGTTGTCCGGGATCGGGGGCGGACTGGAAATCGGGTAATTGCGGCCCGGCGGGGGCATAGCGAACCTGTCGGCCACGGGCTTCGATCAGTCGATAAAGGCTGTCGTACCGGTAGCGAAGGGTCGGATCGATCCGTTGATTGCGGTGGTAGTGAGCCGCTTCAGCGGCGTCGGTCAAACACGTGACATTGCCCACAGCGTCGTAGTCGTACGTCAGATCCTGCAGCGCAGGCTGTCCAGGCAGGCAGGCCTTCAAGTGCTCCAGCCGACCATCTTCCGGGCGAAAAGTCGCGCTGGAAATAACACCATTTCCCGCACGTTGATGCTCGATCTGGCCGAAGGCGTTGTACTGGATTTCACTGATCAGCGTTTTTTGTTTTGCCAGCCCGGTGAGTTTCAGGCTGACCTCGCGCATTTGTGCGGCGCGATCCTGAAGAAATGTCTGTGTGTTACCCCGTGCGTCGGTCTGGCTGACGGGGTCACCTGCGGCATTACAGCGGATGCGTGTAATGGCCGATTCAGTTTCCAGAAAAGTATCGCGCTCTGCTTCCGCCGCGGGCCAGTCAATCGGCCATTGCGGATCCGCGACGAATGTACGGCTGATTTGCAGCGGTGTGCCGGCGAGGCTGAATTCGACGAAGTGCTGCGTTCCTGCGCTATCGTCATGCCGAATCAATTGGCCGCGCTGGTTATGGGTTTCATCGGCGCTGGCATCCATGTAGGAAAAACGTGCAACGCAATGCTCCGGTCCGCCGTGAGCGCGCTCGAATGTCGCGATGGGACGCCGCTGCCGGTCATAGTCCACACGGCTATGGCTGAGTTTCTGATCCCACCCGTCAACACCTTGCCCATCTTCGCCGAACAAGCCCAGGCGCCAACCGGCGTCACTGTTTTCGGACAGGAGCACGACGCCCGACAGACTGAATATATTTATTTGATTGGCGGCCGTCTGCCGAGCGCCTTGATGTAAAAGGAACAGCCGCGGATCGCGGCTTAGCACCGCACGACCGGCAATGTCGTGCATCTGTTGGGTGATGCAACTCTCAGGAGCGGTCACACCGTCGCGACGGTGATACGCGATGGCCCGCACACCTTGTCCTCTAGAGTCGAAGGCTTCGATAGCTGGAGTGTTTGCGTGGGTCATGACAGGCGTTGCCTGTGGCTTGGCGACAGTGATCTTATCGGCGTCATCAGGCTTGACTGTCAACTGTCAGAACTAACAGGTACTCGCTAAAACTGACATGGCCACGGCACGACTGTCATCATTCCTGGCAGTTACGGTCATTGCAGATCCCGGTAGGCTTGCGGACAATCGGGCTCTGTTCTCGCTATGGATTTGCAGGTATGTCGCAACAGATATTTTTCGCCCACGCCAATGGCTTTCCTTCGGGGACCTACGGCAAGTTGTTCGCGGCGCTGGCGCCCGAGTATCAGGTGACGCATCTGGAGCAGCACGCCCATGACCCGCGTTTTCCGGCGGACGACAACTGGAACAATCTGGTGGATGAGCTGATTCATCACCTCAAGCAGCAACCGGGGCCGGTCTGGGGCGTCGGTCACTCCTTTGGCGGCGTGCTGCACTTGCATGCCGCATTGCGTTGCCCTGAGCTGTATCGCGGCGTGGTGATGCTCGATTCGCCGGTGCTGACCCGCGCCGATCAATGGGTGATCCGTGCCGCCAAGCGCTTCGGTTTCATCGATCGCCTGACCCCGGCCGGCCGCACATTGGGACGACGGGAAGAGTTCGCCGATCTGGACGCGGCCCGCCTGTATTTCGCCGGTAAAACCCTGTTTCGTGGCTTCGATCCGGAATGCTTCGACGCCTATCTTCAACATGGTTTGCAAAAGGTCGGCGACAAACTGCGCCTGCGTTTCGATCCGGCCACGGAAATCAGCATCTACCGCGGCGTGCCCCACACCAGCCCCGGCCGTGCACGGCAGTTGAAAGTGCCATTGGCGGTGGTTCGCGGACACAAAAGCCGCGTGGTGATGCGCCATCACGCCCGTTCCGTCGGGCGCATGCCCTTGGGTGAGTCCTTGACCATGCCCGGCGGCCATATGTTTCCCCTCGAACGCCCACAAGACACGGCCACGCTGCTGAAGAATCTGTTCAGTCGCTGGGACGGTCGCAGCCAACAGGATTGTGCATGAACAGCGTCGTCGAAGAAGTTCGCCTGAGCCTGCCGCATATCGAGTTGGCGGCGCACTTGTTCGGTCCCGAGGATGGCTTGCCAGTGATCGCCTTGCACGGCTGGCTGGACAACGCCAACAGCTTTGCCCGGCTGGCGCCCAAGCTCAAGGGCTTGCGCATCATCGCGCTGGACATGGCCGGGCACGGTCACTCTGGGCATCGGCCGAACGGCGCCGGTTACGCGCTGTGGGACTACGCCCACGACGTGCTGCAAGTGGCCGAGCAGTTGGGGTGGAAACGTTTTGCGCTGCTGGGGCACTCCCTGGGGGCGATCGTCTCGCTGGTGCTGGCCGGGTCGTTGCCGGAACGGGTGACTCATCTGGCCTTGATCGACGGCATCATTCCTCCTACAGACAAGGGCGAAAACGCTGCCGAGCGTATGGGCATGGCCCTGCAAGCGCAGCTGGATCTGCGGGAAAAACGCAAACCGGTCTACAACACCTTGGATCGCGCCATCGAAGCACGAATGAAAGGCTTGGTGGCGGTGAGTCGCGAGGCCGCCGAACTGTTGGCCCAGCGCGGCTTGATGCCGGTGCCGGGTGGTTATACCTGGCGCACCGACAACCGCCTGACCCTGCCGTCGCCGTTACGTCTGACTACCGAACAGGCGATGGCCTTCGTCCAGCGTGTCAGTTGTCCTGCACACCTGGTGGTTGCGGCTGACGGTATGCTCGCCAAACATCCAGAGTTGCTGGAGCGTCTACCCTTTAGCCGGGAACAGTTGCCTGGCGGCCACCATTTGCACCTGAATGACGAACCCGGTGCCGACCTTGTCGCAGACTGTTTCAATCGGTTCTTCGCCATTCCTTGACTTGCGCCGGGCAACTGTCGAGGCTGGGCGGGTTGAAATGGGAGACAACCATGATAGATCTGTACACCGCTGCGACCCCGAATGGCCACAAGGTCTCTATCGTGCTCGAGGAACTCGGCCTGCCCTATACGGTGCATGCCTTGAGTTTCGACAAAAAGGAACAGAAGTCCCCGGACTTCCTCAAGATCAATCCCAATGGGCGGATTCCGGCGATTGTCGACCGTGCCAATGGCGATTTCGCCGTGTTCGAGTCCGGCGCGATTCTGATTTACCTCGCCGAGATGACCGGCAAACTGCTGCCCCAGGACCCCAAGGGGCGCTCGGTGGTATTGCAGTGGCTGATGTTCCAGATGGGCGGAATCGGGCCGATGCAGGGCCAGGCCAACGTGTTTTTCCGTTACTTCCCGGAAAAACTCCAAGGCGCTATCGACCGTTATCAACATGAAACCCGGCGCTTGTATGAAGTGCTCGACACGCGTCTGCAAGCCGTAGAGTTTCTGGCGGGCGAGTACAGCATTGCCGACATTGCCACTTATCCATGGGTCCGTGGCCATGAATGGTCTGGTGTCGCGGTGGATGGCTTGTCAGCCCTGCAGCGCTGGATGGCGACAATGGAGGCGCGTCCTGCGGTACAACGCGGTTTACTGGTGCCCGAGCGAATTGATGACGACAGTGTCATCAAGGGTGCCCAGGCCATGCTGATTCGATGAGTCCATCCATGCGTTCACTCACTCTGCTGGCGCTGTGTTGTTTCAGTCCTCTTTTGTTTGCCGCCGATGTCCCTGGCAGTAAGGACCTGCCGATCGTGCCGCGTATGGCCGATGCGCAGATCGTCGACTATCGCCCGGCTGTCGAGCTCGAGCGGATTTACCCGTTGGGTTCGATCCGCAAGATCAGCGGCCAGCTGCGCTTCGACGGTCAGGTCACTGCTCGAGGGCAAACCACCTCGGTGACCTACGAATTGCCACCGGAACATTCCTCTACCGATGCCTTCACCGCCGCTCGCGAAGCCTTGCAAAAGCAGGGCGCCGAGTTGTTGTTCTGGTGCCAGGCCCGGGATTGTGGCGAAAGCAGCCTGTGGGCCAATGAAGTCTTCGGCAACGCAAAGCTGTATGGCGCCGATAATCAGCAGGCTTATTTGCTGCTGCGTCTAGCAGCCCCTCAAGACAACACACTGGTGGCGCTTTACAGCATCACGCGTGGCAATCGCAGGGCTTATCTGCACGTCGAACAGTTCGACGCTGCTGCACCATTGGGCGATTTGCTGCCAACTTCCGCGACCTTGCTGCGACAGCTCAAGAGCACCGGTGAGCTTGATTTCCCCAAACTCGACGGCAACCCTGACGACACCTGGCTGCGTTTGATTTCCCGAGGCCTGAACCTGGACACCACATTGCGCGTCAATGTTTCGGGACCCAATGCCGAAGCCTGGCGCCAGGCGCTGATCGGCCAGGGTGTGCGGTCGGCACGGATGGAAACCGGCAACGTCGAAGGCTCTGGCCTGCACTTCGAGCTGTTGCGATAAGCTTTATTGGGCGAACGCGTTCTGCGCGTTCGCCTACTCTTTGCTGACTGACTTTTTCGTCTGACTTTTTTCAGGATCATACATGCCCAATAACGATCGGCTGTTGGTGCAAATTCTGCTCCTGGTGCTGTTTGGCGCGAGCTTTTGGGTGATGGCGCCGTTCTGGTCGGCGCTGTTCTGGGGCGCGGTGCTGGCGTTTGCCAGTTGGCCGCTGATGCGTTTGTTGACCCGTTGGCTCAATGGCCGTGAATCCCTGGCGGCGCTGTTACTGACATTAGGCTGGATGTTACTGGTGGCAGCACCGTTGGTGTGGCTGGGTTTCAACCTGGCGGATCATGTACGCGATGCCACGGTGTTCATCAAGGATGTGCAAGTCGACGGTCTGCCTGAAGCACCGACCTGGCTGGGCAGTATTCCCTTGGTCGGCGAGCGGTTGGTGGGTATCTGGAACAGCATCGATCAGCAAGGCGCGGCGATGATGCTGGCGATCAAGCCTTATCTGGGGCAGGTCGGTAACTGGTTGCTGGCGCGCAGTGCGCAGATCGGTGGCGGCATCCTTGAGCTGACGCTGAGTATTGTCTTTGTGTTCTTTTTCTACCGCGACGGGCCACGGTTGGCGGTGTTTGTCCATGGGTTGCTGGAACGGCTGATCGGTGACCGCGCTGGCTATTACATCGAGTTGGTGGCGGGCACCGTACAGCGGGTGGTCAATGGGGTGATCGGCACAGCGGCGGCTCAGGCAGTGCTGGCGTTGATCGGCTTCCTGATTGCCGGCGTGCCTGGGGCGCTGGTGCTGGGGGTCGTGACGTTTTTACTGAGTCTGATTCCAATGGGGCCGCCGTTGGTGTGGATTCCGGCCACGGTGTGGTTGGCCTGGAAGGGCGAGTATGGGATGGCGGTGTTCCTTGGGTGCTGGGGGACATTCATCATCAGCGGAGTCGACAACGTACTTAAGCCGTACCTGATCAGCCGGGGCGGGAATCTGCCATTGGTAATCGTGCTGCTCGGGGTGTTTGGCGGGTTGATTGCGTTTGGGTTTATCGGTCTGTTCATCGGCCCGACATTGTTGGCCGTGGCTTACAGCCTGCTGACCGATTGGAGCAAGAGTCAGGCTCGGGTCGATGATCGCCGGCCCTGACCTGTGGGAGCGAGCCTGCTCGCGATGAACGATGACGCGGTGTACTTGATGATAATGGCCGGCTGACTCACATCGGCTCTGGCGGCCCAATCAGTCTTCCCATTACTCCGAACAACCCCAGCTCCCGGATTGCTTCCAGCTCCCCCTGCGTCTCCACCATCTCGGCAATCAACGGCAAATCAATGCTGTTGGTCGCCCGGAAAATCGCCTCGATGAACAGGCGTTTGTCAGTCTGTTCATCGATACCCCGAATATAGGCTCCGTCGATTTTCAGGTAAGCCAGCCCCAGTTGCGTCAGGTTGCCGATCTGGCTGAAGCTGCCGCCGAAGTGCTGCAGTCCGATGCGATAACCGGTGTTGAGCAGACTGTGACTCAGGCGTTGCAGTTCTTCTGGGGGCGGCAATTGGCGTTCGTCGATTTCCAGGGTCAGCAGCGGCGCCAGTTCCGGCAGTGATTCAAGTATGTCGCAGATCAGTTTTAGCTGAGTCTGATCGCGCAGGGTGCTGCCGGACAGGCTCAGCGCGAGCGGCCAACGGTTGGCGGCCAGATATTCGAGAGTGGTTTCGAGCATCGCCAGATCGAATCGTGCCGACCAGCCAAGACGCTCGATCCACGGCAGGAAATGCCCGGCGGCAATCGCCTCGCCTTGCGGGTCGAGCAGGCGCGCGAGGACTTTGTGATGCAACACCTGGCTGGTATCGGCGCACTGCACCACCGGTTGAAAATACAGCTGCATCTTGCCCTCGGTCAGCGCTTCGTCGATCCAGGTGCGCCAGTCGTGTTGGGACTGGTTCTGTGCGGTATCGGAACGGGTCATGTGTATCCACGGCCGCTCGGGATGTTGCCGGGCCTGGGTCAGCGCCTGATCGAGGCGCAGCAGCACGTCGTTCATCGGTTCGCCGGGGTGATAGGCGACCACGCCCAGATGCGCCACCGGCATGCAGTCGCTGGCACCGGTCAGGCGCAGGTTTTCCAGGGTGGCGCTGATTTCGGAAGCCAGGCGTGCAGCATCCTTTCCGTCCAGGCCCGGGGTCAGCAAGCTGAATTCGCCACCGCGATTGCGCGCCGCGAGCCAGGTTCGACGTTCCGGAGGCTGCGTCAGGCGTTTGAGCAATTCGCCGACGGCGCCAATCAGGCTATCGGTGCGCTGGCCGCCCAGACGTTGGTTCAGGCCGTTCAGGTCATTGATCCGTAGCATCAGCAAATGACCGTCGCGGCTCTGCTCGGAAACCAGTAATTGATCGGCCAGTTGTTCATCCAGCAAGCGCCGGTTGGCCAGGCCCGTGAGGTTGTCCTGATAAGATTCGCAGCGCAGTTTTTCGCTGCGGGCCGCCTCTTCTGCGAACAACGCTTTGAGTTTTTCGACCATCTGGTTCATGGCCAGCACCACGCGTTTGAGCTCCGGTGTGCGCGGCAGTTTCGGCAAACTGCGGAACTCGCGTTTGCTGATGGCTTCAGCCTGTTTGACCATATTGTCGAGCGGGCGCAATTGCCGGCGCAACAGCCAGCCACCAAACACAGCGCTGAGCAGTCCGCAAATCAACAACCAGATCAGGCTACCGAGGGTACTGTCCCAGAGTTTGGCCAAGGCGAATTGTGGATTGCTCAGCACTTCGACCCGAGCCGCTTGCTCCCAACCACGCATGATCAGTGCATCGCCACCTTGTGGGCGCAGGTTAACAAGGTTGATGAACCAGCCGGGAACACCCTCGATTTGCGGCGGTGTGCTGCGTTCCACCAACACCCGTTCATCCACAATATTGACGATACGGATGCTGCTGAAGTAGCCGCTGTCGAAAATCGAGCTGACCATCAACTCGATCATCGCCGGGTCGTCGATCTGTGCCGTCAATGACAAGCCCAGCGCCGTGGCGGCGTCTTGGGCGTGGGAGCGCAACTGGCCGAGCATCTGTTCGCGAGAACTTTCCAGGCTGACAAAAAAACTGCCGCCGAAGGCCACCAGCAAGAACAGGCAAATGGCGAGAAACAACTGTTTGCGCAGTGACATAAAACGCTCCTTGCATTAGCGGCTAGCCTTCGCCCACGGCGAACCCTTCAAATTGCATCTTTTTCAACACGTCTTGCCAACGCGACAGATTTTTCGAGTCGCTGCTGCGTTTGCCACCATTGGCTCCCGGCAAGTACAGGCCTTCGGCGTTAAAGGCGTACACCGGCAACAGGTCTTTGCGTTGGGAAGCGGGGCGGATCTCGCCGATCAGATTGTCCAGCACCAGCGGATCGGCCGTGGGGCTGCTGTAGAAGGTCAACACCATGTGCGCCTGGTTCTGGGTCAGGGCCTTGACGTAGGTGATGCGCAGTTTCTCGCTGGGAATTCCGAGGTGTCGCAAGCTGAAATATTTCGCCAGGGCGTAGTCTTCACAGTCGCCCGCGGCCTTGATCAGCGATTCCACTGGCGTGGCCCAGTAATCGGTCTGACGCCAGATACGCGTGTCGTCCTGAAAGCTCAGTTGTTGATTGAAGAAGCGATTGACTGCATTCAGTTGTTCGCGCTCGGGCGCGTTGAGTTCGCTTTGCAGCATTTGACTCCAGGCCTCGATCCGTCCCCGGGCCAGGCCAAGGGGGCCATAGCGTTTTTCGGCCGTTTGCAGAATCTGCGCAAAGTCCCACTCGGCCCTGACACTACCCAACCCGGCCAGCAGAAAACTCGTCAGCAGCAGCCATCCGCCGAACCGAAGTCGGAGCGTTGACCATCCTGGACTACGCGGACTGCGGGACATGTCTGGCTGCTCGGGTGCAGATGCCTGAAGTCTAGGCGGTGTTTTCAGCGAAGAAGGGCAGGTCGTCGGACGAAGTGGGCATTGCAGGACTGCTTTTGTGGCGAGGGGGCTTGCTCCCGTCCGGCTGCGCAGCAGTCGCCAAACCAATCAATGCGATGTGTCAGGATAAGATGGGGTGCAGGTTTTGGGGCTGCTTCGCAACCCAACGGGGGCAAGCCCCCTCGCCACAAAAGCGCCCTCACCACAAAAGCCCCGAGCCACAGATGGGGATCAGGGTTTATGCAGGGTTTTCTGCTTGAGGATGTAAACCGTCACCAGCACTGCACTGGTCAACATGAACCCCCGCGCCCAAGGCAGCGGCACCAGATAGCAGGAAAGCAGGATGCTCGCCCACATCAAACCGATGGCGTAGACCTTGCCCTTGAGGGGAATGCCATTGCCGCTCAGGTAGTCGCGGACCCACGGCCCAAGCCGTGGATGTTCCACCAGCCAGTGATAGAAGCGTGGCGAACTGCGGGCGAAACAGGCGGCCGCCAGCAACAGGAACGGTGTGGTGGGCAGCACCGGCAGGAAAATCCCGATCACCCCCAGCGCTACGCTCAGCCAGCCGATGGCCAGCAGCACGTAGCGCAACATCAGGGGGCGGTTGCCTATGGGGTTGTCCATAGGCAAAACCTTAGTGGTGACGTGGCTTGAGAATCGCCGGTTTTTCGTCTGGCGCGTTGCACAGCAGGTACAGCGCGGTCAGGGCCTCCGGGATCTGCACGATCATGTCGTCCATCAGGTTGGCGTCGGCGGCGATGTCGGAGAACTCAGGCTGTTCGTCGAACAGACCCGAACCGACCATGATTGGCAGCAGCATTTCGCTGACTTCGTCTTCGGCGGTTTCGAACCAGGCGGCTTCGCGCAGGAACACGCCTTCCATGAAGCCGATGCACCAGCCGCGCAGGTCGGAATCGTCCGGGTCGTCGCCCAGGTCGAGGTCGCACGGCAGCTCGAACTCTTCGTCGGACGCCAGTTGGCGGGCGATGTGCGCCTTGAGCAGCAGCAGGGTGGATTCGATCGCTTCACGCTCGGTGTCGTCGGCGTAATGCGGCTCTTCGGCGAAGAGTGCGTCGATCCATTCACGGTCGGGAACGCTCTCGGAACAGATCGACAGCGCAGTGAGGTAGCCGTGGGCGGCCACGTAGTCCAGCGCCTCGTCATGCAGCTCGTCGGCGTCGAGGAAGACTTGCAGGCGGGTTAGTTGCTCAGCGAAGGACATTAAAGGGCTACCTTGGGGAATATACGATGCGGGAATTCTAGGCCTTCTTGAGCGCTTGGGCCAGCCGCGCGGCATATTTGCAGCCTTGTGATGGAATCTGTGGTCGGGACAATGAAACCCTGTGGGAGCGGGCTTGCTCGCGAAGGTGGTGTGTCAGGCAGCATTAATGTCGACTGATACACCGCCTTCGCGAGCAAGCCCGCTCCCGCAGGTTCTGCATTGCATTGGCTTTCATGTGTCTTCTCAGTGGCGCCCTTTGCAGGGGAGGGCTCGGGTATACTCGCGCGTTTTGTGATGCCCTGCTGGCGTCACGGCTGAAATGTGAAGCGTCATGCAATGCGCACTTACGATTTGTCAGTGCAGCTTTCGTGGTTCTGAACCAGCCTTGCAGGGATGTTTCGGTGATTTTTGGAGTTTTTATGCTCGAACAGGCTCAACGCGTCCTCAAGGACATCTTCGGCTACGACAGTTTCCGTGGCCGTCAGGGTGCAATCATTGAGCGCGTGGCCAGTGGCGGCGACGCCTTGGTGCTGATGCCTACCGGTGGCGGCAAGTCCTTGTGCTTCCAGGTGCCGGCACTGCTGCGCGAGGGCCTGGCCGTGGTGGTGTCACCGCTGATCGCGCTGATGGACGATCAGGTCGCCACCCTCGAAGAGCTGGGCGTCGCCGCGGCGGCGTTGAACTCCACGTTGAGTGCTGAGCAACAGCGTGATCTGGCGGCGCGGATCAAGCGCGGCGAAGTGAAAATGCTCTACCTGGCGCCCGAGCGCCTGGTTCAGCCGCGCATGCTGGCCTTCCTGCAAAGCCTTGAAATAGCTTTGTTCGCCATCGACGAAGCGCATTGTGTGTCCCAATGGGGCCACGATTTCCGTCGGGAATACCTGCAACTGGGCCAGTTGGCCGAATTGTTCCCCAACGTCCCTCGCATTGCCCTGACCGCGACGGCCGACAAGCGCACCCGGGAAGAAATCGTCGATCGTCTGCATCTGCAGGATGCCGAGCGTTTTCTCTCGAGCTTCGACCGCCCCAATATTTTCTATCGCATCGTGCCCAAGGAACAGCCGCGCAAGCAGTTGCTGGCGTTCCTCGCCGAGCGCCGCAGCGATGCCGGTATCGTTTACTGCCTGTCGCGCAAAAAGGTTGATGAAGTAGCGGTGTTCCTCAGCGAGCAAGGTTTCCCGGCGCTGCCATACCACGCCGGTCTGCCCAACGACACACGGGCCCATCACCAGAAGCGCTTCCTCAACGAGGAAGGACTGATCATGGTTGCCACCGTGGCGTTCGGCATGGGCATCGACAAGCCTAACGTACGTTTTGTCGCGCACCTGGATTTGCCGAAATCCCTTGAGGCCTACTACCAGGAAACCGGTCGCGGCGGTCGTGACGGCCTGCCGGCGGATGCCTGGATGGCATACGGCCTGCAAGACGTGGTGATGCTCAAGCAGATGCTGCAAAACTCCGAAGGCGACGAGCGCCACAAGCGTCTGGAACAGCACAAGCTCGACGCCATGCTCTCGCTCTGCGAAGAAACCCGCTGCCGCCGCCAGACCCTGCTCGCGTACTTCGACGAAGACATGCCCGAGCCCTGCGGCCACTGCGACAACTGCGTCGACGGCGTGCAGACCTGGGACGCCACCGAGCCGGCCCGTCAGGCGCTGTCGGCGATCTACCGCACCGGTCAGCGTTATGGCGTCGGTCATCTGGTTGATGTGTTACTGGGCAAGGACAACGAAAAGGTTCGCAGCTTCGGTCATCAGCATTTGTCGGTATACGGTGTAGGCAAAGCGATGGGGGAGAGCGAATGGCGCTCCTTGTTCCGACAGCTTGTTGCCCGAGGTCTGGCGGACATCGACCTTGAAGGCTACGGCGGTCTGCGCCTGAGCGATACCTGCCGGCCGCTGCTCAAGGGCGAAGTGACTCTGGAACTGCGCCGCGACCTCAAGCCGCAAACCACCGCCAAAAGCAGCAAGAGCCAAGCCAGCCAACTGGTTCGCGGCGAAGAACGCGAACAGTGGGAAGCCTTGCGTGCCCTGCGTCGCAAACTGGCTGAGGAACACGGTGTGCCACCGTACGTCATCTTCCCCGACTCGACGCTGCTGGAAATGCTCCGCAGCCAGCCGACCTCGCTGGCGGAAATGGCCACGGTCAGCGGTGTCGGTGCGCGCAAGCTGGAGCGTTACGGCGAGGCCTTCCTCGAAGTGCTCGGCGGTCAGGTCGAGGCGCCGAAAGTGGTGGCCGATGTGCGCCACGAGCTGATCACTCTGGCTCGGGCCGGCATGACACCGTTGCAGATCGCCGGTCAGCTGCAATGCTCGGAAAAGAATGTCTACGCGATGCTCGCCGAGGCGATTGGCAAGCAGCAGTTGTCACTGGAACAGGCGCTGGATCTGCCCGAAGAGTTGATGGGTGAAGTCCAGGACGCCTTCCTCGACGGCGAAGGCGAGTTGCCGCCTGTATCGGAGATTGCCGCGCTGTTCGCAGGAAGAGTTCCGGAAGGTGTTTTGTATTGCGTTCGTGCCGCCCTGCAGTCGGAATTCGAAGTCTGAATGACCTGCGGCACAGATGTAACGATTCAGTACGGAGCAAACCTTGCCTATAGCCAAAGGTCATGCTTAGCTGACTAATAATTAGTTTTTCTCTATTTCAGTCTAACCATGAGTGTTTTATGCCGTTAACCGATCAACACCGCTTTGGCATGCAACTGGCCCAGATGTCTCGGGGCTGGCGTGCCGAACTGGACCGTCGACTGGCTGGCCTGGGTCTGTCCCAGGCGCGCTGGCTGGTGCTGCTGCACCTGGCGCGTTTCGATGATGCCCCGACCCAACGCGAACTGGCGCAAAGCGTCGGCGTCGAAGGGCCCACCCTGGCTCGACTGCTCGACAGCCTGGAAAGTCAGGGCCTGGTGCAACGCCAATCCGTGCTGGAAGACCGTCGGGCGAAAAAAATCGTCCTCTGTGCCCCGGCCCGGCCCTTGATCGAACAAATTGAAACCATTGCCACTCAATTGCGCCATGAACTGTTCGAAGGCGTTGATGAGGCGGACTTGAAGGTCTGCATGCGAGTCCACGGGCACATCCTGGCCAACCTGGAAAAATCTTGAGGCACAACCACGCGCCGGATTTTTGAGATACCCCGTTGGGCAGACTATAAAGAACTACTAGGCAATATCGTGTTCGTACCGGATGTGCGAACACGTACAGGTTGGTTCTGGTTATCTAAGGGATGCTCATGCTCGAGAGTTGGCACGTTGTATTGCGGTGTTGCGCCAGGCTGCTGCTGGCCGGTGGTGCCGTCACTTACTCGGCATTGGCCCCTGCGCTCGGGTTGGGTGAGATTACCCAGCATTCGGCGTTGAATCAGCCGTTCAATGCCGACATCGCCCTGGTGGACGCCGGTGGTCTGGAAGAGGGCGAGCTATCGGTCAGCCTGGCGACGGCGGACGAGTTCAGCCGCGCCGGCGTCGAGCGGGTGTTCTTCCTTAACGACCTGAAGTTCATACCGATCCTGCGGGGCAACCGCAGCCTGATCCGGGTGACTTCCAGCAAACCGGTCAAGGAACCTTTCCTGAATTTTCTGGTGCAGCTCAATCAGCCCAACGGGCGTTTGCTGCGCGAGTACACCGTGCTGATCGATCCGCCGGGGTCACCGGGCATTGTTCCCGTCAACGACGAGCCCGAGCCGCGCCCTCAATCTTCCGCGTTCCCCTCCGTCGAACCGGCTGTTGCACCGCCACCTGCTGCGAAGGCGGCGCCCAAGCCTGATGTCGATAAACCAGCCGCGCCTGCGAATGATGCTGTTGCCGAGCAACTGGCCGCCAGCGTGCTGCAAAACCAGCAACTGCAAACGACCATCAATGAGCTGAATGCGAAGCTTCAGGGACAGGATGAACATATTGCCGGCCAGAAAAAACAACTGATCGAGCTGCAAACCCAGCTGGCGGAAGTCAAACAGGCATCGGCAGAACCGGTCGTGCCCGCGGCGCCGACGCCGGTGCCCGTTGCAGTAGAGGAGTCTGAACCGACTCCGTGGCTGCTGATCATCGGGTTGCTGGCAGTGGTGGCGTTGGTACTGCTCGGCGTATTCCTTCGCCTTCAACGACAGCAGGTTCAGGCTCAGGTCCAGCCCGAGCCGATACCCGTACCGCCGTCGCGTCATGAACCGGTGCTCAGTCGCGCAACAGAACCGGCCAGTCCTGCGTCCCGGCCGCAACCGCTAGCCGGATCGGCCGAAGAGACTCCCGCAGGCGACGTGCTGGAAGGGGTGGGTATATATCTGGCGTATGGCCGTTTGTCCGAGGCAGCCGGTTTGTTGCGAGATGCGTTGGTCAGGGAACCCCAGCGCACCGACCTAGCCGTGCAACTGTTGGAAGTCCTCGGTAAACAGGGCGACGTGCAAGCTTATGACGCGCAGGAAAGCAGCCTGCGAGACGCCGGGTTCGATGCACAGCAACTTCAGGACATCCGCGCCCGCCATCCGAAACTGATCAGCGCCGCACCGGTGGTCGCCGCCGTGGCTGTGGCGCCGCCCATGCCTGCAACCCCTGAAGCGGCACCGAGCGATGAGTTCCAGTTGAACCTCGATGACCTGTCGATGGATTCGAATTGGGACCTGATCAGCCCCTTCGAAAACTCATCATCCAGCGCTAAACCGTCGAATGAGTCAGCGCAGGTAGACGACCCCGGGTTCACCTCGAATCTGCATGTATTGCCCGATGTTTTCGAAATGCCCGAGGAGCCGACGCTGGACGAGCCCGAGCTTGAATGGATCGCCGAACCGGACGCTCAATCTCTGGACGAGACCTTTCTCAACGAATTCAGCGATTCTGGCCAGCTGCTGGAGCTTGAGCCGCTGAATGCTGAGTTGATGGAGCTTGAACCGGCCGGGCCGAGCAGCGCGGGCAAACTCGAACAGGCCCAGACCTGCATCGACGACGGCGATCTGGACAGCGCCATCGAGTTACTCAACGAGTTGCTCAAGGAAGGCGACGAACCGCTCAAGGAAACGGCCCGGACGCTATTGGCCGGTATCCGATAACACCCTTACTCATGTAGGAGCGAGGCTTGCCCGCGAAGAACGATGACGCGGTTTATCAGGACAACCGCATTATCGTTCTTCGCGGGCAAGCCTCGCTCCTACAGCATCAGGGGCAAGGCGGTTATCATGGCGACGCCCCCAGGCCCAGGAGTTTTGCCAATCATGACCGCACGTAAACCGGAAATCGTCATCACCTATTGCACGCAATGCCAATGGCTGTTGCGCGCCGCCTGGCTGGCCCAGGAACTGCTCAGCACCTTCGGCGATGACCTGGGCAAAGTGTCTCTGGTGCCCGGCACCGGCGGGGTTTTTCACATTTTCTGTGACGATGTGCAGCTCTGGGAGCGCAAGGCCGACGGTGGTTTTCCCGAGGCCAAGGTGCTCAAGCAGCGGGTCCGCGATCAGATCGATCCGGACCGCGACCTGGGCCACAACGACCGCACTCAGTGAGACGGGGCTTCTACCGCCACGGCTCTCTTGCTTGAACTGCCGGACAACCGGCTCGAGACCACGATCGCCACGATGATCAGCGCGCCGCCGATCAGCATGCGCAGCGTCGGGTTTTCATCGAACAGCAGCCAGGCCAGGGTGATGCCGTAAACCGGCTCCAGAGCAAACACCACTGACGCGGTCCGGGCTTTGATCACCGCCAGGCTGGCGACGAACAGGCTGTGGGCGACGCCGGTGCAGAACACCCCGAGCAGGCCGATCCACAGCCAGTCGATGGCGCGCACTTCGCTCAACTGCGGCACCGCCACCGGCAGCAGGCAGATCGCAACCACCACGTTCTGACACAGTGCAGCCTGCACCGGCGGAATTCGTCCAGAGCTGGCGCGGTTGGTCAGGGACAGCAGGGCGAACAACAAGCCGGAAGCCACCGCCCACAAAAGGCCAGTGGTGGCGCCGCTGGCCAGATCGAAATACGGTGTGACCAGCACCAATCCAATACTGACCAGCACCACCAGCAGGATTTCGTTGGCGCGGATGCGCTCGCGGAAGATCAACCCTTCGAGGATCACGGTAAACGCCGGGAAGCTGGCAAAACCCAGGGTCGCGATCGCCACCCCGGCGACCTTCACCGCGATAAAGAAACTCACCCAGTGCCCGGTCAGCAGCAAGCCGCTGAGCAGCAGGCGGCGCAGGTCCGCGGCGTCGAGTTTCTGCCAACGGGTATTGCTTGCGAACCGTGCGAAAAACGCCAGGGCGAGGACGGCAAACGCGGCACGGCCGAACACGATGATGGCCGGCGAAGCGGCGGCGAGTTTGCCGAATACGCCGGTCAGGCCGAACATCAGTGCACCGATATGCAGAGCGCCAAGGGCGGTACGGGGAGTCATTGCAATCCTTGATAAACGAATCGAATCCGGCCGACAACCATCGGCCCCTGTAGGAGCTGGCGAAGGCTGCGATCTTTTGATCTTCAGCGATCTCAAGAAACACAAGATCAAAAGATCGCAGCCTTCGCCAGCTCCTACATTGAATCGTGCCGGGCCGATTATGTCTGTCGCCAGACTCGCGTCATTTGTCGCCAGCCTCGCGGCGCAATTTACCGGGTGAGGCACCGAACTCACGCAGCACTGCCGCGGCGAACGCACTCTGCGAGCTGTAGCCGACCCGACAGGCGATCTCGCCAATGGGCAGCGCTGAATCGCGCAACAAGCCAACGGCCATGTGCAGCCGACGACTGCGAATGTAGTCCATCGGCGTTTGCCCGCATTCCGCCACGAACCGTGCGTGCAACCGAGCGCTGGACAGGCCGGCAATGCGCGCCAGATCGGCGACTTGCAGCGGATAGGCCGCGTATTGATCGATGTGTGCATTCAGCGCCGCATAAGGCAGACGCCGACCGCCCACGCTGTCGGGTTTGGCGTTGTTCAGGCTGGCCAGCAACAGCACCGCGCCTTGCTGCGCAATCAGCGGATCACTGATCTGACTGCCTGCCAGCCAACTCACCAGCTGGCTTTGCCCGGCGTCCAGCGACAGGCGTCCGGCATTGTCGAGCAAGCGGCGGCTGGCTTCGGTGTGATCGCCAAGGGACTGCGAAACCCACTGCTCGCTCGGCACATCCAGTACCAGGCAACGACTGCCATGGGCGCTGTCGCAGGCATGATGCGCGCCCGACGGCACCACCACGAAACTCTGCTGAACCACCTGACTACCATGCCCCTCGACCTCGAAGTCCAGCGCGCCCGACAGCCCGAACACCAGTTGTGCGTGGTCGTGGCTGTGGACGATCAGGTCGTGGGTGTACTGGCGTAGCGTGAGGATCGGTCTCATCGCAGGTCTCCTGTGCAGGTCGCCAGTCTACACCGGGTGCGGCCCGGCTCGCGCTGTCACAAGACTGACTTGCCACTGTCATGGGCAATTCACTCGACCGGCGCAAGCTTGCCAAAACTTGTCCTGAGGGTTGCCCATGACCAGCGCCGAGCTCGCCAAACCCAGCCGTAAGCAACGTGTACGGACCTTGTGGATTTCCGATGTGCATTTGGGCACCCGAGACTGCCAGGCCGAACACCTATCGCAATTTCTCAAGGGCTACCACACCGACAAGATCTACCTGGTCGGCGACATCATCGACGGCTGGAAACTGCGCAGCGGCATGTACTGGCCGCAAGCGCATACCAATGTGATTCGTCGCCTGCTGACCATGAGCAAGCGCGGCACGGAAGTGATCTACGTCACTGGCAACCATGACGAATTCCTGCGCCGTTATTCGAAGCTGATGCTGGGCAATATCCAGCTGGTGGACGAAGCCGTGCATGTGACCGCCGATGGCCGTCATCTGCTGGTGATTCACGGCGACCAGTTCGACGTGATCACCCGCTACCATCGCTGGCTGGCATTTCTGGGCGACTCGGCCTACGAATTCACCTTGACGCTCAACCGCTGGCTCAACCATTGGCGTGCCCGTTATGGCTACGGCTACTGGTCGCTGTCGGCGTACCTCAAGCACAAGGTCAAGACAGCCGTCAGTTTCATCAGCGATTTTGAAGAAGCCATTGCCCACGAATGCGTCAAACGCGAGTTGCACGGAGTGGTGTGCGGGCACATTCACCATGCCGAGATTCGCAAGGTCGGCGAGGTGGATTACCTCAATTGCGGGGACTGGGTGGAGTCGTGCACGGCGCTGATCGAGCATTGGGATGGCTCGATCGAGCTGTATCGGTTGGCCGATGCCCAGGCGCGGGAGGCCGAGTTGAAGGCGGTGAAGGTCGCTGAACCGGCGTGAACCGATCCGACGCCTTCGCGGGCAAGCCTCGCTCCTACAGGTTTTTTGTCGTTCTCACGCCGGGATGGCAAACGTGAACCCTGTAGGAGCGAGGCTTGCCCGCGAAGGGGCCCGCCCGGACATCCAGATTAATCAGGCCGGCGAATGCTCTTCCATCGCCGCCTTGTAAATCGAATTCTTCGGCTGCGCAAACAGCCGCTCCACCATCGGTTCGAAGAAGCTCAGTGGCAGCGTGTCGTACGCCGGATCAAACGCCGCCGCATCGTACCGGGCGCAAAATTCGATGGTCGCCTGATACTGCGGATGACCGCTGAATTGCTCGCGCAAATGCCGATCCATGCCCAGGTGATGAAAGAAGTAATAACCCTGGAAAATCCCGTGCTTCTCCACCATCCACAGGTTCTCGGCGCTGACGAACGGCTTGAGGATCGCCGCGGCGATGTCCGGATGATTGTAGGAGCCCAGAGTGTCGCCGATGTCATGGAGCAGGGCGCAGACCACGTACTCTTCGTCGCGACCATCACGCCAGGCACGGCTGGCAGTTTGCAGGGAGTGGGTCAGACGATCTACCGGGAAACCGCCGAAATCCCCCTCCAGTAACTTCAGGTGCGCCACGATCCGTTTGGGCAATTGCCGGGCATAGGCGCTGAAATCAGCGGCGATGATCGCCCAGTCTTCCTGCGTGCCGTCCTGCATATGGGTAAAACGGGCATGGACATTCATCGGCTATCCTCTTGTTCTAGTCGAAAGGGATGCGTTGAGTGTAGGGCTTGGATCCAACGCTGCATTGGCTGCACAAGACGCTTTTGTGGCCAATGGAGCCTAGAACGCCACGCGACCCAGAATCATGTCGCGGTACATGACGAAATCGCCGAGCAGGCTGTAAAGAGGATGCTGAAAGGTGGCAGGGCGATTCTTCTCGAAGAAGAAATGCCCGACCCAGGCGAAGCTGTAACCGGCCAGCGGCAGGGCCAATAACATCCACCACGCGCCGTTGCCGATGGTCAGCGCCAGAATGAAAATAACCAGGGAGGTACCGACAAAGTGCAATCGTCGGCAAGTGCTGTTGCGGTGTTCGCTGAGGTAATACGGGTAAAACTCAGCGAAGCTATTGAAACGCTTGATGTTTTCCACGACTGCGATCTCTGGGGTTGCTGTGCACGCGACAAGTTGTTCTGCGGGTAGCTTATTTGAGTCTAGAGTGATCATTGGCATCAGCCAGTGACAATAGGCGCCACTTTAGTATCCTTGGGTATTGGGTCGTGGCATGCGGCCATCACGTAGTAAACGCCATGAGCGAACGAACGACTTCTTCAAGCTGGGCGATGGGGATTGTCAAAGCACTGGAAATGGACGGCCTGGATTGCCAGGTTCTGTTCAAGCAGCTAGGGCTCGACTATGCGGCACTGGATGACCCGGATGCGCGCTTCCCGCAAGATTCCATGACGCGGCTCTGGCAGCGCGCGGTCGAGCTGTCCGGCAACCCGGCGATCGGCCTGAACATGGGCAAGGTGGTGCGACCGGCGTCCTTCCATGTCGCCGGTTATGCGTTGATGTCCAGCCAGACCCTGGCTGAAGGCTTTCAACGTCTGGTGCGTTATCAGCGAATCATCGCCGAAAGTGCCGACTTGAGTTTCCGATTGCTGGATGAGGGGTATGCGCTGATTCTGACGGTCCATGGCGACCATCTGCCGCCGACCCGACAGAGTGCTGAAGCATCACTGGCCTGCGCCCTGGCACTCTGTGGCTGGCTGACCGGCCGTACGCTGCAGCCGCGCAAGGTCTTGCTGCAAGGCGCTAACCCTGTTGATCTTGAACCTTATAAACAAGCCTTTCATGCCCCGTTGATGTTCAACGCGCCTTATGACGCCTTGATCTTCGAGCGCGCCGACATGGAGGCGCCGCTGCCCACCGCCAACGAGGCCATGGCGCGGCTGCACGACCGGTTTGCCGGCGAGTATCTGGCGCGGTTTTCCGAGAGCCGCGTGACCCACAAGGCGCGGCAGGTGTTATGCCGTCTGCTGCCTCAGGGTGAACCCAAGCGTGATACGGTGGCCCAGACGCTGCACTTGTCGCAACGCACCTTGCAGCGTCGCTTGCAGGAAGAGGGCACGAGTTTTCAGACCTTGCTGGATGACACCCGACGTGAACTGGCCGAGCAATACCTGGCGCAACCGAACATGACCCTGCTGGAAATTGCCTACCTGCTGGGGTTTGCCGATCCGAGCAACTTCTTCCGCGCCTTCCGACGCTGGTTCGATTCCACCCCCGGCGAATACCGGACGCGGCTGATGGAAGCGCCCGTGCGGATCAGTGACGCCAGAACGCAGGGATACACAGAACAAACACCGTAATGATCTCCAGTCGGCCCAGTAGCATGCCGAACGAGAGAATCCACTTCGCGGCATCCGGCAGGCTGGCGAAGTTACCCGCCGGGCCAATCGTTTCGCCAAGCCCAGGGCCTACGCCAGACACCGTGGCGGCCGCGCCGGTAAGCGCGGTCATCCAGTCCACGCCCAGTAGCGATAGCAGCAGTGCGATAACGCAAATGGTGATGGCGAAGAAGAACGAAAAGGTCAGGATCGAGCGCACGATCTCTTCATCGAGACGGTGGCCGTTGTATTTCTGCTTGATCACCGCGCGCGGGTGTATCAACTGGTTAAGGTTGGCCTTGAGCAGGATGTAGGCAACCTGGAAGCGGAAAATCTTGATCCCGCCAGCGGTCGAACCCGAGCAGCCGCCAACAAACCCCAGATAAAAGAATAGCATCAGTGAGAAGTTGCCCCAGAGGCTGTAGTCCCCCAGTGCAAAACCGGTGGTGGTCACCACCGATGTCACGTTCAGCGCCACATGCCGCAAGGCTTCCAGCCAGTGCAACTGGGTGGTCCACCAGTACCAGGTGCCGAGCACCAGCCAGGTCACCAGCAACATGCCGAGCAGCCCTTGAACCTGTTCATCCTTGATCAAGGCCTGACGGTTACCGCGCAGGGTCGCTACGTACAGGGTGAACGGCAGGGCACCGAGAATCATGATGACGATCGCGACCCAATGCACCGCAGGCTCCGGCCACTTGGCCAAAGACTGGTCGGAGGTCGAGAAACCACCGGTGGAAATCGCTGACATCGCATGGTTGATGGCGTCGAACAGGCTCATCCCGGCCCACCAGAACGCCAGGCTGCCGAAAATGGTGATGCCGACGTAGGCCGCAACGATCAAACGCGCCACCATGTGCGAACGGGGCATGACTTTTTCGGAACGGTCTGACGACTCGGTTTGAAACAGCCGCATGCCACCGATGCGCAACAAGGGCAGAATCGCTACCGCCATGCCGATAAAACCGATGCCACCGATCCAGTGCAGCAATGAACGCCACATCAGGATGCCGGGGGACATGTTGTCCAGGCCCGTGAGTACCGTCGCTCCGGTGGCGGTGATGCCGGACATGCTTTCGAAGAACGAGTCGGTGTAGCTGATGTGCTGGGTCAGCAGGAACGGCAGGGCGGCGAAGATGCACACCACCAGCCAGCTGCTGACGGTCAGCAGGTACATGTCTCGCGGGCGCAGATGGATGTGCTCGGGGCGCCCCGGTATCACCAGGGCCAGACCGGCGACAAAGGTAATCATGCTGGCCCAAAGGAACGACGGCAGGTCGCTGGTGCGTTCGAAGATCACCAGGGTGGCCATGGGTACAACCATGGCGATGGCCAGCGTGATCAGGAAGATGCCGATGATGAAACCAATGATCCGTAAGGTCGGCAACGCCATGAAGTCCGCTCGGGCTGATAGTGGGAAGGGCGCCATTCTACCTGCGGGGCGGGGCATGTAAACCGACGCCGTCGCGACAGTTGACGCTAGAATAGCCAAACATTTTCTACAGGAGGTGGCCGATGCAGGCTCTCGACGCTTTGCTCAACCGTGTTTCCGTCCCGCGACTGCTCGATCCGGCACCCACTGCCGAGCAACGGGAAGTGCTGTTTGCCGCCGCGATGCGCGCGCCAGACCATGGCCATTTGCAGCCTTGGCGCTTCCTGACAGTCGAAGGCGCGGCACGCGAGCAAATGGGTGAGTTGCTGGCCGAAGCGGCGAAGCTGCAAGACAGTGATGTGTCCGAGGCCTTGCTGGACAAGGCGCGCAACGGTCCGTTGCGTGCACCGCTGGTGGTTGTGGTGATTGCGCGTTTGCAGGAACACGCCAAGTACCCCAAGTCCGAGCAATTATTGGCGGCAGGCTGTGCGGCTCACGGGATTTTGCTGGCGGCCTATGCGCAAGGCATTGGCGCGGTGTGGCGCACTGGTGAGCTGGCTTATTCGGCGCATGTGGCTAAAGGCTTGGGGCTGGCGGAAGGGGAAGAGGTGATTGCGTTTCTTTACCTTGGCACGCCGCAGAAAGAGCCGCGGGTGGCGGAGAAGGTCGATCTGGCCGAGTTTGTCAGCGCCTGGTCCGGTAAGGCCTGAAGATCAAATGCTTCGCGGGCAAGCCTCGCTCCTACAGGTAATCTGGCGATCATGTGACCCACACAATCCTGTAGGAGCGAGGCTTGCCCGCGAAGCTTTTAAGGTTGCACCACAGCCCCCGGCACCAACGGCAATTCCAGGCTGGCAATGAACCCGCCCTGCGGATGATTGGCCAATACCAGACTGCCGCCATGCCGTTCCGCCGCACGGCGCGCGATGGCCAGCCCGAGGCCATGCCCGGCCGCTGTCTGCCCGGGCGCCCGATAGAAGGGTTCAGCCAACTGATTCAAATGCTCGGCCTCGACGCCAGGGCCGTGATCACGCACGCTGACCACAATCCTGTCGCCCTGACGCAACGCCTGCATTTCGATCGGCTGCCCGACTGGATTAAAGCGCTGGGCATTGCGCAGCAGGTTGTCCACGGCACGCTCGATCATGGTCGGCCAGCCTTTGAGGTTCAGTTGCGGCTCGGCCTCAAGGCGTACGTTCTGCTCGGGCGAGCCCAACTGCGCATCTTTTTGCAGGGTATTGAGCAGCGCATTGAGATCCACTTCTTCAGCGCTGGCGTTGTCGGCGTCGACGCGCGCCAGTACCAGGATTTCGCTGATCAGCGCTTCCAGTCGATCGCATTCACGGGTCAGGCGTGGCCAGAGTTTTTCTCGCTCCTCAGGATTGGCCCGCTCGGCCAGCGCCAACGCAATGCGCAGTCGGGCCAAGGGTGAGCGTAATTCGTGAGACACGTCCCGCAGTAATTGCCGCTGGCTGCCGATCAGGCTTTGCAGGCGTGCGCCCATGCGGTTGAAGTCGTTGGCCAGCACGCCGAACTCATCGCGGCGGTTGGCCAATTGCGCCAGGCTGTTCTGTTGATACGTCGTCTGCCCCAGCTCATGCACCGCGCCACGTAAACGGCTCAGCGGTCGGGTGATGGAAAAGGTCACCAACAGGCTGAACAGGGTCAGCACCACCAATGCAATTCCCAGTGCACTCAACGGCCAGAGCAGGCTTTCACGGTGCCAGGCGTCCAGTTCCGGGTGCGGAATGCGGTAGATCAGCAGGTAGGTGTCGCCCGTCTTGGCGCTGGTGTACTCATCGGTCAGACGCCGCCACGGCAGGCGCCGATCGTCATTGTTCTGCCGGGCTTCGAAGGCCGCCGCCCGCCGAGGGAAGGTGCCGCGTACCACCGGGTCCCCCGTTTCGTTGAGTACCTGAACGTCGATGTGATACTGGCGCTTGCGCTGCTCCAGAATGTCTTGGGCGGCTTCTTCGCCCTGGCTTTCGTAGGTTTGCGTCCACTGTTCGGCCAAGGTGTTGAGGCCCGGGTGACGACTGAGAATCCACGCGTCCTGGTTGAGCATGTGCCCGAGCAGAATGGAAAGCCCTGCAACCAGAGCGATGGCCAACCAGAAGCTGGCCAGGATACGCCAGAACAATGAGCGCACAGAAAATCCTCAAACAAGCACAAATCCATGTGGGAGCGGACCCTGTGGTGAGGGGGCCCTTGTGGCGAGGGGGCTTGCCCCCGTTCGGCTGCGAAGCAGTCGTAAACATTACCTGCGATTTAACTTTGAAATGCCGGGGCCGCTTCGCGACCCAACGGGGGCAAGCCCCCTCGCCACACAGGCTCGCTCCCACATTAAATTGAGTGGCAAAAGACCCAACGGTGTTAGCCGTTGGGTCCAGTGTTAGCGCATTATTGCGCTTTTTGCGCTTGCTGCGCTTTCCAGGCCTTGAACTCGGCCCATTCGGCGCGACGCTCAGCCTTTTTCTTCTGGATCTCGTCGAATTGCTTCTGTTGATCCGGTTTCAGCAGTGCGCGAACGTCGGCCTCGGCTTTTTTGTGCTTGGCTGCCATCTCGTCTTTCAGGGCTTTCTGATCGGCTGGCGAGAGTTTTTCCAGGTACTTGTCGACCAATTGCTGACGCTCATGCATCTGCTCGCCCATGATCTTGCGGATTTGCTCGCGCTGTTCGCGGCTCAGGTCCAGCTGGCTGTAAGGGCCTTTACCGTGCATGCCGTGCATCTGACCGCCGTGGCGTGAGCCGTCCATGTGATCACCCATCGGACCTGCGCCTTCAGGCATGGCCATGGCAACGGTCGGCAGGGCGGCAGCAAACATCAGAGCGATAAGAGTCTTGCGCATGGTGTATCTCCTTGTCTCGTTCCCGGTACGTTCCGGATGTGTGCAGATTACGCAGATCAAGGTCAGCGGCGGTCAGCGGAGCGTAAAGCTTGGGTAAAGACGATTTTCTACCTTCCTGACAATTCCACGATGTACCACAGTGCGGCGTAGGAGCTGCCGAAGGCTGCGATCTTTTGATTTTGCTTTTTACGGCCAAGATCAAGATCAAAAGATCGCAGCCTTCGGCAGCTCCTACAAGGGATCGCAGGTCGTGCTCAGAGGCTGTAGTAGTAACCACGACTGCGCAGGGCAACGATGCGTGGGCGGCCGTCGGGGTGTGGGCCGATTTTTTTGCGCAGGTTGCTCACGTGCATGTCCAGGCTGCGGTCGTACAGGGTCAGTTTGCGACCGAGGGCGATTTGCGCCAGCTCCTGTTTATCCAGCGGTTCGCCGGGCTGCTTGAGCAGGGCTTCGAGCAGGCGGCTTTCGGAGACAGTGAGGGTGAACTCCTGTTCATCGATGCTGACCACGCCACGCACCGGGCTGAAGCACAAGTCGCCCAATTCGAGCTGGCTGGAGACTGCCGTCGGATGACTGCGGCGCAATACCGCGCGCAGGCGCGCTGTCAGTTCCCGCGGATCGCACGGTTTGGCCAGGTAATCATCGGCACCGAGTTCCAGGCCGAGGATGCGGTCCAGCGGTTCGCCACGGGCCGACAGCATCAGCACCGGCAAATCCGGATGGTCACTGCGCAGTTGCTTGAGCAGTTCCAGGCCACTGCCGTCTGGCAGCATCACGTCCAGCACCACCGCCGCCGGGGAAGTTTCGGCCAACGCCCGGCGCGCGCTCTGGCCATCGTGGCAGGCACGGACCTGAAAGCCTTCCTGGCTCAGCCAACTGCTCAGGAGCTCACACAGCTCCTGGTCATCATCAATTAGTAACAGCTCGCTCATCACTCACTCAATTTAGCCATTGCCGACGTTTTCTGGTTGCACCACTGGCGAAGATACCGCAGAGCAGGGCCAATAGCGCTACTGCGCCCCCAATCACGAACCATTGCTGCTGATCTGTCAGCAGGCGTGGCAGCGGGCTGCTGGCCTGAGCCTCCTTGAGTTGCAGCTTGAGGCGCTGATTCTCCTGGCGCAACCGGCTCAACTGGGCGCTTTCGCGTTCGCCATCGGTATTTTGCAGTTGTTTGCTCAGTTCTTCTCGTTGCTGTTCGCTTACCTTCAAGCGCTGCTGCAACTCGGTGATCTGGCTGCCGGCGCTCAAGGACAGCGGCGTCGAACTACCGCCATTGGCGCTTTCTTCACCATGGGCGGGCGCCATGATCGACAACGTCACCAACATCAGACACAACGGACCTTTGCGCATCGCAACTCCTGATTCCAATACGAGTATTGGGCAGGTTGTCGGCCGGTAAACAAGAATAATGAGCGATTGAACGCGCGATGAACCGACAAGGCTCATCGCGCGGGAGGGCTTTATGGCAGGACTTGCTTGAACGGCTTGACCAAAACATTGGCGTAGACGCCTGCGGCAATGTACGGGTCGGCGTCGGCCCAGGCCTTTGCGGCGCTCAGCGAATCGAATTCGGCAACGATCAGGCTGCCGGTGAAACCCGCCGCGCCCGGATCATTACTGTCGACGGCCGGGTGCGGGCCGGCCAATACGATACGACCTTCGCCTTTAAGCACTTGCAGGCGCTCAAGGTGCGCAGGCCGTGCGGCCAGGCGGGCTTCCAGGGAGTTGGCGACGTCTGTGGCAATGATTGCGTAAAGCATGTCAGTCCTCGGTTTTTGGCGTGGTGGTATCGGCGTCGTGCAGGTGGCGGGACAGGTAAATGCCCTGGGCGACCAGGAACAGCAACGTCATGCCCAGACTGCCGAAGACTTTGAAGTCGACCCAGTAGCTCTGGAACGTGAACGCGACGAACAGGTTGGCGGCGCCGCAAAACAGGAAAAAACCGATCCAGGCGATGTTCAGACGGGTCCAGACCGGCTCCGGCAGGGTCAGCGCGTGGCCCATGATGCGTTTGATCAGCAGTTGATCACCGATGAAGTGGCTGCCGATGAACCCGAGGGCGAACAGCCAGTTGACCACCGGGGCTTTCCATTTCAGGAAGGTCTCGCTGTGGAACGCCAGGGTCAGGCTGCCGAAGACCAGGCACGCGATGAGGGTCAGCCACTGGCTCTTCTCCAGCTTGCGCTGCTTGATGAACAGCGTGCCGTAAACCACCAGGGAGCTGATGATCAGCACTGCGGTGGCGCTGTAAATACCACCGACAGACAGTTGATAACCGCCGATGTCGACGATCCGAGGATCGATTTTGAAGACGATGAAAAACAGCAGAAGCGGGATGAAGTCGATGAATTGTTTCACAGTGGCAGCCAGAAGCAGGATGTGGCGGCATAATAACAAACATATTGACGCGCGATAGCGTCAGCTGATTTGAGGTTACACAGTCCTGTGAATGTTGATTTGCACTGCCATAGCACGGCTTCCGATGGCGCCCTGGCGCCTGCGGTACTGATTGCGCGTGCGTTCGAGAAAGGCGTGCGAGTCCTGGCCTTGACCGATCACGACACCCTTGAAGGCCTCGACGAGGCCCGTAGCGCCGCGACGGCGCTGGGGATGCAACTGGTCAATGGCGTCGAATTGTCCTGCACCTGGGGCGGGGCGACCATCCACGTTTTGGGCTACGGTTTCGACGTCAATGCGGCGCCGTTGGTCGAGGCCATCGCAAAATTGCACGACGGCCGCTGGCTACGGTCCGAAGAAATAAGCCGCAAGTTGGCGTTGAAAGGCATGCCGGGGGCGCTCGACGGCGCTCGGGCCATTCAACAGGAGCTGGGCGACAGCGGTAATGCGCCGGCCCGTCCGCATTTTGCCGACTGGATGGTGCGCGAAGGTTTCGTCAAGGATCGCGCCGAAGCGTTCCGCAAATGGCTGGGCGCCGGCAAACTGGGCGACGTCAAACAACACTGGCCGACCCTGGAAGACACCGTCGAAACCCTGCGCGCCGCGGGTGCCTGGGTCAGCCTGGCGCATCCCTGGCACTACGATTTCACTCGCAGCAAGCGTCGCCGCCTGATTGCCGACTATATTCAAGCAGGGGGCCACGCGATAGAAGTGGTCAATGGCCATCAACCCGCCGAACAGGTGGGCAGTTTGGCGATTCTTGCCCGCGAGTTTGGTCTGCTGGTCAGCGCCGGCAGTGATTTTCATGGCCCTGGAGGCTGGTCCGAGATCGGTGAATACCGCCCGGTCCCGGAGGATCTGCCACCACTGTGGTGTCGATTCAAACATGACCCAATTATTGCCGTCGTCTGAACAGGTAGAGAATGTGAGTCAATTTTTCCAGATTCATCCGGAAAACCCGCAACCGCGCCTGATCAAACAGGCTGTCGAGATCATCCGCAACGGCGGGGTGGTGATTTATCCCACAGACTCTTCCTACGCCATTGGTTGCCAGATCGGCGACAAGAACGCCGTGGAACGCGTGCGCCGGCTGCGTCAGCTGGATGAGAAGCACAACTTCGCGCTGATTTGCAGCGACTTGTCGCAGTTGGGGCTGTTTGCCAAGATCGATACCGGCACCTTCCGTGTGCTCAAGGCTCACTTGCCTGGCCCTTACACCTTCATTCTCAACGCCACCCGCGAAGTCCCGCGGCTGTTGCTGCACCCGAAAAAACGCACCATCGGCCTGCGTGTGCCAAGCCATCCGATTGCCCTGGCATTGCTGGAAGAGCTCGGCGAGCCGCTGATGAGCGTGACCCTGATCATGCCCGGCGACACCGACCCGTTGAGCGATCCTTACGAAATGCGCCAGTTGCTCGAGCATCAGGTCGACCTGATCATCGACGGCGGTTTTGGCGGGATCAAGGCGTCCACCGTGATCAGCCTCGCCGACGGCGAACCGGAAATCATCCGCGTCGGTTGCGGCGACCCTGCGCCTTTCATGGCCGAGGCCTAGATGTCTGCAGTAGAACCCGTCGACAGCCAGGCCGGCGCCCAGCAAGAACTGCCTTTCGCCATGGTCTATGGCCAGGCGGTCATGGAAATGCCGCTGGACCTGTACATCCCGCCGGATGCGCTCGAGGTCTTTCTTGAGGCCTTCGAAGGCCCGCTCGACTTGCTGCTGTACCTGATCCGCAAACAGAACATCAACATCCTCGACATCCCGGTGGCGGAAATCACCCGTCAGTACATGGGCTATGTCGAGTTGATGCAGTCGGTGCGTCTGGAGCTGGCCGCCGAGTACCTGGTGATGGCTGCGATGCTGGCCGAGATCAAATCGCGGATGTTGCTGCCGCGGGCCGAAACGATCGAAGACGAAGAGGACGATCCTCGCGCTGAGCTGATTCGTCGCTTGCAGGAGTACGAGCGTTTCAAGGCCGCTGCCGAAGGCATCGATGGCCTGAGCCGCGTCGGCCGCGACGTGGTGGTGCCCAAGCTCGATGCCCCGGAAGCCCGGGCGCGCAAGCTGTTGCCGGACGTGCGTCTTTCAGAGCTGTTGCTGTCCATGGCCGAGGTCTTGCGCCGTGGCGACATGTTCGAAAGTCACCAGGTCAGCCGTGAAGCGCTGTCCACCCGCGAGCGCATGAGCGATGTGCTGGAACGGCTTAAGGGCGGCGGTTTTGTGCCCTTCGTCGAGCTGTTCACCGCTGAAGAAGGGCGCCTGGGGGTGGTGGTGACCTTTATGGCGATCCTCGAACTGGTCAAGGAATCCTTGGTCGAGCTGGTGCAGAATGAGCCGTTCGCGGCGATCCATGTCCGGGCCCGAGCCGAATAACGAGTTGAATCATGAACCTGACTGAACCCCGCGAGCTGGCGCCACTGCTTGAAGCCTTTCTGTTGGCCTCGGGAAAACCGCAATCGCTTGAACGCCTGTTCGAACTCTTCGAAGAAGGCGAGCGGCCGGAGCCCCCTGTTTTCAAGAAAGCGCTGACGATTCTGGCAAAGTCCTGCGACGGCCGTGCTTTCGAGTTGAAGGAAGTTGCCTCCGGGTATCGCCTGCAGATCCGCGAAAAGTTCGCGCCGTGGGTCGGACGTTTGTGGGAAGAGCGGCCGCAACGCTATTCCCGCGCCATGCTCGAAACCATGGCGCTGATCGCCTATCGCCAGCCGATCACCCGGGGCGAGATCGAAGACGTGCGCGGCGTGGCCGTCAACAGCCACATCGTGAAAACCCTGCTGGAACGTGAGTGGATCCGCATCGTCGGTTACCGCGACGTACCCGGCAAACCGGCGATGTTCGCCACCACCAAGGCGTTTCTCGATCACTTCAACCTGAAGAATCTCGACGACCTGCCGCCACTCGCCGAACTGCGCGAACTTGAACCCGATCCTGTGCTCGATTTCGACGACGCGCCCGTGCCTGCCAGCCTGCAGGAATTGGCTGATGCCAGCGCCGAGCCGGAAGAACCCAAGGAAGAAACCAGTTTCCACACTCTGTTGCTGGAACTGGACACCATGGAAGAGGGGCTCAAGACCGACTTCGACGATTTGTTGCGCGATGGCGCGGTGACCGAGACGGAAGGGGAGTCGGTTCAACCCGAGCCTGAAACCGAAGCTGAACCTCCGGTCGAGGCTGAAGCCGAAGTCGAATCAGAACAGGAAGACGACATTCTTGGCGTCGCCGAGGCTCGCGAAAAGCTCCTGGCCGCCGTAGCCGCGCTCGAACAGCCGAAACCCGAGCCCGAATTGACCGACGAAGAAGCCGAAGCCAAGGCCCTCGCCGAAGCAATCGAAGCTGAGCGCCGCCAGTTCGAAGATTGACCCAAATCCTGTGGGAGCGAGCCTGCTCGCGATTGCGGTCTATCAGTCACTTTGATGCTGAATGTGCTGTCGTCATCGCGAGCAGGCTCGCTCCCACAAGGGTTCCGTGTTCTCCGGTTGATTAAACTCGGTGCCACCGGTCGGCGGAAAATCAAGTAAGTCTTCATCGATCAGCTAGTCTCTGATGCGCGAACGTCTCCATGAGCGTATGATTCGCGACCCTTCGGCGATCGCTTCGCCCAAGTTCTTCAAAAAGTACCCAGATTTACATCGCTTCAGGCACAAGCCTGAACAGACCACACCGGGAGGTGCCCAGATGAGTATCAACGACCAGAAAGACGACCAGGAAATCGGCCCAGCAGGCGAAAAGCTGCAGAAAGTCCTCGCCCGTATCGGCGTCGGCTCGCGCCGTGACGTGGAAGCCTGGATCAGCCACGGCCGCATCAAGGTCAATGGCAAAGACGCCACCCTCGGCCAGCGCGTCGACCTGCATGACGCCATCACCATCGATGGCCGGGTGATCAAGCGCGAAGAAGCCGCCGAGTCGGTACGCCGCGTGATCATGTACAACAAACCCGACGGCGAAATCTGCACCCGTAACGACCCTGAAGGTCGTCCGACCGTGTTCGACAAGATGCCGCGCCCCAAAGAAGGTCGCTGGATCAACATCGGTCGTCTGGACATCAACACCACCGGTTTGCTGATGTTCACCACCGACGGTGAATTGGCCAACCGCCTGATGCACCCATCCTACGAAATGGACCGTGAATACGCGGTACGTGTACGTGGCGAAGTCGACGACGAGATGATTGAACGCCTGAAGGCAGGCGTGGTGCTCGAAGACGGCCCGGCCAAGTTCACCGACATCAAACAGGCTCCGGGTGGCGAAGGTTTCAACCACTGGTACCACTGCGTGGTGATGGAAGGTCGTAACCGCGAAGTCCGTCGTCTGTGGGAATCCCAGGGCCTGGTGGTCAGCCGCCTGAAGCGCGTGCGTTTCGGTCCGGTGTTCCTCAACTCCGACCTGCCGATGGGCCGCTGGCGCGAAATGAGCCAGTACGAAGTCGATGTTCTGAGTGCCGAGGTCGGCCTGACGCCGGTGGCGATGCCGCAAATGAACGCCAAGAGCAAAGACAAGCTCGATCGCATGCAGCGCAAATCGTCCCGTCCGATGGGCAAGACCGAACGCGTACGGACCCTGCGTCCAGCCGCTGGTGCTCCGGCAGCTGGTCCACGTCCAGCCCGCGAGCCACAGATCGAAGGCGAACGTCCGGCCCGCAAGCCAGCGCCACGTCAGGACGGCGAGCGCGGTCCACGCACACCGCGTCCGGCCAACGGTCGCACTGAGCGTGGCGAAGGCCGTGGCGCTCCGTCCGGTGGTCGTAGCGATCGCGGCGCGCCTGCCGGTCGTGGTACGCCCGTGGCAGACCGCCCGGCCGACACCAAGCGCCCGGCCAAGCCGGCGCCGAAGAAACGCCCAGGCATCGTGCTGGTCGACCGTGACGCGCCATCGGGTAAACGCCGCGGCGCGCCAGCCGGTTCCGGCCAGCGTCCGGGCTTCGGTCGTCGCAAGCCTGAGTAATCGGTAAGCGCTCCATGAAAAACGCCATCCCTTGGGATGGCGTTTTTTTTGGGGGCTGGTTTTAGTTGTACGGTGTTTATGAGGGCCTCTTCGCGGGCAAGCCTCGCTCCCACAAGGGCACCACCGTACCTGTAGGAGCGAGGCTTGCCCGCGAAGGCATCAGCCGCATCACCTCAAAAACTGGAGCTAGAAGACAAACCGCCGATCAAACACCGGGTCATCATCCAGCGCCAACACGCCACCAGAGAAGATCAAATCCAGATGATGGCTGCCCTTGGCACCTCCGCCCAACCCCAGGTGCAAGCCGCAATGGCGCTCCTCGAACCCGGCATTGCGCGCATACAAATCTTTCACGCCTTCGTTGGTACCGATCCCCAACTCCTCGATTCGCCGATTGGACGGATTGGCGTCCAGGTACTTGTTGAAGTCATGTTCCAGCCCCGGCACATCGGTGGCGATTTTGCTGATGGTGGAGTTCTCGATCCACAACTCCAGCGGTGACGCCAATACGCCGTACTTGCGGGCAAATGGAATCGTACTGAGGAAAGTCCCCATAAATTTCACCCGGCCATTAATCGCCTCGCTATGAGTAGCGATTTCGCCGGGCGCCAGGTCGAAGTTGCCGATACCGTTGATGTCGGTCCACTTCTTGATACTGCTCAAGGGTGTTTCGAACCACGACCCATGATCATCTTTGAAACTCAGGGTGGTGGCGTGGGACATGCGCTGGATCAAGTGGCTGTTCAACCCGGCAATTCGCTGCGGGGTGACACTGAAAGTGTCGTAGAAGTAATCGCCGTAATCCTTGAACAGCAATGACTTCTTCCAGTTCTGCGCCATCACGCCTTGCAGCGCACGGACAAACTCCGGGCCGTCGGGACGCGGGTTGGGCAGGGTGGAAGAGTCGTAGAAAAAAATGTACAGATCGCTGTCGGTAATTGCCTGGGCCAGCAATTCGGTGGGTTCGAGGTCCAGACGCATCGCGCTGAAGCTGAACCGTGGGCTGTTACCAGCCTGTTCGGCGATGGCGCAGGTGTGCGCCTCGTAATCAGCGGTATGGCCGAGCAAGACCTTCGCCGGGTTGATACCGGCAACGGCAGGGTGATGTTCGAGGTAGTAAAGGAAATGCGAAATGGCGCGTTGCTTATCCATGTAGTCCTCCCTGACAAACCGAGAAAGTGGCAGGCACGACCGGCCGGATCGTGCCTGCCGGGATGTCTTACAGAGGCCACATCGCCGTGCCGAACGGAACAACCGCGTCGGCTTGCATCATGTCGACGGCGGCATCATGGGTCGGTGCTTCAAACCAATCGTCCAGTTGCAGTTCAGTGTCCAAGTCTTTGTCCAGTGCTTGCATGGTGAATCTCCTAGATGACTTCTTTGGTTAAGAACAGCGGCGTGCTTTTCACTCGTTGAAGAGCGCGTCAACGTGCCGGTCGATGCGGCTCGGCAAGTCGCTGAAAACCTAGTTCACAGGGTTTTAGAATGCAAAAAAAAATTAAACAATTTTCATTTGAACTATTTATTCCATTTTTCGAAAGCCAATTTTCTTAATAAAAAACAGAAAACTAAGCAGGACATTTCCTTAGGAAGCTTCCTATCGTCAATTTACAGTCAGTGGGCTTCTGGATCTGATTTGGAAAATTTACGTTACGCCTTGTCAATAAAACCTTACGAAAAGCGCTCTTAAACCCCGTGGAATGCCGCCAGGAAGAGGAGCGTAAGGAAAACCTGCCGTCCGCCAGCCTGTTGGCGGTATTCAAGGGCTCTGGCACGCTTGTTTCAGCAGCGTATGAAGGGTGAGATGCGCCCCATGCCTGTCGTGCAGGTGCATAACAAGAAGGAGGCGCAATGAACGCCGTGACTCATCTCCATCTCTCCCTGTGGGGCGATTTTTCCGTTGCCCCCATCGATGACCTGCAAAGGTCTGACTCAATTTTTGCAGCCGCCCGAGACCCTCGAGGCGGACACAGGCAATCCCGGCAACCGACGCGCTGATCCAGCGGTGTCTGGCAGCAGGGGGTTACAGGTGTACAATGCGCCGCGTTTTAACTGTGACCCTCTGCGCAACAGCGCAAACCTCAAGGCTATCCGCCTTGTTCACTCCGCCGCGTCACGAGCGTGTCGGGTTCGATTTCGTCACAGATAAAAACAAACAGGTGACGCATGACTATCGTAAAAACGCTGAACTCCTGGTGCCTGCGCTGGGGTTTGATCGGCGCTGCTTGAAATCGCAACCGAGCAGCAACGTCTACTGAACATCATCAAACCTTGCGTGAGACCCTTTTCATGAGTGGACAAAACTCGCATTCAGGCGAGCTGAAACGCGGCCTGAAAAATCGCCATATTCAACTGATCGCCCTCGGTGGCGCGATCGGTACCGGGTTGTTCCTCGGCTCGGCCGGCGTGCTCAAATCCGCCGGCCCGTCGATGATTCTCGGCTACGCCATCTGCGGCTTCATCGCTTTCATGATCATGCGCCAACTCGGCGAAATGATCGTCGAAGAGCCGGTCGCCGGTTCCTTCAGCCACTTCGCGCACAAATACTGGGGCGGATTTGCCGGCTTCCTGTCGGGCTGGAACTGCTGGATTCTGTACATCCTGGTGGGCATGTCGGAGCTGACCGCGGTCGGCAAATACATCCACTACTGGGCGCCACATATCCCGACCTGGGTCTCGGCAGCCGGCTTCTTCGTCTTGATCAACCTGATCAACCTGGCCAACGTCAAAGTCTTTGGTGAGGCCGAGTTCTGGTTCGCGATCATCAAGGTCGTGGCCATCGTCGGCATGATTGCGCTCGGCAGCTACCTGCTGGTCAGCGGCGACGGCGGCCCACAAGCCTCTGTAACCAACCTGTGGGAACACGGCGGCTTCTTCCCGAACGGCGTCAGCGGTCTGGTGATGGCCATGGCGATCATCATGTTCTCCTTCGGCGGCCTGGAAATGCTCGGTTTCACCGCTGCTGAAGCCGACAAGCCGAAAACCGTGATCCCGAAAGCCATCAACCAGGTGATCTACCGGATCCTGATTTTCTACATCGGTGCGTTGGTTATCCTGCTTTCGCTGACGCCATGGGACAGTCTGTTGGCGACCCTGAACGCGTCGGGTGATTCCTACAGCGGCAGCCCGTTCGTTCAAGTGTTCTCGATGCTTGGCAGTGACACCGCCGCGCACATCCTCAACTTCGTGGTCCTGACCGCGGCGCTGTCGGTGTACAACAGCGGCACCTACTGCAACAGCCGCATGCTGCTGGGCATGGCCGAGCAGGGCGATGCGCCGAAGGCCTTGTCGAAGATCGACAAACGTGGCGTGCCGGTGCGTTCGATCCTGGCATCTGCCGCTGTGACGTTGATCGCGGTGTTGCTGAACTACCTGATCCCGCAAAACGCGCTGGAACTGTTGATGTCGTTGGTGGTGGCCACCCTGGTGATCAACTGGGCGATGATCAGTTTCTCGCACTTCAAGTTCCGTCAGCACATGAACAAGACCAGACAGACGCCACTGTTCAAGGCCCTGTGGTACCCGTACGGCAACTATGTTTGCCTGGCGTTCGTGGTGTTCATCCTTGGCGTGATGCTGCTGATTCCGGGCATCCAGATCTCGGTGTATGCGATTCCGGTGTGGGTCGCGTTCATGTGGGTCTGCTACGGCATCAAGAACAAGCGTAGTGCGCAACATGCGTTGCAGGCTGCAGGTTCCGCTGCCAAGTAAGTGCAGAACGCGGAAACAACACACCCGGCCATGTGCCGGGTTTGTCATTTATGGGTTCCATACAAAATCCTGTGGGAGCGTGGCTTGCCCGCGATTCAGGCGCCGCGGTTCATCAGGCATACCGCGTTATCGTTCATCGCGGGCAAGCCACGCTCCCACAGGGGCCGCATTCGTTTAGTCCATTCGCGGTATCCTGAACGCCCTGATACCGGACCTTTTTCCATGCTGGTGATTTCCAACAACGTGCATCTGCCGGATGCCGAGATCGAATTGACGGCCATTCGTGCGCAAGGTGCCGGTGGGCAGAACGTCAACAAGGTCTCCAGCGCCGTGCACCTGCGCTTCGACATTCCGGCCTCGTCCTTGCCCGAGTTCTACAAGGAGCGGCTGCTGGCGCTGCGCGACAGTCGCATCACCAGCGAAGGGGTGTTGATCATCAAGGCCCAGCAATACCGTACGCAGGAGGCCAATCGCGCCGATGCGCTGGAACGGCTGACCGAGTTGATCCTCAGTGCCACCAAGGTCGAGAAGAAACGCCGTCCGACCAAGCCGACACTCGGTTCGAAGAAGCGTCGGCTCGAATCCAAGACCAAGCGCGGTAGCATCAAGGCTGGGCGTGGCAAGGTGGATTTCTAACGGGCGTCGCGTTCTTCGCGGTGCTTTTCATTAAGGTGCTTTTCATAAAGGTGCTTGGGCGCCTGCCGGTACAAGTAGACGCTCAGCATCAATCCGCTCAAAGCGGCGAGGGCAGCGAACAGGAAGATCGAGGCAAATCCGAATCCTGCCGCTATCGCGCCCGCCAGCGGTCCGGTAATTCCCAGCGACAAATCGATAAACAGCGAGTACGCCCCGACTGCCGCGCCACGGCTGGAAGCGGGCACCAGGTTGACCGCTTCCACGCCCAATGCCGGGAACACCAGCGAAAAACCGAAACCGCTCAGCGCTGCGCCGGCCAGTGCCCAATGGGCATCGGGTGCCAGCCACAGCAGCAACAACCCGAGGGTTTCCACTGACAGGCAGGCAATCGCCACGCGAAAGCCGCCGAGGCGGTTGATCAGGTTACCGAACAACAATCGCGCACCGATAAAACTGGCGCCGAACAGGCTCAGGCACAGCACCGCGTTGGACCAGTGCTGAGTGGCGTAATACAGGGTGATGAATGTTGCGATGGTGCCAAAGCCGATGGAGCCCAAGGCCAGACCGCAGCCGTGAGGAAACACCCGCCCCAGCACGTGCATGAACGGCAGACGTTCGCCGACAACGATGGGTGCAGCGGTTTTTGGCCAGGCCAGCGCCAGGCCCAGAACGGCCAGCAGCACGATGCTCACGCCCATGCTCCACAAACCCAACTGACTTACCAGCAACACCCCCAGCGGCGCGCCGACCGCCAGAGCGCCGTAACTGGCGATACCGTTCCAGGAGATGACTTTGGCGGTATTCGCCGCGCCGACCCGGCCGATGCCCCAGCCGATCGACCCGGAGCCGACCAGGCTTTCTGCGCTGCCGAGCACCAGTCGGCCGATCAACAGGCTGATCAGGCTCAACGTCGGCAGGCTTTGCGTCCAGGCCGAAATCAACATGAATACACCGCTCAAACCACAGCCGGCGAGGCCGTACATCACCGCCAGTTTGCTGCCCTTGTTATCGATGATGCGCCCGGCGTAAGGGCGGCTGAGCAGGGTGGCCAGGTATTGCACACTGATCACCAGCCCGGCGATCACGGCGCCGAAACCGAGGTCGCTGTGGACGTAGCCGGGCAATACGGCCAGGGGAATGCCGATATTCAGGTAACCGATGAACGTGAACAGGACGATGGAAACGACTTGCAGCGTGACCGCCATGGGGCGCTGGGTTTCTGACATGGGTAAAGGTCCACGGGGCAGCAGGATAGATAGGCTGCTTATGATAGCGGCGCGGGCGGTCGCGGGGCGTGGAAAAGTAAAACTATTTGCCGGAGGGGGATAATCAGGATTTTGCCGGGGCTACCAGTTGCGTCGTGACCAGAGCGGCCAAGGCGTTTTCTTCGCTGCCGAAGCGGGCCAGCAGGGCGGCTTGCTTCTCGGGGGAAAGGCGATTCCAGATCTCGATCATCTTCTCGGCGGTGCCGATCAGGACGCTGGCCTGGGTTGCACTGAATTCGTCGGTCATGGGAAAGCTCAAGGTTCAGGCGGTGTGGAAAGCGCATATTAGCGCTTTCCACACGGTCTGGTCGTACGGGTGGATCAGTCTTCGCTGTCGGCCTGGCGGCGTTCAGGTGCTTCTTTCGTCTCGGGCTGTTGGGCACCGGCTTGTTGCGTGGTTGTCTGCTCAGTTTCGTGCAGGCTTGGGAAGGGGAGATTAGGGATCTCGTGCATGTCGCGCTCCTCGCTAAGTCTGTTGATAGATCTGGTAGATCCGCGCTTTTAAAAAGCCTGCGCAGGATACAGCAGGAGAAATGACAAATAGACTTTTATATCCAATTGTTGCGACGGATGGGATTGTCTAGACAGGTCAGCAAGAGGGGGCGACACACATTCAAATGTGGGAGCGGGCTTGCTCGCGAAGACGGAGTGTCAGTCAACATCATCGTTGCCTGACACACCGCTTTCGCGAGCAAGCCCGCTCCCACAGGGGATGTGCCGTGTCTGATATTTATTTGCAGACGTCGGCGATAGCTTCGGCCAGCAAGTCCAGACGCGTCGCATCAATCCCCGCCACGTTCGCCCGGCCCGAGCTCACCATGTACACGCTGTGATGCTCGCGCAGCTGTTTGACCTGCTCCGGCGATAAACCCGTGTAGGAAAACATCCCGCGTTGCACGCCGATGTGCGCAAATCGCTCGCGCAAGCCATGAGGTTCAAGCGCTTCGACCAGACCGCTGCGCAACTGGGCGATGCGCAAACGCATGGCTTCCACTTCGTCGGCCCAGCGGCTTTTCAGCTCTGGATCGCCGAGGATGGTCGCGACCACTGCGGCGCCATGATCCGGCGGTGTCGACCACAGGTTGCGGGCGATGTTGGCCAGTTGGCTGCGGATATCCACCAGCTTGTCGGCGGTTTTCGCGCAGACAATCAGTGCGCCGGTGCGGTCGCGGTACAGGCCGAAGTTCTTCGAGCAGGAACTGGTGATCAGCACTTCCGGCAACTCGGCGGCGAACAGCCGGGTCGACCAGGCATCTTGCTCCAGGCCGTCGCCGAAACCCTGATAAGCGAAGTCGATCAGTGGCAGCAAATCACGACGGCGCACCACGTCCAGCACCCGACGCCAATCGTCATGGGACAGATCGAAACCGGTCGGGTTGTGGCAGCATGCGTGCAGTAGCACAACATCGCCTTTGGGTGCTTGATTGAGCACCGCCAGCATCGCTTCCACATCGAGACGGTTATCGCTGCCCACGTACGGGTAATGACTGACCTTGACCCCGGCCGCCGCGAAAATGGTTTCGTGGATTGGCCAGGTCGGGTTGCTCAACCACACGCCACGGCCCGGCAGGCATTGAGCGATGAAGTCGGCGCTCAAACGCAATGCGCCAGTGCCGCCCGGTGTTTGAGTGGCGCCGGCCCGTTGTTCGGCGATCAGCGCCGAATCAGCGCCAAGCACCAACTCGTTGATCACCTTGCCGAACGCCGCATCGCCGTGACCGCCGATGTAGGTCTTGGTGGGCTGACGATCCACCAGGCGCTGCTCGGCGAGCTTCACCGCTTCGGGGATTGGTGTCAGGCCCTGGGCGTCTTTGTAGACACCCACGCCAAGGTCGAATTTGCGCGGGTTAGGGTCCTGCGCATAGGCCTCCATCAGGCCGAGAATCGGGTCGCCAGGTACTCGACCGATGGCGTCGAAATGCATTATTTGCGGCCCTCGGCGTTTTTGGCCACTTCGTCGGTGCGCGCGGCCATGATGAAATCGTTGCGGTGCAGGCCTTTGATGGAGTGGCTCCACCAGGTGACGGTGACTTTGCCCCACTCGGTCAGCAGGCCCGGGTGATGACCTTCGGCCTCGGAGATTTCACCGACGGCGTTGGTGAACGCCAGTGCGTGCTTGAAGTTCTTGAACAGGAAAACTTTTTCCAGCTGCATCACGCTGTCGCGAACTTCGATGTTCCAGTCAGGGATCTGCTTGATCAGGATCGGCAATTCTTCGTCGCTGACCTGAGGGGCGTCGGCGCGGCAGGCTTCGCAGTGGGCTTGGTTCAGAGCGTTCATGGTGTGTTCCTGAATTCGATTCTTGTTGGAAATTACTATCTTTGCGCGCAAGTCGCGAGCGGGATCTGCTCAGGCTGCTTTGGGCTTTGGCGGAAATTTCGGTGCGCGCAACCCCAACTGCATACCTTGCTTGACCATGCCCATGATGTCTTCGTGGGCCAGATCGAACAGGCGCTTGAGGTTCGGCAGGACAAAGTACAGCGGTTGCAGAATGTCGATGCGGTACGGCGTGCGCATGCATTCCAGCGGATCGAAGGCCTGATGCTCAGGCGTGTCCGACAGGCAGTAAACGGTTTCTTTGGGCGAGGACAGAATGCCGCCACCGTAGATGCGCAGGCCTTGTGGCGTGTCGACCAGGCCGAACTCGATGGTCATCCAGTACAGGCGCGCCAGGTACACGCGTTCTTCCTTGGAAGCCTGTAGGCCAAGTTTGCCGTAGGTGTGGGTGAATTCGGCGAACCAAGGGTTGGTCAGTAGCGGACAGTGGCCAAAGATCTCGTGGAAAATGTCCGGTTCTTGCAGGTAATCCAGCTCTTCGCGGGTACGAATAAACGTCGCCACCGGGAACTGCTTGTTCGCCAGCAATTCGAAAAAGGTCTGGAAGGGAATCAGCGCGGGGACTCGGGCAACCTGCCAGCCGGTGGTTTCACCGAGGACTTTGTTGATTTCACCGAGTTGCGGAATGCGGTCGTGGGGCAGACCGAGTTTTTCGATACCGTCCAGGTATTCCTGGCACGCACGGCCCTCGACCACTTTCAGTTGGCGAGTGATCAGCGTGTTCCACACCGCGTGTTCTTCGGCGGGGTAGTCGATAAAACCTTGCGCATCGGGCTCACGAGCCACGTATTGCGTCTGCTTCATGCTGCTCTCCTGCTAGGGGATTCGTTCTTGTTGTGTGTACAGCTATGGACCTAGAAATACCCCAAGGCGTGCGGTGTTGCAGCAGGTGATCTGAGTTGTGAGTAGGAAAAATCTGCGCTTTTCGTAAAATATTCGTTACAGATTGGCCGCTATGGCGTAAGTATTGATATTTGCGGGTTTGAAATGGCTTGCAGGTGTCACATAATCTTGACGACTATTTGAGTGCCTTGGCAGAAAAATACGTCGGTCTGCCAAGTGCCCTTGTGGGAGCGGGCTGTGGTGAGGGGGCTTGCCCCCCCGTTTGAGTGCGCAGCACTCACAAGGTCTTTGGTGCATCAGAGATTTTGGGGCTGCTTCGCAGCCCAACGGGGGCAAGCCCCCTCGCCACGGCCCGCTCCCACAGGTTGTGCGCTGGGCATCAACCTCACTCACCGTTTTGTGGGCCTTTATATGCGTATCAAAGTTCACTGCCAGAACCGCATCGGTATCCTGCGCGACATTCTCAACCTGCTGGTCGAGTACGGGATCAACGTCGCTCGCGGCGAAGTGGGCGGTGAGCATGGCAATGCGATCTATCTGCACTGCCCGAACCTGATCAACATTCAGTTCCAGGCGTTGCGTCCGAAGTTCGAGGCGATTGGCGGGGTATTCGGCGTCAAGCGCGTAGGGCTGATGCCCAGCGAGCGTCGGCATATGGAACTCAATGCCTTGCTTGGTGCCCTGGAGTTTCCGGTGCTGTCGATCGACATGGGCGGCTCCATTGTCGCGGCCAACCGTGCGGCGGCGCAGTTGCTCGGGGTACGGGTAGACGAGGTGCCGGGGATTCCGCTGTCGCGGTACGCCGAGGATTTTGATTTGCCGGAACTGGTGCGCGCCAACAAGTCGCGGATCAACGGCTTGCGGGTCAAGGTCAAGGGTGACGTGTTTCTCGCCGACATCGCGCCGCTGCAATCGGAGCATGACGAAAGCGAGGCTATGGCCGGTGCGGTGTTGACGCTGCACCGGGCGGATCGGGTGGGAGAGCGCATTTATAACGTGCGCAAGCAGGAATTGCGTGGCTTCGACAGCATTTTCCAAAGCTCGAAAGTGATGGCGGCGGTGGTGCGCGAGGCGCGACGCATGGCGCCACTGGATGCGCCGCTATTGATAGAAGGTGAAACCGGCACCGGCAAAGAGTTGTTGGCGCGGGCCTGTCACCTGGCGAGCCCGCGTGGGCAGTCACCGTTGATGGCGCTCAACTGCGCCGGTCTGCCGGAGTCCATGGCCGAGACCGAATTGTTCGGCTACGGCCCCGGCGCCTTCGAAGGGGCGCGGGCCGAAGGCAAGCTTGGGCTGTTGGAGCTGACGGCGGGCGGTACGTTGTTCCTCGACGGCGTCGGTGAAATGAGCCCGCGCTTGCAGGTGAAATTGCTGCGCTTCTTGCAGGACGGCTGCTTCCGTCGTGTCGGCAGCGATGAAGAGGTCTATCTGGATGTGCGGGTGATCTGCGCCACTCAGGTGGATTTGTCCGAGCTGTGCGCTCGCGGTGAGTTTCGCCAGGATTTGTACCACCGTTTGAACGTGCTCTCGCTGCACATCCCGCCGCTGCGCGAATGCCTCGACGGGCTGGCGCCGCTGGTGGAGCACTTCCTCGATCAGGCCAGTCGGCAGATCGGTTGCCCGTTGCCAAAACTGGCGCCGGCGGCGATGGAGAGGCTCAGTCATTATCATTGGCCGGGTAACGTGCGGCAGTTGGAGAACGTACTGTTCCAGGCCGTTTCCCTGTGCGACGGCGGCACCGTCAAAGCCGAGCACATTCGCCTGCCGGACTACGGCGTGCGTCAGCCGCTTGGCGATTTTTCTCTTGAGGGTGGTTTGGACGAGATTGTCGGGCGCTTCGAGAAAGCGGTGCTGGAGCGCTTGTATTCCGAGCATCCGAGCAGTCGGCAACTGGGCAAGCGGCTGGGGGTTTCGCATACGACCATTGCCAATAAGTTGCGTGAGTATGAGGTTGGCAAGGACAACGCCTGATGTGGCGAGGGAGCTTTTGTGGCGAGGGGGCTTGCCCCCGTTGGGCTGCGAAGCAGCCCCTTGCAATCTTTCAGATCCTTCGAGTTGTCCGCATTTACGACTGCTGCGCAGCCGAACGGGGGCAAGCCCCCTCGCCACAGGAATCTGTGTTGGCTGCAAAGGTCGATGCTTGCCGTAAGCGGCATAACACCGCCGGTTTTTCGTCTTCGATACATTTCCCCAATCCCCTCTGAATCCCTCAAGTCCTTTGTTTGCCGGGCCCTGCGCCGCCAGAAAAAAGTTGGTCTGCAAATTGCTTATGGCTCAGCAGTACAGCGGTGGGCGGCAAACGTCCGGCATGCAGAGGAAAGAGTGTGGACAAGTACCTTTATGTGGCAATGACCGGCGCCAGCCAGAATGCACTGGCGCAGAAGGCTCATGCCAACAACCTGGCGAACATCTCTACCAACGGTTTTCAAAAGGACCTGGAACAGGCCCGTTCGATGCCGGTGTTTGGTGACAGCTTTCCGGCGCGTGCGTTTGCCATGAGCGAACGTCCGGCCACCGACTTCTCTCCGGGTGCGCTGGTGCAAACCGGTCGCGACCTCGACGTTGCGGTGCAGGGCAATGGCTGGATCGCCGTGCAGAACCCTGATGGCGGTGAAAGCTACGTGCGCACCGGTAGCCTGAACGTTGACGCCCTGGGCGTGCTGCGTGCCGGCAATGGTATGCCGGTGGTAGGCAATGGCGGGCCGATTGCCGTGCCGCCCGAGCAGCAAATCGAAGTCGGCGAAGACGGCACCGTCAGCATCCGTGCGATGGGCGAAGGTCCACGGGTGATGGCCGAAGTCGACCGCATCAAACTGGTCAACCCGGACTTCAAGAACATGACCAAAGGCCTGGACGGTTCGATCCACACCAAGGACGGCAAGCCGGCGCAAGCCGATGCCAACGTCAAACTGGTGTCCGGGTTCCTGGAGTCGAGCAACGTCAATGCCGTGGAAGAAATGACCTCGGTGCTGGCGCTGGCCAAGCAGTTCGAGCTGCACATCAAGATGATGAACACCGCCAAAGACGATGACCAGGCCATGGCTCGGGTCTTGCAGATCAGCTAATTATCAGAACGTCGCGCCGTAAAACAGGCGCACGAGGAGAATCGAATGCTTCCGGCTCTATGGGTTGCCAAAACAGGTCTGTCCGCCCAGGACACTAACCTCACCACCATTTCCAACAACCTGGCGAACGTATCGACCACGGGTTTCAAACGTGACCGCGCCGAGTTCCAGGACTTGCTGTATCAGATCAAGCGCCAGCCAGGCGCTCAGTCGACCCAGGACAGCGAATTGCCGTCGGGTCTGCAAGTGGGTACCGGTGTGCGCATCGTCGGCACCCAGAAAAACTTCACCGCCGGTAGCTTGCAAACCACCGAGCAGCCGTTGGACATGGCCATCGACGGTCGCGGTTTCTTCCAGATTCTGCAGCCGGACGGCACCACGTCCTACACCCGTGACGGTACGTTCCACCTGGATTCCAACGGTCAGATCGTCAACGCCAGCGGCTTCGCCCTGGAGCCGGCCATTGTCATTCCGAACGATGCCCAGACCTTCACCGTCGGCCGTGACGGCACCGTGTCCATCACCGTTGCCGGCAACCCGGCCTCCCAGGTGATCGGTAACCTGCAAACCGCCGACTTCATCAACCCGGCCGGTCTGCAAGCGGTGGGTAACAACCTGTTCCTGGAAACCGCTGCCAGTGGCGCGCCGCAAGTCGGCACCCCGGGCCTGGCCGGTTTCGGTACCACGCTGCAGAACACCCTGGAAACGTCCAACGTCAGCACCGTTGAAGAGATGGTCAACATGATCACCACTCAGCGCGCCTACGAGATGAACTCCAAGGTGATCTCCACCGCCGACCAGATGCTCTCGTTCGTAACGCAGAATCTGTAATCAAGTCTATGAGGCGGCCATGAGGTCGCCTGCAATACCGTGAGGTAGGGTCATGAATCGCTTTGTATCTGTTCTGGCACTGAGTGGGGCCGTCGTGCTCGCGGGCTGCGTCGCCCCGCCGCCCAAGCCCAATGACCCTTACTACGCCCCGGTGTTGCCGCGCACGCCGCTGCCGGCTGCCGCCAATAACGGCTCC
>NZ_AKJK01000074.1 GCF_000282375.1 Pseudomonas sp. GM50
GGGGACTCCCTCGCCACAGGTTTCACTGTCTGGCCCAGTCACCTCATACCAAACGATCAATCCGCAAACTCGACCTCCCTTACCACCGCCCACTGCGCCACCAACCGCTGCGGCGTGCCACACGCCTTGCGCTTGAACACAAAATGACGGCATTTCTCGGCAAATTGTTTGCGGTTCTGCACCATGTCCAGTTGCATCTCTTCCAGCTCGGCATTGCGACAGTGCTGCATCAGCTGAGTCTCGAGCTGGCTTTTGCGCTCACGCACCGCCTGATACGCCGGATCACTCAACGCACCATTGGCCCGCTGCAACAACCACAGGCCAAACTCGTCGGGGCAGCGCGGACCGATTTCCTGGACCATGCCCAGTTGCAAGGCCTGAGTGGCGCTGACCGGCAGGCAGTCTTCAGTGAGTTTTTCCGCCATTGCCCGGCCGACGGCGCGGGGCAGGCTGTAGGTCCAGTACTCGGAGCCGTACAGGCCCATGGTTTTGTAATGGGGATTGAGCACGATGTCGGACCGGGCGAAGACAATATCGGCCGCCAGCGCCAGCATCACGCCACCGGCTCCGGCATTGCCGGTCAGGCCGCTGACCACCAGTTGCCGGGCGCTGAGCAATTCCTGACAGACATCATCGATCGCCTGAATATTGGCCCAGGCTTCCAGCCCCGGAACCGCTGCGGCCTGGATCACGTTGAGGTGCACGCCGTTGGAGAAGCTGCCGCGCCCACCCTTGATCAGCAGCACCTGGGTGTCCCGGGACTTGGCCCAGCGCAGGGCCTCCACCAGTCGCTGGCACTGTTCGGTGCTCATCGCGCCGTTATAAAACTCGAAGGTCAACTCGCCGACATGCCCCGACTCGCGGTAGCGGATCGGTTGATAGGGCTCGTTGTTGAAGGGTTGGGAGGCGATCGACCAATCCAGGGTCGGGACCTGCGTCAGCTGTTCGGCGAGCACGTGCCGGGCCGGGCGTTTGAAGGTTTCTTCGCCGGGCCGGGGTTTGTGTCGCAACGAACCGATCCACAGGCTGTGATCGCCGGTCGCCACCAGCACCGCATCGTCATGCACCGCGAGAATTTCCCCCGGCGTGCCGCTGCGCGAATCCAGGTGAGCGTCATACAGGTAATACTGACCGCCGGCCAGGCTCGCCAATACGCCGGGCTGGCCGTCGGCGGCGTCGATGCAGCGTTTGATGAAGTGTGAGCTGTCGTGCCAACTGAAGGAGCGGTCGGCTTGCTTCATGTTCGGCTGCAAGCGGCCAATCACATGGCGTTGGTTGTAATCCAAGGGCACAGGAACGAAACCGGCGATGAATTTTTCCACGACTTCGCGGATGCAAGTGATCGCCGCATCGCTGACGCCCCCGTTGTACAACTCGGATTTGCGCAGGCCCTGGGGCAAATTGAATTCACAGGTGGCCCAGACCGGCCCCGCATCCATTTCCTCCACCGCTTGCAACGCGGTCACGCCCCAGCGGTCGAGTTCGCGGGTGATCGCCCAGTCCAGCGCACTGGCGCCACGGTCGCCGACGATGCCTGGGTGAATGATCACCACGGGACGCTGGCGGTTGCTCCACAACTGTTGCGGTACCCGATCCTTGAGGAACGGGCAGATCACCAGATCGGCGCCTGAGTGTTCGATCTGCTCGCACACCGCCTCTTCATCGGTGAACAGCACCACGCTGGGTGAGTGTCCGGCCTGACGCAAATCCAGCCAGGCCCGTTGGGTCAGGCCGTTGAATGCTGATGCCAGCAGAATGATTTTCAATGACTGCATGATTGACTCTTCCTTGAGAATAACGGGCCGCAGGCTCCCAATGAGCCGTCCGTGGCCTTCGATGGAAGCGCGATAGTAGTGATTGCGAGGGGATGAGCAACTGATCGAGATCAAGCTTGTGTCAGTGGGTGTTTCGGGACAGAAGGTTGAACAGCGATTTAATGTGGGCGCGGGCTTGCTCGCGAAAGCGGACTGACAGTCAACATCACTGTTGAATGTTAGGCCGTCTTCGCGAGCAAGCCCGCTCCCACATTGGATGGATGGTGTTTGGAAATATTTTGTTCAAAACGCAAAACACGAACAGCCAAATGCCCCCCAGAACCCTTGAAAGTCGCTGACCGGCGCTGACGACAACCGCGCCCGCTCATGACTGTGGGCATGCACCGCGCAAGCGCCCACGCATTGGTGTACTTGCGCGGTCAGCGGCGCCAGTGGTTTCCAGTGCCCCGGCACATTCACCACCGGCGACCATTCAGGCACTACCGGAATCGGTGGTGGCCCCAGCTTTTCGAACTCGGCGCTGCCGTAGACGATCTTGCCGTCGACAATGGTCAGCACCGACTCGATCCATTTGATGGCTTCGTCTTCGATGTGGAAGTAGTCCGCCGACAGCGCAATCAGGTCCGCCAGTTGCCCGACCTTGATCTGGCCTTTCTTGCCTTGTTCGGAAGAAAACCAGGCGCTGCCGTGGGTGAACAGTTCCAGCGCCGTATCGCGGCTCAAGCCTTGCGGGTACAACGCCAGCCCGCCGACGGTGCGGCCGCTGACCAGCCAGTACAGCGAGGTCCAGGGGTTGTAGCTGGACACGCGCGTGGCATCGGTGCCAGCGCCAACCGGCACACCCTCGGCCAACATGCGCGCGATCGGGGGTGTCGCTTCGGCCGCCTTGGCGCCGTAACGGTCGACAAAGTACTCGCCCTGGAACGCCATGCGGTCCTGGATGGCGATGCCGCCACCGAGAGCTTTGACCCGCTCAATGTTCCGTGGGGTGATGGTTTCGGCGTGATCGAAGAACCACGGCAAACCGTCGAATGGAATATCCCGGTTAACCTTCTCGAACACGTCGAGCATGCGGCTGATGGATTCGTTATAGGTGGCGTGCAGGCGGAAGGGCCAGCGCTGCTCCACCAGATGCCGCACCACCGGTTCCAGCTCTTGCTCCATGGTTTGCGGCAGGTCGGGGCGAGTCTCGAGGAAGTCTTCGAAATCCGCTGCCGAGAACACCAGCATTTCCCCGGCACCGTTGTGCCGCAGGAAGTCATCGCCCTGGCCGTAATGGGAGGTACTGGTCCAGTTTTTGAAATCGGTCAGCTCTTCCTTGGGTTTTTGGGTGAACAGGTTGTAGGCAATGCGCACCGTGAGCTGTTGGTCTTTGGCCAGTTGCTGGATGACTTGATAATCGTCCGGGTAATTCTGATAACCGCCGCCGGCATCGATGGCGCTGGTGACGCCCAACCGATTGAGTTCGCGCATGAACTGACGGGTCGAGTTGACTTGATACTCCAGTGGCAACTTCGGTCCCTTGGCCAGGGTCGAGTAGAGGATCATTGCGTTGGGGCGGGCGATCAGCATGCCGGTGGGGTCGCCATTGGCATCACGCTGGATCTCACCACCCGGCGGGTTCGGCGTGTCGCGGGTATAGCCGACCACTTTTAGGGCGGCACGGTTGAGCAGGGCGCGGTCGTAGAGGTGCAGGACGAACACCGGGGTGTCTGGCGCGGCCTTGTTCAGTTCTTCAATCGTCGGCAGACGTTTCTCGGCAAACTGGAATTCGTTCCAGCCACCGACTACCCGCACCCATTGCGGCGTCGGTGTGCGATCGGCCTGGTCCTTGAGCATGCGCAAGGCGTCGGCCAGGGACGGCACGCCTTCCCAGCGCAGCTCAAGGTTGTAGTTCAGACCGCCACGGATCAAGTGCAGGTGAGAGTCATTGAGACCGGGAATCACCGTGCGGCCATGCAGGTCGATGATCTGGCTGCCAGGGCCTTGCAGTGCCATGGCTTGGGCATCGCTGCCGACCACCACGAAGCGTCCGTCCTTGATCGCGACGGCACTGGCCTGGGGTTTCTTGCGGTCGACGGTGTGCAGGCGTCCGTTGTACAGAATCAGATCGGCCGGGGCATCGGGCATGGTTTTACTCCCTGCGAATAGTGGGCTGACCCAGGCACCGACGGCGCCTGCCGAAAGGCCTTGCAGTACACGACGACGGTTGAATCCGTCGCGGTCGTCAGGTGGGGTCATGGCAGTGCTCTCCACAAAATTCTTCCAAAAGAAGTGAGGGCAAACAGCCGATGTCTGACGCATGCGGCCAGAAGGAATATAGTCGGCAAATCCACAGATAGCCGTTTTCCGAGGGCGAAAACGACGAATCCCGCCACGAGGGGCGGGATTCGTTTGCAGCCAGACGTGCTCCCGAAAGACGGGAGCGACGTGCTTAGGCCGGGAACAGCTCGGACAGTTTCATGGCCAGCATCATGTCGCCTTCAGCGCGCAGTTTGCCACCCATGAACGCTTGCATGCCGTCGGTCGAACCGTCGACGATGCCTTCCAGGGTTTCGCCGTCCATTACCAGAGTGACCTGGGCGTCCGGATTCTCGCCTTCTTGCAGTTCGCAGGTGCTGTCTTTGACGATCAGCGAGAAGTGCTTGGTGTCGTCGATGCGGAAACCGAATACCAGGTCCAGACCGGCAGCAGCGGCTGGGTTGAACTTGGCTTTCATTGCTTGTACGGCATCAGCTACGGAGGTCATGGTTCGATCCTTTCTTGGGTAATAAGAGCTGGGTGATTACAGCCAGGGTCACAATAATCCGGACTCAGCGAAACGTGATGAGTTCCGGGGCCTTCAGCAGTTGCAGGTGTGCATGACTGTTGAAGGAAGCCAGGGCCACCTCGCGACCACGAAACTTGAGCAGGTTGAGCGAGGTGTTGACGATTTGCCAGTTCAGTTCAAAGGCCTGCTTTGCGGGCATTTGCGTAATGAGGTGGAGCAGGGCAGTGATGGTGCCGCCGGAGGTGAACACGGCGATTTTCTGGGTATTGTCGGCTTGTTCGAGCAATCGATGCAGACCGGCCTGCACGCGTTCGACGAAACCCAGCCAGCTCTCCAGGCCCGGTGTGTCGTAGGTGCCGGCGAGCCAGCGCTCGATGATCAAGGCAAAGATGCGTTGGAATTCAGCACGGTTTTGTGCGGCGTTGCGCAGGATATCCAGCGCGTGGGGCTCGTCCTCCAACATGGCCGGCAGCAGGGCACGGATCACCGCGTCGGCGTCGAATTCGTTGAAGGCAGAATCGATTTCCAGCACCGGCACCGGCATCCCGACGGCGGCGAACTGTTCCAGCGCGCTGTTGGCGGTATGTTGCTGGCGGCGCAGGTCGCCCGACAGGCAGCGATCGAAGCTGACACCGAGTTCGGCCAGGTGCTGGCCGAGGAGTTCTGCCTGGCGAATACCGGTCGGCGACAGGACGTCATAGTCGTCTGCACCAAAGGAGGCCTGGCCATGTCGAATCAAGTAGATGCTGCCCACGTCCGCGTCATCCCGGTACGTTGAAGGTTTGGCGAGGTTATGAGGATGGCGGTGAGCTGTCAATGAAAAAACATACGCTTGTTTGAAATGCCCGTTACAGGCCTGTTGCCAAAGGTTTCATGACTGGTCGCCGGGCCAGCGCATGGGTATGCTGGAGATATCCCGCGCGTGTTTAATCCGCGCATTGATTGAAGGAGTCCCTGTGGAGCTTTTGTTCGAGTACGCCATTTTCCTGGCCAAGACCGTGACTCTGGTGATCGCCATTCTGGTGGTCCTGGCCAGTTTTGCGGCGTTGCGCAGCAAAGGTCGGCGTAAGCCGGCCGGCCAGCTGCAAGTCAGCAAACTCAATGATTTCTACAAAGGGCTGCGCGAACGCCTGGAGCAAACCTTGCTCGACAAGGATCAGCTCAAGGCCTTGCGCAAGTCCCAGGCTAAAACCGAGAAAAAGCAAAAGAAGAAACCCGAGGCCAAACCACGGGTGTTCGTGCTGGATTTCGACGGTGACATCAAGGCGTCGGCCACTGAGAGCCTGCGCCACGAAATCACCGCGCTGTTGACCCTCGCCACGCCAAAGGATGAAGTGGTGCTGCGCCTGGAAAGCGGCGGCGGCATGGTCCACAGCTATGGCCTGGCGTCTTCGCAACTGGCGCGAATTCGTGACGCCGGCGTGCCATTGACCGTGTGCATCGACAAGGTCGCGGCCAGTGGCGGCTACATGATGGCGTGCATCGGCGAGAAGATTATCAGTGCGCCGTTCGCGATCCTCGGCTCGATCGGCGTGGTGGCGCAGTTGCCCAACGTCAATCGCCTGTTGAAAAAACACGACATCGACTTCGAAGTACTGACGGCCGGTGAGTACAAGCGCACCCTGACGGTATTCGGCGAAAACACCGAGAAAGGCCGGGAGAAATTCCAGGAAGACCTGGACATCACCCATCAGCTGTTCAAGAACTTCGTTTCCCGCTATCGCCCGCAACTGGCCATCGATGAAGTGGCCACGGGTGAAATCTGGCTGGGCGTCTCGGCCCTGGACAAGCAACTGGTGGATGAACTCAAGACCAGCGATGAATACCTTGCCGAACGAGCCAAGCAGTCCGAGCTCTATCACTTGCATTACGCCGAACGCAAAAGCCTGCAGGAGCGCATCGGTATCGCGGCCAGCGGTTCGGTTGATCGCGTGTTGCTGAACTGGTGGAGCCGGTTGACCCAGCAACGCTTCTGGTAAACATCTTCCGGCCATCGTTTACGCCGGACACAAAAAAGCCCTGAAACGGATGTCCGATTCAGGGCTTTTTGTTGTACGCGTACTTAGCGGCGACGGAACAGCGGCAGCGGTTCGTCGGTAGCAGCCTGATAGGTCACCGAGAAGTCCTTGAGGCCTTCAAGGGCTTCGTACGGGTCTTTATCGGCGCGAATCGCAAACGCGTCAAAACCGCAGCGGTGCAGGTAGAACAACTGGTCGCGCAGTACATCGCCAATCGCCCGCAATTCGCCTTTGAAAGCGTAACGGTCACGCAGCAGGCGGGCGTTGGAGTAGTTGCGGCCGTCAGTGAAGGCCGGGAAGTTCAAGGCGATGACCTGGAAATTATCCACGTCTTCACCGATTTCTTCGGCTTCTTCATCGGCATCCAGCCACACACCCAGGCCGCCATCGCGGGCCTTGAGCATACGGCTGTGTTCGCGCCACAGCTGCAACGGGACGATCAGGTCGTCGCAGTTGCTGATCTCGTCGATGTTGAAATCTTTCGGCAGCAAGTGCCAGGTTTCGTCGACGACTTCGTTGTTCTTAATTATTCGCTGCATAGACGCGCTCCTTGAAGAGGTCGATGCCGATACGCTGATAGGTGTCGATGAAGCGCTCGTCTTCGGTACGTTGTTCAATGTACACGTCGATCAGCTTCTCGATCACGTCAGGCATGGCTTCCTGTGCGAAAGACGGGCCGAGGATCTTGCCCAGGCTCGCATCGCGACTGGCGCTGCCACCCAGGGACACCTGGTAGAACTCTTCGCCTTTCTTGTCCACCCCGAGAATGCCGATGTGGCCGACGTGGTGGTGACCACAGGCGTTCATGCAGCCAGAGATGTTCAGGTCCAGCTCGCCAATGTCGAACAGGTAGTCCAGGTCTTCGAAACGGCGCTGGATCGACTCGGCGATCGGGATCGACTTGGCGTTGGCCAGGGAGCAGAAATCGCCGCCCGGGCAGCAGATGATGTCGGTCAGCAAACCGATGTTCGGCGTGGCAAAACCTTGCTCGCGCAATTCGCCCCACAGGGCAAACAATTGGCTCTGCTCGACATCGGCCAGAATGATGTTCTGCTCGTGGGAGGTGCGCAGTTGGCCGAAGCTGTAACGGTCAGCGAGGTCGGCAACGGCATCGAGCTGCTTGTCGGTGATGTCGCCCGGCGCAACGCCAGTCGGCTTCAGGGACAGCGTCACGGCAACGTAACCCGGCTTCTTGTGCGCCAGGGTGTTGCGGGTGCGCCAGCGGGCGAAGCCTGGGTGCTGTTTGTCGAGCTCGGTCAGTTCGGCCGTCTGGTTGTCCAGTGCCTTGTAGTCCGGGTCAACGAAGTGTTTGGCCACGCGATGCACTTCGGCGTCGGTCAAGGTGGTCTGGCCACCGCGAAGGTGTTCCATTTCCGCGTCGACTTTCTGCGCGAACACTTCAGGCGTCAGGGCCTTGACCAGAATCTTGATCCGCGCCTTGTACTTGTTGTCGCGACGGCCGTAGCGGTTGTAGACCCGCAGGATGGCGTCGAGGTAGCTCAACAGGTCTTGCCATGGCAAGAACTCGTTGATGAACGCGCCCACCACCGGTGTACGGCCCAGGCCGCCACCGACCAGCACACGGAAACCCAGTTCGCCCGCGGCGTTATGCACCGGCTCAAGGCCGATGTCATGGACTTCAATGGCCGCACGGTCGGACGTCGAACCGTTGATGGCGATCTTGAATTTACGCGGCAGGTAGGCGAATTCCGGGTGGAACGTGGTCCACTGACGGACGATTTCGCACCATGGCCGCGGGTCGATCAACTCGTCGGCCGCGACACCGGCGAACTGGTCGGTGGTGACGTTGCGCAGGCAGTTGCCGCTGGTCTGGATCGCATGCATCTGCACGGTCGCCAGTTCAGCCAGGATGTCCGGGATGTCTTCCAGGGCCGGCCAGTTGAACTGCACGTTCTGCCGGGTACTGATGTGGGCGTAGCCCTTGTCGTAGTCACGGGCAATTTTGGCCATCATTCGCGTCTGGCGCGAAGTCAGTTGGCCGTAAGGCACCGCGACACGCAACATCGGCGCGAAGCGCTGGATATAAAGGCCATTTTGCAGGCGCAGGGGGCGGAATTCTTCTTCGCTCAGCTCGCCTGCCAGATAGCGTCGGGTCTGATCACGGAACTGCTTGACGCGGTCCTCGATGATCCGCTGATCGTACTCGTCGTATACGTACATATAAGTCCTGTTCTCAGGCTTGGGCCGGTTGGATACAGCTGCGTTTTCGCAAGCTTTCATCCGATACAGCCTCGGCAATTCTGCGCGCACGGCCGCGCACTCCCAACGGAGCCGACGCAAGATACCAGTTTGCAGTTATGCGCAAAAGTGATGTTTGAGTATATGCAAAGAACCAAAACGACTAATGAAACTCATAGGTGCAAAACCCACATTTGTGGTGCGGGCAATCATCGTCTTAACTGTGCTCGAGTCTTTATGCAATCACCGATAAAACCGACAAGAGGCGATGCAATGAGCAACCCAACCAAAGCAGGGAAAAGCGATAGCACGGTCGATGCCTGGGCGATTTTGTTCCTGATTATCCTGGTCGTTGGCACAGCGGTGTTCTGGGTCAGCCATCAATAAACGACCCCGTCCGGGCCCGGCGCCGACGATTGTCGGACAAAAGCCGGAATAAGCGCCGTTCCAGAAACTTCGCTGGCTATAATGCGCAGCGGATTTTTGGGGGCTCGGACGTTTAATGTTGAAGTTCATTTGTGGTGTTGTGCTGGCGCTTGGTACGGTCTTGGGATCGTGTGCCCAGGCCGCGTCCGTATTGTTCCTCAATCCCGGGACCACCCAAGAGGTGTTCTGGGTCAGTTACTCGCAGTTCATGCAGGCCGCTGCCAAGGACCTGGGCATGGATTTGCACATCCAGTATGCCGAGCGAAATGCTGAAACCACGCTCAAACAGGCCCGCGAAGCCCTGCAAGGGCCGAATCGACCGGATTATCTGGTGTTCGTCAACGAACTGTCCGTCGCGCCCGAAATCCTGCGTCTGGCTCAAGGCAGCGGTGTGAAACTGTTTTTGGTCAACAATGGCCTGACCCCGGACCAGATGCGCCTGCTCGGCGCCCAACCAGACAAGTACCCCGACTGGCTGGGCAGTCTGGTGCCCAATAACGAGGAGGGCGGCTACTTGATGCTCAAGGAACTGATTCGCCAGCATCGCCCAATCGCCCCCGGTGAAGTCATTGACCTTGTGGCCTTTTCCGGCCTGAAGCTCACCCCAGCCGCGCAACAGCGTGAGAAGGGCATGATGCGGGCATTGGCCGAACACCCTGAAGTGCGGTTGCGCCAGTTGGTCTACGGCGGCTGGACCCGCGAGCGCGCCTATGAACAGGCCAGGTTATTGTTCAAGCGTTATCCGCACACGTCGCTGGTCTGGTCGGCCAACGATGAAATGGCCTTTGGCGCCATGCAGGCCTACGCCGAAACAGGCGGCCAACCCGGCAAGGACGTGCTGTTCAGCGCCATCAACAATTCACCGACCGCGTTACAGGCGCTGTTGGAAGGGCGGTTGAGTGTGCTGTTGGGCGGGCACTTCACTCTGGGTGGTTGGGCCCTGGTGCAACTGCATGACTACGATCAGGGGGTGGATGTCAGCCAGTACGGTGGGCGCGACCGGCAGATTCCGTTGTTGCAGCTGATCGATCGCGCGCAAGCCAGGCGACTGCTGGCCTTGAGTACCACTCAGGATTACGGCGTGGACTTTCAAAAGCTCTCGGCCAAGGGGCGACCGACGTCGTATCGCTACCCGTTCAGCTTGCAAGCCCTGATGCACTGAGCCGGTTCAGATCCCCGCCAGGTGCAATACCAGTTTGACGATGCCAAATAGCGTCAACGCGAACACTGCCGTGAACAGAATCCCCAGAATCACGAAATGACTGGGCTTGCCGTGAGTGAAGTCCCGGGCCCGGTTCTTCCCGCTCTGCACCCCGAACGCTGCCGCCATGACGCTGTGCAGCATCTGCCAGAAGGTCGGCGGCTTGTTGTTGTCGACTGGATCGTCCATAAATCCCTCGTCTCAAAGTATCTCCCCAGAGCATAGCCAATTTGACGATTCGTGCCGTGGCAGGCTCGCCCCGGATCGAAGTCATTCGTAACAACTCGTCGGTATAGCGATAACTATCTACCGCAGATGCGTTCTCCTGAAATGGTGTTCTGTCGCTCCACTTATCAGGAGAGACACTATGCCCGCCACGCCCCCATCTTCATCTTCCACGACGAAGACCCCACTCGTGCAGTTAAAGCCACGGGTTTCAGAGAGAACCAGTATTCATGGCGAGCTTCTTGAGCAGATGGCTCCCGAATGGCTGGTTAATGCCACGCCAGCAAGACGTCATGCGATGAAAAATACCGGCACGCGTCTGCCAGATTGGTATCAGCGTGCATCCCTCACGCAACAGCAGGCACTGAGAGAACGTTTCAACGCCAGTTTTACCTCGCAGACCCGGTTGGACAAGACGATGTCGACACTTCAGGACATCGATACCTTCGCGGAACCGTTGCTGATCAAGGCACTCAAGGATCAGTACGGTGCAGACGTAGACGTCAACAGAACATTGTTATGCCTCAGGCGACCACTGGAAATCAGTGATCTTGAAATTGAAGTTGCAAATTTCGAGGTCATGAAGCTTTCGCTGCTGCAGGCCGCGCTGCATAACTTTGAAGCAGCCGAGTGTGAGCAGGGAGCTTTTCATAAAAAATCCGGCTTCGTGGTAGAAACATCGACACCCGGCACATTCCAGCTAGTCACTGTCGGATTGACGGTGAGTCAATTCCTGACACTGTGTCGTCATCTGGATATCGGAGCGAAGTATCAGACTTACGTGAAGGCATTTTTTCAGCCCACGGATGTGCAATCGGAAACGACACTACGCCAGCAATTCATTACCAGCCAGAAAGAGGCGATGAGGGCTGCTGCCGAACTGGCCTTGCTGAAAAAGGACATCGAGCGCAAAGACTACGAAATGATCCTGTCGGTTGTTGATGGGGACGTTCATCCCTGGCAGGGCGATAAACAAGTCTGGTTTCGCGACCTGAGTTTGATGAAGCGCAGAATGACAGGCTGCGTGGTGTTCAGTATCAGTGAAAAGTATCGCTATACCAGTGAGTTCATTGTCTACGTTCCCCATGATCCGCAGCACCCGCTCAAGCGTTACACGACTTCGCAGTTGCGTGAAGCGTTCAAACGGCAGTTCACAGCACGGGATATAACATCGTCCGATGGTCCGACAGCCTATCAACGTTTTTTCAGTCAGTTTGTGGCCTACGCCGACCGTCCGTATTACTTCGGCCAATTCACCCGTAAAGCTGCGGACTCTCCAGCGGACCCGTTGCATTCGGTCTGGGTAAAAGTCGCTCAGCTCATTCCGCCGTTTTCTACCGTCGCCCGTATCAAAGAACTGCCCCCTGAGCATCAGGGTAAGCGGGAGCCAGTCGAAGACCCCTATCTCAACCCTTTCGGCATCATTCAAAAAGGAGCCGGCCTCTGGTCTGATAATACCGACCTCTGGACCTATCTCTACGAACAAAACCGCGACAAGGTCATTGCCGATGCGCGCAGCCATGCGGTTCCCACTGCGGATGTCGATGCGAAAGTGCGCGCGGAAAAACTCAGTCATCTGCTGGAAATCGGCATGCTGGCATTGAACATGGTGTCAATGTTCGTACCGGTGTTGGGCGAGGTCATGATGACGGTGATGGCGGGTCAACTGTTGTACGAATCCCTGGAGGGGGCGATCGAGTGGAGTGAGGGCGATCGCAACGCAGCCAAGGCACATCTGATCGATGTGGCAGAAAACCTGGCGCTGATCGGCGTGATGGCCGGCGTGGGCAAAGGGCTGGGTAAACTGACAGCGGTGAAGCCTGAACCTGTGATCGAGAGCCTGGAGCAAATCAAGCGACCCAATGGCCGGACCCGTTTATGGAGGCCAGACCTGGGCGCCTATGAAAGTGATGTCGTGCTGGGTCGCAACTCCGGCCCTGACTCATCGGGACAACATCGGGTAAACGGCAAGACCTATATCCGCCAGGCGGGCAAGCTCTATGAAACAGCCTACGATGAGCCGCTGAAAAAATGGCGCATCAAACATCCGGCCGACGCAGATGCCTATCAGCCAATACTCGAGCACAACGGCCACGGTGCCTGGCGCCATACACTGGAGCGTCCGCTTGAGTGGGATCGCCTGACGCTGCTGCGGCGCATGGGCCATGTGACCGAGGCGTTGACCGATGGGCAATTGCTCAAAATCGCCGACGTTGTTGGTGTCAGTGACAATGCCTTGCGCAAAATGCACCTGGATCATTTACCTCCACCGCCTGAACTGGCTGACGCCTTGCGGCTGTTCGCGGCTGATGTCGGGCGGGCTGAGGCCAGCGAGCAGGTCAGCAGTGAGCCAATCATCACCCTACTGCAGCGAACATCTCCGGGGCTAGGCGAAACCGCTGCACAGCGGGTGCTGCTGGATGCCAGTGCGGAAGAACTCACCCGCCTGAAAACAACGCGTCGAGTTCCGTTGAAAATACTCGAGGAAGCCCGTTGGTATGCGCAGCAGGGGCGTGTCAGTCAGGCCTTTGCCGGTCTGCACCTGGAGCGCATGGCCTCGGCCGACAGTAAATGGCTCGCACTGCATGCACTGGAAAAATTGCCGGGCTGGTCCGGTGAGGTGCGCCTGGAGATCCGCGACGGCCACATCAACGGTCCGCTGATCGATGGCATCGGCAGCGAGACCGCCGCGAGCCGCAAGTATGTGGTCAAAAAGGGGCCGGTCTACCAGGCGTTTGATGAGCATGGCGAGGCACTCAATAGTGTGCCCTCGAAAGGCGACAATTTTTTTGCCTCGATCATGCACGCCTTGCCCGACGAGTCGCGCCGGGCACTGGGCGTTCCACACGTCAGTCAAGGCGCTGATTTGCAGCGGGCAATGATCGACTCGGCCATCGAACATCGAGCCGAATTGGCGCAACTGCTGGAGGCACGCTCGGGCCGGAACAAGACGTTCAAGCCACCCGTACGAGTGACGGAGCGCACCGTGGGTTACTACGCAAGCGGACGCGGGCAAGGGCTGAATCCGTCTTTGGTGACTCGCGTACGGGATGTCTATCCGCAGCTCACCGATCAGCAGGCCAACGGATTCATCCTCAAGCAGTTGCGAGAAGGTAAGAGCGACGCACAGATTTTCAGCCATTTGCAGACGCGCATGCGTGAGTGGCAGCAGCTTGAGACCGTGCTGGACCAATGGGTTGGCTTGCCTGCGTCCGAGTCGATGTTGCGCACTCTGTTAGGAGGCAAGGCCGCTGCTGCGCGAAATATCAAGCAGGCCTGGCGCAACGCACCGCTGGTCGAGGAGCAGCCGCTTTTGCGCACACTGGAAGTGGTGTGTGACGACCCGCTGCCCTCACTGGCGGCAGATTTTTCACACGTGGATGGGCTGCTTCTCTGGGGGCGGTGTGTCACGGACGCCAATGTCGATGCATTGCTGGGCGCGTTTCCCAAGCTGAAACGCCTGCGGATCAATTCAACCAGCGATGCGTTGACCAACGTGCCCGAAGCGTTGAGCGCGATGCCCGACCTCACCGGGCTGAGCCTGTCTTCGGCAGTGCCCTATGCGGTGGATATGCCGACGAGATTGAGTGCGCTGACGACGCTTGAAGATCTCAGCGTTTACGCCTCTGGTTTCGCGCCGCTGGAACTGGATGTCAGCCGCATGCGCAACCTGCGCAGCCTGGAGGTGCTGGCACCTTCGCTGGATCAATGGCCTGCAGGTGTGCTTGAGCTACCGCACCTGGTACGCCTGAATCTCAGAAGCACAGGGATCAGAACATTGCCCGAGGGGGTGTTCGAAGGGCATGAAAGTCTTTGGTCCGGGTTATCGCTGGACTGGTCGAACTTCGTCCGTGAAAACTTCAAGCCGGCGTATGAATACGTCAGCAATCACCCCGAACATCTCATCGATCGAGAGGAGATGGTCAGGGATTACTGCCGGGGGGAACTGAAACGGCTGGCTGACGGCATGAACGAGCCTTCCATAAGCTTGTACAACAGTTTTGTCGAGCAATGGCAGGGGCAGCAAGCAAGGTTTGCGGCAGTGGACGCCTTGAGCGAACAGTTCCGTGTGCTGGATGGGCAACTGAACGACTGGGCCAGTCGTGCGATGCAGCAGAAAATGGATCTGAAGGAAGTGATGGGAAGGTCATGGGCGGCGGCTTTCATCAGGACGTGCTGGCGCAACGGTGCATTCAAACGCTACGGCTCGACTGGCGATGCCTCGGCGCTTGATCTGCCGAAAGTGCAATTCAGTGAGTTTCCCCAGCTGCCTGCCGGTGCCTTCGATCATGTTCAAAGCCTTTATTTGAAAGGGGTGCAAGCGCCTGCTGAACAGTTTCGCGGCTTTATTCGAGGGTTTACCGAGCTGCAAGCCCTCGACCTGAGTGGTAATGAACTGAGCGAAGTGCCGATTGCAGCGGGCGATCTTGTGAAGTTGACCCGTCTGGACCTCTCCGGCAACCGGATCGTCGTCGGCCCTGAGGTGCAGCTCGCGATCGATGGCCTGCGCGCAGTCGAATCCCTGGACTTGAGTAACAACCCGCTGAACGCGCTGGACGTCAGTCGCCTGTCTCGCCTGAAGACCTTGAACTTGCGGGGCACGGACCTGCGGCAATGGCCAACGGGAACGCAGGATCTGCCGCAGTTGGCCTGGCTGGATTTGCGTGGCAGCCAAATTTCTTCGCTGCCGGCGGATCTTGCCGATGACGTGCTGCTCAAGAGTCAGCTGACCGGCATACCCTTGACCCCGCAAGCCATGGCGGCGCTGAAAGCGGCCCGCCAGCGCATCGAGTTTGCCAAAGGCCTGCCGGCCGGCTCGCTGGAGAGGTTCGATCTGGAAGAGGTGCCGGCCACTTTCCCTCCGACCGAAAGCGGTTTCTCCATCGCCCGGCATCTGCTGCCCGTGCCGCCAATCCCTGTAGGCGAAGGCAGCGTGCTGTTGGCAAAACGCCTGCAACGATTGAATCCGGCACTTGCCGACGATGAAGCGTTGCAAGCAATCGAGCAGATGCGCACAAGCGGAGCAACGGATGTACACATCATCGATCGGCTTGACGAATGGGACCAGACGTTCGAAACGCTGACGCGCCAATTGAATGGTTGGTTGTATACGCGGGAGTCTAGCGGTGCGGGATGGAGAGTGTCGGCGGAAAGTCGCCGGGTGGCTGCCGTGCGAATCCTCGAGTGCTGGCGCGAAGGGCTGAATGGCGCGGGAGGCACGATGGGCGAGGCGTTGAATCTCAACGGTCTGCAATTGGGCGATCTTCCCGAATTGCCGACCGTGTTCTCCCACGTCGACACGCTGGACCTGACGGGTGTAAAGCTTTCCCAACAAGGGTCGGATGGCTTTCTCAAGGCCTTTACCCAAGTGAAATCCTTGAAACTCAACGGCAATGGCCTGCAAGCGTTGCCTGAGCCCATCCAGAGCATGGGCAACCTTGAGCGGCTGGAACTTTCCGCAAACCGCTTCAGCGATACCGGGCATTTGTATGCCGCGTTGAACCGGCTGGAACACCTGCAATGGCTGGATCTGGGTTACAACGCCCTGGACGATTTTGATGTCGCAGTGTTTGAGCGACTGGAGACGCTCGATCTGCGTCACAACAACCTGACCGAATGGCCGCAAGGCGTGCTGGACGCCAACCATCTCAGTGCATTGAACCTGAGCAGCAACGACATCACTACGATCCCTGCCGAGGCTCTGGATGGCAGCCATGATGCACTGATCTCCGGCACGGACCTGAGTGAAAACTACAATGTGGCGCTTGAAAGTCTTGAGCGACTCCACGATTACCGCGAGGCAGGTACTCGCGAAACGGTGCTGGGGCTGTCGCGTACTGATCTTGACGAAATGATTGCCGAAGCCAGTGGTGATGGCGATGGTGAAAGTGAAAGTGAAAGCTTCGAGTCCGATGAAAGCCTGCCCGATATGCCACCGGATTTTGCCCAAAGTGCGCCGTGGCTGGCCAATGCTTCGCCCGAGGACTTGTCCGGAAAAACGCTCGTCTGGAATCAACTCGCGGCCGAGCCGGACAACGCTGCGTTCTTCCATTTACTGTCGCGATTGCAGGATACGCAGGAGTTCAGGGTAGCGAATGCCGACCTGACACGCCGTGTGTGGACGGTCATGGACGCGGCCGCCGGCAACGCCGAACTCAGGGAGGTCCTGTTCGCCAGTTCCAACACCCATGGCACCTGTGTCGATGGTCGAATCCTCACCTTCAGTGGGCTGGAGAGCAAAGTGTTCACGCACAATGCCTTGCTCGAGGTTCCCGTCGGGCGACTGGCTGTGAAGGGTGAGGCACTGTTGAAATTGTCCAGGCAACTTTTCCGGCTGGACAAGGTAGACGAACTGGCGACAAAAGCCGTTGCGCGCAACGGTCGGGATGAAGCGGAAGTGCGCCTGGGCTATCGAATCGGCCTGACGAGTGGCTGGAGCGACGGCCTGGAGCTACCGGGACAGCCGACGCACATGACGTACGCCTCGGGTGTCACACCGCGGCAACTGGCTGACGCTCGCGTTGAGGTCATCAATGCGGAACAGTCCGACGGGTTTTTTGAAGACCTGATCCAGCGTGATTACTGGGTGGCGTACCTCAAGGAAAAATACCCGGAAGAGTTCAGGAAGCTCGATGAGGCGGAAATGTCGGAGGAGGGTGACAGCGCCGATGACGCAGCATTGATGAGCAGGCTTTTTGACCTGGCGGCGGCACGCAACAGCAGGATGATCGAACTGTCGCGCAAGGAGGTCGACACCTCGAATAACCCAAGCGTCTGACAGCTGCCTGTAGGCGCGAGCTTGCCCGCGATGCGGTCTCAGAAGCGTTATCGCGGGCAAGCCTTGCTCCTGCAAATGCACGAGTGCCAGGCCTGCGATGTTGAATGTGACGGCCTCTTCGCGAGCAAGCCCGCTCCCACAGGGATTTTTGTCGTTCACAAAATCCTGATCCAACTCCCAATCCTGTAGGAGCGGGCTTGTGTGGCGAGGGGGCTTGCCCCCGTTGGGCCGCGCAGCGGCCCCAGGATCTGGGGGGCAAGCCCCCTCACCACAAGCCCGTGAAGGCGCCCTGAAGGACGCCATCGCAGCAAGCCTGATCCGGGATTACTCGTCGTAACCCAGGTTCGGTGCCAACCAACGCTCGGTCACGCTCAATTCCTGACCTTTGCGCGAGGTGTAGCTCTGCACCTGATCCTTGTCGATCTTGCCCACGGCGAAGTACTGCGCCTGTGGGTGCGCGAAGTACCAGCCGCTGACCGCTGCCGCCGGGAACATGGCGTAGTGCTCGGTGAGGAACACGCCGCTGCGGCCGGCCTTGAGTTCTTCCGCTTCCGGGTCCAGCAGCTTGAACAGCGTGGCTTTCTCGGTGTGATCCGGGCAGGCCGGGTAGCCTGGAGCAGGGCGGATGCCGGTGTATTGCTCTTTGATCAGCGCCTCGTTGTCCAGCGTCTCGTCCTTGGCGTAGCCCCAGTAGTTTTTCCGCACCTGTTGGTGCAGCCACTCGGCACAGGCCTCGGCCAGACGGTCGGCCAACGCCTTGACCATGATCGAGTTATAGTCGTCGCCTGCTTCCTGATAAGCCTTGGCCACTTCTTCGGCGCCGATCCCGGCGGTGGTGATGAAGCCACCCACGTAGTCGGTCACGCCGCTGTCTTTGGGCGCAACGAAGTCGGCGAGGGAGAAGTTCGGTTTGCCGTCGGTCTTGATGATCTGCTGGCGCAAGTGGTGCAGCTTGGCCAATGGCTTGCCGTCATCGCCGTAGACTTCGATGTCATCGTCTCGCACCTGATTGGCCGGCCAGAAGCCGAACACCGCACGGGCGCTGATGAGTTTTTCGTCGATCAGCTTGGCGAGCATTTCCTGGGCATCGGCGTACAGCGCGGTGGCGGCTTCACCGACCACTTCGTCTTGCAGGATGCGCGGGAACTTGCCGGCCAGGTCCCAGGAGATGAAGAACGGCGTCCAGTCGATGTATTCGGCCAGCACCTTCAGGTCGATGTTGTCCAGCACCTTGGCGCCGGTGAACGTCGGTTTGACAGGTTCATAGCTGCCCCAGTCGAACTGCGGCTTCTTGGCGATGGCCACCGGGTAGCTCAGGCGCTCGGTACGGGCGCTGCGGTTGGCGGTGCGCTCGCGAACGTCGATGTATTCCAGGCGAGTCTTCTCGACGAAACCGGCCTTCAATTCCTTGGACAGCAGTTGCGTCGCCACGCCCACGGCGCGGGAGGCGTCGGTGACGTAGATCACCGCATCGTTGCTGTACTTGGGCTCGATCTTCACCGCCGTGTGCGCTTTCGAGGTGGTCGCGCCACCGATCATCAATGGCAGGTGGAAGTCCTGACGCTGCATCTCGCGGGCCACGTGAACCATTTCGTCCAGCGAAGGCGTGATCAAACCGGACAGGCCGATGATGTCGCATTTCTGTTCTTTGGCGACTTGCAGGATTTTCTCCGCCGGCACCATTACGCCGAGATCGACGATGTCGTAGCCGTTGCAGCCCAGCACCACGCCGACGATGTTCTTGCCGATGTCATGCACGTCACCCTTGACCGTGGCCATCAGGATCTTGCCCTTGGCTTCTGGCTTGTCGCCTTTTTCCAGTTCGATGAACGGGATCAAGTGGGCCACGGCCTGCTTCATCACGCGGGCGGACTTCACCACCTGCGGCAGGAACATTTTGCCGGCGCCGAACAAGTCGCCGACGATGTTCATGCCGGACATCAGCGGCCCTTCGATCACTTCGATCGGGCGCGCAAAGGACTGACGCGACTCTTCGGTGTCTTCCACGATGTGGGTGGTGATGCCCTTGACCAGCGCATGTTCCAGACGCTTGTTGACGTCCCAGTTGCGCCACTCTTCGGTCTCGGCTTCCTTGACGCTGCCGTCGCCCTTGTACTTGTCGGCGATGGCGAGGAGGGCGTCGGTGCCTTCCGGGGTGCGGTTGAGGATCACGTCTTCGACGGCGTCGCGCAGCTCGGTCGGGATCTGGTCGTAGATCTCCAGTTGACCGGCGTTGACGATACCCATGGTCAGGCCGTTGCGGATCGCATACAGCAGGAACACCGAGTGAATCGCCTCGCGCACCGGGTTGTTGCCACGGAACGAGAACGAAACGTTCGACACGCCGCCGGAGGTCAGGGCGTACGGCAGTTCGTCGCGGATGTAGGCGCAGGCGTTGATGAAGTCCACAGCGTAGTTGTTGTGTTCTTCGATGCCGGTGGCCACGGCGAAGATGTTCGGGTCGAAGATGATGTCTTCCGGCGGGAAGCCGACTTCATTGACCAGAATGTCGTAGGAGCGTTTGCAGATTTCTTTCTTGCGTGCTTCGGTGTCGGCCTGGCCGGCTTCGTCGAAGGCCATCACCACCACTGCGGCGCCGTAGCGTTTGCACAGTTTGGCATGATGAATGAACTGCTCGACGCCTTCTTTCATGCTGATCGAGTTGACGATGCCCTTGCCTTGGATGCACTTGAGGCCGGCTTCGATCACTTCCCATTTGGAGGAGTCGATCATGATCGGGACGCGGGAGATGTCCGGTTCACCGGCAATCAGATTGAGGAAGGTCACCATGGCCTTCTTCGAGTCGAGCATCCCCTCGTCCATGTTGATGTCGATCACCTGGGCGCCCGCTTCGACCTGCTGCAGGGCGACTTCCAGGGCTTCGGTGTAGTTGTCTTCACGGATCAGACGGGCGAACTTGGCGGAACCGGTAATGTTGGTGCGCTCGCCGACGTTGACGAACAGCGAGCTGCGATCGATGGTGAACGGTTCCAGGCCCGACAGGCGGCAGGCCTTGGGAATGTCCGGAATCTCGCGCGGCGCATAACCGGCTACCGCTTTGGCGATGGCTTCGATGTGGCCCGGCGTGGTGCCGCAGCAGCCGCCGACGATGTTCAGGAAGCCGCTCTGGGCGAACTCTTCGATGACCTTGGCGGTTTCTGCCGGCAGTTCGTCGTACTCGCCGAATTCGTTCGGCAGGCCGGCGTTCGGGTGCGCGGAAACGTGGGTGTTGGCCTTGTTCGACAGTTCTTCCAGGTACGGACGCAACTCGCTGGCCCCGAGGGCGCAGTTCAGGCCGACCGAAATCGGTTTGGCGTGGGCCACGGAGTTCCAGAACGCTTCGGTGGTCTGGCCCGACAGCGTGCGGCCGGAGGCGTCGGTGATGGTGCCGGAGATCATGATCGGCAACTCGACGCCCAGTTCTTCGAACACGCCTTGCACGGCGAAAATCGCCGCTTTGGCGTTGAGGGTATCGAAGATGGTTTCGATCAGGATCAGGTCGGCGCCGCCTTCGATCAGGCCTTTGGTGGCTTCGGTGTAGTTCTCCACCAGCTCATCGAAGGTCACGTTGCGGTAGCCAGGGTTGTTGACGTCGGGCGACAGCGAGCAGGTGCGGCTGGTCGGGCCGAGTACGCCAGCGACGAAACGCGGCTTGTCCGGGTTCTCGAGAGTTTTCGCATCGGCAATCTTGCGGGCCAGGCGAGCGCCTTCTACGTTCAATTCGTAGGCGAGTTCTTCCATGCCGTAATCGGCCATGGAAATCCGGGTGGCGTTGAAGGTGTTGGTTTCCAGAATGTCGGCGCCGGCGTCCAGATAGGCCTTCTCGATGCCGCCAATCACGTCAGGACGTGTCAGCACCAACAAGTCGTTGTTGCCTTTGACATCGCTCGGCCAGTCGGCGAAGCGTTTGCCACGGTAATCCTGCTCCTCGAGCTTGTAGCTCTGGATCATCGTACCCATGCCGCCATCGAGAATCAGGATGCGCTCTTTGAGGGCGTGCTTGAGAGCTTGAAGGCGAACGCTGCGATCGGACATTTGGACTACTCGGTAAGGCCATGACGAAGGGGCGGGATAATAACAAACCTGTGCGCTTTTGGAGCATGTACGGGTTTTGCATGAATATCGTTCATGTTGATGCACAAGCCAGACCGGTAGAATCGCGGCGTTTTCTCATGATCAGGACCAGGGATATGTCGTATCGCGTCGTCACCAGCCTATTGATGCTGTTTTTAAGCGGGGGCGCCGCTGCACAAGGTCCGGATATTTCCTACACCCGGGACATTCAACCGATCTTCACCGAAAAGTGCGTGGCCTGCCATGCCTGCTACGACTCCGCCTGTCAGCTCAATCTGGGCAGTGGCGAAGGGGCGGCCCGAGGCGCGACGAAGGTGCCAGTCTATGACGGCGAGCGCCGCCAGGCTGCGGCGCCGACCCGGCTGTTTTATGACGCCTTCGGCAAGCGTGCCTGGCAGCAAAAGGGCTTTTATTCGGTACTCGACGCCCAAGGCAGCCAGGCGGCGCTGATGGCGCGCATGCTTGAACTGGGCCACAAAACGCCGTTGCAACCTAACGCCAAATTGCCGGAAGACATCGTCCTGGGCCTGAACCGCGAGAACATGTGCGCCATGCCGGCGGAGTTCGGCGGCTATGCCAGCTCCCACCCGAAAGAAGGCATGCCGTTGGCGGTCACCGGCCTGACCGATCAGCAATACCAGACGTTGCAACGCTGGCTGGCCTCAGGCGCGCCAATCGATGAGCAGGGCCTGGTGCCCAGCGCCAAGGAAGCCTTGCAGGTGGTGCAGTGGGAAAACCTGCTCAACGCGCCGGGTGCCCGGGAGAGTCTGGTGGGGCGCTGGTTGTTTGAGCACTGGTTTCTGGCGCACCTCTATTTCAAGGACGGCGAGCCGGGGCATTTCTTTCAGTGGGTACGCTCGCGCACGCCGACCGGGCAGCCGATTGATTTGATCAACACCCGCCGTCCGAATGACGATCCGGGCACTCAGGTCTACTACCGTTTGTGGCCGGTGCAAGGCGTGATCGTGCACAAGACCCACATCACCTATCCGCTGAACGCGGCGAAGATGGCGCGGATCAAAAGCCTGTTTTACAGCGGCAACTGGCAGGTCAACGCGCTGCCGGGCTACGGGCCGGAGCGACGGGCCAATCCGTTCACGACCTTTGAGGCCATCCCGGCGCAGGCGCGTTACCAGTTCATGCTTGATAACGCCGAATACTTCGTGCGCACTTTCATTCGTGGCCCGGTCTGCCGTGGCCAGATCGCCACCGACGTGATCCGCGACAACTTCTGGGCGCTGTTCCAGGCCCCTGAGCATGACCTTTACATCACCGACCCGAAATATCGCGGTCAGGCCACGCCGTTGCTGGCGATGCCGGGGCAGAATGATGACGTCGGCAGTGTCCTGAGCCTGTGGCACGACTACCGCGACAAACGCAACGAATATGAGGCCCTGCGCCGGGACAGCTACGCCGACCTGCCGGCACCGAGCTGGTCGACCCTGTGGGCCGGCAATGACAACGCGCTGCTGAGCATCTTCCGGCATTTCGACAGCGCCTCGGTGAACAAAGGCCTGATCGGTGACGTCCCGCAAACCATTTGGCTGTTCGATTACCCGTTGCTGGAGCGCACGTATTACCAGTTGGCGGTCAACTTCGATGTGTTCGGCAACGTGTCCCATCAGGCCCAGACCCGACTGTACTTCGACCTGATCCGCAATGGTGCCGAGCAGAACTTCCTGCGCTTGATGCCTGCCGACTCGCGGGACGGCTTCCTCGACGATTGGTATCAGAACGGCGGCAAGTTCAAGATGTGGCTGGATTACGAGGACATCGACAACGACAAACCAACGGCGCTGATACTGGACGAAAAGGACCCGAAACGCGATTTCGCCCTGCAATTGCTGGCCCGGTACGGCGAACTCAATGCCAAGCCTGACCCGATCAACCGCTGCGATGGCGCTTATTGCTCGCGGCCGAACATCGATCTGGCGTTGCAGAACGCCGAACAGGCCTTGAGCCGCCTGACTTCGCGCCCGGCCGCCGGTTTGAAAGTCATCGAACAGTTGCCGGAAGCCACGATGTTGCGCATCGAGACCCAAAGCGGCAAGCGCGAGGTCTACAGCCTGCTGCGCAACCGGGCCCACAGCAACGTGGCGTTCCTGCTCGGTGAATCGCTACGTTATCAGCCGGGGCTCGATACGTTGACGATTTACCCGGGTGTGCTCAGCAGCTACCCGAACTTCATGTTCAACATCCCGGCCGGACAAGTGCCCGCGTTCGTCGACGCGATGGAAAACGCCAGGGACGCCGCCAGCTTCGAGAAAATCGTTGAACGCTGGGGCATTCGTCGCAGTCATCCGCAGTTCTGGCAGTATTTCCATGATCTGAGCCGCTACATCCACGACACCGACCCGGTGGAAGAGGGTGTGCTGGACATGAACCGCTACGAGAATCTTTGATTGAGAGCCTGAACACGCCCCCCGAACCCTGGCTGAACCCCTGTAGGAGCGAAGCTTGCTCGCGAAAGCGGTCCAACAGTCGACATCTATACTGAATGTCAGACCGCTTTCGCGAGCAAGCTTCGCTCCTACAGGGGGCGACGGTGATCAGATGTTCATCGACAGGCACACTTTCCCGACAAAAATACTAGGACTTTGTCCGGCGCGATGATTGGCGTAAACTGCGTCCAAGCCTGCGAGGAGTTTCCATGACCGCTATTACCATTACCGACGCCGCCCACGATTACCTGGCTGATCTGCTCTCCAAGCAGAACACCCCGGGTATCGGCATCCGCGTCTTTATCACCCAGCCTGGCACCCAGTACGCCGAAACCTGCATTGCCTACTGCAAGCCGGGCGAAGAAAAACCTGAAGACACTGCGTTGGGGCTGAAAAGCTTCACCGCGTACATCGATCACTTCAGCGAAGCCTTCCTGGACGATGCGGTAGTCGACTACGCCACCGACCGCATGGGCGGCCAACTGACCATCAAGGCGCCAAACGCCAAAGTACCGATGGTCAACGCCGACAGCCCGGTCAACGAGCGCATCAACTACTACCTGCAAACCGAAATCAACCCGGGGCTGGCCAGCCACGGCGGTCAGGTCAGCCTGATCGATGTGGTTGAAGACGGCATCGCCGTGCTGAAGTTCGGCGGCGGTTGCCAAGGCTGCGGCCAGGCAGACGTCACCCTGCGCGAAGGCATCGAGCGCACCTTGCTCGAGCGTATTCCCGAGCTCAAGGGCGTTCGCGACGTGACCGACCACACGCAGAAAGAAAACGCCTACTACTAAGGTGTTCGCTGCGACATAAAAAAAACGGTGCCCGTGAGCACCGTTTTTTTATGGGTGAAATTCATTGGCCCCATCGCGAGCAGGCTCGCTCCCACATTGGAATGCGGTCAACTGTGGGAGCGGGCTTGCCCGCGATGGCGTCCTATGGGCGATACAAATGCGCATGCCCCGCGCGGTACAACGACGATTCACTGAAGTGATCGCTACCCAACACCCGACCCACCAGAATCAGCGCCGTGCGGCGAAATCCCTTGGCTTGAACCTTCCCGGCAATATCCGCCAGAGTTCCCACCACCCAATCCTGATCCGGCCAGGTCGCCCGGTGGATCACCGCGATCGGACAGTCGGCGCCGTAGTGCGGCAGCAACTCGGCAAGGATCTTCTCCAGATGATTGACCCCGAGGTGGATCGCCATGGTCGCCCCATGCTGCGCCAGACTACCGAGCTCTTCACCGGCTGGCATGGCGGTCTTGTCGGCGTAGCGGGTCAGAATCACGCTTTGTGACACGTCCGGCAGGGTTAGCTCGGCACCCAAAAGCGCCGCGCAGGCGGCGGTGGCGGTGACGCCGGGAATGATTTCGAAAGGGATGTCGAGTTCACGCAGGTAACGAATCTGCTCGCCAATCGCGCCGTACAGGCTCGGATCACCGGAATGCACCCGGGCCACGTCCTGGCCGTTGGCATGGGCGCTCTTGATCAGCTCGATGATCTGTTCCAGGTGCAGTTCGGCACTGTTAACCACCTGTTCGGCCCGGTGGCCTTCCAGCACGGCGGCGGGGACCAGGGAGCCTGCATAGATGATGACCGGGCAGCTACGAATCAGCCGCTGGCCTTTGACGGTGATCAGTTCCGGGTCGCCGGGGCCTGCGCCAATGAAGTAGACGGTCATCGTCGTTTCCTGTCAGAAAAAGGGTATGGGCACGCTTCAGATGAAGATTGCTCATGATCGAAGGCGGGGATTATCGGGGATTTTACGCGGCGCTGGCCAATGCGAGGGTGGCCTGGGCGTATTTTTGTCGTGGAATCAGCAACTTTGCCGGTGCCTGAGCCAATTGTTCGGCCAGTGCCAGCGCGGCACTTTCCGCTACGCCGTAACAACCGGTGCGTTCGAACGCGATGTCCGAGTGGTGGCTGAGTTGCGGTTCATAACCGGCCAATTGTTCGCTGCTGAAATACATCAACGGCAATGCCAGCTGTTCGGCCAGTTCGATCAGGGCGGGTTCTTCGCGCTTCAGGTCGATACTGGCCAAGGCCTTGATCTCACGGAGCTCGATTTGATGAGCCTGTAACGCCTGATCAAGCAGCGCCCGCAGCGTGCTGACGGGGCAGCCGCGCTGGCAGCCCAGGCCGACCACCAGGGTCGGCGCTGCGCTGATGTCAGTCATGCGGAGTATTGGCCATCGCTTTTGCGGCGGAACAACCAGGCGCTGATCAGGCCCAGGGCCAGCCAGAACGCCATGTTGGTCAGCTGCGAAGCGATTTTGAACTGCGCTTCCAGGGCTTCTGGAGCCAGCATGGAGTGCACTTCCGGTTGTGGCGCGCCGATGACGTGCGGAACGGCCAGAATCGCCACGCCGAGGATCTTCATCAGCCAGTGGCGGCTGAACACGATCAGCGCGATGCCGACAGCGGTGGAGGCGGCAGTGCCAATCCACCAGATCTGCCGTTGCGCCAGATCCGCAGCGGCAGTGCCCGGCAGTTCAGGTGGCAGGCCGAGGGTTGGCGCCAGCACGAACGTCGCATAACCGGCCAGACCCCAGAGCAAGCCCTGAGAGGTACGGCGTGGAGCGCGCAAGGTGTAGAGGCCCGCGAGCATCAGGGCGAAACCGACCGCCACCACCAGATTGCCGCCGGTGGTCGACAGCACGCGCTGCCAGCCGTCTTCCGGCTCCCAGGCTTCGGCATCGTGGGTATGAGCGGTGACAGCACCCGCGGCGTGCTCATGGATTTCAACCGCGGCCGGCTCGGATTTTTCGTAGGTCTCGGCCTGCAAAATCAGCGGAGCCACCCAGAAGCTTTGCAGCAGGGTCAGCAGCAGGGCGGCCAGCAGCCCGGTGAAACCTGCGGTTTGCGCGATACGCTTGATCATGTCAGCAGGTCTCAATGGCACGGAAAGGCAGAACTGTGACGGGTATCGTGCGCGGCGTTGTGTACCGCTTCGATGTGCGAGAAACCGGCGAAATACACAAGGCTGGCGCCAAGGATCGACGCACAAAAAGCGGCGGTCAGGCGTTGGCTCAGGGTTGTGGTGGTGCTGATCGTGCTGTTCTTATCGGTGTTGCTGCCGGTGCTGCTGATGATCGACATGGCGCTTCCCTCTGGTCTGTCAGCGGGTGAATAGAGCGCATGAAAACCTCCGCACGCCGGGGCACGCAGAGATTTCGAACAGCGCCCGCCCACCGCGGGTTTGTTATTCAGTGAACGTAAAAGTCACTTTGTGTTGCGGGCCGGTCTCCGGGCTCGCGAGGGGCAGGGCTTGCGCCGAAACCTGCAAGCATCACCTTCCCATGCCGTATGACGGGCACAGTGGATCTGACGCTTCACTCGCTTACCGTTGCGGGGGCAGCACCGGACTGACATGGCTTTAGAGTAAAGCACATGATTCACCGGTTTCCCGTTTCACCCTGTGAAGGGCACCCGTAACAAGGCGTGTAGGAGAGCATGGGCGGGGGTTGGGCGTCAATTGGCATGGTTTCTCACTTCTGTGGCGAGGGGGCTTGCCCCCGTTGGGTTGCGAAGCGACCCCTTGCGTTCTTTCAGCCACACCGAGTTGTCAGGATCTACGACGGCTTCGCCGCCGAACGGGGGCAAGCCCCCTCGCCACAGGTGATCGCATTCTCCTATAGGACATTGACCCGCCCCCACACGATGCGTAGCCTTGCGCTTTCGAGGTTCTTCGGCATTTGCCGAAGCTAAGAAGGGAACGCGGTCGATGCCGCGGCTGCCCCCGCAACTGTGAACGGTGATGTTCGCTGCCACGCCACTGCAAGCCCTGATCCATCAGGTTCGCGGGAAGGCGCAGCTAACGCCAGTCGAACGATTGGCACACCGTCAGCCAGGAGACCTGCCTCGACACAGATTCTCACTACAACCGGGCGGGGTGATCCGGTGGCGGAACTCTTGCGCGCGCACCTGCCGCTGCGATTGTCGTCCCGTATGCCCGCCACCTTGCCAAAGGGCATCCGATGAAAACACTGGCCAAACTCCCCGTCACCATCGTTACCGGCTTCCTCGGCTCGGGCAAAACCACCTTGCTGCGCCACATGCTCGACAACGCCCAGGGCCGTCGCATCGCGGTGATCGTCAACGAGTTCGGCGAGCTGGGCATCGACGGCGAAATCCTCAAGCAGTGCTCGATCGGTTGCACCGAAGAAGAAGCCAACGGCCGCGTCTACGAACTGGCCAACGGCTGCCTGTGCTGCACGGTTCAGGAAGAATTCTTCCCGGTGATGCGCGAACTGGTCGCTCGTCGCGGCGACCTCGACCACATCCTCATCGAAACGTCGGGCCTGGCCCTGCCAAAGCCTTTGGTTCAAGCCTTCCAATGGCCAGAAATCCGTAGCGCCTGCACGGTTGACGCGGTGATCACCGTGGTCGACAGCCCGGCCGTCGCTGCTGGCACCTTCGCTGCGTTCCCGGATCAGGTCGATGCCCAGCGCAAACTCGACCCGAATCTGGACCACGAATCGCCGCTGCACGAGCTGTTTGCCGACCAACTGGCCAGCGCCGACCTGGTGATCCTCAACAAGGCTGACCTGATCAGCGCTGAAGACCTGGCCCGTGTGCGCCTGGAAGTCGCTGAAGAACTGCCGCCAGCGGTGAAAGTCATCGAAGCCAGCAGCGGTCGTCTGCCACTGGACGTGCTGATCGGCCTCGGCGCCGGTTCGGAAGAACACATCGACAGCCGCCACAGCCATCACGATCATCACCATGAAGGCGAGGACGACCACGACCACGACGCGTTCGATTCCATCTCGATCGAGCTGCCACAAGCCGACGAAAGCCTGCTGATGGATGCGCTGACTCAATTGGTGGTCCAGCACGGCATCCTTCGGGTGAAAGGCTTTGCAGCGGTGCCGAACAAGCCGATGCGCCTGCTGATCCAGGGCGTGGGCACGCGTTTCGACAAGCACTTCGACCGTCAGTGGGGCGCTGAAGAAGCGCGCACCACGCGTCTGGTGTTGATCGGTCAGGATCTGGACGCCGCTGCGCTCGAAGCGCAATTGCGCGCTGCGCTCAGCGTTTAAACCATGCACCTGCTCAGGACCCAGCCCGGCGGTTTCGTGTCGGATGACAACATTGCCGACCTTGGACAAACTCCCGCCGAGCTGGTGATCCTGTGCAGCGGCGATTCCAGCCTGGCGTTGCTCGCCGAAGCGGCGCAGCAGTTGCCCGACGATTACCCGAGCGTGCGCCTGGCCAACCCGATGCAGGTGCAGAATCACGCCTCGGTCGATCTCTACGTCGACGAAGTGCTGCGCCACGCCAAAGTGATTCTGATCTCGCTGCACGGCGGCATCGCCTATTGGCGTTATGGCATTGAGCGTCTGGTGGAATTGTCCGAGCGCGGCGTGCAGCTGATTCTGGTGCCGGGGGACGATCGCCCGGACCCGGAGCTCAGTGACCTGAGCACCGTAACCGCGCAAGACCGCGACCGGCTCTGGCACTTCCTGCGTCAGGGCGGCATGGCCAACGCACTCGACCTGTTTCGCTGCCTCGCCAATCGCTGGCTGGATCGCGACTACTCATGGGCCGAGCCGCAAACCCTGCCACGCACCGCGATCTACCACCCGCAAAAAAGCCCCGCTGAGTTGAGCGATTGGCAAGCCGACTGGCAAGCTGATCAGCCGGTGGCGGCGGTGCTGTTTTACCGCTCGCATTTGCAGGCGGCGAACACCGGTTTCATCGATATTTTCTGCCAGCGTTTGCAGGCGGCGGGGTTGAACCCATTGCCGATTGCGCTGGCCAGTTTGAAAGAGCCCGGCTGCCTGACGGTGGTCGAAGACTTGCTGGATGAAGTCGAGGCGGGGGTGATTCTCAACACCACCGGTTTCGCCCAGTCCAGCCCTGAAGCGCCGCACCTACGGCCGTTTCGCCGCAATATTCCGGTGATCCAGGCGATTTGCGCCCAGGACAATGAACCCGGTTGGCGCGCCAGCGAACAAGGCCTCGGCCCCCGCGACCTGGCGATGCACATCGCACTGCCGGAGCTGGACGGGCGGATCATCAGCCGGCCGATCAGTTTCAAGGACCTGGCCTGGCGCAGCGAGCGCAGTCAGTCCGACGTGGTCTGCTACCGGCCGCAACCTGAGCGCATGGATTTTGTCGCAGAACTGGCGCGGCGCTGGATCGATCTGGCGCGGGTGCCCAACGGCGAAAAACGCATCGCCCTGATTCTCGCCAACTACCCGACTCGCGATGGGCGCATCGGCAACGGCGTCGGCCTCGATACTCCGGCTGCGGCATTGAACATCCTCCGTGCCCTGCACGCCGAAGGTTATCCGCTGCCGGCCGAGTTGCCGGACAGCGGCACCGCGCTGATCCAGCAATTGCTCGGCGGCGTCAGCAATGACCTCGACACCCTCGACCAGCGTCCCTGTCATCAAAGTCTCGCGCTGGACGACTACAACCTGATGTTCAACGCGCTGCCCGAGGCCAATCGCCAAGCCGTGCTGGAACGTTGGGGCTCGCCCGAAAGCGATCCAATGTTCCGTGGCGGACGAATGATGATTGCCGGTCTGCGCTTCGGCCTGACCTTCGTCGGCATTCAACCGGCGCGGGGTTATCAGGTAGACCCGAGTGCGGTGTATCACGACCCCGATCTGGTGCCGCCTCACGGTTATCTGGCGTTCTACTTCTGGTTGCGCAACACCTACGGCGCTCACGGCGTGATCCACGTGGGCAAGCACGGCAACCTCGAATGGCTGCCGGGCAAAGGCGTCGGACTGTCGGAAAACTGCTGGCCGGACGCATTGCTCGGGCCGCTGCCGAACATCTATCCGTTCATCGTCAACGACCCGGGTGAGGGCGCCCAGGCCAAACGCCGTACGCAGGCTGTGATCATCGATCACTTGATGCCGCCGCTGACCCGCGCTGAAACCTACGGCCCGCTGCGCAATCTCGAATTGTTGGCCGACGAATATTACGAAGCGCAATTGCTCGATCCGCGCCGCGCCCGAGAGTTGCAGCGTGACATTCTGCAATTGGTGCGCGACACGCACATCGACCGTGAACTGCAGCTCGACGAAAAGCTCGACAGCGATACCGATGCGGCGATCTGGTTGCCGCGTCTGGACACGTACCTGTGCGACTTGAAGGAGTCGCAGATCCGCGATGGCCTGCACGTGTTTGGCGAGTCGCCGGTCGGGCGGTTGCGCATCGACACCTTGTTGGCCTTGCTGCGGATTCCGCGCGGCGACGGTCGAGGGGCGCAATCGAGTTTGTTGCGGGCGCTGGCCAAGGCGTTTGTGTTGGGGTTTGATCCGCTGGATTGTGCGCTGGCCGAGCCTTGGGATGGTCCTCGACCGGATGCCTTGTTGTCGATCAGCGATGAAGTCTGGCGCACGGCGGGCGATACCCGTGAACGTCTTGAGCTGTTCGCCGCTCAACTGATCTCGCAGGCACTGAGCATGCCTCAAACCTTGTGGCGAGGGGGCTTGCCCCCGTTGGACTGCGCAGCAGTCCCATTTTTTGGGGCCGCTTCGCAACCCAACGGGGGTGAACCCCCTCGCCACAAAAGCCCGCTCCCACAAGAGGCAGGTTGGTCGGAAGTGAGCGCCATCATCGACAGCCTGCGCGAAGTCGTTGCCCCACGCCTGGACGCCTGCGGTCCGGCGGAAATGCGCGGCCTGCTGGACGCCCTCAACGGTCGATTCGTTCCGGCCGGGCCGAGTGGTGCACCCAGTCGCGGCCGTCTGGACGTTTTGCCCACCGGGCGCAACTTCTATTCGGTGGATGTTCGCAACCTGCCGACCACCACCGCGTGGCGCATCGGCTTCCAGTCCGCGAACCTTATTCTTGAGCGTCACTTGCAGGACCATGGCGATCACTTGCGGCAGCTCGGCCTGTCGGTTTGGGGCACCGCGACCATGCGCACCGGCGGCGATGACATCGCCCAGGCCATGGCGCTGATGGGCGTGCGACCGGTCTGGGCTACCGGCAGCCAGCGTGTCGACGATTTCGAGATTCTGCCGTTGAGTTTGCTGGACCGCCCACGGGTGGATGTGACCTTGCGCGTCTCCGGATTCTTCCGCGATGCCTTTGCCAACCTGATCCGGCTGTTTGACGCCGCCGTGCAAGCGGTCGCCGCGCTGGATGAACCGGACGATCTCAACCCGTTGGCGGCCAAGGTCCGCGCCGAGCGGCAAGCGCTGCTGGAATCCGGGCTGGATGAAGACGCGGCGCGGCGGCAGGCCGGCTGGCGCATCTTCGGGGCCAAACCGGGTGCTTACGGAGCGGGCGTGCAGGGCGCCATCGACGCTCGCTTGTGGCAAAGCCGCGAAGACCTGGCCGAGGTTTACCTGAACTGGGGCGGCTACGCTTACGGCGGCTCCGATGAAGGCACCGCCGCCCGCGAACAGTTCGCCCAGCGTCTGAGCCAGGTGCAGGCGGTGCTGCAAAACCAGGACAACCGTGAGCACGACTTGCTCGATTCCAACGACTATTACCAGTTCCAGGGTGGCATGCTGGCGGCCGTCGAAAGCCTCAGCGGTGAAGCGGCGGCCAGTTATCACGGCGACCACAGTCAGCCGGACTTGCCGAAGATTCGCACGTTGAAGGAAGAGCTGAACCGGGTGATCCGTTCCCGTGCGGCCAATCCGAAATGGATCGACGGGGTCAAGCGTCATGGCTATAAAGGCGCGTTCGAACTGGCGGCGACGGTCGATAACCTGTTTGCGTTCGACGCCACCACGCAGTTGATCGACGATCACCAATATGCGTTGCTGGCGGACGCTTATTTGCTCGATCCGGCGACCCGGGAGTTTGTCCGCGAACACAATCCCCATGCCCTGCGCGACATGACCGAGCGCATGCTCGAGGCGCAGCAGCGGGGGATGTGGAAAGAACCGGGCGAGTACCGCGAGGCGCTGGAGAATTTGTTGCTGGATATAGAAGAAGACACCTGACGCGCCGCAACCCCCTGTGGGAGCGAGCCTGCTCGCGATAGCGGTCGACCAGTCAATATTGATGTCGATTGATCCACCGCTATCGCGAGCAGGCTCACTCCCACAAGGTACAAGGTGTGCCTGCCACCGACCATGACCGAGATTTGAACATGACCGACACCCCCCATTTCCCGCTCTCCGCCGTGGTCGGCGCCGATGACTTGAAGCTCGCGCTGTACCTGACCGCCATCGATCCGAAAATCGGTGGCGTGCTGATCGAAGGTCCACGGGGCATGGCCAAATCCACCCTGGCCCGTGGCCTGGCGGACCTGTTGGCCAGCGGTCAATTCGTCACTTTGCCCTTGGGCGCCACCGAAGAACGGCTGGTGGGCACCCTCGATCTGGACGCGGCCCTGAGCGAGGGGCGCGCACAGTTTTCTCCCGGTGTACTGGCCAAGGCCGACGGCGGCGTGTTGTATGTCGATGAAGTCAACCTGCTGCCCGATCACCTCGTGGACTTGCTGCTCGACGTGGCCGCCAGCGGCACCAACCTGATCGAGCGCGACGGGATTTCCCATCGGCATTCGGCGAAATTTGTGCTGATCGGCACCATGAACCCGGAAGAGGGCGAGCTGCGTCCGCAATTGCTCGACCGCTTTGGCCTGAACGTCGCCCTCAGTGGCCACACCGCACCCGCCGAGCGCGGTCAGATCATCCGTCGTCGACTGGATTTCGACAGCGACCCGCAAGGGTTCTGCGCCGAATGGGAAAGCCAGCAACACGCACTGCGCGAGCGTTGCCAAAAGGCGCGCTCGGCATTGGCGAGCATTCCCCTCGACGATACCGCGCTGGCGCAGATCACCGAGCGCTGCTTTGCTGCCGGCGTCGATGGCCTGCGAGCCGATCTGGTCTGGTTGCGCGCGGCCCGGGCTCACGCGGCATGGCGGGGCGCGAACGCGATCAGCGAGGACGATATCGACGCGGTCGCCGAGTTTGCGTTGCGCCATCGCCGTCGCGAACACTCGCCACCGATGCCGCACCAATCCCCCGCAGCACAGCCCTCCAATCAGAACCCCAACCCGAGCGAAGGTCAGGGCCAGTGGGGCGAAATGCCCGCCCAGGCGCTGCCGGTCGGCGCACGACGTGAAGTGCCGAGCTGGCCAAAAAAGCCCTAGGCATTCGCCCTCGATCAGACGCGGGGGCGAATGCCAGACCCCACGCAGGACGGCTGGATCACGGTAAACAGGGCAAGCGTCACGCAACCCTGAGCGGATCGATCAATTGGCCCGGCACCTTGCTCAATGGCCGACCGCGTCAACGCGACGATGTACTGTTTCACCTGCGTACCCGCAGTCCTCATGAATTATGGCTGGTGATCGTCGACGCCTCGGCCTCAACCCGACGTCATCAAGCGTTGAGCGATGCCAAGGGCCTGCTGGCGCAACTGTTCGACGATGCCTATCGGCAGCGCGCGCGACTGGCGTTGCTGACCGCCAGTGGTCATGTGCCGAAGTGGCAAGTGCAAGGGTTGAAAGCCTCCGCGGGCTTGCGCGATTGGCTCGACGGGCTGGGTGCCGGCGGCGGTACACCGATGCTGGCGGCGCTGAGTGAAGCAGGGCACTGGCTAGCGGCACGGCAAAAACGTTTTCCGGCAGAGCAGCAACGGCTGCTGTTGGTGACGGATGGACGGGTGAAGGAATGGTCAACGTTGCCGGCGCTGGATTGCCCGGGGCTGCTGATCGACATTGAGCGCGGGCCGATTCATCTTGGCCGGGCAAAGGTGTTGGCGGCGCAGTTGCAGGTTGATTATCGACATATCGATGAGCTGATTTCAGGTTGAGTTTTGTGCTGACAGTATTGACCCCATCGCGAGCAGGCTCGCTCCCACATTGGAATGCGTTTCCCTGTGGGAGCGAGCCTGCTCGCGATGGCATCACCTCAGAATCGGATAATTGCGGTTAATCCGCATCGCTGCCCTATGCTCTGTAAGCAAGCCAATCACAGGAGTGACCCATGCGCGTTCTAGCCCGCAACGATCAGGACGATTTTCGCGTCAAAGCCTACGCTGGCACCAACGGCGTGCTGCTGGCCATCGACGTGGCCGAACCCCGTCGCAAAGGCCTGCTGGGTTTCGCCATCGAAAAACAGCAAGGCAACAAACCCTGGCTGTTTCTGTTCAACAGCCTGACCTTCCCCGGCAAGGCTCATACGTTCCCCCAGTTTCACGCCACCCCTAGTGATGCCGCGCCGTTGCAGAAATTTCGCTGGGCCGATTACGCGGTCAACCCGGGTGTGACGATCCATTATCGGATTCACCTGGCCTACGGCACCGCCGATGCGCCGCAGCTGGGTGAGTTTCTGGAAGTGACGCTCACCACCGACAATGGCCTTCCAGCGGGCCAGAATGTCATCTTCAACCGGGCGGTGGCCGCGAGTCAGGCCTTCCAGCGCAAATTCGCCGACCTCGATGCGCAGCTCAGCGCCAACAAGAAACTGCCCATCGAAGAATGGCCCGATGCTCCACGGCAATGGCTGGAAAATGGTCTGCTCGCACGCTTGCTGGGGTTCATCGAACGGGCCGAGGATGGTCAGTGGGCGCTGGACATCGCGATCTATGAATACCAGCTGAAGGTGATTGTCGATGCGGTGAACGCCGCTTTCGAGCGCGGCGTAAAGGTTCGGGTCCTGTACCACGCCCAACCCGACGAAGACACCACTGCGATGAACGAAGCCAGCCTGGAAAAAATCCCGGCGGCGAACAAGCGCGGGCGAGTCACTCACAACATCTTCCACAACAAGTTCATGGTCCTCAGCCGGCTCGACGCAGCGGGGCAGCATCAGCCCGAAGCGGTGCTCTGTGGCAGCACCAACTTCACTCCCAACGGCGTTTACCGTCAGGCCAACGTCGTGCATGTGCTGGACGACGCTCGGATCGGCGCCAGTTATCTGCAAACCTTCGAGCAGGTCTGGGCCGACCCCACGGATGTCGGCGCCACACGGGAATGGCTCACGGAACACAATCCGATGGCACCGGACCAGCCGCTGTTCGCCGGTTTTTCACCGCGCTCGGGCCAGGGCGACCTGCATGAGTTCGTCGAGATCATCAACGCCGCTAAAAAAGACCTGCTGTTTGTCACCGCGTTTGCCTTGCCGGACGAAGTGCTCAACGCATTGCTCGGCCAGCCCCACGACGATATTTTGCGTTACGGCCTGCAAAACACCGTCAGCAGCATCACCGGTATCCACGCTGACCGCACCGCTCAATTTGCCGCCACCGCGTTGCTCAATACCGGCCTGGAAGGCTGGCTCAAGGAAAACATGAAAGGCCAGAAGGGCAGGCTGCTGGTGCATACCAAAGCCATCGTCGTCGACTTCACCACCGACGCACCGACGATCATCAGCGGCAGCCATAACCTGAGTGAGGCAGCCAGTAATGGCAATGATGAGAACTTCCTGATCATCCGTGGCGACACCGACCTGGCCGATCGCTACGGGCTGGAACTGCTGCGCTTTTACGAGCATTACCGGTTCCGCTACTTTGCAAAAAAACTACAACTCAAACAGGTCCGGCCGTTGGCGCCGGATGACAGCTGGACCGATGACTATTACCGCGAAGGCGATCTGCGCATGTTGTCGCGGTTGCGCTTTGCCGGACGATAAACAACCCGGCAAGGAGCGGAACCTGTGGGAGCGGGCTTGCTGTGGCGAGGGGGCTTGCCCCCGTTGGACTGCGTAGCAGTCCCGGAGCTTCTGGTTTTGGGGCCGCTCCGCGACCCAACGGGGGCAAGCCCCCTCGCCACAGCAGGCTCGCTCCCACAGGTTTGACCTTCGGTTATTTACCCATCGCCTGGCGGTACTGACGGGTACGCCGGGCGATGTACAACTGATCGAGGATCAATGCCCATACCGCCGAAACTTGCGGTCTAGGCTTGCGCCCGCGGCTCAATCGATGAAGCTGGAACTTCACCACGGCCATGTTCGCCAGCGCCGCCAAAGGTTTGCGTTTCCAGCGAATTGGCGGCAACTGCGGGTGACTGTTCTGGCCTGCACGCCAGCGTTTGACCAGGTTCGGTTCGATGGCCATGGCCGTGCCGATGCCGGCCATGGCGATGCCGCTGTCGAGTACCTGTTCGACGATCGCCAGTCGCCGTATTCCGCCGGTCACCATCACCGGCATGCTCGCCACACTGGCCAGTTCACCGGCCATTTCCAGAAAGTACGCTTCTCGTGCCAGGGTCCGACCGTCGCGAGCCTCGCCTTGCATGGCCGGGGCTTCGTAGCTGCCACCGGAGAGTTCCAGCAAATCGATTTGCTGGTCATTGAGCCACTGGATCACTTGCCGGGCATCGTCGGCGTCGAAACCGCCACGTTGGAAGTCCGCGGAATTGAGCTTCACCGCCACGCAAAACTGCGGCGATACGGACTTGCGAACCGCGCTGAGCACTTCCAGCAGCAGGCGCGCACGATTTTCCAGAGCGCCGCCCCAGCGGTCGGTGCGGCGATTGGTCAATGGCGAGAGAAACTGGCTGATCAGATACCCGTGCGCGGCATGGATCTGCACCCCGGTGAAACCGGCCTTTTCCGCCAGGGCAGCGCTGGTGGCGAAGCGTTGAATGACTTCTGCAATGTCGTTCTCGCTCATGGGTTTGGGCTCGGCAAACATCTTCGAAAACCCGCCCAGATCCAGCGCCACCGCCGAAGGTGCCCAGGCTTGCTGGCCGAGGTTGGCCATGGTCTGGCGGCCGGGATGATTGAGTTGCACCCAAAACTGCGCACCACCGGCCCGGCCGATGGTTGCCCACTGACGAAAACGTTCGAGGTCTCGCTCATCTTCCAGCACCACGCCACCGGGACCGGTCATGGCGCGGCGGTCGATCATCACGTTGCCGGTCAGCAACAACCCGGCTTCGCCGTCGGCCCAGGCTTGATACAGCCGAAACAACTCGCTGGAAGGTGCCTGCCCGGTATCGGCGAGGTTCTCTTCCATCGCGGCTTTGGCGATGCGATTGCCGATGGTCTGGCCGTTGGGCAAATTCAACGCTTGGAAGGGCGACATGCTTGACTCCTCATCAGTGAAGCGTAGAGGCTAAGCTTAAAGTTAACTTTAATGTCAAGCGTGCAAACGAGGCCCGTGATGAAGATTGGTGAATTGGCGCAGCAAAGCGGCTTGAACGCCTCGCGCATTCGTTTTTATGAAGCCCAGGGCCTGATCCGTCAGGTCGAGCGGCAGGCCAATGGCTATCGGCGTTATCCGCCGCAAGTGTTGCAAACCCTGAAGATCATCCAGTGTGCTCAGCAGGCCGGTTTTAGTCTGGAAGAACTGAAGCTGCTGCTACCGGATGCCACGACGGGTGAGGTCAATCATGACGAACTGGTGGCGAGCCTCGGGCGCAAGATCGAACAGATCGAAGCGATGCAACTGCACCTGGCCCAGAGCAAGGCGCAGTTACTGGAGGTGATCGAGAGTATCCAGGCGCGACCCGAGGGCATGGGGTGCGGTGCGAATGCCGAGCGGGTGCTGGCGTCGCTCAAGCATTCGCAGAACCTGTAGGAGCGAGGCTTGCCCGCGAAGAATGCATCGCGGTTTTTCAGGCGTTACGCGTCATCGTTCTTCGCGGGCAAGCCTCGCTCCTACAGGGTACTCATTAAACGCACATTCAACAGTTCCCGCGCCCGAGGCGCGGTGCATAAAGTGCTGAGGGTTTTCTGCAACCACGGCAAGTCGTGGTGAGGTTTGCGGGCAACCTGTTTAGGCCTGAGCTTGCCGATGTGCTTTTTGAAATTCTCTTCCAGGGTTTCCCGGGTTCCAATCCCCTTGAGTTTCTTCAGCAATTTCCCCTCTTTGTAGAACAACACCGTGGGGGTGCCGGTGACTTCCGGATGCCTGGGGGACTCGCTCGTACTCAGCATGTAGACCTGCGCATGATCCTTATACTGCTCGGCGATCGTACGGAAAACCGGCTCGGCCATTTCGCAGGCGTAACAGTTTTTATTGCCGAAATACAGGATCACCGGGCGCCAGGTTTTCAGGGCCTTGCGGTAGGCCGCAGCCATGGTCTGATGGGTGGTTATCGAGCTCATTGAAATCTCCGTCTTCAACAAGGGCAGATGTTGTGGCGGTGAAGGGGCTGGTAGCCAGGTGGTTGGCTACCAGCTGGTCAGGGCTTCAACGTCGTTCGAGAACTACGTCGTCGACATACACGCCGAAAGTTTCTAATGAGCCATCGGCCGCTTCGAGCTTGATTTTAAAACTGGTAGCGTCAGACCCCACTGAGAAGTCTGTATAAGCGAAAGTCCAGTCGTCGCTGTTGCTTAAATTGAGCTCAATGATTGACCATGAAGGTTCAATCAGCAGGCGTACTCTGCCGTAAGCACGCGGGTCAGTACGCATTTTTGCGGAAAATCGGAATGAACCACCCCCCTGGATTGATATCTCTCGATTGATTGAGCCCGGTGTCTGTAGGGCACAATAACCATCTCGGTAGTCGACTTTCTTCGCATCAATCGCTTTCCAGTGCAGGCCTGCTTCTGAAAAATCACCGTTCTTCAGCAAGTTGGTTTTTTCTGATTGTTGAGACATACAAAAACTCCTGTAAGTAATGGCTGAGCTCCGATCATCATCAGCCACATTGTGATAGCGGCTTCGGAACCGGGCTGAACAGATTGGACGCCTCGAATGAGCGAACCACAACTGTCAGATCTGACAGGTAAAGCAAGAAAGTCGACGAGCGGTCAGTCGTAAGAACAGGTTTCTGCGATATGGCGAGCCAGTGTGTTGCCTGCATTTTTGGCACGTCATGCACTCGAATGTGGCCTTGCTACTCACCCTGTAGCCAGCGGTAGCGCTTTCCTATGCATGATTGTGCGTGGGCCCGGCGTGTGAATCCTGTCTATCCATTTGAATCAATTGTCTTTCCAGCATTGGCAGGATTTTCTATCCATCCTGTGGCACACTTTCTGCTGTCTATTCCGTTGTTACATACCATGTTCCGGTATAGCGGAATAAACACAACTCTGGAGTGCTTGCCATGCATCGCCGACCTTCTTTGTTTAAAGCGTGTGTTTTTCTGTTCGCGGCTTCGGCTGCTGTCGTGGGTGTCGCCCAGGCAGCAGACAGCAAGCTCGACAGCGTGCTGGCCCGTGGGAAATTGATTGTGGGCACGGGCAGTACCAATGCGCCGTGGCACTTCCAGGGCGCGGATGGCAAGTTGCAGGGGTTCGATATTGATATCGCGCGGATGGTGGCCAAAGGGTTGTTCAACGACCCGAGCAAGGTCGAGTTCGTGGTGCAGTCATCCGATGCGCGGATTCCGAATCTGCTGACCGACAAGGTCGACATGAGTTGCCAGTTCATCACCGTGACCGCCAGCCGTGCACAGCAAGTGGCGTTCACCCTGCCGTACTACCGCGAAGGCGTCGGCCTGTTGTTGCCGGCCAACAGCAAGTACAAGGAAATCGACGACCTGAAAGCTGCCGGCGATGGCGTCATCGTGGCGGTGCTGCAGAACGTGTACGCCGAGGAACTGGTGCATCAGGCGTTGCCCAAGGCCAAGGTCGATCAATACGACAGCGTGGATTTGATGTATCAGGCGGTGAACTCCGGCCGTGCCGACGCGGCGGCCACCGATCAGTCGTCGGTGAAATACCTGATGGTGCAGAACCCTGGTCGCTATCGCAGCCCGGCCTATGCCTGGAGCCCGCAAACCTACTCCTGTGCAGTCAAGCGCGGCGATCAGGACTGGTTGAACTTCGTTAACACCGTGCTGCATGAAAGCATGACCGGTGTTGAGTTCCCGACGTATGCGGCGTCGTTCAAGCAGTGGTTCGGTGTAGACCTGCCGACCCCAGCCATCGGTTTCCCCGCTGAATTCAAATGAAAACTGCTGCGCTCGGAAATACTGCGTTGAAAACAGACTCGAAATGCTCATTGACTAAAGTCAACTCCGCTTTCTCGTCTGTTTTCGCCTTGTCTTTCCTTCGCTCGCGACGTTTCCAATTTTTGAATGAGGAGCGGGGCGGTTTTAAATCGCCCCGCTCAAGGTACTGCTGACCATGAACTATCAGTTGAATTTTGCCGCCGTCTGGCGCGACTTCGACACCTTGCTGGCGGGGCTCGGTCTGGGGCTTGAGCTGGCGCTGGTGTCGATCGCCATCGGCTGCGTGATCGGCCTGCTGATGGCGTTTGCCTTGCTGTCAAAGCACCGCCCGTTGCGGGTGCTGGCGTCGGTGTATGTGACGGTGATCCGTAATACGCCGATTCTGGTGTTGATCCTGTTGATCTACTTCGCGTTGCCGAGCCTGGGGATTCGTCTGGACAAGATCCCCTCGTTCATCATCACCCTGTCGCTGTATGCCGGGGCGTATCTGACCGAAGTGTTCCGCGGCGGGTTGTTGAGCATTCCCAAGGGGCAACGTGAAGCGGGCCTGGCCATCGGGCTCGGTGAGTGGCAGGTCAAGGCGTACGTCACCGTGCCGGTGATGCTGCGCAATGTGCTGCCGGCCCTGTCGAACAACTTCATTTCGCTGTTCAAGGACACCTCGCTGGCGGCGGCGATTGCCGTGCCGGAGCTGACCTATTACGCGCGCAAGATCAATGTCGAGAGCTACCGGGTGATTGAAACCTGGCTGGTGACCACAGCGCTCTATGTTGCGGCCTGTTACCTCATTGCCATGATGCTGCGTTACCTCGAACAGCGTCTGGCGATTCGCCGATAGGAGCCCCTCATGTACGAATCCCCCAGTTGGTTGCATGAGTTATGGGTGGCGCGGGAAGTCCTGTGGCAGGGCTTTCTGACCAGTGTGCAGTGCTCGGCGCTGGCGATTTTGTTGGGCACGCTGGTCGGCATCGTTGCCGGTCTGGTGCTCACCTATGGCACGTTCTGGATGCGCGCGCCGTTCCGCTTTTACGTCGACATCATTCGCGGCACGCCGGTGTTTGTATTGGTGTTGGCCTGCTTCTACATGGCTCCGGCATTGGGCTGGCAAATCAGCGCATTCGGCGCCGGCACCTTGGGGTTGACGCTGTTTTGCGGCTCCCACGTCGCCGAGATTGTGCGCGGTGCATTGCAAGCGCTGCCCAGTGGCCAGATGGAAGCGAGCAAGGCCATCGGCCTGACGTTTTACCAGGCGCTGGGCTACGTGTTGTTGCCCCAGGCGCTGCGGCAGATTCTGCCGACCTGGGTCAACTCGTCCACCGAGATCGTCAAGGCCTCGACGCTGTTGTCGGTGATCGGCGTCGCCGAGTTGCTGCTCAGCACCCAGCAAATCATCGCCCGGACGTTCATGACCCTGGAGTTTTACCTGTTCGCCGGATTGCTGTTTTTCGTCATCAACTACGCCATCGAATTACTCGGCCGGCACATTGAAAAGCGGGTGGCCTTGCCATGACACAAGCTCAAGTTTCAACGCAGACTCAAGCGCTGCTGGACATCCGCGGCCTGCACAAACAATACGGCCAGCTCGAAGTGCTCAAGGGCGTCGACCTGACGATGCAGCGCGGCAACGTGGTCACTCTGATCGGCTCCAGCGGCTCAGGCAAGACCACGCTGCTGCGCTGCGTGAACATGCTCGAAGAGTTCCAGGGCGGGCAGATTCTGCTCGACGGCGAATCCATCGGCTATGACGAGGTCAACGGCAAGCGCGTGCGTCACGCGGAAAAAGTCATCGCCCGCCATCGCGCCATGACCGGCATGGCGTTCCAGCAATTCAATCTGTTCCCGCACCTCACCGCGTTGCAGAACGTCACCCTGGGGTTGCTCAAGGTCAAAAAGCTGCACAAGGATGAAGCCGTGGCGCTGGCGGAAAAATGGCTGGAGCGGGTTGGGTTGCTGGAACGGCGCGATCATTACCCCGGTCAGTTGTCTGGCGGCCAGCAACAGCGCGTGGCGATTGCCCGGGCGATTGCGATGAACCCAAGCCTGATGCTGTTCGATGAAGTCACCTCGGCCCTCGACCCGGAACTGGTCGGCGAAGTGCTGAACGTGATCAAGGGGCTGGCCGAAGACGGCATGACCATGCTGCTGGTGACCCACGAAATGCGCTTTGCCTTCGAGGTGTCGGACAAGATCGTGTTCATGAATCAGGGGCGGATCGAAGAGCAGGGGCCGCCCAAGGAATTGTTCGAACGCCCACAGTCCCCGCGTCTGGCGGAATTTCTCAAGAACACGCGCTTTTAACTTTTTCAATCAGGAGAACCACTCATGAGCATTACTCGTTACGGCACCGGCAGCACCGCCGGTGGCGG
>NZ_AKJK01000075.1 GCF_000282375.1 Pseudomonas sp. GM50
AGGCAGGCCGATAGCTGCCTGTCGTGAGGGGGCGCTATCGACGGTGGATTCAACCCATGGCGGTCAGTTCAGACAGGCAGAAAACGGCCATGGTTGCTGTCGTAAGATGCGATGGCAAATTCATGGCTATGCTTGGTCTGGAGGGAGCACTGTCCAGCAGGCTCGTGAAAGTGTGATCACCTCGCTTCAGACCTCATCACAATGTGCTCTTGTGCCATGGAGTCCTCACTAATATGAACAAAAAAGAAGCTAAAGCCAAAATAAAAGACCTGCTCTCGTCCGGAGTACCCAAGTCGGAAGTATTCACTCAGCTCTCAGGTCAAGGGGTCAAGGACAGTCTGCTTGCTAATTTAATTGCTTCAACGGCTGACCCCTATCTCTGCCTTGCGCATGACCGTAAGGTTAATGTCATTATCACACTAATGTTTATCCAGGCCGCATTCGCTCTTCTAATAGGCTTTAGTATGGGCTCAGCTATTGGGCCTAACGCCAGATGGGTAGTTGGCGGTCTGGGAGCACTTATCCCGCTCTTGTTTGCCTGGGGGTTCTACAATCATCTGGCAGGCGCTTACAACGCATACATTGTTCTATCTATAGTTCCTGCAGTGAGGCAGTTGGAAGGGTTGACTTCAGGCTCTATTTCAACGCTTATCGGCTCGGCTATCGGTATTGGTATGCTTGTTTTTGTATGCTACGTTCGCCAGAAGTTGTTTCCAGACTTGGTTTTATTTACACCCAAAAAGATCAAGGGCCGATATGTGTTTTCTAGCTGAAGAAGCGGTTAAGTTAGATCGGCGGCTGTGGCGTTGATTGTTAAAGATCGACGGAGGACGCAATGAGCCAATTGTCCTGGGTGTCCATAATACAATGGACAAGTATGGCTCTTCTGATCCCGATTACTCTTCGGTGGCTCGCGAAAGGGCGGATGAGGGAGCGGACTGCTGAGGAATCCAAACTCTTGAGGTTACCGAAAGCAGTCCTTGTTGTTGGTCTTGTTTGCTTTTTGGGGTTTACCGCTCTGGCAGTTGTCTCAAACATTTTCAGTAATCAAACGACTACTTGGCGGACTACGGTCGGTTTTCTCAGTTTTGCGCTACTGGGGCTCTATCTGGTTGCCGGTTATTTTCTCGAACGGCACGAAATGTCGGAACATGGACTTACATTCCGTCGTGTGTTTCGAAAGCAAGGGCATTTAAATTGGGTCGAGGTTTGTAGTGTTCGGTATTCCAGGAACATGAATTACTTTCGGTTGGAAACGCACATGGGCAGTGTCGCGCGGATATCGATTCTCTTCATGGGACTTCCCGAATTTGCGAAGTTGGTTCTCGCTAGCGTACCCCATGAAATGATAGAACCCGGCACCGTGCCGGTTTTGGAAGCAGTCGCAAACTGCAGCCCTGCTCAGTAGGGGACGCTAAACTATGCCATTCAATGCCCTCTATGCATTTATGCAGGCAGACAAAAATGGGCATTATGGCCAGGGCGTCACGCAATGACGCCGTCGTACCGCTTGATTTTAAAGGAGGCGCAGCATGGATCGATTCACTGGCGGTTGCCTGTGCGGCAACGTCCGAATTGAGGCGTCGGGACTCCCATACCGGGTCGGCCTTTGTCATTGTCTTGACTGTCGCAAGCATCATGGGGCTCTTTTTCACGCCTCTGCGGTGTTCCCTCGGGATGCGGTGACGATCGATGGCGAAACACGCGATTACGCCGGGCGGTTTTTCTGTCCCCGCTGCGGCTCGTCCGTTTTCGCCCGCACCTTTGATGAAATCGAAGTGAACCTGGGATCCCTGGATGCCCCGGACCAACTGAAGCCAACCTACGAAAGCTGGATCATCCGTCGCGAATCCTGGTTGCCACCGTTTCCGCTCACGCGACGATACGAGCGCGATCGTGACGCCACGGGTCGCTTTGAGGAGTAGGTCGCTAAGCGCAAATCGGACCTGTAGGAGCCAGGCTTGCCGGCGAAGGCGTCCATAAGAGCGCTTTCGCCGGCAAGCCTGGCTCCTACGAAAAGCTCGCCAAATTATCGAGCGATCTTGATAACCACTTTACCCAATGCACCCCTGGCGAGATGTTCGTAGGCTTCACGTGCCTGTTCAAACGGATAGACCTGATCGATGACAGGTCGGATCTTGTGTTCGTTCAAGAATGAATTCATTCGGTCAAACGACGAGCGCGGCGCTACGGCGATACCGCGAATGGTTGTCTGTCGAAAGATGAGTGGCATCAATTCAAGCTGTACGGTTTGACCCGTCAAAAAACCAATCTGCGCAATACGACCGGCTGCCTTGGTGGCCGCCACTGACTGGTTGATGCCGCTGCCGCCTGCCACATCGAGCAGCAGGTCGACGCCTTTGCCACCGGTGAGTTTGAGCACTTCATCCTCCCATTTCGGCGTGCTTCGGTAGTTGATACCCGCTACCGCTCCCAGACTCATCACAGTTTGCAGATTCTGGTCGTTACTGGAGGTTGCGATGACCTTCGCGCCAAGCGCCGTAGCGATCTGCACCGCGAAAATGGACACGCCGCCAGTTCCCTGGACCAGCACGGTTTGTCCTGGCTGAATCTGCCCGAAATCGACGAGCGAATACCAGGCTGTGAGTGCAGCAATGGGCAATGTAGCCGCCTCCTCGTCGCTCATGTTGTCAGGCGCACGCACTGCGCTGTCCTCGTGGATGATCATGTATTCAGCCAATCCGCCGGGCAGCGGAGACCCGAAGCAGTAATCGGGTTCATGCGGCCCTGGCTCACCGTCCAGCCATCGGGAATACAAGTGCGAATTGACCCGATCACCCACTTTGAAGCGCGTAACGCCATCGCCCACCGCAACCACAGTGCCGGCTGCGTCGCTGACAGGGATCAGGGATTTCGGAACCTTGTGAGGCTCATAAATGCCATCGACGATCGCCTTGTCGCGAAAGTTGAGCGAGACGGCGCCGACTTTTACCAGCAGCTCGCCTGCCTTTGGATCAGGGGTCGACACTTCTCCCTGCTCCAGATTGTCGAGCCCGAAATCTTTCAGTAACCAAGCCTTCATTGCGATCTCCAAAAACGTAGTGAGTGGCGGCACGACTTGAACCCCGTTGTGCCCTGTGCTCATGGTTCGCTTTTACCGGAACGCAATAAATGCGCAAAAAATGACATATTTGTTGTATCTACAGGCAGCAATCTTATTGTTCGGATGAGATAAAACAGCGAAGGGTTCAGAGGAAACGTCATGGAACTGCTTCAGTCGATGCAACTGTTCGCCCGGCTCGCCGAACTCGGAAGCTTCACCAAAGCCGCTGAGTCGCTGGACATCGGGCGTCCGCAAGTCACCCGGTACATCCAGGAGCTGGAGACGTCATTGGGTGTGCGCTTGTTCCAGCGCACCACACGAAAGGTGACGCTCACAGAGGAAGGCGAGCGTTTTTACGAGCGAGTGCAGGACATTCTCGGAAGCGTCTCTGCCGCGACCTCAATGTTTGACCGATCCAGAGCCACCCTTGGGGGGCGGCTTCGTATCGATATCCCGACCGCTTTTGCCCAGGTTGAATTCATGGACAGCTTGAAAGCGTTCACCACAGCCTTCCCGGGAATTAACGTGGTACTTGGCGTGACTGACAGGACAGTCGACCTGGTGGGTGAAGGTATTGATTGCGCACTGCGCATCGGCGAGCTGCCGGACTCAACCTTGATCGCACGCCCTATTGGAATGGCGACCATGGTGACGTGCGCCGCCCCCAAGTATCTGGATGAGCACGGCGAACCCGAAACACTGGACGATCTGAAGTCACATCAAGGCGTCAACTTCCTGTCTGGACAAAGTAACAGGACACTGCCGTGGCACTTCTCGGTTGTGGGCGAGGACAGGGCTTACATCAGCAACGCAGGAATCACCGTTACGGAGTCAAATGCGTATGTCCAATGTGGTGTGGCAGGCTTCGGAATCATCCAGGCACCGGGCATCGCGGTAGGCCAATACCTGAGCAGCGGCGCCCTGGTGGAGATTCTAAGGTCCCATCGTCCTGCCCCTCGGCCTGTGACGGTGTTGTACCCAAGCCGGACGCACCTGGCGCCGCAGGTGCAGGTTTTTATTGAATGGTTGCAGGAGCGTTTTCCGCAGCTCCACTCGAACTGGCTGGAACAATAGGCGATTAAAAAATCGGTGCAGGCGATGGCTGCAATGGGGCGGTTCCTGCTGTGGTGACAGACAGGAACCGACATCACTCAATGAACAAACCCGACTAACCACGCAGCCGTTTGACCCTATTTATAATGCTGCTCAAACATCGCTACCTGCTCCGGTGTGATCAGCTGAAAGGGCACCCAGACATCCGTCTCGACCGGCTCCCCTTTGATCATCTTGATGGCCGCTTGCAGCGCGCTGGTCGCTTGCGCTTTGGGGTCTTGAAATACCGAGGCTACGAGCATTCCGCGCTTGATGGCCGCCAGGCCGTCAGGCAGGCCGTCGATGCCGACAATTGCAATCTCGCCCTTGGCTTTGCCGGCTTGCTGCAGTGCCATGGCGGCGCCGATGGCCATCTCGTCGTTGTTGGCCACGATGGCATCGAAACCGGTGCCGGCCAGGAGCCAGTTGCTGGTCAAGTCCATCCCTTTGTTGCGCTGCCACTCGGCACTTTGTTGTTCGACGATCTTGATCCCGGGATAGTCCTTGAGCACTTGTTTGACGCCTTCGGTGCGGTCGTGCGTGGAGTTTTGCGCGAGGTCGCCCATGATGATCGCGATGTTGCCTTTGCCTGCCATCTTGTCAGCCAGGTAGCGCATTTGCAGTTGCCCGGCCTCAACGTCGTTGGAGGCCACTGTGACCACGCCTTTGGGCAGGACGCGTTCGTCTGGATGGCGGTTGACGTAGACCAGCGGTATTTTCGCTTCGACGGCGGCGCGAGTCATGTTGGCGGTGGCGGCGGTGTCCACGGGCAGGACGATGACGGCATCCACTTTCTGGCCGAGAAAGCCCTGGATCTGATTGAGCTGGCGAACCACATCGCCCTGGGCATCCTCGAACTGGATCTGGATGTTCTCCTTCCTGGCGGCATCTTCCAGGCCGCTGCGCACATAGGTCATGAAGTTGTCGTCAACCCTGGCAATGCTGACGCCGATGCGATAGCTGGCGGCGGCCCATTGGCTGAAGAGGAATAACAGCGTGGCAAAAAGAAGTGTGCAGCGACGCATGATGGTTTTTCCTTTTTTGTTATGAGTTGAAATTCATCAAGATCAAACGTGAGGGATGGCGCTCTCTGAATCAAACCCGTCGAGAGCGCCAGCGTCCTCAATCCAGCGTGAAGGCTTGCCGAAAGCGTTCAAGTGCCGCTTCGCTGTCGCCGCTGGCCCAGCCCTCGAGCCCGACGACACCGGTGTATCCCATACGGAACAAGGCTTTGGCAATGGCCGGATAATGGATTTCGCCGGTGCCGGGCTCCATGCGGCCGGGGACATCGGCGACCTGGATTTCCCCGATGGCGCTGCCGGCGCGCTGGATCAGTTCGATCAGGTTTCCTTCGCCGATCTGGGCATGGTAAAGGTCCAGGTTCATCTTAAGATGAGGGCTGCCCACGGCCTCGATCAGCACCAGGGTATCGTCGGCGCGAGCGAAGGGAGTACCGGGGTGGTCCACCTCGGTATTGAGGTTTTCCAGCAAGAATACCCGGCCTGCGTCTTCGCCCAGGCGAGCGATTTTTTCCAGGGTCTTGCAGGCGCTCAACCACATGCGTCCGGTGGTGTGGGCCACGGGTTTGACCGGCAAGCCTTTGTCACCCAAACCGGTGCCATGCAGGTTGAGACTCGGGCAATTCAGTTGTGCGGCGACGGCCAGCGATTCTCGTGCGCTGTCGAGCAGGTGCTGGATGTCTTCGGGGTCGGTCAGGTTGCCCGAGATGTAGCCGGTCATCGAGGTGAAATCAGCGCCCGTGGCGACAAGGGCCGCAATGTCTTTCTTCGTCCAGTCCCAGAGTTCCGCGCTGAAACCCAGCGCGTGAATGCGTTTGACGCGCTCTGTGAATGGCAGATCGAGGAAAACCATCTCGGCACTGATCGCCAGTTTGAACGGTGTGAAACTCATGAATGGGCTCCTTGCACACGCACAGGTTTGCCCTGCTGGAAGGACTCGATGCACGCGCGGGCAATGGCCAGTGCAGCTCGGGCGTCTTCGCCGCTGGCGAGCGGTTTTTCACCGGTGCGCAGGCAGTCGACAAAGTGGTTGAGCTCGGCCACATACGCATCACGCAGCAGGTCGGTGTCCAGGCGCTGGGTATCGGCCTGGATGCCATTGGCCAGATAGCGAACCAAGTCAGATTCATTGACGCTGCCCATGGTCAGCATGCCAGCGCTGCCGAACACTTCCCCTCGAACATCGTAGCCATACACGGCCTGGAAATTGGCCTCGGCCGTCGCGATGGCACCGTTGTCGAAACGGATCGTGACCACGGCGGTGTCGAGGAAGCCCTTGGCTTTGTAGTCCGGTGCGATCAGGGCATCGGCCATGACAAAAACTTCGACCGCTTCGGCGCCGGGATTGAGGTAGCGCAGGGTATCGAAGTCATGGATCAGGGTTTCGAGGAAAATCACCCACTGCGGCGAGGCAGCCGGATTGTTCAGCGCCGGGTCGCGAGTCAGTGAGCGCAGCAGTTGCGGCGTACCGATGCGGTCGGCGACCACGTCCAGGTGAGCCGCGCGGAAGCTTTTGGCAAAGCGGCGGTTGAAGCCGACCTGTAGCGGCACGCGCGCATCGGCGGCTGCGGCGATGGCGCGGTCGGCCTCGTCGAGGGTGATGGCCATGGGTTTTTCACAAAACACACCTTTGCCGGCCCGAGCCGCGCTGATCACCAGTTCGGCATGGCTGCGGGCGGGGGCGGCAATCAAGACAGCGTCGATTTCCGGGTCATCGAGCAGTTGCTGTGGATCGGTGTAGACCCGTTGCACACCCAACTCTGCGGCCAGGCGGGCGGCTTGACCGGGGGTAGGGTCGGCGATGGCGGCCAGACAGGCGCCGGGAATGTGTCTGGCGGCAGTCAGGCCGTGAAAGCTGCCCATGCGGCCAGCACCGATGAGACCCAGGCGGATGATCTTGGACGTACTCATGAAATGACTCCCTTTTATTGTTGTTCAATGACTCGCAGCAGGAATGTCCTCGCTGGCGTTAATCAAAGGAGCAAGGGATGTGCCAATATTTAAGTCATTGATATTTAACAAGTAAATTTATTTTTATTGAAAAGTGTGTTCATTCGAATGACATGTCTACACTGACATGTCTAAAACGTGAACATGGAAGCGGATCGATGATGGTGAACCCACAGCTAACAGCCTTCAGCGCGCAAGACCTCGATTACATCACCGCGCTCGGGCCTGCGTCGTTGAACGAAGGACCGATCGCCGAGCTGGATCAGGCTTGGCTGGCTTGCCTGAAAGGGCGCATCGATCGACCTGCGGGGGTCAGGCAGGTTATCTGGGATTCCTGGCTGCGCAGCGTCAGTGCCGGCCTCGATCCTGAGGATGGCGAATACCGGTTCGTCGCCCCGGCCGTTCTGGCCGCAACACTTGCGGCCAATCGGGCCTTGATCGCCGCAGCGGCGGAGGTCATGAAGGGATTGCTGGCTTACAACCCCAGGGGCCATATCAATCTGACCGATGCCGCAGGCACGACCCTGTATTTCTGTGGCCTGGACCTCACGCCTGTGGGCAGTCGGCTGCTGGAGTCGGTGCAGGGCACCAACTGCACCGGGCTGGCGCTTGCCGAGGATCGCTTGGTGTATGTACTGGCCGAGGAGAACTTCGGGATCGGCCTGCGTCGGCGGCGCATGCATTGTGCTGCCGCGCCGATCAGGGATGCGCAGGGCAGGACGCTGGCCATGCTGACCTTGACCGCCGAGCCGGGCTGGTTTCATTTCCATACACTGGGCACCGTCCAGGCAGCGGCCGAAGCGGTCTCGCGGCAGATGGCGCTGCAGATACTGCTGGAAGAACAGCAAACCGTCCTCGAAGTGCTCAACGAGGGGCTTGTGGTGCTGGATGAGCGGGGCTGCATCAAGGCGCTCAACCGTTATGCCCGCCAATTGTTTCGTGTGGGCCGGGATCTGTTGGGCAGCCCGTTCCAGCGTCTGGGCCAGAGTGAGCTGACCGATGAGATTCTGCTGCGCGGCGGGGAAGGGCAGCAGTATGAAGGGATAAGGGACCTGGATTGCACGTTTGAGTTGCATGATCGCAGCCACTTGGCGTGTCTGGTCTCGGTGTGCCCACTGGAGCAGGGCGGGCGCATTGTTTCGTTGCGCGAGAACCGGCGCATCCGGGAAATTACCCGGCGGATCATCGGCACCCAAGCCAGCTACACCTTCGAGACCATTCAAGGCAGTTCGCGAGCCATACAGGACGCGTTGCACCTGGGGCGGATTGCCAGTCGCAGTGACTCGACCACGCTGATCCTGGGGGAAAGCGGCACCGGCAAGGAGCTGTTCGCCCAGGCGATCCATAACGCCAGCGAGCGTCGCAACGGTCCGTTTGTGGCGGTCAATTGCGGGGCCATTCCGCGCGATCTGGTGCAGAGCGAACTGTTTGGTCATGTCGAGGGCGCCTTCACCGGATCGGCCCGTGGCGGCTCTGCCGGGAAGTTCGAATTGGCCGATGGCGGAACGATCTTCCTCGACGAAATCGGTGACATGTCTTTTGATGCCCAAGTCAGCCTGTTGCGCGTCTTGCAAGAAGGTGAGGTGACTCGCGTGGGCGCGAAAAAATCGCAGCAAGTGGATGTGCGTATCATCGCCGCCACCCACCGCAATCTGAGCCAGGCGGTTGCCGATGGCGCCTTCCGTGAGGATCTTTACTACCGGCTCAATGTGCTGAACCTGACGGTTCCGCCGCTGCGGATGCGTCGGGAAGATGTTCCATTGCTGGCGCGGCATTTTCTCAATCGTTGCACCCGGTCGTTGCGCAAATCGGTGCAGGGCATCTCGCCAGAGGCGTTGGATATTCTTTCGGCCTACAGCTGGCCGGGTAATGTTCGCGAGTTGGAAAACACCATTGAACGCGCGACCAATCTGGCGGTGACCGAACTGATCCAGCCAGCTGATCTACCGCTTGAAATCAAACAAAGGCTACGTCAGCCGACGCCAGGAAGTGTGCCCGAACCCCGGGCAGCCCTGGACCTTGGCACCCATGAAATGAATGCGATCATCGCGGCCCTCAGGGATACCCGCGGCAACATCCGACTGGCCGCGAGGCAGCTGAATGTTTCTCGCGGCGGGTTGTACAACAAGATGAATCGATTCGGGCTGAGTGCTGATGCTTTTCGTGAAGGAGCCAATGGGGAGAGTTCAGCCTCGAGTGTTCTCTGAGGTCACGATCTGCAACGGGATATGGATTCGATGCCGTATCGGATCGAAGTCCGGTGCGGTCTGCAATTCCACCAACAAATCGACCAGCGCTGCCGCCAGTAATCGCGGCTGGGAATCGATGACCAAACTGATCAAACCCTGCGACAAAGCCTGGCGCGACAGCTCGGTCGACTCCTGCAGAATGCAGCACAGCGACGGCTGCTTCGGTAGCTGCGACAGGGCATTGATGACCCCGTCGCCGCCACCGCCGACCACGCACAAACCGCGCAAGTCGTCATGCCGCGCCAGCAGGTCCAGCGTCGCCTCTTCGGTGATGTCGCAATTGTCCAGATTGATCACCGCTTCCAGCAGCCGCAACCCTGGGGCGCGCTCCGCCAGGTAGCTGCGTAGCCCCTCGACCCGCGCCTGATGGCCAAGAAAACGGTGGCCGCCGAGCAACACCCCGACGCTGCCTTTGCGGGCGCCACACGTGTGCGCCATCAGCCAACCCATGGTACGTCCGACCTCGTGATTGTCCTGGCCGACATAAGGCTCATCCGCCGCCTCATGAATGTCCGACAGCATCGCGATCACCGGCACGCCGGCCTCTCTGATCTGTGCGATGGCGGCATTGATCAGCGGATGCGCGAAGCTGACCACCGCCAGACCGTCGCACTGCACTGCCAGTTGTTCGATCTGAGCAATGATCGCGCTGGGCGTGCGATCGAAAACGTACTCGAATTGAATGCTCAGGTTGGCGCCAGCCTGACGCTGCGCCGCCTCGGTGATGGCGGCGGCCACATTGCCATAGAACGCCTGGGCGGTACCGAGCAGCAGGATGCCGAAACGATAGGTGGGACGCCGTTCGCGGATCCGCTGGCCGATCAGCCTGGCGGCGAAATAACCGACGGCTTCGGCGGCCTGGAAAACCTGCTCGGCGGTGTCCGGGTTGACCGGAGCCCTGGCGTTGAGCACCCGGTCCACGGTGGCGACACTCAAGCCAGCGTGTTCGGCAACGGTGGCGATGGTTGGGCGTTTAGTGTTGTTCATGGCGGGCCCCGCAAGCGCCTTGATAGAAAACTATCAAGCTTCAATGGGCCTGGATGATAGCTTGATAGGGAATGTATTCAAGGGCTTGAGGGTGATTTCTGCGCTCTCTATATTTTCCCCAGCGATGTGATCCCGCGTCGAAAAGTGCCTAAAACAATCAAGCTTGCGGAGAACAATAAAATGCCTGAACAAAACGCAGCCTTTGAAAACCCCGGTAAACCCAAGCCTCGGGATTATCGATTGACCGGCCCCGAAGCCGCCCGAGCGGTGCAAAAAGGCCTGGTATCGGCAAGCTGGTACCAATCCCCCATTTCTCGTAAACGCATGAAGGAATTGATGCAGCGCCGCGATGGCCCGGCCTTGCTTGATACCGCGATCTGGCTGTCGGCGATGATCGTGACCGGCTTCGGCGGTTACTGGTTCTGGGGCTCCTGGGCCTGTGTTCCGTTCTTCTTCGTCTACGGGCTGCTCTACGGCACGGCGTCCAATGCCCGTTGGCACGAAGCGGGTCACGGTACGGCGTTCAAGACCCGCTGGATGAATGATGCGGTCTATCAGCTGTCGAGCTTTATGTTCATGTTCGAACCCCAAGTCTGGCGCTGGAGCCATGCACGGCACCACACCGACACCGTGATCGTCGGCCGCGATCCGGAGATCGTCGAACCACGTCCGCCAAGCCTGATCAATATGGTGCTGAGCCTGTTCAGAATGCCTTACGCGTTGAACACGATGTGGTCAGTCTGCAAGCACGCGGCAGGGCGGATGGGTGAAGAAGAACAGACGTTCATCCCCGAATCCGAGTGGCCCAAGGTGGTGAGGGACGCACGCGTCTGGCTAGCGATTTATGCGCTCACCGTGGGCACTGCGGTTTATCTGCAGAGCTGGTTGCCGCTGATGTTTATCGGCCTGCCGACCCTCTATGGCGGTTGGCTGTCCTACCTGTTCGGCCTGTCGCAGCATGTCGGCCTGGCTGAGGACGTACTCGATCACCGCAGCAACTGCCGCACGATTTATATGGGCCCGGTGCTGCGCTTCATGTACCTCAACATGAACTATCACCTTGAGCATCACATGTATCCGATGGTGCCGTTTCACGCGCTGGCGCAGCTTCACGAGGAGATCCGCCGTGACTGCCCGCCGCCTTACACCAGTCTGTTCGAGGCCTTCAAGGAAATCCTCCCGACCATCTGGAAGCAGCGCAAAGACCCGACGTATTTCGTCAGTCGTCCTTTGCCACAACGCGCAGCGCCGACCGCCAACGTCCAGGCAGAACCTGAAGTAACGCCGGCCTGACATCCAATAGGCACAACCCCTGTGGGAGCGGGCTTGCTCGCGAAGACGGCGTCACAGTCAACATCGATGGCGCCTGATACACCGCTTTCGCGAGCAAGCCCGCTCCCACATGACACCTTCCTGTGTGTACCACTACAAGAGAAAACGCCATGACCGATCAATGGATCGATGTATGTGCCGTGGACGATATCGACGATGAAGATGTCATTCGTTTCGACCATGGCCAGCACACCTATGCCGTCTACCGCTCCGCCAACAGCGAGTTTTTCGCCACCGCGGGCCTGTGCACCCATGAGTCCATCCACTTGGCTGATGGTTTGGTGATGGACCATGTCGTCGAGTGCCCCAAGCACAACGGGCGTTTCGACTACCGCTCCGGCAAAGCCCTTGGCGCACCGGTGTGCGTCAATCTCAAGACCTATGAAGTCCGGGTCGAGGCGGGGCGTGTACTGCTCGCCATCACGGTTTAACTGCACGGAGTCTGTGCCATGAATCCTGCCAATGCTCCACTGGTCATCGTTGGCGCCGGGCATGCGGGTGGCCGTGCGGCCCTGACCCTGCGCGGCGAAGGTTATAGCGGTCGCCTGATCCTGATAGGCGACGAGTCTCACCCGCCCTATGAACGTCCGCCGCTGTCCAAGGGGCTGTTGCAGGGCACGGTCGAGCTGGCGGGTTACAGCCTGTGCGATACCGCTCAGCTCGCCGAACTGGACATCGAACACCTGGCCGGCAACCCGGTGAAATGCCTGGATCCGCAGCAGCATCGTTTGCAACTGGCCGACGGCAACTGGCTGCATTACGCGCGGCTGTTATTGGCGACGGGAGGGCGGTCGCGCAGACTCGCCTCGGTACCCGAGCACCTGCTCAATGTGCTTTATCTGCGTACCCATGACGAGGCGCTGGCACTGCGCGCTTCGTTGCAACCTGACGCGCGGGTGGTGATCATCGGTGGCGGCTTCATCGGGCTCGAAGTCGCCGCCACCGCCCGAGCCTTGGGTTGCACGGTGACTTTGCTCGAGGCCGGACCGCGTTTGGCGGGACGGGTGTTGCCGGAGCAACTGTCCAGTGTCCTGCTGGACCTGCATCGCAGTCAGGGCGTGGATGTTCGGCTGAATGTGGCGATTGAGGCGGTGCAGGGCGCTACTCACGTTGAGTCCGTGCAATTGGTCGACGGCGAGTTGCTGCCCTGTGACTTGGTGGTGGTGGGCATCGGCATGCAACCCAACACTGAGCTGGCCGCGGCCGCAGGACTTGAGGTCGGCCAGGGCATTCGCGTCGATGCCCAACTGCGCACCAGCGCGCCGGACATCTTTGCGGCGGGCGATGTCTGTGAGTTTCGACTGCACCCGCAAGGCGTTTTCCAACGTCAGGAAACCTGGCGCAACGCCGAGACCCAAGGTCGTCACGCCGCCCTGAATCTGTTGGGCGGCGAGCTGCCCTTCGAGGTCATTCCCGGTTTTTGGTCCGATCAATACGACTGGGGATTGCAGACCGTGGGCGTGATCGCAAACACACAACCCACGGCGAGCCGGACAACTCCGGGTGGCGGATTCCTGTTGTTCTACCTCGATGCCGAGCAACGTTTGCAAGGTGCTTGCGGCTGGGGGCAGGGGAATAGCATCGCCAAGGACATCAAGCTGTGCGAACGGCTGATCGCTCACCGTAACCTCCTTTCGGTAGACGCTCTGGCCGACGCCGATGTACCGCTCAAACAACTGCTGAGGAACTGACATGCGTGAATTCCTGGTCTTTCAGTCCCAGTGGGCCATGCAAGATCACCGCGGCCAATGCGACCTTTCCCTGGAAGCGCAAGTGGAGAAAATCGCCGCCGCCGGCTTCGACGGCATCACCGACCATTTCTGGGTCGCGCCACATGCCGCTCGCCTGCATGCCGCCGCCAAGGCGCAAGGCTTGCAAATCGAAGGGCAGGTGTTCCCCCGCACCGTGGATGATCTGGCGGCAGCAATCGATGTCGCGGCCCGCTACGGCTGCCACCACCTCACGCTGCAAGCAGACGTGCGGCCGCGCACGTTGAAGCAAGCTATTGAACTGATCGAAGGCTGGCAGCGTCTGGCCGAGCAGGTGGACTTTCCCGTTCTGCTGGAAACCCACCGTTATCGCCTCACCAATGACCTGTTATTCACCCTCGACATACTCGCTGAAATGCCCGATCTCAAACTGTTGGCCGACCTGTCCCACTATGTCGTGGGCCGCGAACTGCCAGAGCCAGCCACTGCCGAAGACGACGAACAGATTCACACCATCCTGCGCCACAGTTGGGGGTTTCATGGTCGTGTCGCCAACGGCGAACAGGTCCAGGTGCCCCTGAGCTTCGCCCAGCATCGACCCTGGCTGGAACGTTTCCTGGGCTGGTGGCGCTATGGGATAGAGGATTGGCTGGCCCGACCGAACACGCCCGACAGCCTGTCCTTCACCTGTGAACTCGGCCCGCCACCCTATGCCATCACGGGTGCTGATGGACGCGACATCACCGATCGCTGGGCCGAGGCGCTGATGCTTAAGAAGGTGATACGTGAGGTTTGGAATGACTGCCGGGCACGGTCAAACGATGGGGGCTGATTTAATGCGGTTGTGTTGCGTCGACCGGTTGAATCCACAACCCAAGCGCTCAATGCTGGACCCATAGCCGACGCTCGCAAACGTCTACGCAACCATGGGCGATTCACACTGTCGCGCTGCGGAGTTTGTTTTATTGCCCTTTCGTCCTTTCATCCATTGCTTTTTCTTGCTCTGGCGACACCTTGTTTTGAGGTTGATAGAGTCCCGGCGCGGCTGTCTGTTCGGTACTTGAAGCGGCATTGCCAGTCGCTCCCTGTAACATTGCTTTTTCCGCTTTCAATAATTCGTCCATTGCTCTTTCTTGCTCTGCCGATACCTTGTTTTGGGGTTGGTAGAGTCCCGGTGTGGCTGTATACCCGGTACGTGAAGCGGCATTGCCAGTCGCTCCCTGTAACCTTGCTTTTTCCGCTTTCAACCATTCGTCCATTGCTTTTTCTTGCTCTGTCGATACCTTGTTTTGGGGTTGGTAGAGTCCCGGTGCGGCTGTATACCCGGTACGTGCAGCGGCATTGCCAGTCGCTCCCTGTAACCTTGCATTTTCCGCTTTCAACCATTCGTCCATTGCTCTTTCTTGCTCTGCCGATACCTCATGTTGAGGTTGATAGTGCCCCGGAGTGGCTATATATCCACTGCCGTCATAACTGGGCTCGTCGTTTTTAACGGTGCCATCCTTCAGGTGCTCCGGGTTTTCACTCGATTTAACAGTGTTTGCGGTGGGTGCATCACTAGCTGTGTTAGACCCCACGGTGGGGGTAGTGGGGGCAGAGACGTTGTCTACTCTAACTTTTGATTTGTTTTTATTAGCCAATTTATTGTTGTTTTTTTGCATTTTCTTAGCCGTTGAAGACGCAGAGTTTAGTTCTTTTTTATTTTTGTTAACAAGACTATCAACTGGAACGTAGCTAATAATTTGGTTGGGTTTTCTTTTTATTTTAGAATTATAAAATTTGACTTGCCTCTGGGTTAGCTGAATATCAGCCATAGGCGGCAACCGAATGAGACCAATAATCGCTTCGCGAGCAATAGCATATGTCAGTTGATCAAAGCTATAAAAAAAATTATTACTGGATTTTGGTATGGCAGGGGTTAGCGTCATTACTTCAATGGCGCTGTCATGCTTGGAGAGTATTTTTCCTGCCGCTAAATCTTTATATGTGTAAACAACATTGCACGTCGAGCGAATTCCACCCCGCGCGTTGCTGATAGACACTGAAGATACTTCTGCGCTTATTTCAATGCGGCCACTGTAATGTCCAAATTCGATAAAGCGACCGCTGTTATTAATTTCTTTCTGGGTCGCATTCTTGATGGTGTTTCCCCAGTTTGAAATTTGTAATTCGGCTGAAAAATCATTGTCTATATCTACATTTCCCTTGGTTTTTATTTCTACGGGAAGCACAATAATGTCTACATTGTATGCATAGTCATAATAGTCAATATCAGAAACAATGCTCTTGTTTCTTTCGCTTGAGATTTCAGAGTAATTTCTTATGTCGGCACAACTCGTCATTCCAAAAAAGCTAAAAGCCAGGACGAGTAAGGCAGTTCTTTTTTTTATCGACATGTTACTCTCCTATAATCATTGATTAAGGGCGTGCTTTGTCGCTGACTGTATAGTGGTGATTAGAACGAATTCGGCGATAACGAAATAATAGAGGTCTCTGGATAACTCTGCGCTACCCATTCCGACTTTTTTTTAAAGTCCATATAAATCATGGGCCTATATTTCGCACCCAATACCACTAGCTGATGACAGACCGCGATCAATAGGTGGTCGAAGAAACTGGGTGTAACCCTTGGCTTTGGGGGGATCCAACGGCAACCATTTCAGACGCCGCGACGGCGATCGGATCGCCGTCACGACGTTAGTGCTCAACCGCGAATGAACGCCAACAGATCGGCGTTGATCTGATCCGCGTTGGTCGTCGGCATACCGTGAGGAAAGCCCGGGTACGTCTTGAGGGTGGAATGTTTCAATAGTTTGGCCGAAAGCGGCGCAGAGTCGGCAATCGGCACAATCTGATCATCCTCTCCATGCATGACCAGTGTGGGCACCTGAATCGCCTTCAGGTCTTCGGTGAAGTCGGTCTCGGAAAACGCTTTGATGCAGTCGTAATGAGCTTTTGCACCGCCCATCATGCCTTGACGCCACCAGTTGTCGATTACGCCTTGTGAAACCTTCGCCCCGGGTCGATTGAAACCGTAGAACGGCCCCGACGGCACGTCCAGGTAAAACTGCGCGCGGCTGGCGGCCAGTGCCGAACGGAATCCGTCGAACACTTCCAGAGGTAAACCGCCGGGGTTCTTCTCTGACTTAACCATGATGGGGGGAACCGCGCTGATCAGTACGGCCTTGGCAACGCGTCCCGGTTTGGCTCGAGCGGCGTAGCGCGCTACTTCACCACCACCGGTCGAATGGCCGACATGGATCGCACCTTTAAGGTCGAGCGCATCGGTCAGCTCGATGACATCGGCGGTGTAGGTGTCCATTTCGTTACCCACCCAGGTTTGGGTCGAGCGGCCGTGACCGCGGCGATCGTGCGCGATCACCCGATAGCCTTTGAGCAAGAAAAACATCATCTGGTTGTCCCAGTCGTCCGCGCTCAATGGCCAGCCGTGGTGAAACACGATGGGCGTCGCGTCTTTCGGACCCCAATCCTTGAAGAAAATCTCGGTGCCGTCTTTGGTCGTAATAGAGTTCATAGCGTGCATCTCCTTGTGATCTGGTTTGTGTTGGGTTGCAGAGGGCTTGTCAGCGGCCTGCGTCAACCCGGAAAAACTGGAAAGCGGAACCAACAAACTGGCGGCCACTACTGCTGAACTTGCCAATATGGCCCGACGCTGGAGATCTATCTCCCGATTGGAGTCTTTCATTGAAGGTCTCTCGATCATGTGTTGTTGCTCAGGGAGATTCGTGCCTCCGTGAACGCAGGCGCAAACCCGACAAGCGATCAGTAGTCCCAGAAACCCGCGACCCAGCGAAAGGCGTCGCCGTCCACTGCCACCCGGCCAACGGAGGGGAACGGCAGGTGAGTCGCCACGAACAGCTCACCGCTAGCCGCCGCCTCTTGCAACAGACGGACACGAACGCGAACCGACTCCTCAGGGTCATGTTCAAAGCCGTTATGCCAGTCGGGGTGTTCGAAGGCGACCGGGAACAGGGCGTCGCCCGCGAAGGTCAACCGCTCGCCGCCGGATGTCACGTAGACCACGCTGTGCCCTGGGGTGTGGCCGCCGGTGAGCTTGACGACCACGCCTGGCGCCACCTCATATTCATCCTCGAACGTGCGCACCTTGCTGCGGTATTCGCTAATGAACTGATTGGCCGTTGCCCGCAGGACGTCCGGCACCGGCGACGGCATGGCGGTGAGGGAGAAATCGGGCGACTCCCAGAACGCGACCTCGGTAGCTGAAACGTGGATACGCAGATCCGGACGCAGTTGGCTCTTCACCTCATCGACCAGCAGCCCGCCGATATGGTCCATGTGCATATGGGTAATCACCACGTCGGTCACGGACGAAAGATCGATACCGGCGGCCTTCAGTCGTTTGGGGAACTGCCCGGCCCGCGGAAAGCCGGGGAACTGCCCGCCCAGTCCAGCGTCGACGAGGATGAGCTTGTCGCCGCTGCGCACCACCAGTACGTTCAGCGCCCAATCGAACGCGTCCGGCCCCAGGAACATGTCCTTGAACCAGGCCGCGCGGGTGGCTGGGTCGGCATTGGTGGACATCGTCTCGGTCGGCAGGGGCAGCACTCCATCACTGACCACCAGCACGTCAATCTCGCCGATCCGCAGCGCATAGCGCGAAGGAACCAGCTCCTCGGACACCGTGTTGTGCAAGCTCATGTTTGACTCCTGCTGAGCGTTCCTTTTCTGTGCTCCATCCTTTTGGGTGGGGTGGTTCAACTGCATTGTCATGGTCCTTCTCCTATTGCTTGGGTCACGTCGGGTTCAGGTGGAGGGGGGGCTTCAAGCCACAGGAATCATCGGGTCGGCTGCTGCCAGGGCGGCGGCCCGATCAGCTGCCGGCGGGTAGATCCACTGGGTGTTGATCTGCGTCTTGAGCTCCTTGGCCGTTTCCTTGACCAACTTGAGCTGACGATCCCAGCCTTCAGTAAACACCGCGCCCCAGGCGCCCAGATCGAGGCAGGTCACGTACTTGGGCTGACGGTAGGCGGTGGGCGCGACACCGAGCAGGTCCGCAGCGACGTTATTGCCGGCATGACGGCCTAGAGAAATCGCGTGCTGGCAAGACATCGCGGCGAAGTTGCCGAGGTCGTCGGTGGCGGCATAGGCGACGTCTCCAGCGGCGTAGACATGCTCCTGGCCGAGCACCTTCAGGTTCTCATCGACGTGCAGGCGTCCCTGGACATCGCGCACGCTGGAAATCTGTTCGGTCAGCGGACTGGCGCGGAAGCCGACGGTCCAGATCACTGTTTGGCTCTCGATGCGGCGACCATCGGCGAGGGTAACGCCGTTGGCGTCCACTGCTGTCACGCTGGCGTTGACCACCCATTCAATGCCCAGGTATTCGGACGCCTCGATGATTGACGGACGAATTCCCTCACCCATGGTCGCGCCAATCTGGGGCGCACGGTCGATGATGATCACGCGGATGTCCTGATCGTTACCGAGCAAGGACCGCAGGCGCGCCGGCATCTCGGTGCCGGTCTCGATCCCGGTGAAACCGCCACCGGCGACCACCACCGTGTTGCGGGCAACGCTGGAGGGACGGTTCTTGAGGGATTTGAGGTGGTTCTCCAGACGCACCGCGGCTTCGATCTGATCAACGTCGAAGGCGTGGGCGTCAAGGCCTGGCACCGTCGGACGGGCTAACTGGCTGCCAGCGGCAAGTACCAGGCGATCGTAGGTCAATGTGCTCCACCGGCCAGCCTCATCGCGATAGCCAACGGTCCTTCCAAGGTCATCAATGTGCTCGGCGGTGCCTTTGATGAAACGCACACCTACCGAGTCGAACAACCCATCCAGGGGGGCGAACATTTTGTGCACGTCGCTTTCGTAGAAACGGGGACGAATGCGCAATTGCGCCTGGGGAGCCAGCAGCGTGATTTCCACGTCGCTACGACTGTGCTTATCCAGTAGGCGGGCGGCGCTCAATGCACTCCACACTCCACCGAACCCCGCACCAATAACCAGAATATGCTGTTTCATTAGTTGTTCCTCAAAAAAGGTTTTCAATGTTCTTGAAGTTATTCTTCAAGTTTGGTGGAGCGATAAACAGGCGCCGAAGTTTCAGGCGTCTATGTTGAAAGCAGCAGGTCGCCCGCTGTGGATTCAGGTTATGACTGGATTGTTTTCGGCGCACTTCTACATCGGTTCAGAAAAACTATACGTCAGGGGGGGTGGGTATATACGAAGGTTTGTATTGGATGCAAAAGAGAGCGTTCAGAGCGCACTCAGTTCTGCTGGAGGAGGGCTGTTTCGATGTAGTTCAGAAGCTTGTTGGCGTCACAAGGTTTAGGCAGACAGGCAGTCAGCGCAGGTGTATTGGTGCCAAGGGGGGAGAGGGCTTCAGGGTAAGCAGTAATGAATACAGTGGGAATGTGAAAGCCCATCGCGACGAGCTGCTTGTGAAGCTCCAAACCGCTCATTCCCGGCATCTGGATATCGGAAATGAGGCAATGTGTTTGAGCGGGGCCGTTCGTGTTGAGAAAGTCCAGAGCGCTGCAATAAGTTTTAACTTTGTATCCGCTGGATCGCAGCAAGCTTTCAAGCGCTGTCCGGACCGAGTCATCATCATCGACGATGGCGATAATCATTGAGTTGCGTATGGGTGTGCCTTGCTTCATTTGGGACCCTCGTGACAGCTTTGGCCGTTATTACAACATACGCCGACTTATAAAGTGTTGAAGTATACCAATGTATAATCTGCTAAGACCAAAGTGTGGGGGAACTTGGAAGTTCGATGAAATCACCCAGGTTGGTCTTGTACTACTGGGTCGCGATTGCGGGCATACCCACGTACAAGGCTGCGCAACCAAGGGATACATCGGTTGAACCTAGATACAAGTGACGGCTTGCTATTGGGCTGCATAAGCTTGAACTCCCTTACTCATGCGGCCTTGTGCCTGGGCGGTGAACGTGATGAACAGAAATGATCTGCGGCGTGCCGACATCAATCTGTTGATTGTCTTTGAAACAGTGATGTGCGAACGCAACGTTACCCGGGCCGCAGAGAAACTTTTCCTGTGCCAGGCCACTATCAGCAGCGCCCTCGGGCGACTGCGTTCGATGTTCAATGATCCGCTGTTCATCCGCACTGGCAGGGTGATGGAGCCGACTGCGCGCGCAGAAGAAATTCATGCGCGGCTGACACCGGCGCTGGATGGCATCGCTGTCGCCTTGAGCTGTGCCCAGGCGTTCGACCCACTCACCAGTGACGAGACCTTTCATATCGGACTCTCTGACGATGTCGAGTACGCGCTGCTTCCACGTTTGATCAAGCACCTGCGGGATGAGGCGCCAAACATCACGCTGGTGGTGCGCAGAGTGGACCATCGGCAACTACCCCAATTGCTGACCTCGGGAGAGATTTCCGTGGGTATCAGCTTTGCCCAGGAGCTGCCGGCCAGTGCCCATTGCAAAAGCCTGCGAGCGATGCAGCCAATGCTATTGCGCGCCGATTCGGACCCCGGCGTCCTCGAGCTGGATGACTTTTGCAGACGGCCTCATGTGGTTGTCTCGTCGATGGGAAATGTCATCGACGATGCCGACCATGCCCTGAGCCTGGTCGGTCGGCAGCGCAGGGTAGTCCTGGCTGTTCCGCAGTTCAGTGCCTTGCCCGCTTTGCTCGCCGGCAGCGACATGATTGCGATCGTACCGGACTACGTCGCCCGGGCCATGGCGCGAATGGAAGGGATGCGCGCCGACTTTGCGCCGTTGGTGCTACCGGCGCCGGACTTGTCCATGGCCTGGCGCGGCGCGGCCCACAACGACCCTCGGGAACGCTGGTTGCGTTCGTGCTTCTGTCGCTATCTCGGTCAACATCAAGAGCAGCCCGTGCCTCTGGCCGTAGCGTGACTTGAGGCTATGTTGTTCCGTGAAGCGTCCCCCCGTTAGCTTTATCACTGGCATTGATCTTTGTGCTGACGGTGGGCTGGGTCAAATCCAGGTTCTAATGGTGCTGGAAGCTGTTGTAGGCTATTGCGGCGGCATCGGCATGTGCCTGGATACAGCGTGACGGCAATGTGCGGCAGTCAAGAACCTACTTATTGTTCCCGCTCCGACGGATAACAGCATGCAGATACTATGGAACGATGGCGAGCGTACCTTCTGTCGAGAGTTACGCTCGGGTGTGGAAGGCAGCCGCAATGTTCTGGTTGCACGACCTGCTGCTGAACAACCGCTTCCGGCTTGTCTTGGCCGTTTCGCCCACGAGTTTGGCCTGAAGGACGAACTGGATGGCTCTTGGGCTGTGCGTCCGCTTGAGATGGTGCGAGAAAATGGGCAGGTGTATCTGCTGCTGGAGGATACGGGTGGCACGCCGCTTGTGCAGCTGCTGGTTGCCCCCATGGAAACGCCAACTTTTCTGCGTCTTGCTATCAGCATCGCGCAGGCATTGGGAAAGCTCCACCAGCGCGGACTCGTCCATAAAGATATCAAGCCCTCTCATATTTTGGTGAACTGCTCCGACGGTCAGGCCCGGCTTACAGGGTTCGGCCTCGCCTCGTGGCTACCGCGTGAGCGACAGGCGCCTGAGACCATCGCCGGCACGCTCGCCTACATGGCACCTGAGCAGACCGGCAGGATGAATCGCTCGATCGATTTGCGCAGCGACCTCTATTCCTTCGGCGTCACGCTTTACCAGATGCTCACGGGTTCGCTGCCGTTTACGGCATCTGACCCGATAGAGTGGGTGCACTGCCATATCGCCAAACAACCGCAGCCACCGAGCGTGCGGGTCGAAACCGTCCCCGATGTGCTTTCCCGGATTGTCATGAAGCTGCTCGCCAAGACTGCTGAGGAACGCTACCAGACGGCTGCGAGTGTTGAACACGATCTGCGGCAATGCCTGGCAGACTGGGAGTCCTTGCGCCACATCAATGCCTTTGCGTTGGGTGAGCAAGGGACATCCGATCGGCTGATGATTCCCGAGAAACTCTACGGGCGCGAGCATGAGGTGAGTACCTTGATCGCCGCGTTCGATCGGATCATCGCCAGCAGCGCGCCGGAGCTCATGTTGGTCACCGGCTATTCCGGTATTGGCAAATCCTCTGTGGTCAATGAGCTGCACAAAGCGCTGGTCCCGCCGCGAGGACTTTTCGCAGCTGGCAAGTTCGATCAATACCGGCGCGATATTCCCTATTCGACGCTGGTGCAGGCCTTTCAAAGCCTGGTGCGCACGCTGCTTGGCAAGAACGACACCGAACTGGCGCAATGGCGTGACGCATTACAGAACGCACTGGATGCCAACGCGGGGCTCATGACCGACCTCATTCCCGAACTGAAGCTCATCATTGGTGAGCCGCCTCCTGTGCAGACACTTGAGCCTCAACAGGCGCAACGCCGTTTCCTCCTGGTGTTCCGGCGCTTTATCGGTGTATTTGCCCGGGCGGAGCATCCGCTTGCCCTTTTCCTGGACGATCTGCAGTGGATCGACGCGGCAACGCTCGACCTGCTGGAGGATCTGTTGACCAGCTCGGATGTGCGGCATCTGATGCTGGTGGGGGCCTACCGCAGCAATGAAGTGAGTGGCGCGCACCCACTCACGGGAAAACTTCAGGCTATTCGGAGCGCGGGGGGCAGGGTAGATGAAATCACGCTGGCACCGCTCGCGAAGGGACACATTGAGCAGTTGATTGCGGATGCGCTGCATGACGAGCTTGCGCACATTGAGCCCCTGGCGCAGTTGGTGCTGGACAAAACCGCCGGCAACCCGTTCTTCGTGATCCAGTTTCTGCAAACGCTCGCTGACGAACAGCTGCTGACCTTCGATCATCAAACAAGGCAGTGGTGCTGGAGTCCGGATCGCATCCATGCCAAGGGTTACACCGACAACATCGTGGACCTGATGGTCGGCAAGCTGACCCGCTTGCCGGCTGAAACGCAACTGGCATTACAGCAGCTTGCCTGTCTGGGGAACGTTGCCGGGACCACGGCGCTTTCCACCGTTCTGGGCATCCCCCAGGCACAGATCCGCACGGTATTGTGGGAAGCCATACGCCAGGAGTTGGTCCAGCGGCTGGAAGGCGCTTATGGTTTTGTTCATGACCGTATTCATGAAGCGGCCTATTCGCTGATCCCCAAGGGCGCTCGCGCCGAGGCTCATCTGCGAATCGGCCGGCTGCTCGCGGCGCAGACGTCCCTGCAAGGGCGGGAGGAGGCGATCTTTGACATCGTCGGCCAGCTCAATAGCGGCGCTGTGCTGCTCACCGATCAGGCCGAGCGGGAGCAATTGGCAGAGCTCAACCTGATAGCCGGCCAGCGCGCCAAGGCGTCAACGGCCTATGCTTCGGCGCTCAACTATCTCACCACGGGCGCGCAGCTGTTGGACGACAACTGTTGGACGCGTCTCCATGGGTTGATCTTCGCGCTGGAGTTGAACCGGGCCGAATGCGAGCTGCTGACCGGGCAATTATCGGTCGCGGACAAGCGCCTGGCGGCGCTGTCGGATCGCGCCACGACTACGATCGAACGAGCCAATGTCGTGTGTCTGCAAATGGATGTCTACCTGCTCATGGATCGCAGCGATGGCGCGGTCGCTGTCTGTCTCGCCTATCTGCGGCATGTGGGCATCGAGTGGTCGGCCCATCCGAGCGACGATGAAGTGCGCCAGGAGTACGACCATATCTGGTCGTTACTGGGCGATCGGCAAATCGAGGAACTCATCGATTTGCCGCTGATGGAGGATGCGGGCTCCCTCATGACCGTCAGCGCTCTGAGCAAGCTCTTCCCGCCTGCCTTGCAGACGGATGCGAACCTGACGGACCTGTTGATCTGCAAGGCGATCAGCCTGAGCCTCGAAGGGGGCAACTGCGATGCTTCATGTGTGCATTACGCCAATGCATTCAGAGTCGCCGGACGGCGTTTCGGCGACTACCAGGCGGGATTTCGATTCGGCCAACTCGGCTGCGAACTCGTTGAACAACGAGGCCTGAAGCGATTCGAAGCCAGTACCTATCTTTGCTTCTCGAATTTTGCCGTGCGCTGGATGAAGCCCGTAGGGCAATGCCGCGACCTGCTGCACCGCTCATTTGTTGCGGCGAACCGGATCGGTGACCTGCCGTATGGTGCTTATGCGGGCAACAGCCTCACCTCCGACTCTCTCTTCGCCGGTGAGCCATTGTCCGAGGTACAAGACGAAGCCGAACGTGGCCTGGATTACGCCAGGAAAGTGCGTTTCGGGCTGGTCACCGATTTCATTGGCACACAACTGGCGCTGATCCGGATGCTCCGGGGTTCGACGCCAATATTCGGTTGTTTTGATGATGGACAGTTTGACGAGCCAGGCACCGAAGCCCACCTGTCCAGCAATCCGGACCTGGCATTGGCCGAGTGCTGGTACTGGGTTCGCAAATTACAGGCCTGCTACATGGCCGACGACCCCAAGGCGGCCATGCAAGCCGCCGCAAAGGCACAGCAGTTGCTATGGACGTCATATTTGTTCTTCGAGGAGGCTGAGTTTTACTTCTATGACGCACTGGCTCGTGCCCGATGGTGCGACAGTGTCCCGGTGGACGAGCGTGCGCAGCACTTGATCGCCATGGCGACGGATCACCGGCAACTCCAGATCTGGGCTGAACAGTGCCCAGAGAATTTCGCGAGCCGGGCCGCGCTGGTCGACGCCGAGATCGCCCGCGTCGAAGGACGCTTGATCGAGGCCGAGTTGCTTTACGAACAAGCCGTGCACTCGGCGCAGAAGAGCGGCTTTGTCCATATCGAGGCGCTTGCCAATGAACTGGCGTCTCGCTTCTACGCGGCCCGTGGTCTTGGGAAAGTAGCCCGCGTTTACTTGCAAGACGCCCGCTACGGCTACCTGCGTTGGGGCGCTGATGGCAAGGTGCGGCAGCTTGAGGCGCGGTATCCGTTGCTGAGGACCGAAGAGCAAACGCTCGGCCCGACAACGACGATGGTCGCACCGGTCGAACACCTCGATCTGGCCACCGTGATAAAGGTCTCGCAGGCCGTGTCGGGAGAAATCGTCCTGGAAAAGCTCATCGACATGATCATGCGCACGGCCATCGAACAGGCCGGTGCCGAACGAGGTGTGTTGATTCTGTCGGACACGGGTGAGCACCGCATAGCCGCGCAAGTGACCACTGGCAGCCATTCGATGCAGTTGCGCGATGAGCCGATGACTTCGGCGCTGCTGCCGGAGTCACTGCTCTACCATGTCCTGCGCACGGGTGAGAGTGTTTTTCTTGATGATGCCCTGACCGAGGCCCCGTTTGCCGAAGACCCCTATATACGTCGGCACCACGTCCGATCGGTTCTCTGCCTGCCGTTGATGAACCAGGCCAAACTGACCGGTGCGCTCTACCTCGAAAACAATCTGACCGCCCGAGTGTTCAGCCCATCCCGGATTGCCGTGTTGAAACTGGTGGCCTCACAGGCTGCTATTTCGCTGGAAAATGCCCGTTTGTACCGCGAGGTCGCGGAGCGCGAAGGGAAGATTAGGCGTCTGGTAGACGCCAACATCATCGGGATCCTCGTCTGGAACGCCGACGGCGACATCGTCGAGGCCAATGATGCATTTCTTCGCATGGTGGGATACGAGCGAGAGGATCTTGTCTCGGGCTGTCTGCGCTGGAGAGATCTGACAACACCGAAATTTCGTGAAGTCAGCGAGCACTTTTTGGCACAAGCGGTGCGGACCGGCTATGCCCAACCCCACGAGAAGGAATATTTCAGAAAGGATGGCAGCCGCTTGCCGGTGATTGTCGGTTTGGCGATGTTCGAAGCCAGCAGCAAGGAAGGGGTCGCTTTCGTGCTGGATCTGACCGAGCGCAAACAGGCGGAAGAAAAAATCCGCGAAAGCGAACGACGCTATCGCGAAGTGCAAACGGAGTTGGCCCACGCGAACCGCGTCGCGACCATGGGGCAGCTTGTTGCCTCGATTGCTCACGAAGTCAATCAACCGATTGCAGCGGCCATCCTCAATGCCAACGCCGCGCTGCGCTGGCTGAACAGCCAGCCGCCGGAGATCGATGAGGTCCACAAAGTACTTGGCAGCCTCATCATGGATGCCAATCGGGCAGCCGATGTATTGGGTCGAATTCGTCGGCATATCCGCAAGGCACCGCCGCAAAAGGGGGCGGTGGACATCAACGCGGCGATTCGCGAGATGATCGAGTTCACCCGTGGCCAGATCATGAAGAGTGGGGCCTTGATTCGGACCCAACTCGAAGACGGTTTGCCATTTATCGAAGGCGACCGCGTTGAACTGCAACAGGTGCTGCTCAACTTGATCATGAATGCGCTCGAGGCCATGAATGGTGTGAGCGAGGGTGAACGCCAATTGCACATCAGCGCTCTGTTAAATGACGCCGGTTGTGTGCTCGTCAGTGTGAGCGATTCGGGGCCAGGGTTTGCCTCGGAAAACACCGAGCAGATTTTCGCTTCTTTCTACACCACCAAGCCCACCGGATTGGGGATGGGGTTATCAATCTGCCGCTCGATCATCGAGGCACATGGCGGCCACTTGTGGGCAAGCTTAAACCGACCCCGCGGCGCTACCGTTCAATTCACCCTTCCTGTCGAGCATGGTTGAATCGACTGCACTCTGGTCGCCTGCAACCAGGTGTTCTGTTTAATACTTAGGTTTAGCGGAGGTATATTAATGGTCACTTAAATTAATCCTGTGTACAAATGAAGCTTCGCAGCCCTGGCGATATATTACATATCAAGGGTCTGTGGAGAATGTGTCGTGAATACTCTGGCTATTAAGTTGATAAATGGGGTTTCATCGCTTCGAACGGCAATTATTTTATGCCTGGCGATAATAGCAATGGACTTTGCCGGGTATATGAAGGTGCTGATGTTTGAAAGTTGTCTGTTTGTCGAGCGCTGCAATAGCAGTAAGTCGTCAAGAAAATCCTCCATGTTTGCATTGGCGTTAGTGCCTGTCGAAAAGGATGCAGGTGATTTGCCAATCGGTTCGCACTTGATTAGCCCGCGCAAATTTTATGCGCATCATGGCATATACCTTGGGCGTGGAGACGTAGCTCATTACTCTGGATTTAGCAGTTCACTCAAGCCAGGTCCCATCGAAGTGACTGACCTTGAAAGCTTCGCAAACGGCAAGCCAGTCTGGTTGATACGGGAATCGTGTGAATATTCAAGCGATGAAATTGTCCGTCGTGCGCGTTCTAGAATGGGTGAAAGTCAATACAGGATTCTGTCCAATAACTGCGAGCATTTTTGCAACTGGTGCATTAGTGGGGAAAGTTGTAGTGTCCAGGTCAGGGCGTTTCTCCATTGCCCACGTTATCTGCTTTCTTTTATTTCAGCGTTGGAAGTGTATTTTATTGCATGATTTTTCCAGTGTTTTCGGGTGGTTATAACCATGTTTGTGCGCGCGCTTACGCAACGTAAAGTGTTGTGCTAGAATTTTTCCCTCAACCAATCAAAGAGGGCTGTGCATGAACGGAAATCCACCATCCAATGAGCAAGGCAGTAAAGGTTCTATGGTGTTCGTGGTGGATGACGACGCTTCCATGCGCAATGCATTAAGCAATCTTTTACGCTCTGCCGGTATACAAGTCGAGACGTTCGCATCCACTGCGGAGTTTCTTCAACAGCCAAAAACAGAGGGTGCAAGCTGTTTGATCCTTGATGTACGACTTCAAGGTAACAGTGGTCTTGAGTTCCAAAGCCAGTTAGCTAAGTCCAATGCCAGTATTCCGATTATTTTCATCACCGGGCATGGGGACATCGAAATGTCTGTCAAGGCGATGAAAGCCGGCGCGGTGGATTTTTTGGCAAAACCGTTCCGTGAACAGGACCTTCTGGATGCGGTGTCTGCCGCACTGCAGGCAGATGTCAAACGCCGGCAATTTGAGCAGCAGTTTTCAGATCTGCATGCCCACTATCAGACGCTGACAGCTCGTGAAAAAGAGGTGATGGCCCTCGCAGTCAAAGGTCTGATGAATAAACAGATTGCAGGGCAGATGAATCTGAGCGAGATCACCGTGAAAATTCACCGCGGACATGCAATGAAAAAAATGCACGCAAAGTCGTTTGCTGATTTGGTTCGAATGGCAGAGTCATTAGGAGAGCGTCTTGATCGTTGATCAGAACCAGCCGCGTTAAGCCGCGACGCAATCTATGTAGCGGCTGAAATTGCTTAACTGAATGTATCAGGGTAACGACCTCCATTCGTCCTCAGAGATCAACGCAGGTGAAATGCCGGCCCTGGCACCACTTCGCTGAGCTGCAGGCTGCGATTTTCCCCCCGCCAATGGTTGCCGGCGTCGCGTTTGAAGACGTCGCAGAGGAAGCTGCTCATGTTTTCTCGGTTGTCCGACTGGACCACGCCGAAGAGCGGGTCGAAGAAGTGCAGGCGGTTCTGGCTGTCCTGGTGCAGGGCCATGGCGTGGCTTTCGCTCAATAGCAGGAAGGTCTGGTTCGTACCGGGTTTCAATACCGATTTCAGTTCGTGATCGATGGCATCCATCCTCATTCCATAGTGGGCAGGACGTACACCATCTGGAGCTTTGCCCAGCGTCATACCCAGCTTTGGCAGCGTGTCCAGGAGCATGGGGCCGGCGTTCCGGATCTTGTCTCTGTAGGGCTGCTGTTCAATGTGCTGGAAGCCCAGCACGCGAGGCAGCAATGCGTCTTCGCGGTAATTCGCCAACTTGTCGAAGAAAACCTCGTCCGATTGACCCTTGGCGCGACTCTGGCACCAGTTGACAGACAGGCCGAAGCAGCCGTGCCCGCCGCCTCCCGCCCGACTGTAGTCGGCGGCGAACTCGCTGTCGTCGACGGTCTTTTCGAAAAGAAACTTGCTCTGGTGGAACGGGGAGGCAAGGTGGCAGCCGTGCTCCTCGGCGATCTGCCGTTTGGCCTCGATGTTCGCCGTTCCCCCCATGCTGTTATCCGCCATTTCCTTGGTTTTGGTCTTGATGTAGTGCGTGGCGCCGTCACGTAGCGAGGCGAGAGACGTCATCAAGTCCGGCAGCAGGGTGCGCAACGAGCGATGCTGCGCGTCCGCTTCTTCATGGCTGGGTAGATCGGCGGCGTCAACCGACGAGAACGAGGAATGTGCGTCGAAAAACACATCCTCACCGCCACCCAGCGGGACCAGGGCGCCCGCCGTGTGAGGGTGGAAATGGGCGAATGCCTCGGGCGACCCCGGTTGGACCCCGGCTGACGATGAGGTTTGGCCCTGTTCCGCCGCAACGGTGATACCTGCCGAGTCTCCCAAGTGGTGAATCTGCATGCCGTGTCCTCATTCCATCCTGAATAGTCGGGCGCTCAAATGCAGCGCCGGTGAACGCAGAGGCCCTTTTTGCGCGCGTCGATTGGTTGTTTTCTGACGTCGATAGCTTTCGATGTAGCGCTTCAGCGAACCGCCCAAGGAGCCCATCTGCGTCATGATGCGGTCCAGGCCGGGCTCGTCCAGATCGTTCATTGAATGCAGGCTGCGTAGCATGAGTTGCCTGGAGCCTGGGTTGTAACCGAGGGAGCCGCCGTGGGTTCGGGTCGGTTCGAGGTTCAGCGCCATGGCCAGGGCCAGAATGTCGTTGTCCTGGGGCATCGTCAGTTCGGTGATCAGGACGAAGATAAACAGCGTTGTGTCCTGTTCGGGCAGCCAGAGCAGGCACTCCTCGCCGTCGACGGTGCGTACGGCATGACGCTCACGCTGACCTTCCGGCGTGTCCACGATACCCCGCGTGCGCAGCCACTGACGCAGTTGCTCTTTCGCCTCGATTGGCCGCATGAACACTCCCTGGGTTTTGTTTTCGACGGTTCCTCTATCTGTGGCACCGGGCGTGAAACGGTTCCATTGGTCGTGAGCATTCCTCACCAACGTTCAGGTGTCGATTGCATTGATCATGGTGGGCTCCTGCTATGGTTTATGTCGCTGGATTCATCTAGTGATGCAACTTGATGACCACCCCGAGGAGTGACAACCATCATGAAGAAGATCGACACAAAGGCAGGCGAGGAGGGAGGTTCTGCCTCTGAGCTGATAGAGGCAAAAATCCAGGCGCTGAGTGACTGGCGGGGCGAGACGCTCGCTCGGGTTCGGGCCCTTATCAAGCAGGCCGATCCCGACGTGGTCGAGGAGTTGAAGTGGCGAGGGGTTCCGGTGTGGTCGCACGCCGGCATCATCTGCACCGGCGAGACGTACAAGAATGCCGTGAAGATGACCTTCGCCAAAGGTGCCTCGCTGGAGGACCCTTCCGGTCTGTTCAACGCCAGCCTCGACGGCAACACCCGGCGTGCCATCGATATCCATGAGGGCGAAAGGATTAATGAAGACGCGTTGAAGACGCTGATTCGCGCCGCGGTGGCGCTCAATACATCGACGTAAACAAGCCCGTCGGTGAGGCCGGTTTCGATCAGTGGCAGCAAGCGTTCAATTGACGATTATTTGGTTGTGCTATACAACTAAACGAACATTTCGTTCGAGGTGCTTGCCGTGACCCATTACCCATCAGGTCTGATTAACCAAGTCCGTTCGGCCTCACGTCTCATGGTGCGAGAGTTGGGATTCATGCAAGCCACCCTGGCCGCGACGGACTATCCGCCTTCGTCGGTTCACACGATCGTGGAGATTGGGGAGCGGGATTCGCTGACGGCAGGGGAGCTTGTGGAGCTTCTCGGCCTGGAGAAATCCAGCGTCAGCCGTATGGTGCGCAAACTCATCGAGGCCGGCGAGATCGAAGAAATTCCACACGAAGATGACGCGCGCTCCAAGAAGCTGCGACTCACGGCGCAGGGCAAGAAGACCCTGCGAGCCATTGATTCGTTCGCCAGGGAACAGGTCAGCGCCGCCATGACTCACTTGACCAATGAGCAGCAGCGGGTGGTGGGTGAGGGCATCGCCAACTATGCCGTTGCTCTGCAAACTCATCGACTCGGTACAGAGCCGCAGCCCCCGGCGCAGCTGGACATTGCGCGGGGCTACCGACCCGGAATAATCGGTCGAATTGTGCAAATGCATGCTGATTACTACGCAAGGCATGCGAACTTCGGCCAGCCGTTCGAAAGTCTGGTTGCGTCAGACATGGCGGAGTTGATGGGGCGTTTGCACAATCCGCGCAACGAGGTTTGGGTGGCTCTGGACGGTCAGCGAATTGTCGGCTCCATCGCTATAGACGGTGAAGGAGAGGGCGGCGAAGCGATCCTGCGCTGTTTCATTCTTGATGACTCGGCGCGAGGCAAGGGCGCAGGTAAACGCTTGTTGGCTGAAGCGATGAAGTTCTGCGATGAATGGGGCTTTTGTGCAACACGGCTCTGGACGTTCAAGGGGCTTGATGCTGCTCGTAAGCTGTATGAAGACGTTGGTTTCACGTTAGAGCAGGAGCAAGAGGGGCAGCAATGGGGTGAACGGGTCACCGAGCAATGTTTTGTGCGGCCTGGCCCGACCGCTGTGCGAACTTGAGCAGGATAAAAAAACGGCACTGTTTAGATCGATTATTTCTTTCGGTTATTTATATAGCGCTCAGTCGAATATCCATAACCGATAAAACCACGTCTTCGGTTTGATTTTGTATGCGATGAAATCCATAGGGGCGCTATAGCAGACGGCTGCGTCCCGGCCGCGCCACTAAAGCGGTTTCAACATCAAAACCTGCTGCTCGGCCATCATCTTGTGGTCCCTTCGCCAGTCCTTAGAATCCGCCTCCATCAGCTTCGTCCAACTATCGAATCGCTTAGGGAGTTACACCATGATGAACGCCATGCAGATGCCAATGCCGATGATGAACGCCAACATGCCGATGATGCCAATGATGGGCATGCCGATGATGATGGCGACCATGAGCTGCGAAATGATGGACGACGGCATGATGTGCAAGATGATGCCGGCCGCTGGCATGGACATGGCCATGTTCAAGAACAGCGCTGAAATGATGCAGATGATGATGAACTGCGGCATGCCGATGATGATGCACTGCGGCAACATGAGCATGATGTGCATGTCCCAGGCGAGCATGGCCATGCCGATGATGAACATGATGATGCCAATGCCGATGATGGGCATGCCGATGCCGTCGATGAAGTGCGTGATGGAATGCACGATGATGGCCGACGGCATGATGTGCAAAATCATGCCGATGGCCGGCATGAACATGGACATGATGAAAAGCTGCTGCGACTTGATGATGAAAATGATGAACGATTGCAGCATGCCGATGATGATGAGCTGCAATGGCATGCCGCTGATGTGCTGCACCTGCTGATCCCTGACAACACAAAAAAAGCCCCCGCGACCTTACGGTTACGGGGGCTTTTTCATTCCGGCGGGCACCACATCCCCCCGTAGGAGCGAGGCTTGCCCGCGAAGGCAGCGTGTCAGGCGACATCAATATTGACTGACAATCCCCATCGCGAGCAGGCTCGCTCCCACAGTTTGATTACCGCCACCCACAAATACCGCGCCGAACCCAAATCACCTGTGGGAGCGAGCCTGCTCGCGATGAGGCCCTCGCATTCAACATCGATGTCGCCTGACACGCTGCCTTCGCGGGCAAGCCTCGCTCCTACAGGGGGATGTGGTGCTTTCAGGTGTTTAATCCAGCCGTTCCGGGTAAGTCACCACCAGATAAGCCACGGCCTCACTGTCGGCGGGGTTGCGGTAGCGGTGGGGCTGGTCGGCGTAGAACAGGATCGAGTCGCCGGTAGACAGCAGGTAACGTTCTTCGTTGACGCTGATTTCCAGCACGCCCTGCGACACCACCAGGTTCTCCTGGACACCGGGGCCATGCCCCTCGCTGTGGTCTTCGCCCAACGGGCTCAGTCGCAGTTCGTAAAACTCCGATTGGCGTGCCACGTCGAACGGGAACAGGGCGCGGCTGACGAAGGCTCCGCTGGCGCTGACCAAGCGTTTGCTCTCACGCGCCGACAGCACGGCCACACCTTCGAAGGCCCGATGCTCCAGAAAGGCGGCCACCGAGACCTTCAGGCCTTTGGCAATTTTGCACAGCACTTTGATGGACGGCACGCTGCGTCCGGACTCGATCTGCGCCAGCATTGCCCGACTCACACCGCATTGCCGGGCCAGCGCGTCGAGGGACAAGTGACGCTTGCCCCGCAGCCGTTGCAGGTTCTGTGCGACCCGCTCACAGATCGGGTCTTCTTCCAGTGGTTCCAGATTGTTCAAGTCCGTCACGGGTTCGTCTGCACTCGCCAGAAAACGCGAGGGTTGCTGCGCGTTCATGCGTGACGGGTCTCGGTCGAATGAGCGGCCTGGACCCATTGATAGGCCTGTAGACCGGCGTTACGTGCATACATTTCCCACATGGCCCGTGCCCGTTGCTGAGCCTGTTTGCGTTTGCGGTAACTGGCGAAGTCGATGAGGTTGTCAGTCGGATTCATGGGGCACTTCACTGTGGTGATGAATGACGGGATGAGCTGAGAGTACGTGGATATTTTTATAACGATAAATACTGATTTTGTATTTGTTAATTCGTTTTGGTTATTTGAATTTATATTCCATTAAAGAATAAGCAGATAATTATCTATTCCTTTTGTTGTTAGTTCAGGTGGTGCACTTTGAGGGCCTGCACATCCATGTGGATGCGCCCGACACCAGACAGGAAGCCTCATCATGACCATCAAAGCGATCAACGTCCGCAACCAGTTCAAGGGTGTCATCAAGGAAATACTAGAGGGCGAAGTGGTATCCGAAATCGACGTGCAAACCGCTTCCGGGATCGTCACCTCGGTGATTACCACCCGTTCGGTGCGCGACCTTGAATTGAAGGTGGGGAGCGAGGTGATTGCCTTCGTCAAATCCACCGAGGTGTCGATCGCCAAGCTCTGAAATTGAATTTTGAGCGACGAAAATCCTGTAGGAGCGAGGCTTGCCCGCGAAGAACGCTGACGCGTAATACCTGAAAAACTGCGGTGCATTCTTCGCGGGCAAGCCTCGCTCCTACAGGGTCTACGTCTCGACTTCCATAACGTTGAGGTTTTCATGGCGACTCCTTTCAAGCGCACCGCATTGACACTGTTGGCAGTCTCCGTGGCTGCGGTGAGTGCGTTACTCAGCCCCGGCGCTCAGGCCGAAGGCAAAATCAGCATTGCCCAGCAATTTGGTATCGGTTACCTGATCCTGGATGTGGTGCGCGATCAGCAGCTCATCGAGAAACATGGCAAGGAGCAGGGCCTCGACATCAAAGTCGACTGGAGCAGCATCTCGGGTGCCACGGCGATGAACGAGGCGTTATTGGCCGGTGCGCTGGATGTGGTGTCGGCCGGCGTGCCGCCGATGCTGACGATCTGGGACCGGACCAAGGGCAAGCAAAACGTCAAGGCCATCGCCTCGCTGGGGTCGATGCCCAATTACCTGCTGACCAATAATCCGAACGTAAAAAGCCTCAAGGACTTCACCGAAAAGGACCGCATCGCGGTACCGGCAGCAGGGGTAGGTTTCCAGTCGCGCACTTTACAAATCGAAACGGCGAAACAGTTTGGCGCGCAAAACTTCAAGAAGTTTGACGACATCTCGATCAGCCTCGCCCACCCGGATGCGACGTCGGCGCTGATTGCCGGCGGTTCGGAGATCAACTCACATTTCTCCAGTCCGCCGTTCCAGTACCAGGAGCTGCAGAGTCCCAACGTACACAAGGTGCTGAGTTCCTACGACGTATTGGGTGGCCAGGCCACGTTTAACGTGCTGTACACCACCGAGAAATTCCATGACGAAAACCCGAAAACCTACAAGGCGTTTTACGCGGCACTCGCCGAGGCCGAGAAAATAATCAAGGCCGATAAGCCTGCAGCCGCCCAGACCTACATCCGGGTGGAACAATCGAAGCTGGCGCTGCCACTGGTTGAGAAAATCGTCGCCGACCCTGAAATCGACTTCACCGTTGTGCCCCAGCGCACCTTCATCTACGCCGAGAAACTCCAGGAACTCGGTGTGCTGAAAAACAAGGCTGCCAGCTGGAAGGATTACTTCTTTGAAGAAGCACACAGCAGCGAGGGAAGCTGAGCGGGTCAGAGCCCCCGGCTGCTTCTGATCAACTCATAGGCCCGACGTACCAGCGGATTCACGGTGTTGGGCCGAATCCACAAGTGGTAGGTCACGTCCGGCAGCCGTGGCAGGCCATCGGTCTCGCCGAGTACGCGCATGTCCGGGCCGAGCATTTCCATGCTTCTGGGTGTGACGCCCAGCCCGGCACGCGTCGCGGCTTTGATGCCGATCAGGTTCGACGCCAGGTACGCCTGGCGCCATGGAATATTGGCGCGCTCCAGTGCCTCAAGGGCGTACCGACGATAAATACTCGGCTCATCCACCAGGATCAGCGGCAAGGGCTCACCGGGTGTATGGATGTACTGCGCCGAGCAGATCCACCACACCGGCGAGGTGCGCAAGGCAAAGCCTTCGAGCGTCGGGTCTTGGCGAGTGGAAATCACCATGTCGACCTTGCCCCGGTGCAGGTCATCCATCAAAAACGGACTGCGGCCGACATCGATCTCCAGGCGCAAGCGCGGTGCCGAGCGAGCGATGTGGCTGAGGATCGGCGGCAGGATGGTGTCGGCAATGTCATGGGGCGAGCCGATGCGCAATACACCGCTCAAGTTGCTTTCGCGCAGCGAGTTCAATGCATCGTCGTTGAGCGAAAGCATCTGCCGTGCATGGCGCAGCAACTGCAAACCGGGTTCGGTGAGTTGCTTCTGTCGCCCGCGCTTCTCGAACAGGCTCACCCCGACTTGTTGTTCCAGCCGTTGCATGTGTTGGGTGACCGACGATTGCGTGCGAGCCAGTTGCGCGCCGGCCTCGGCAAAACTGTGGTGATCGACCACGGCAATGAAGGTGCGCAGTAATTCGAGATCGAGGGTAGATGAGGTCGACATGGCCATTCCCGAGGCTGTTTTTATATCAAGGCTGCAAACATAAACATTACATTTATTTATGTGTTTTTGGCGATATTTTATTGTGTAAGCCATAAATGTCAGTAATTACTGGGGTTTCGAAGATTGTCGTTTAGAGGAAGCACGGCAAGTTATAACGATATTAGATATTTGAATTTCCGTTACACCAACGCTGTACCTAGGATGCCCTCACATCAGGTCGGGGGGACGCCGATCATTCCATGAGGGGAAATCCATGTTGCTTGAGCACTCACCTGTAAAACGATTGTTGCCAGCCTTGCTGGGCGCCTTGATCTCATTGGCCGCCAGTGCCGGTGCTCAGGCGGATGCAACGCTGGACAAGATCCAGCAACGCCATGTGCTGACAGTGGGGGTTGTACTGTCCGGCGGTCCTTTCGGCAGTATCGATCCGGGCACCCAGAAGCCACGGGGTTTGAACGTCGACCTCGCTCAGGAGCTGGGCCGGCAATTGGGCGCCGAGGTGCAACTGGTGCCGGTATTGCCCGCCAACCGCGTGCAATTTTTGCAGCAGGGCAAAGTTGATCTGCTGATCGCCAACATGGAATGGACGGCCGAACGCGGCGAGATTCTCGGTTTTGTGCCGACACCGTTCTACCGCGTCGGCGGTTCCGCGGCGCTGCTCAAGGACAGCAAAATCACCCGTTGGGAAGACCTCAAAGGCCAACCCGTTTGCACCTCCCAGGGCAGCAGTTACATCAAGCCGCTCACCGAATTGGGCGTTGAGATCAAGGCCTTCAAGAGCTCGTCGGAATCCTTGCTCGCGCTGCGTGGCAACAACTGCGTCGCGGCGGTGCATGACGCCACGCTGATCAACCCGTTGATCGCCGACAACGCCGAATGGCAGGGCTATCGCGCGCTCAGCCCGGAACTCAACCCGGCCCCTTCAGTGATCTGGACCCGACCAGGCGAGCGCGATACCCAGGCTCGACTCGACCCGATCGTCAAGGAACTGCATCGCAGTGGTTGGCTGATCGAAGCCCAGACCCGCAACCGCATCACCCCCGCGTCACCGGCCTTGGTGGATTTACAGAAACAGTTCCAGGCCAACGGTGCCTGACCGGTTCACCTCATCGTTTCAATAAGCCGCCGACTGGCTCGGCGGTCGTTCAAGGAAGTTGTGCATGAACCGATATTTTTCCGCCAGAGGCCTGGCCACGTTGTGCCTGGCAGGATATGCCGTGCTGGGCGTCAGCCTCGCTCAGGCTGACGCCACACTGGACAAGATCGAGCAACGCCACGCCATCAGCGTCGGGGTGATTCTCAGTGGCCCGCCATTCGGCACTCTCGACCCCAAGACCGGCGAGCACCTGGGGTACAACGTCGAACTGGCCAAGGGCATCGCCAAGGCGCTGGGTGTCGAGGCGCAAACGGTTTCGGTGTTGGCGCCCAACCGGGTGCAGTTCCTGCAACAGGGCAAGGTCGACATCCTGATCGCCAATATGCAGTTCACCGAAGAGCGTGCCGAGATTCTCGATTACGTGCCCACGCCTTATGAAGAGGTCGGCGGTGCCGCGTTGATTCGCAGAGGTGCGGGCATCACCCAGTGGGCCGACCTCAAGGACAAACCGGTGTGCGTGTCCCAGGGCAGCAACTTCATCAAGCCGTTGCAGGAAACCTACGGCGCGCAGATCAAGGCGTTCCGCAGCCAGTCCGAATCGTTGTTGTCGTTGCGCGGCAATGGCTGCGTGGCGGCGGTGCATGTCAGCCCGACGATGCATACCTTGTTGAGCGATGCCGAGTGGGCCGGGTATGAAATCCCGCTGCCGGGTGATTTGATCCCGTCGAACTCGGTGATCTGGATCCGCAAGGGCGAACACGATACCCAGGCGAAACTGGATGCCATCGTGCGTGACTGGCACCGCAGCGGCTGGTTGATCGAATTGGGCGAGCGCACCGGCATGGCGCCGTCGCAGGCCTTGCGTGACCTGCACGAGCAATACCGCAATGCGGCACCGCTGGCTGTGCGGCCATGAGTCGGCCGTTGTTCGTCGCCTTGCAGCAACTGCTCGGCGCCCGTCATGTGCAGGGCAACGAAGAGGCCGCCGCGTACCTGACCGACAAACAGGGCCGTTATGTGGGGCAGGTGCTGGCCGCGGTGCACCCGGCAAACACCGAAGAAGTCGCGGCGGTGGTTCGTGCCTGTGTGGCTTGTGATACGCCGGTGGTGGTGCAGGGCGGCAACACCGGGTTGATGGGCGGCGCGACCCCGGACACCAGTGGGCGCGCGGTGTTGCTGCTGCTCGACCGGATGAATCGCGTAAGGGCGGTGGACACCGACAACGACACCCTGACCGTCGAGGCGGGCTGCATTCTACAGACCATTCAGGATGTCGCCCATGACGCCGGGCGTCTGTTCCCGCTGAGCCTGGGCGCCGAAGGCAGCTGCACCATCGGCGGTAATCTGGGCACCAATGCCGGCGGCACCGCGGTGCTGCGTTATGGCAATTCCCGCGAATTGACCCTCGGCCTGGAAGTGGTCACCGCTCAGGGTGCAATCTGGAATGGCCTGCGCGGTTTGCGCAAGGACAACACCGGCTACGACTTGCGCGACCTGTTTATCGGCAGCGAAGGCACCCTCGGCATTATCACCGCCGCGACCCTGAAACTGTTCCCGCTACCCAAGGCCCAAGCCACGGCGCTGTTAGCCTTCGATTCGTTGGCCCAAGCGGTGACGTTCCTGTCCCATGCCCGCGCCGGTTTCGGTGCCAGCCTCACGGCGTTCGAACTGCTCAGCGCCGAGTGCCTCGCGCTGCTGCGTGAGCAATTTCCCGAAGGCCCGCAACCCTTTCTTGGCGCTCGTCAGCCCTGGTTCGCGCTGTTGGAACTGTCCGATAACCACAGCGAAAGCCATGCCCGCGAAGCGTTTGAACAGGTACTGGGCGAAGCCTTCGAACAGCGCTTGCTGGCCGATGCGCTGATCGCCGAAAGCCTCGCCCAGAGCCAGGCGTTGTGGCTGTTGCGCGAAAACATGAGCGAGGCGCAGAAGCGTGCCGGTCGCAACATGAAGCACGACATCTCGGTGCCGATTTCCCAAGTGGTTGCGTTTGTCGCCAATACCGATGCTTTGTTGCAGCGTCATTTTCCCGGTGTGCGGCATTACACCTTCGGCCATCTGGGCGACGGTAACCTGCACTACAACGTCGCCCATCCGCAGGATTCAACGGTCGAGGTGCACATGGTCCATTACGCGGCACTCAGCCAACTGGTGCACGACAGCGCCCATGCCCATGGCGGTTCAATCAGCGCCGAACACGGTATCGGCCAGCACAAACGGGACATGCTCGGGCGCTATAAAAGTCCGGTAGAACTCAACCTGATGCGCCGGATCAAGCAGGCGCTGGACCCGAAAAACCTGCTCAATCCGGGCAAGGTACTGGAGGCGATCGAGTCATGAATGTTCGCCTGTCCAAACGCGTGCAGCGCGTCTCGCTGTCGGCCAATGCCGCCGCCAAATCCCAAGCCACGGCCCTGCGCGAGGCCGGTCGCGACATCCTCGACCTGACCATCGGCGAGCCGGATTTCGACACCCCTGACCACATCAAGCAGGCCGCTTATGCCGCCATCGCTGGCGGTGCCACCAAGTACACGGCGACACCGGGCGTGAAGGCCTTGCGAATTGCGGTGCAACGCAAGCTCCGGCAGGAAAATCATCTGGACTACCCGCTGGAATCGATCGTGATTGCCAACGGTGCCAAACAGATCATCTTCAATGCCTTCGCCGCCACCCTCGATGACGGCGATCAAGTGCTGGTGCCGACGCCGTATTGGCCGTCGTTTCCGGACAGCGTGCGCTTCAACGGTGGCGAGCCGGTGTTCATCGAATGCGGGTTGGCGCAAGGCTGCAAGCTGACGGCCGAGCAGTTGGAGCAATACATCGGCGAGCGAACTCGCTGGCTGATCCTCAATGGCCCCGGCAACCCCAGCGGCGCAGTGTACAGCGCGGCCGAGTTGCAAGCCTTGGCCGAGGTGCTGCGGCGCCATCCCCAGGTGCTGATTCTGCTGGATGAGCTCTACGAACATATCCGCTTCGACGGTCGGCCGGCCCAGAGCCTGCTCAACGTCGCGCCGGATTTGCAGTCGCGCTGCCTGCTGGTGGGCGGCGTGTCCAAGACCTACGCCATGACCGGTTGGCGAATCGGTTTCGGTGCCGGACCGCAAGTGCTGACCCATGCGATGACCGTCGTGCAATCGCAATCCACCTCGGGCGCTTCTTCGGTAGGGCAAGCCGCCGCGTTGGCAGCTTTCGAGGGCGGACTGGATTTCTTGCGGTCGCAGGTCGCGGCCTATCAGCAACGCCGGGATTTACTGGTGAGTGCTTTACGCAAAGTCGACGGCCTCGAAGTGCTCGAACCTCAAGGTGGTTTCTTCGTATTTATCCGCTGCGCCGGATTATTGGGCCGCTATCGCCCGGACGGTCAGCGCTTGCAAACCGATGCCGACGTCGTCGCGTATTTGTTGGAGGAAGGCGTGGCCGGCGTAGCGGGCAGCGCTTATGGCCTGTCGCCGTGGTTTCGCCTGTCCATTGCCACTGCGACTGAAACCGTCGCCGAGGCCGGACGACGCATCGCTCAAGCCTGCGGGCAATTGCGGGGCGAACCATGAGTCATTTTCTGGAACTGTTCGTCCGCTGGGCCGCCGGGTTCGGCCTGAACTACGGCTTTCTGCTGGACGCCTATCAGCGCGGAACCCTGGAGCAGGGCGCGCTGACCACGGTGTTGCTGTGCCTGTTCACCATCGTCGGCAGCCTGCTGGCGGGGCTCGGGTTGGCGGCGATGTTGACCTCGGGCAAACCCTGGCTGGCGAAACCTGCGCGGGTGTTTGTCGAAGTTACCCGCAACACGCCGACGCTGGTGCAGCTGTATTGCGCGTTCCTGGTGCTGAACATGCTGCTGACCCAGGCCGTCGGCGCGGCCAACCCGCTGACGCCGTTCGCCTGGGTGGTGATCGTGATCTCGCTGCACAAGGGCGCGTTCCATGCCGAAGCCTTGCGCGCCGGCATCGAAGCCGTGCCAGCGGTGACGATGGAGGCAGCCAGTTCGCTGGCGTTCAGCCGCCGCCAGTTGTTGTGGAATGTGCAACTGCCGCTGGCCCTGCGCTTCGCCTTGCCGTCGCTGATCAACAACCTGATCGACCTGGTGAAGATGACCGCCGTCGCCTCGGCGATTGCCGTCGGCGACATCACCTACGCGGCGATCATGATCTGGACCCAGAGCGATAACGTGCTGGAGTTGATGATTCTGATCCTGACGTTTTTCGGTCTGCTGAGTTTTACCGTCAATTGTGTGGGGCGCCTGCTCGAAGCGCGCCTGAGGATGCCCGGCTATGGCCATTGAATCGTCCGTCACCGCGCCAGTGGCTTGGCCCCGGCGGCATGTCGGCAAGTTGCTGTTGTTGGCGGTTGCCGTGCTCTGGCTGATGTATTTCGCCCCGCACAGCCCAGTGCTCAAGGCCTTGCTGCAATGGTCGCCAGCGCTGGTCGTGGGCTTTGGCCAGAACATTCTGATCAGCCTGCTGGCGATCGGGCTGGGGTCGTTGCTGGGGTTGCTGGTGGGTGCCCTGGGGTTGTCGCCGTTGTGGTTGCTGCGCTTGCCGGCGCGGATCTGGGTGCAGGTTTTTCGCAACGCGCCGTGGCTGGTGCTGATCTATTTCACCACCTATGTGTTCCCGTTCGAGATCCACATCGGCAGCACCTATGTATCGTTTCCAGACTGGGTCAAGGTCACCCTTGGCCTGGCGTTACCGGCCAGTGCCAACGTCGCGGAAATCTTCCGTGGCGCGGTCGCCTCGATCCCCAGTACCCAATGGGAAGCCGCACGTTCCCTGGCGTTCACCCGTGGGCAGATTTTCCGCTCGATCATCCTGCCGCAGTGCTTCAAACGCATGTTGCCGCCGTGGATGAACCTCTACGCGGTGATCACCATGGGCACCGCGCTGGCGTCTTTGGTGGGCGTGCATGACGTGATCGACACCGCGCAAATCGCCAGCAACACAGTGAACCTGACCGGTTTTACCGTGGTGATTTACCTGAGCCTGCTGGTGCTGTTCTTTGCTTACTGCTACCCGATTTCCCGACTCACCCAACACCTGGAGCGACGTTATGCCTTCTACTGAAACCGTCGCCGAGCCCCTGGTCAGCCTGCGTGACCTGCACTTGTCATTTGGCAGCAACCCGGTGCTCAAGGGCATCGACCTCGACGTGCACCGTGGGCAGGCCGTGTCGATCATCGGCCCGTCCGGTTCCGGCAAGTCGACGATCCTGCGTTGCATCACCGGCCTGTTGCAGCCTCAGCGCGGCAGTATTCGCGTCGGCACCACCGAGGTTCACACCCTGGCCCAGGAATCCCAGCGCATCGAGTTGCGCAAGCGCGTGGGGTTTGTGTTCCAGCAGTACAACCTGTTCCCGCATTTGTCGGTGCTGGAGAACCTGGTGATCGCACCGCGCAAAGTGCTGGGGCGCAACCGCGCCGAGGCGGAGAAAGACGCCCGCGCCTTGCTGGCCAAAGTGCGCATGGAGCACAAGGCTGATGCTTATCCGGGACAACTTTCCGGCGGTCAGCAGCAGCGAGTGGCGATTGCTCGCGCATTGGCCATGCGCCCGGAATTGATTCTGTTCGATGAGGTGACCTCGGCCCTCGACCCGGAAACCGTCGGCGAGGTGCTGACGGTGATTCGCGAGCTGACCGAAGAGGGCATGACCTGTGTGCTGGTGACCCACGAAATGCGTTTCGCCGAAGAGATCAGCGACATCGTCTACTTCACCGAAAACGGCGTGATCGTCGAGCACGGCAGCGCCGCGCAGATTTTCCAGCACCCCACCAGCGAACGCACTCAAGAGTTTCTGCGTCATGCCCTGGGCGATCCGGGACGCCGTCCCCGCGTCGCCAACGATCCGTATCTGTTGACCAACCTGAGCCGCTACAGCCTGTCTGTCTAATACCGAGGAGCCTGTTCATGAGTACCGATAACCGTGCCGCCGTCATCGAGGATTTCCTCAAGAAGATCCGCATCATCAATCAACGCGGCGTCGACCGCGCTGCGTTGACGCAAATCGTCGCCTTGCTCGAAACCCTGGCTGAGCGTCGCGATCTGTTCAATTTCGACGCGTTCCCGGCGCCAGTGCCGGGGCAGGGCAGCACCGCGTTCCGCTACCGTCTCAATGACGATGGCGACACGCCGACGCTGTACCTCAACTCGCTGTTGCCGGGCAAAAGCACCATTGCTCACAACCACGAAACCTGGGCGATCATCAGCGCCGTCGAAGGCCAGGAAATCAACTACGTCTACGCCCGTGATGACGAGGGTCGCGAGCCTGGGTTCACCACCCTGCACCTGGAAAAAGAAGTGATCGTGCAGCCTGGCACATCGATCTCGTTCCTCGGTGAAGACTTGCACGGCATCCGTGTCGAAGGCGAGCAGCCGACCCTGCATTTCCACCTGTACGGCTTGCCCCTGGAATCACTCAATGGCCGTTATGGGGTCGAGGCCGACGGGCGCATTCTCAACTACAACGCCTCGCAAATGGCGCCGTCGATCAAGGCCTATGCATGATCGATCTGGCCCACTGGCAACGGCTTGAAGATCGGCATCTTGCGTAAGGAGCTGAGGTGAACACAAAACCTGTGGCGAGGGGGCTTGCCCCCGTTGGGTCGCGAAGCGGCCCTGATTCCTGTGATCGCGGTGTGTCAGATACGACGCATGCACTGGTTTTACGACTGCTGCGCAGCCGAACGGGGGCAAGCCCCCTCGCCACAGGTTTTGTGTTCGCCACAGGTTTGGTCGTTAGCCCTTCAATAATTTGGTTTTTTTATCTTTCAAAGCGGGACTCTCATGAGCCAGACCGTAACCCCAGGGCAACTGCAGCAATGGCTGTTCGACGGGCAGGAAATTGCCCTGTTTGACGTGCGTGAGCACGGCCAATATGGTGAAGCCCATCTGTTTCACGGGGTGAACCTGCCCTACAGTCGCCTGGAATTGGAGGTCCGACGCCTGGCGCCGAATCCACAGGTGCGGTTGGTGATTTATGACCAGAACGGTGGGGACGTCGCGGCCCGCGCCGCTCAGCGTCTGCAGGCGTTGGGGTATGGCCGCGTGCATATTCTCGACGGCGGTTCCGATGGCTGGCAGGCGGCCGGCCTGCAACTGTTTGCCGGCGTGCACGTGCCGTCCAAGGCCTTTGGCGAGTTGGTGGAAGAGGCCACTCATACGCCGCATGTCACCGCCAAACAGCTGGCCGAATGGCAAGCCCGGGGCGAACCGCTGGTGGTGCTGGACGGTCGGCCGCTCGACGAATACCGCAAGATGACCATACCCGGCTCTGTCTGCTGCCCGAATGGCGAACTGGGCTATCGCGTACACGATCTGGTGCCGGACGACAGCACGCCGATCGTGGTCAATTGCGCCGGTCGTACCCGCAGCATTATTGGCGCCCAGACCCTGATTAATCTGGGTCTGAAGAACCCGGTCTACGCCCTCGAAAATGGGACCCAGGGCTGGTACCTGGAAGACCTTCAGCTGGAGCATGGCAGCACCCGCCGCTATGCCGATGAGGTGTCATCGAAGACCTTGCCGCAACAGCGCCTCGCGGCGGCACAACTGGCCGAACGAGCCGGGGTAAAAACCGTTACGACCGCGCAGGCCGAGCAGTGGGCCGGGGAGGCCGCACGTAGCCTGTTTCTGTGTGACGTGCGCACCGCCGAGGAGTTTGCCGCTGGCAGCCTGTCGGGCGCGCAACACACGCCGGGTGGTCAGCTGATTCAATCCACCGATCTGTACATCGGCGTGCGCCAGGCGCGGGTGGTGCTGATTGACAGCGATGGCGTGCGGGCACCGATTATTGCCAGTTGGCTTCGGCAGTTGGGGCATGAGGCTTATGTCCTGGCGGATGGGGTGAACAGCGATCTGGCGTTGCCTGCGGTTGAGCCCCTCGCTCACGAAGCGTTGCCAGTGATCACGGCACAAGCCCTGAACGATGCGCTGAAGGATAACGCCGTGGCACTGATTGACCTGCGCCCGAGCATGAACCATCGCAAAGCCCGTATCGCGGGCTCGCGCTGGTCAATCCGCTCGTTGCTGGCGAGTGACGTGGCCGGTGAACAGCGACCTCTGGTGTTGCTGGCCGACGATCCGCTGCTGGCCGCTTTCGCGGTACTGGAATTACCCGACGTTCAGCGGGAGCAGGTCCGGCTGCTGGACGGCGGTCTCGACGCCTGGCGTGCGGCGGGGTTTGTGTTGCAAGAGGATGCCAACACACCGCCCGATCACCAGTGCATCGATTTCCTGTTCTTTACCCATGATCGTCACTCCGGCAACAAGGACGCGGCGCGTCAGTACCTGGCCTGGGAAATAGGCTTGTTGGCGCAAATGAGCGCAGACGAAATCGCCAGCCTCAAACCGCTGCGCGCGCAGTCTCAAGCCACCCGTGATGCACGGGTTCGTACCCGTCTGGTGCATGCGGCGCGTACCGAAAAGGGCCGTGGCGGTCGGGCGGTCAACGTGCCGGTCACTCGTTTGAGCACGGTGCTGTTCGACAACCTGGCGCAAATGCGCGACGCCCGTGCTCGCCGTGATAGTGAACGGGTTCTGAGCTATGGCGCCCGGGGCAATCCCACGGCGTTCGCCCTGGAAGATTTGGTGACGGAACTGGAGGGCGGTTACCGCACCCGCTTGTACGGCACCGGGCTGGCGGCCGTGGCGCAGACGTTCCTGGCCTACTTGCGGCCCGGCGATCATGTGCTGATCACCGACGCGGTGTATGCGCCCGTGCGGCGTCTGGCCCGGGAGCTGCTTGAGCCGTTCGGCATCCAGGTCAGCTACTTCGCGCCTGACGGCAGCGGGCTGCAATCTCAACTGCAAGCCAATACCAAAATGCTCTACACCGAAGTGCCCGGCTCACTGTTGTATGAACTCTGCGACCTGCCGGCCATCGCCGCCTTGTGCAAACCGCGCGGCATTCTGCTCGCCGTGGACAACACCTGGGGCTCGGGCTACCTGTACCGGCCGCTGACCCTGGGCGCGGACATCTCGATCATGGCGTTGACCAAGTACCTGTGCGGTCACAGCGATGTGGTCATGGGCAGCGTCTGTACCCGGCAAGAGGTCTGGCGGCCGCTGGCGTCCATGAGTGACACCTTTGGCATCACCGTCAGCCCCGACGATGCCTATCTGGTGCTGCGAGGTGCACGAACCCTGGCGCCGCGCCTCGACGTACACGAACGCCAGGCCCTGGAAATCGCTCAATGGCTACAGGCGCAACCGCAGGTGAAGCGGGTGTTCCATCCAGCGCTGCCCGATCATCCCCATCACGCACTGTGGCGGCGGGACTTCAATGGCAGCAACGGTTTACTCTCCTTCGAACTGCGCGAGGCCGACGCCACGTACGTCGAACGGTTTATCGATGCGCTGCAGGTGTTTGGTCTGGGCGCGTCCTGGGGCGGCTATGAAAGCCTGGTCACCGTCGCTGATACCAAGGATCGCAACAGCGCGGTAGATCGTGCATTGAACCCGGTGCTGCGGCTGCACATCGGCCTGGAAGATGTCGACGCGTTGATCGAGGATTTGCAACGCGGGTTCGCGGCGGCGCTGGACTAGGGCTTGCGCAGCACAAGCAACAACAGCGCCGCAGCCGCCAGCACCGCCCCGACGATGAAGGTGCTGGCTGAGCCGGAGGTCTCCCACAGCGCGCCGGCGAGCACGCTGGCGATCAACAGGCACACGCCGCTGATCAGATTGAACAGGCCGAACGCCGTGCCCCTGAGGTGTTCGGGTGCTGTGTCGGCGATCAGCGTCGCGAGAATGCCCTGGCTGAAGCCCATGTGCAGACCCCACAGGGCCACGCCCGCCAGCATGGTCATGATCGAATCCGCTTGCGCCAGCAACAGGTCCGCCAGGATCAGCAGGACGATGCCGACACACAGCACTTTGGTGCGGCTGATCCGGTCGGACAACCAGCCGGCAGGGTAGGCGGACACGGCATAGAGCAGCGACATGACCACCATCACCATTGGCACCCAAGTAGCCGTCAGGCCTGTTTGTTGCGCCTTCAAAACCAGAAAGGCTTCGCTGAAACGAGCCAGCGTGAACAGCCCACCGACGATCACGACCCACCAATAATCGCGCGAAAAATCCCGCAGAACCTTCCAGTGGATAGGCGAGCGAAAGGCGCGTTCGCCAGCGACAGTGCTCGGCTCTTTGACCCCACCGACAATCAGCGCCACCGATATCACCGCCGGGATCACCGCAAACCACAACACCAGATGGATCTGGCCGAGCCAAAGCATCAGCACGATCGCCAGGACCGGACCCAGAATGGCGCCAACGGTGTCCATCGATTGGCGCATGCCAAAACAGGCGCCACGGATTTCGGCGGGTGCCACATCGGCGACCAGCGCATCTCGCGGCGCACCACGAATGCCTTTGCCAATGCGATCCAGAAAACGCGCGGTGAACACCACCTCCACCGAGTGTGCGAGGGGAAAGAGCGGTTTCGACAAGGCTGCCAGACCGTAGCCCATCAACAGCAGGCCTTTGCGCCGGCCGAGAAAATCGCTGATGGCGCCGGAGAAAATCTTGGTCAGCATCGCAGTCGCCTCGGCGATGCCCTCGATCACCCCGACGGTCAACGCGCTCGCGCCCAATGTTGTGACCAGAAATACCGGCAGCAGGCTGTGCACCAGTTCTGAAGACAGGTCCATGAACAGGCTGACAAAACCCAGGGCCCAGACTGTGGAGGGGATACGCAGTGAAGCCGGTCTGAGTTTTGAGAGGTTGTCCATGCTGGTTTCCGGGATTGAATGCTCACCGATTGTCTATGTCGCCAACCCCGGCGATCAGGCCTTAAAGGTTCTGACTCAAAAAGAGCAACGTATTGCCATGTGCCTCAACCGCCGCCCGCTGGTTGTAACTGCTACGGTGTGAGCAGTTGAAGCCGTGTTCGGCCCCCGGATACACCTCGATATCGACGTCATCGTTGAACTCGAAACGCTCGGCGATTTGCTTCACGGCGTCGATGGGGATGTGGCTGTCCTGTTCGCCGAAGTGCATCAGCATCGGCACCTTGAGTTCACCGGCCCGATCCAGTTGGTTCTGAATGCCGCCGCCATAGTAGGCGATCGCCACGTCGACGAAACCGTTGGCCGCGGTGTTGTACGACAGCATGCCGCCGAAGCAGAAACCGATAGAAGCGATTCTGCCGTCCAGCCCCGGATGCGCCTTCAGGGCGTCGATGGCCAGTTTGATGTCGGCCTGCGCTTTTTGGGTGTCGGTGGCGTTCATCAACTCGACGGCGCGTTTCCAGCCGGCTTCGTCGTAGCCCAGTTCGATCCGGTGGCCGTTGCGCCAGAACAGATCCGGCGCGATGACCAGGTAGCCGTCGGCGGCGTATTGCTCGGCGACCGAGCGGATGTGCTCGTTGACGCCGAAGATTTCCTGAATCAGCACAATCCCCGGACCTTTACGGGGGTGGGGAATGGCCAGGTAAGCGCCGAACGTGCCCTCGGCGCTGGTGATCTCGATCCATTGGGTGGTTACGCTCATTACGGCTCCTTTTTACACAAGTTGGGTGGGGTTACCGAGACGCTGGCGTATCAGCGGTGACTGCGCCGCCAGAAGTATCGAGCCAACAGCGCGTCCACGCTGAGTTTGCCGGCCCCCGAGAGCAGCAACGGCATGAGGGCTGCGAGGTAGATCAGCGGCAGTTTGAAGTTGCCATGGCCTTTATTGCTGATGGCATAACCCTGGGCAAGTTCACTCAATGTAGACCAATCGGCCGGCCAGTGAACGGCAGCGGTCGCGACGATCGTGACCACGGTCAGAATAACCGCCGAAACCCGCGTTCCCAGGCCCACCAGCAGGGCGAGGGCGCAGATCAATTCGGCCCACATCGCCAGTTCCCAGTTCAGCGTGGCCGGAATGTGATTGAAGGGAAACGGGAAGCGGTTCTGGATGTCGGCGAACCAGTTCTGGCCGTTCCATTTTTCCAGGCCGGACTCGAAAAACTCCCAGGCCAGAAACACCCGCAAGGTCAGGGGGGCGATCCAGCTGCCGGTACGGTCGAGGTTCAGGTGCAGGCCTTTGAGGGCTGATGAGAGAGAGGTATTCATGGGTTTGAGCTCCGGGATTTGATCGACAGGTGCATTCATTGTGGAAGTGGACTGTGGCGAGGGGGCTTTTGTGGCGAGGGGGCTTGCCCCCGTTCGGCTGCGAAGCAGTCGTAAACCCGTTGTATGCGACTTTGAAATGCCGGGGCCGCTTCGCGACCCAACGGGGGCAAGCCCCCTCGCCACAAAGGCTCGCTCCCACAGGGGATTGTGGTGTTCCAGGGGTTTCATTCGGTCAATAGCGTGTTTCTGACCGACCGTTTGTACTTCAGCGCAATCTTGCCCAGCAGCCGAACGACGATCGCCGAAAACATCAAACCGAACGGCAATACGTACCAGGCGCTCATGGGAATGCGTTTGAAGTTGGAGTAGGTGAACACCGCCGCGAGCACCCACATGCCGCTGACGTGCAGGGCTTTCCAGGGTTTGGGGCCGATCAGCCGCGCCGTGGTTTTGAATGAGGTCAGCGCCATCAGCAGAATGAACAGGTAACCGACCGAGCCCGGGATGTTGCCGACCGTGGTGCGACTGGGCCAAAACTCGGGGTTCAGTTGGCCATAGCTGTAGATCAGGATGGCGTGCACCAGGTGGGAAAACGCGAAGGCCAGGCCGATGAAGCGTCGTTCGCGCACCAACGAACGGGTGAAAGGCGAGGGCACCAGCACCGCGAAAGCGGAGGCGGTGAACGCGGCGAGAAACAGTGCAAACGAAGTGCGCGCGGTAGCGCGAATGGCGCTGCGGGTGGCTTCCACCAGATCCGGATTCAGCAACAGAATCAGGCCGGTCATCACCAGCACCAACAAGGACAGCAGGCCAAACAACGACCAGCCGTGGTAACGGGGAATTTGGGTCATCATGACAACACTCCTGAGCAAAGGGCCGACCCGGTTTTTGCCGGTGGTCAGCGGACAGCAGGAGTTTTTCAACCAGGTGTGTGGGCGGTATGTCCGGAAGATCGCCGGGCGCAAGTTCATGTATCCCGGGGCGCATCAGATACATTCCCATACAAAACTGTGATTCAGCCCCGACCAGCAGCGTCTAGCGACAGTGTCCCCGCAATCCCATGGGGCGAGACTTCGGAACCCGGCATGCAAGCGCTGTTGAACGAGATCCTTGACGCAGTCCGACCGTTGATCGGTCAGGGCAAAGTGGCTGACTACATTCCCGCCCTCGGCACCGTGCCGGGCAATCAGTTGGGCATTGCCGTGTATGGCAATGACGGCGAGTTGTTTTGTGCCGGAGACGCCGACACGCCGTTCTCGGTGCAGAGTATTTCCAAGGTGTTCAGCCTGGTGCAGGCCATCGACCATTCCGGCGAAGCGATCTGGGAGCGTCTGGGCCATGAGCCTTCCGGCCAGCCGTTCAACTCGCTGGTGCAGCTGGAGTTCGAGCGCGGGCGCCCGCGCAATCCCTTCATCAACGCTGGTGCGCTGGTGATCTGCGACATCAACCAATCACGCTTTGCCGCGCCGGCATTGTCGATGCGCGATTTTGTCCGGCGTTTGTCCGGCAACCCGAATGTCATGGTGGACGGCAAGGTCGCCGAGTCGGAATACCAGCACCGCGCGCGCAACGCGGCCATGGCTTATCTGATGCAATCGTTCGGCAACTTTCATAACGACGTCGAAGCCGTGCTGCGCAGCTACTTCAGCCATTGCGCGCTGCGCATGAGTTGCGTGGATCTGGCCCGCACGTTCTGCTTTCTGGCCAATGACGGTTTCTGCAAACACAGCGGCGCGCAGATCCTCAGCGCCCGCCAGACCCAGCAAGTCAACTCGATCATGGCCACCAGCGGGCTGTACGACGAAGCGGGCAATTTTGCCTATCGCGTCGGTCTGCCGGGCAAGAGCGGCGTGGGCGGGGGCATTGTCGCGGTGGTACCGGGGCAATTCACGGTGTGCGTCTGGTCTCCGGAATTGAACGCTGCCGGCAACTCCCTCGCTGGCATGGCCGCGCTGGAGTTGATGAGTCAGCGGATCGGCTGGTCGGTGTTCTGATGACCTGTCTTGACTAGCGCCCGATGACCGCTACCGTGAAGCAGGCATTCTTTGACTCAAGGGGCGGGTGACTTCATGGTGAATTTCGGTTCCGCGCTTCTAGTCTTCAATGACCCGGACACTGATTTGCGCAAAGGGTTGTCTGCCGTGGTCCAGATAGGCGACACCCTGTGGGTCGCCAATGATGAATCCTTGAGCCTGGAGCGCTTCACCTTGCGTGAGCGCGTCGGTGCGGGCGAGTTTCTGTTTGACCAGCACAAACAATTCCCGTTGGCGTCCCTGTTGGCGCTGCCGGTCATCCCGACGATTGGCGAAGAATTCGTTGAGGCAGACCTGGAAGGCATGAGTTACGACCGCGACACTGGGTATCTCTGGATTGTGGGGTCTCACAGCCTGAAACGGAAAAAACCCGATAGCACCAAGTCCTGGAAGAAAAACGCCGAGCGTTTGGCAACGGTCAGTCGCGATGGCAATCGTTTTCTCCTGGCCCGGATTCCGGTGGTCGAAGAAAACGGGACGTTCACTTTGGTGAAGAGCACCGTTAGCGATGGTCGAGCCGCCGCTCAATTGGCCGGTAATCAACTGGGTAACGAATTGCTCGATGAACTCAAGGACGACGAGCATGTGGGGGCATTTCTGCACATTCCCGGCAAGGACAACGGGTTCGATACCGAAGGCCTTGAGGTCAACGGCAATCGTGTGTTTATCGGGCTGCGGGGGCCGGTGTTGCGTGGCTGGACAATCATTCTGGAGGTCGAGCCCGAGGACCATCCCGATGCTGCTCACACACTGACGCTGAAAAAAATCGGGCCCAAGGGGCGCAAATACCGAAAGCATTTTCTCCAGCTGGATGGACTCGGCGTCAGGGACTTATGCATCGATGGTGACGACATGTTGATCCTTGCCGGGCCGACAATGAACCTCGACGGGCCTGTCAGCTTGTTTCGATGGCACGACGGCGCCAGACCAACAGAAGAAAGTTTTGTCTTCAGCGAACAATTGACGCCGGCCCTGGAGGTTCCTTATGGGCAAGGCGAGGATAAAGGCCGCGATCATGCCGAAGGAATGACCTTTGTCAGCACTGCCGGCGTAGAAGAGCCCTTGCTGCTGGTGGTCTATGACGCGAACGCGGCGTGGCGCAAACAGGGGAGCAATCGCCTGGAGCAAGATGTATTCCGACTTACGAAAAAGTAACCGCCACTGCACCCCGGTGAATGACGCTCCACGGATTTTCCTATACATTTTCTGGCCGCTCCCCTGCATGGTGAAACCGTTTCATGTCTCTTGCGCTCGAACGTCTAGTCGCTGGCACGCCAATCCCTTTTGCCGGTAATCGTGTCACTGTCGTCAGCCCCGAACTGGCGGCGCGCTTTCAGCCCGGCGACCATCTGCTGGTGGAGCAGGTCAGCGGCGAGTTGTTGCTGATCCCGGTAGCGGACCAACAAGCGGCGGCGGTCGCCATCGAGCGCGCCGAAGCGGCGTTTACCGCCATGTCCAGCGTCTCGGATCAGGCCATCGGCGAGTTCTTCGATCGCTTTGCGCAACGCCTGGAAACCCCGGAATGCTGGGCCTTGATTGCGGCCGCCAACCTGGCTGACATCGAGCGGGCCAAGGCTCGCGGGCGTTCCACCACGCGGTTGCTCGCCGATGAGCGCATGCGCCGCGACATGATCGCCGGCCTGCGAGCCTGGCGCGATGCACCGGCCACTCGCGGCAAGGTCGTGAGCTGCGTCGAGCATGACGGCTGGAAAGTCGAGCAAGTGGTCTCTCCATTGGGCATCGTCGCCTTCGTGTTTGAAGGCCGGCCGAATGTCTTCGCCGACGCCGCCGGTGTATTGCGCACCGGTAACACCGCAGTGCTGCGCATTGGCAGCGACGCGTTGGGCACCGCCCAGGCCATCGTCAGCCATGCATTGAATCCGGCATTGGCCGACGCCGGGTTACCGGCCGGAGCCGTTTCGCTGGTGGAAAGCGTCAATCACGCCGCCGGTTGGGCGATGTTCGCCGACCGGCGCTTGTCGCTGGCTGTGGCCCGTGGGTCGGGGCGTGCGGTCAGTCAGTTGGGCAGCATCGCGCAACAGGCCGGCACGGCCGTCAGCCTGCACGGCACCGGTGGCGCCTGGCTGATCGCCGACAAGGACGCCGATGCCCAGCGCTTTGCCGCCGTGGTGCGCAACTCGCTGGACCGAAAAGTCTGCAACACCCTGAACGTGTGCCTGATCCACCGCGATCGCGCCGCCGAACTGGTGCCGCTGTTTCTCGACGCACTGCAACAGGCCGGCACCGCTCGGGGCCAGGGCTGCAAGTTGCATATCGTCGAGGGCAGCGAGGCCTGTTTGCCGGCCGATTGGCAGACCGCGAGCGTCGAGGTGTACCGCGCCGAAGGCTTTCAGACCGAAGCGTTGGCCGAACCGCTGCCCGAGGATCAATTGGGTCGCGAGTGGGAATGGGAAGAAACCCCGGAAGTCAGCCTGAAGATCGTCGACGACCTGGATCAGGCCATTGCCTTGTTCAACCGCTACAGCCCGCAGTTCACCGTGTCGCTGATCAGTGAAGATGCCCAGGCCCAGGAGCGTTTCTACAACGCGGTCAACGCGCCTTTTGTCGGCAACGGGATTACCCGCTGGGTCGACGGACAGTACGCGCTGAACAAGCCGGAACTGGGGCTTTCGAACTGGGAGAGCGGGCGCCTGTTTGCGCGCAGCGCGATTCTCTCGGGGGATGGTGTGTTCACGATCCGTAGCCGCATGACCCAGACGAATCTGTCGGTCAAACGCTGAGACGGCATTCCAGAACGGTGAAAATCCTGTAGGAGCGAGGCTTGCCCGCGAAGAATGCACCGCGGTTTTCAGGTATTACGCGTCATCGTTCTTCGCGGGCAAGCCT
>NZ_AKJK01000076.1 GCF_000282375.1 Pseudomonas sp. GM50
GGCAGCCGCCGCTTCATGTCGCCGCCGCAATACGCGGTGTGGGTGCCGCCCGGGGCCGAGCACAGTTTCTATAGCAATCAGCCGATCAACTATCGCGCGGTCTGCCTTGCGCCGGCGCTGTGCCGTGATCTGCCGCAGCAGGCTTGCACCCTGGCGATCAGCGACATTCTCAAGGCGATCCTGAAAGACTTCGCCGCCCGCGATGTGAAAATTCCCGAGCACGACGCAGACAAGCGTCTGGCTCAAGTGCTGGTGGACCAACTGCAACAGGCGCCGATGCATGAATGTTATTTGCCTTACGCCAGCAGCTCCGGGTTGCTCGGCATTCTGGAAACCCTGCAGGCCGAGCCTGGGGATAACCGACCATTGGCGGATTGGGCTGCGAACATTCATGTCAGTGAACGCACGTTGGCGCGGCAGTTTGTCCGCGAGTTGGGCATGAGTTTCGGGGAGTGGCGGCAACGGTTGCGGTTTCTGGCGGCGATCGAAGCGCTCGATAGCCAACGCAGCATTCAGGAAATCGCCTTCGACATGGGGTACAGCACCGGCTCGGCATTCATCGCGATGTTTCAGCGTCAGGCCGGGTGCACGCCTGAGCAATATCGACGCAGCCACCTCGATAGCAGGTGAACGTGTAACAGGCTTTGTCTACACTCCGAAACAAGGCCGCATCCATCGGTGCGGTAACAAGGAGAACACTCCATGAAGATGTTGCGTGCCCCGTTGTTGATGATCGGTTTGCTGCTCTGCTCGCAGGGTTTTGCCGCCACTGCCCAGCAGAACAAAATGACCACCTGCAATGCCGACGCTACCGCAAAAAGCCTCAAGGGCGACGAGCGCAAAGCCTTCATGAGCACTTGCCTCAAAGCCGCGCCGGCCGCCGATGCCGCCAAGCCCATGACCCCTCAGCAAGAGAAGATGAAAACCTGCAACGCCGACGCCACGACCCAGGCGCTCAAGGGCGATGCGCGCAAAGCCTTCATGAGCGATTGCCTGAAGAAAAAATAAACAGTGTGGGAGCGAGCCTGCTCGCGATGCAGGCGACTCGGTATCACACAGGACCGCGTTGATGCCATCGCGAGCAGGCTCGCTCCCACAGGTTCGTGTTTGCTCGCTTCGGCGCCGGAACGCTGGCAGACTGCCAATCCTTTTACGTCGTTCGTTTTGAGGCTGTATGTCAGCGTTTTCTCAGCGTCAGGTCTTGTTGTTCATCAGCTGGGTCATCATTTTTGGTGGTTTGCTGCTGGTGCTTCCTCTGCGATTGCTGCCCAGCCTGTTGGCCGGGTTGTTGGTGTTCGAACTGGTCAACATGCTCACGCCGCAATTGCAGCGGCTGATCGAAGGTCGCCGTGCGCGCTGGCTGGCGGTGGCGTTGCTGGGGACATTGGTGGTCAGCGTGCTGGCGCTGATCTTTGCCGGCGCGATCAGCTTTCTGCTGCACGAGGCGGAAAACCCTGGCGCTTCTCTCGACAAATTCATGGTCGTGGTCGACCGCGCACGCGGGCAGTTGCCGCCGTTCATCGACGCTTATCTACCGGCCAGCGCCGCCGAGTTCCGCGTGGCGATCGGCGAGTGGATGAGCAAGCACCTCAGCGACTTGCAACTGGTGGGCAAGGACGCGGCGCACATGTTCGTAACGCTGCTGATCGGCATGGTGCTGGGGGCGATCATCGCCTTGCAGCGAGCGCCGGACGTGACCAAGCGCAAGCCCTTGGCCGCGGCGCTGTTTGACCGCTTGCACCTGTTGGTCCAGGCGTTTCGCAACATCGTTTTCGCCCAGATCAAGATTTCCTTGCTCAACACCTTCTTCACCGGGATTTTCCTCGCGGTGGTCCTGCCGATGTTCGGGATCAAGCTGCCGCTGACCAAAACCCTGATCGTGCTGACCTTCCTGCTCGGCCTGTTGCCGGTGATCGGCAACCTGATGTCGAACACCTTGATCACCATCGTCGGCTTGTCGCTGTCGATCTGGGTGGCGGTGGCGGCGCTGGGTTACCTGATCGTTATCCACAAGCTCGAATACTTCCTCAACGCGCGCATCGTCGGCGGGCAGATCAGTGCCAAGTCGTGGGAGTTGCTGCTGGCAATGCTGGTGTTCGAAGCCGCGTTCGGCCTGCCGGGGGTGGTGGCGGGGCCGATTTATTACGCGTATCTGAAGAGTGAGTTGAAGCAGGTGGGGATGGTTTGATCCCGCAGATGCATTGCCTGGTCTGATGCCTTCGCGGGCAAGCCTCGCTCCTACAGGTTGGGTGTGTGCCGCGAAAACGCCGCATGACCTGTAGGAGCGAGGCTTGCCCGCGAAGCAGGCGCCGCGGTCTTTCAGGTCAATCCATCGGGCCGTAACGCTTGGCCGCTTCGATCGCCAACCCACTGCCGATGCTGCCGAAGATGTTCCCTTCCACATGCCGCGCATTCGGCAACATGGCCGAGACGCTGTTGCGCAGCGCCGGAATCCCGCTCGAACCCCCGGTGAAGAACACGGTGTCCACCTGATCGACCCGCACGTTGGCGTCGTTCAGCAACTGGGTCACGCTGTTGCGCACCCGCTCCAGCAGGTTGTCGATGGCTGATTCGAACAGTGCACGGCTCAGTTCCACGCTCAAACCCGGTTCGATGCGATCCAGTGGCACATGGCGGCTGTCGGCGTGGGTCAGCTGGATCTTGGTTTCTTCCACTTCCATGGCCAGCCAATGCCCGGCGCGCTGGTCGATCAGCTTGAACAGGCGATCGATGCCGCCTGTGTCTTCGATGTCGTAACGCATGCTGCCCAGCGCCAGCGTCGACTTCTGCGAGTACACCGAGTTGATGGTGTGCCAGGTCGCCAGGTTCATGTGGTGGCTGGTCGGCATGTAAGCGCCGCTCTTCATCCGGCTGCCGTAGCCAAACAGCGGCATCAGGCCTTGCAGGCTCAGCTGCTTGTCGAAATCGGTCCCGCCGATGTGCACGCCGCCGGTGGCGAGGATGTCGTCGTGGCGGTTGTCGTGATTACGGCGCTCAGGGGACAGGCGCACCAGCGAGAAGTCCGACGTACCACCGCCGATGTCCACAATCAGGACAAGCTCTTCTTTTTCGATGGTCGACTCATAGTCGAATGCCGCCGCAATCGGCTCGTACTGGAACGAGACGTCCTTGAAACCAATGGCGCGGGCCACATCCACCAGGGTGTTTTCCGCTTCCTGGTCGGCCAACTCGTCGTCATCGACGAAAAATACCGGACGGCCCAGCACCACTTCCTCGAACTCTCGACCGGCGGCGGTTTCGGCGCGCTTCTTCAATTGGCCGATGAACAACCCGAGCAGGTCCTTGAACGGCATCGCAGTGCCGAGGACGCTGGTGTCGTGCTTGATCAGTTTGGAACCCAGCAGGCTCTTGAGCGAGCGCATCAACCGGCCTTCGTAGCCTTCCAGGTACTCGTGCAGCGCCAGCCGGCCGTACACCGGGCGGCGTTCTTCCATATTGAAGAAGACCACCGAGGGCAAAGTGATCTTGTCGTCCTCCAGCGCGATCAGCGTTTCCATGCCGGGGCGCAGCCAGCCGACGGTGGAGTTGGACGTGCCGAAGTCGATACCACAGGCACGGGCTGGAGATGCGTTTTTCATGTCTTTCAAGTTCCGGTTAAAAAACGGCCGCGCAGTGTATGTCAGTGCGGCGAAGATTCGAAGGCCGACTATCCGTTAAATCGCAGCGATCAGCGCTTGAAAGATGGTCCAACACCCCCAAACTCCACTGCATAGGCTTGGCAGCCCTCAAGGCGACTGCAAGAACCGCGCCCGCTGCCGATAAACTTCTGATGCGCTGCCCGGTCACAATGTTGAGATCGGTCAATCCAGATGCTGCAAACAAGAGCATGCTGTGCCGTGCTGCGCGATTTCGATAATGGATGGTGATTCCCTCGATGGACTTCAAAGACTATTACAAGATTCTCGGTGTGGAGCCGACCGCGGACGATAAGGCGATCAAAGCCGCCTATCGAAAGCTGGCGCGCAAATACCACCCCGACGTCAGCAAGGAAAAGGACGCCGAGGCTAAATTCAAGGACGCTTCGGAAGCCTATGAAGCGCTGAAAAGCGCCGACAAGCGCGCCGAATACGACGACTTGCGTAAATACGGCCACCACGGTCAGCCCTTTCAGGGCCCACCGGGTTGGCAGAGCCGCGGTGGTTTCGGGGGTGGTGGTCAGGACACGGGCGATTTTTCGGACTTTTTCAGTTCGATCTTCGGCAACCGTGGTCCGGGTTTCGGTGGTGGTGGACGGTCGGGCCATAGCGCCGGACGTCGAGGACAAGACGTGGAAATGGAATTACCGGTTTTTCTGGAAGAAACCCTCTCGACCGAATCGAAGAAGGTCAGCTTCCAGGTGCCGCATTACAACGCTGCCGGCCAGCATGTCAGCAACACCAGCAAAAGCCTGAACGTGAAGATCCCCGCTGGCGTGACCGATGGCGAGCGCATCCGCCTCAAGGGCCAAGGGGCGCCGGGCGTCGGTGGTGGAGCCAATGGCGATCTGTACCTGACCATCCGTTTTGCGCCGCACCCCAAATTCGACGTCGAAGGCGAGAACCTGATCATCACCTTGCCGCTGGCACCGTGGGAGCTGGCGCTGGGGACCGAAGTCGCGGTGCCGACCCTGACCGGCAAGATCAACCTCAAGGTTCCGGCCGGCAGCCAGAATGGCCAGCGCATGCGCGCCAAGGGCCACGGCCTGCTGCACAAGGCCGGTCACCGTGGCTACCTGTTCGTGCAGCTCAAGGCAGTGATGCCGAAAAAACTGGACCATGACGTCAAAGAATTGTGGGAGGAGCTGGCAAAAAAAGCCGCTTTCGATCCGCGAGAGAACTTTTGATTTCGAGATAAGGAGTAGCCAATCATGAGCGACCCCGTGATCGTTCTATTGGACCTGGCGGAATTCTGCGAGGCGACCGAACTGTCGGACGTGCATGTGATCGAGATCGTCGAGCACGGCATCCTCGAACCTCAGGGAGCACAGCCCAAGGATTGGCGCTTCACCGATTATGAACTGGCACTGGCCAAGCGCGCTGCCAAGCTGCGGCGCGACCTGGAGCTGGAGTGGGAAGGCGTCGCCCTGGCGCTAGACCTGCTGGAAGAAGTCCAGCAACTGCGGGCAGAGAACCGCATGCTCAGGCAGCGGTTGGGGCGGTTGCTGGTCGAGTAATCGTTCTGGTGTTTTTGTGTTGTCTGTCAGACTGCCATCGCGAGCAGGCTCGCTCCCACATTTCTGATTTGCGGTGAACACGGAATTTGTGAACACCAACAATCCCTGTGGGAGCGAGCCTGCTCGCGATGAACGATAACGCGGTCTTCTCGCCTCTGGAGAAAACTCAGAACAGGAAGTAGCGCTGCGCCATCGGCAACACATCCGCCGGTTCACACCAGAGCAACACGCCGTCGGCCTTGACCTGATAGGTTTGAGGATCGACGTCGATCTTCGGCAGATAATCGTTGTGGATCAGGTCGGTTTTCTGCACGTCGCGACAGCCTTTGACCACGGCGATTTTCTTCTTCAGGCCCAGAGCTTCGGGCAAGCCTGCTTCCTGCGCTGCCTGGCTGATAAACGTCAGGCTGGTGGCGTGCAACGAGCCGCCGTAACTGGCGAACATCGGGCGGTAGTGCACCGGTTGCGGCGTCGGGATCGAAGCGTTGGCGTCACCCATCAGGCTGGCCGCAATCGCACCGCCCTTGAGGATCAGCGTCGGTTTTACGCCAAAGAACGCCGGGCGCCACAGCACCAGATCCGCCCATTTACCCACTTCCACCGAACCCACTTCATGGCTGATGCCGTGGGTGATCGCCGGGTTGATGGTGTACTTGGCGATGTAGCGTTTGGCGCGGAAGTTGTCGTTGCCTTCGCCATCACCGGGCAGCGGGCCGCGCTGCTTCTTCATTTTGTCGGCGGTCTGCCAGGTGCGCGTGATGACTTCACCGACGCGGCCCATGGCCTGGCTGTCGGAGCTGATCATCGAGAACGCGCCGAGGTCGTGGAGGATGTCTTCGGCGGCAATCGTCTCGCGGCGGATGCGGCTTTCGGCGAAGGCCACGTCTTCGGCAATGCTCGGGTCCAGGTGGTGGCAGACCATCAGCATGTCGAGGTGTTCATCGATGGTGTTGCGGGTGAACGGCCGGGTCGGGTTGGTCGAACTCGGCAGCACGTTGGTGAAACCGCAGGCCTTGATGATGTCCGGGGCGTGGCCGCCGCCGGCACCTTCGGTGTGGTAGGTGTGGATGGTGCGGCCCTTGAAGGCGGCGAGAGTGGTTTCGACGAAGCCCGACTCGTTGAGGGTGTCGGTATGGATCGCCACCTGCACGTCGTACTGATCGGCCACGTTCAGGCAGTTGTCGATGCTCGCCGGGGTGGTGCCCCAGTCTTCGTGCAGCTTGAGGCCGATGGCGCCGGCCTTGACCTGCTCGATCAACGGCTCCGGCAGGCTGGCGTTGCCCTTGCCGGTGAAGCCGATGTTCATCGGGAATGCATCGGCGGCCTGAAGCATACGCGCCAGGTGCCATGGCCCGGAGGTGCAAGTGGTGGCATTGGTGCCAGTGGCCGGTCCGGTGCCGCCGCCGATCATGGTAGTGACGCCGCTCATCAGCGCTTCTTCGATCTGCTGCGGGCAGATGAAATGGATGTGGGTGTCGATGCCGCCGGCGGTGAGGATCATGCCTTCACCGGCGATGACTTCGGTGCTGGCGCCGACCGCGATGGTGACGTTCGGCTGGATGTCCGGGTTGCCGGCCTTGCCGATGGCGGCGATGCGCCCGTCCTTGAGGCCGACGTCCGCCTTGACGATGCCCCAGTGGTCGATGATCAGCGCGTTGGTGATCAGGGTGTCGACGACCTCTGCGGCCAATAACTGGCTCTGGCCCTGGCCGTCGCGAATGACTTTGCCGCCACCGAATTTCACTTCTTCGCCGTAGGTGGTGAAGTCCTGTTCCACTTCGATCCACAGTTCGGTGTCGGCCAGACGGACCTTGTCACCGACGGTGGGGCCGAACATGTCGGCGTAGGCTTGACGGGAAATCTTCATTGGAATTCCTTGCACAAATCTATTGTGGCGAGGGGGCTTGCCCCCGTTCGAGTGCGAAGCGCTCGCAAATCGGTTGATGTGTTCTACCGGATAAACCGAGGTGGCAGGTTTTACGACCGCTGCGCGGCCGAACGGGGGCAAGCCCCCTCGCCACAGGGATTGGTGTCAATCCAGGTCACCCATGATCCTGCCGGCAAACCCGAACACCCGGCGATGCCCGGCCAGGTCCACCAGCTCGACCTCGCGGCTCTGCCCCGGCTCGAAGCGCACGGCGGTGCCGGCGGGGATGTTCAGGCGCATGCCGCGGCTGGCGGCGCGGTCGAAGGTCAGGGCGTCGTTGGTTTCGAAGAAGTGATAGTGCGAGCCGACCTGAATCGGCCGATCGCCGCTGTTGGCCACCTTCAGGCTGAGGGTGCGGCGGCCAACGTTGAGTTCGATGTCGCCGGGCTGGATCTGGTATTCACCGGGAATCATCAATGGGCTCCTTGGAGAATCTTGTAGTAAAGGGCGGTCGGTTTGTACTGGCCGTTCGGGTCGCAGGCGTAATCGGGGATTTCGCCGGCGCGGGTGTAACCCAGGGCCTTGTAGAAGTCTTCGGCGGGGGAGCCGGCTTCGGTGTCGAGGTAGAGCATGCCGCGCTTGTGCTGGCGTGCCGCGAGCTCAACGGCATGCATCATCTGTTGGCCCAGGCCGCGACGACGGGCGTGTTCACGCACCAGCAGTTTCTGCACTTCGGCACGATTCAGCCCATTGGCTTTCTGGCACAACGTCAATTGCACGCTGGCCTGCACCTGTTCGTCCTTGACCACCACCCAGAGCAGCACGTTGTCTTTGTTCAGGTTCTCCTGGACTTCATCGAAATAGGCTCGGGCCTGGGTGGCGTCCAGATCCGCCATGAACCCGACACTGGCGCCATAGCCGACGGCGTCGAGCAGCAAATCAATCAAACCCTGACGATAGTGCGCAAAGCTTTCAACGTTGACGCGGCGCAGTTGGGCGGCGTTCATGGGTATCACTCCTTGTGGGGACCGGGTGGCATTGCGCCCGGGTCGAGAATCAGTTGCATGAAGGTCAGGTCCAGCCAGCGGCCGAACTTGGTACCCACCTGCGGCATTTGGCCGGTGACGACAAAACCGGCCCGCTCGTGCAGCCGGATCGAGGCGCCGTTACCGCTTTCGATGGCGGCGACCATCACGTGTTTGTTGCAGCCTTTGGCGCGTTCGATCAGTGCTTCCATCAGTCGCGGCCCGAGGCCATTGCCCCGCTGGTCGTTGCGCACGTACACCGAGTGCTCGACCGTGTGGCGGAACCCGTCGAACGGGCGCCAGTCACCGAATGAAGCGTAGCCGAGTACGCTGTTGTCGCCGTCGACGATCACCAGGATCGGATAACCCTGATCTTGCCGGGCGCTGAACCAGGCCTGGCGGTTGCCCAGGTCCACGGCTTGTTCGTTCCAGATCGCCGTGGTGTTGAGCACGGCGTCGTTGTAGATGTCGCGGATCGCTGGCAGATCGGCGTGCAGCGCATCGCGGATGTGGTAAGTCATGGCGCGGCCTCAGGCGATCGGTTGGTGAACGGTGACCAGTTTGGTGCCGTCGGGAAACGTCGCTTCGACCTGGATCTCCGGGATCATTTCCGGGATGCCTTCCATCACTTGTTCGCGGCTGAGCAGGGTGGTGCCGAAATGCATCAGCTCGGCCACGGTCTGGCCGTCACGCGCGCCTTCGAGCAACGCCGCGGAAATGTAGGCCATGGCCTCCGGGTAATTGAGTTTCACGCCGCGAGCCAAACGCCGCTCAGCCACGAGGCCGGCGGTGAAGATCAGCAGCTTGTCTTTTTCGCGTGGGGTCAGGTCCATCGTAGAAATCCATAATCGGCAGTTAAAAAATTACTCAACCTGTAGGAGCGAGGCTTGCCCGCGAAGAACGATAACGCGGTCTTGCGTTAAACCGAGGCGTTCCTTTCGCGGGCAAGCCTCGCTCCTACAGGGGATCGTGTTCAGGTACTCCATATTCGTGGTGGGACGGCTTCTCGGCCAAGCAACGCAGGCCTGAGCAATCGCCACACATCGATCAGCCAGCCACGTGCCAACAGCGCTTCACTGGCCAGGCATCGAGCCACCAAAAGCCCCGGCAATTGCGTCAGATCTCCGCGTACGTCATTGGGCAGCAAGCGGCACTTCTCCAGCAATTCGCTATCAATGTCACCCGTCACCAGCAACGTCGCAAACACCGGTTGGCCGTCCAGCCCTATCGGCGAATCCAGCAAGCCATCATTCCCGACAATGCGCTGGCGTTCGTGCCAGAGCAACTGGCCGTCGCGACGGATATCCAGATGCGCCTGAAAGTGCCCGAGATCGAAACGCTCACCGCTGGCCGGGCGTCCCAGCGCCACCACATCCCAGTAGAACAACCGCGCATCGCCCTCAAGGTCGATGCGGGTGCTGAGTTCCGCCTGAGCATCGCTGAAGATAATCGTCTCTTGCGACAGCCACTCCAACGTAGCACCGGCGGCCACGCGCAGGTCGAGTTTCTGATAAGCCGGCCCGGCCGCGCGATACCACTTGGCGGCGCCGGGGCTGGTGATTTGCGCCCAGGCGTTTGTGCCGACGCTGGCCGAGATGTCCAGTCGATCACCACCGGCAATCCCGCCCGGCGGGTGGACGATGATGTGCTGGCACACCTCGGGGCCTTCGGCGTACAGATGCTTCTGCACCCGCAGCGGGCCTTTGTGGCGACGCTGCACCGGGCGTGTGCTCTCGCCGAAGCGGGCGTAGCCGAGTTCCAGCTCGGCATGCCAGCTGGGGGTGAACAGCGTGATGGGGGCAGGTAAATTCATGATTTCTAATTATCGTCAGGAGGCTGCAGGTTAGATCGTAACCAGTCCACGGACACCTTCGGCTTCCATATTTTCGCCGCGCCCTTGTTGCACGATCTCGCCCCGGGACATGACCAGGTACTGATCGGCCAGTTCGGCGGCGAAATCATAGAACTGCTCCACCAGCAGAATCGCCATGTCACCGCGAGCCGCGAGCTGCTTGATCACCGCGCCGATTTCCTTGATCACCGACGGCTGGATGCCTTCGGTGGGTTCGTCGAGAATCAGCAACCGTGGACGGCTGGCCAATGCTCTGCCGATCGCCAGTTGCTGTTGTTGACCACCAGACAAATCACCACCGCGCCGTTGCTTCATTTGCAGCAGCACCGGGAACAGCTCGTAGATGAACGCCGGGACTTCCTTCGCTTCAGAGCCGGGAAACCGCGAGAGGCCCATCAGCAGGTTTTCTTCCACGGTCAGTCGGCCGAATATTTCCCGGCCCTGAGGCACGTAAGCGATGCCGGCATGCACCCGTTGGTGCGGCTTGAACGTGGTGATCGGTTTGCCTTCCCAGTTCACCGCGCCTTCTTTGGCTGGCAGCAAACCCATCAGGCATTTGAGCAGGGTGGTCTTGCCCACGCCATTGCGCCCGAGCAGGCAGGTGACTTCGCCGACCTTCACCTCAAACGTCAGGCCCCGCAGGATGTGGCTACCGCCGTAGTACTGGTGCAGCTTATCGACTTGCAGCATGTTCAAATTCCTTCTGTGTGACACGGGCTCCACTTGAGACACACCTCTGCCCTTGTAGGAGCGAGGCTTGCCCGCGAAGAACGATGACGCGGTCTCGCAGGTGAACCGAGGCGTCCCTTTCGCGGGCAAGCCTCGCTCCTACAGAAGCGCGAGAATCATCGGCCGAGGTACACCTCGATCACCCGCTCATTGTCCTGCACCTGCTCCAGCGACCCTTCGGCCAGCACGCTGCCTTGATGCAACACGGTGACGTGGTCGGCAATCGAGCCGACGAAGCCCATGTCGTGTTCCACCACCATCAGTGAATGCTTGCCCGCCAGGCTCTTGAACAGTTCGGCAGTGAATTCGGTTTCGGCGTCGGTCATGCCCGCCACCGGTTCGTCGAGCAACAGCAGTTGCGGGTCTTGCATCAGCAGCATGCCGATTTCCAGAAACTGCTTCTGACCGTGGGATAACAAGCCCGCCGGGCGATTGACCGAGGCCGTCAGGCGGATGGTTTCCAGCACTTCGCTGATGCGATCTTTCTGCTCGCCACTGAGACGAGCCCGCAGGCTGGCCCACACCGACTTGTCGGTTTTCTGCGCCAGTTCCAGGTTTTCGAACACGCTCAAGGCCTCGAACACCGTCGGCTTCTGGAACTTGCGACCGATGCCGGCCTGGGCAATCTGCACTTCACTCATCTGCGTCAGGTCCAGGGTTTCACCGAACCAGGCTTTGCCATGACTTGGGCGAGTCTTGCCGGTGATCACGTCCATCAGCGTGGTCTTGCCCGCGCCGTTGGGGCCGATGATGCAGCGCAATTCGCCGACGCCGATGTACAGGTTCAGATCGTTCAGCGCCTTGAAACCATCGAAGCTGACGCTGATGTCTTCCAGGGTCAGGATGGTGCCGTGGCGGGTATTCAGGCCGGGGCCGACGCGTTGGCCGAGGCCGATGGCGTCGCGGCTGCTACCTGCATCCTTGTTGGGCTCTACGGGGAAAAACGCCGGTTCGAGCATGAATTCAGCCGTTGCAGTCACTCTCATTGCTCACCCCTTTTCTTCAGCAACCCGATCACGCCTTTGGGCAGGTACAAAGTCACGACGATGAACAGCGCACCGAGGAAGAACAGCCAGTACTCCGGAAACGCCACGGTGAACCAGCTCTTCATCCCGTTGACTACACCCGCGCCGAGCAGCGGGCCGATCAGCGTGCCGCGCCCACCCAGTGCGACCCAAACGGCGGCCTCGATGGAGTTGGTCGGCGACATTTCACTCGGATTGATGATCCCGACTTGCGGCACATACAGCGCACCGGCCAAGCCGCACAGCACTGCACTCAACACCCAGACAAACAACTTGAAACCGCGTGGATCGTAGCCGCAGAACATCAAGCGATTTTCCGCATCGCGCAACGCGGTCAGCACCCGGCCGAACTTGCTTTGCGCCAACCGCCAGCCGATGAACAGGCTCGCCACCAGCAGCAACACCGTGGCGAAAAACAACACCGCACGCGTCCCCGGTTCGGTGATGCCAAACCCGAGAATGGTGCGGAAATTGGTGAAGCCGTTGTTGCCGCCAAACCCGGTTTCGTTGCGGAAAAACAGCAGCATCCCGGCGAAGGTCAGGGCCTGGGTCATGATCGAGAAATACACGCCTTTGATCCGCGAACGGAAGGCGAAGAAACCGAACACCAGCGCCAGCAGGCCCGGCGCTAATACAACAAGACACATGGCCCAGAGGAAGCTGCTGGTGCCGGTCCAGTACCACGGCAATTCGGTCCACGACAGGAACGTCATGAACGCCGGCAAGCCGTCGCCCGAGGCCTGGCGCATCAGGTACATGCCCATGGCGTAACCGCCGAGGGCGAAGAACAGACCGTGACCCAGCGACAACAGGCCGGCGTAACCCCAGACCAGATCGAGGGCCAGGGCAACGATGGCGTAGCAAAGGATTTTGCCCACCAACGTCAGGGTGTAGGCCGAGACGTGAAAAACACTGATGGGCGATAACAGCGACAGCAGCGGCAACGCCAGCAGCAAAACAAGGATTACCGCGCCAACAGCGAGGGTGACTTTTGGGCCGGCCTTTTGTGTGGCCGTGAGCAGTAGGGGCTGATTCATCAGTCGATCACCCGTCCTTTCAGTGCGAAGAGGCCTTGCGGACGTTTCTGAATGAACAGAATGATCAGCGCGAGGATCAGGATTTTGCCGAGCACCGCACCGATCTGCGGTTCGAGAATTTTGTTGGCGATGCCCAGGCCGAAGGCGGCCAATACGCTACCGGCCAGTTGACCGACACCGCCGAGCACCACCACCAGGAACGAGTCGATGATGTAGCTCTGACCGAGGTCCGGGCCGACGTTGCCGATCTGGCTCAGCGCCACACCGCCGAGGCCGGCGATGCCGGAGCCGAGGCCGAAAGCGAGCATGTCGACGCGCCCGGTCGGTACGCCGCAGCAGGCGGCCATGTTGCGGTTCTGGGTGACGGCGCGCACGTTCAAACCGAGGCGAGTCCTGTTCAGCAGCAGCCAGGTCAGCACCACCACAAACAAGGCGAACGCGATGATCACAATGCGGTTGTACGGCAGCACCAGATTCGGCAACACCTGAATCCCGCCCGACAACCACGCCGGGTTGGCCACTTCGACGTTTTGCGCGCCGAACACCAAACGCACCAACTGAATCAGCATCAGGCTGATGCCCCACGTCGCCAGCAGGGTTTCCAATGGGCGGCCGTAGAGGTGACGAATCACCGTGCGTTCCAGCGCCATGCCGATCCCGGCGGTGACAAAAAACGCTACCGGCAAAGCAATCAGCGGATAGAACTCGATGGCTTGCGGCGCGAAGCGCTGGAACATCAGCTGCACCACGTAAGTCGAGTAGGCACCGAGCATCAGCATCTCGCCGTGGGCCATGTTGATCACGCCGAGCAGGCCGAAGGTGATCGCCAGTCCCAACGCCGCGAGTAGCAGGATCGAACCGAGGGACATACCACTGAACGCCTGCCCGAGCATCTCGCCGATCAGCAGTTTGCGTTTGACCTGGGCCAGGCTGGTTTCGGCGGCGGTGCGCACATTGGCATCGGCTTCGACGCCGGGTTCGAGCAACCCTTCGAGGCGGGTGCGGGCCAGCGGGTCGCCGGTTTCGCCGAGCAAGCGCACAGCGGCGAGGCGCACGGCCGGGTCGGTGTCGACCAATTGCAGGTTGGCCAGTGCCAGGCTCAGGGCGCTATGGACGGTTTCGTCTTTTTCGCCAGCCAGTTGCTGGTCGAGGAATTTCAGCTGCGCCGGTTTGGCGCTTTTCTGCAATTGCTGCGCGGCGGCCAGACGGATTTTGGCGTCGGCGGCGAGCAATTGGTGGCTGGCCAGCGCGGTATCGATCAGACCGCGCAGGCGGTTGTTCAGGCGCAGGATTTTTGGTTGGCCATCGATGGTCAACTCGCCTTGTTGCAAGGCGTTGATCAATTCGATACGGGCCGGATCGGGCTGCGCGGCCCAGGCTTCCAGGAGTTTGGCTTGCTGCACGGGATTGGCCGCGACGAAGTCTTCGGCGTCTCCGGCGTGGGTGGCCATCGGCAATAACAGCGCGAGGGCGAGGATCAAGCGGTAAAGGGCAGTGGGCATATGCATGGCCTTGCACAGACTAAATGTGGGAGCGAGCCTGCTCGCGATAGCGGTCTGACATTCACCATCAATGTCGACTGTCGTGGCCTCATCGCGAGCAGGCTCGCTCCCACAGGGATTTGTGTTGGCCTCGGGGTTGGTGCCCGAGGCCGACATCCAGTGGCTTTAGTTACTCTTCACCGCATAGTCCGGCTTCTTGTCGTTACCCTGAATGAACGGGCTCCACGGCTGGGCGCGGATCGGTCCTTCGGTCTGCCACACCACGTTGAACTGACCGTCGGCCTGAATCTCGCCGATCATCACCGGCTTGTGCAGGTGGTGGTTGGTCTTGTCCATGGTCAGGGTGTAGCCGGACGGCGCGGCGAAGGTCTGGCCGGCCAGGGCTTCGCGGACTTTGTTGACGTCGGTGGACTTGGCTTTCTCCGCCGCTTGCGCCCACATATGGATACCGACATAGGTGGCTTCCATCGGGTCGTTGGTCACCGCTTTGTCGGCGCCCGGCAGGTTGTGTTTCTTGGCGTAGGCTTTCCAGTCGGCGACGAACTTCTTGTTCTGCGGGTTCTCGACCGACTCGAAGTAGTTCCACGCCGCGAGGTTGCCCACCAGCGGTTTGGTGTCGATGCCGCGCAGTTCTTCTTCGCCCACGGAGAACGCCACGACCGGAACGTCGGTGGCTTTCAGGCCCTGGTTGGCCAGTTCTTTATAGAACGGCACGTTGGAGTCGCCATTGACGGTGGAGATGACGGCGGTCTTGCCACCGGCGGAGAATTTTTTGATGTTGGCGACGATGGTCTGGTAATCGCTATGACCGAACGGGGTGTAGGCCTCTTCGATGTCCTTGTCCGCCACACCTTTGGAGTGCAGGAACGAGCGCAGGATCTTGTTGGTGGTGCGCGGGTAGACGTAGTCGGTGCCGAGCAGGAAGTAACGCTTGGCGCTGCCGCCTTCTTCGCTCATCAGGTATTCCACCGCCGGGATCGCCTGCTGGTTCGGCGCGGCGCCGGTGTAGAACACGTTCGGCGACATCTCTTCGCCTTCGTACTGCACCGGGTAGAACAGCAAGCCATTGAGCTCTTCGAACACCGGCAGCACCGATTTACGCGACACCGACGTCCAGCAACCGAACACCACGGCGACTTTGTCCTGAGTCAGCAACTGCCGGCCCTTTTCGGCGAACAGCGGCCAGTTCGATGCAGGGTCAACCACCACCGGTTCAAGCATCTTGCCGTTGACGCCGCCCTTGGCGTTGATTTCGTCGATGGTCATCAACGCCATGTCTTTGAGCGAGGTTTCGGAGATCGCCATGGTGCCGGACAACGAATGCAGAATACCGACCTTGATGGTCTCGGCGGCCTGGACAGTCCAGGCCATGCCCATCGCGGCAATGCTTGCCGATAGTGTGAAAGCCTTGATCAAACTGCGACGCTTCATTGTGCGATCTCCATGAACGTTAAAGTTTTTTATGGTTGGCAGATGCGGACGACTGAAGGGTCTTTAGCAAGGGCTGTGCCCGGTCGGGGAAGGGCAAGGAAATGTCGTATTAAAGCGGTTGCGGGGTTTGGGTGACGCACCATGAAGGACCGCGTTTGGCGCATGGGTGCAACCAGATGCGCCACATTGGGGCGCAGGTGTCGTGCGCCGAATCTGTGAACGACACAAATCCTGTGGGAGCGGGCTTGCCCGCGATGGCGGTGGGTCAGTCACAAGAATATTGGATGTGCCGCCGTCATCGCGAGCAGGCTCGCTCCCACAGTTGATTGGTGGCGTACACCAAGTCTATGAACGACGATGGCCCCTGTGGGAGCGAGCCTGCTCGCGATGAACGATAACGCGGTCTACGCCGGATCGACGTTATCCAGCGCCCGGTTCACCGCCAGCTCTGCCAGCATGATGACCTGCTGAATCGCCATCGCCGTATGGCGCTGCGGGCCGATCAGATTGTTGGCGAAATCGCTGGCCAGGACACTCGCCGAGGCCAACGATTCACAGGCGTGGGCCAGCAGGCTTTCGGTGCCGGCATCCGGGGCAACCAGGAACAGGGTGCTGGGGCGACGGGGTTTTTCGGAGTATTGCGCTGGGGGATCGAGGTAGTAGTCGAGGGCGCGCTTTATGGCTTCGCGATCTTTGAGTAGGTCGTCGTCGCGCGATTTTTCTGCTTCGGGAGTGGTGATGTCGATGGGTGGATCGGGAACTATCTTCTTGCTCATTGGGTGTTGTCTCTTAATTGGAGCCATCCTTTGTCGTTCTCACGCGACGAAGGGGTGGCAGCTATGTGCGGAGTGAGAAACCGGTCAACACCCAAACCCGGCCGGACCGAAGTCCGCCCGCACACAGCCGCCATAGTGCATTGCGGGCAGCGGATAAGCTGGCGGCAATTATGGTGGTACTGATGTTGGATTAATAGTGTTAACCGGGTTCTCACACCCGATCGCTGAGTTGTCAGCGACAGCCCAAGACTAGAGGGCCCACGTCCGACGAACAACCTGAAAACCCCGTGGGAAACTTCCCGGTTTCGACACATCCGTTAAACATTCAAAAGCGCAACGCGGAGCGTCCCTGGCGGCATTCCCACGCAGAGCGTGGGAACGATCAAACAGACGCAGAGTTGCAATCCCTGTGGGAGCGAGCCTGCTCGCGATAGCGGTGGGTCAGCCGAGGTGATGTTGAATGTGCCGCCGCTATCGCGAGCAGGCTCGCTCCCACAATGGATCAGCGGCGGCGCATCAGGCCGATGAAGAACAAGCCACCAATCGCGGCAGTGGCAACGCCGATGGGCAGGTCTTCGGGGGCGATCATGGTGCGGGCGGCGACGTCGACCCAGACGAGGAACAGACTGCCCAACAGGACACACACGGGCAGCAGTCGCCGGTGTTCCGCCCCGACCAACCGCCGCGCAATGTGCGGCACCATCAACCCGACAAAACCAATCGAGCCGCTGATCGACACCAACACCCCGGTCATCAACGACGCAATCAAAAACACCCGCAACCGCACGGTGCGAGCATTCAAGCCCAGGGTCACGGCAGTCTGTTCACCGGCCATCAGCGCATTCAACGGTCGAGCCATGCCCAGCAGCAAAACCAGCCCCAGCAACACGCTGGCCGCCGGCACCGCGAGCAATTCCCAACGCGCCAGGCCAAGGCCGCCGAGCATCCAGAACATCACCGCCGAACTGGCGCGATGGTCGCCAAGAAACAACAGCAAATTGGCAATCGCCATCATCACGAACGACACCGCCACGCCGCATAACAGCAGCCGATCACTGTCCAGCCGCCCATGACGGTTGGCGATCATCAGCACGATCAACATGCTCAACAACGCGCCGATAAACGCCGCAATCGGCAAGGTCAGCAGCCCGACGATTTCACCGACATGCAGCACCACGATCACCGCACCGAGGGTGGCACCGGACGTCACCCCGAGCAGGTGCGGATCAGCCAGCGGATTGCGCGTCACCGCTTGCAGCACCGCGCCAATCAACGCCAGGCCGGCGCCCACCAGTGCACCGAGCAACATGCGCGGCACGCGGATCAGCCAGACGATGTGTTCCTGCCCGGCCGTCCAGTCCGGAATACCGAAACCAAAAATCTTGTGCAGCAATATTCGCCACACCACATCCACCGGCACCCGCGCCGGGCCGAAACCAAGCGACACCACGCACGACACCAGCAACAGCGCGCCGAGGGCAATCAGCAACAAGGCGTAGCGACGATCGATCATTCGCCGTGGAAACCCTTGGCCAGGGTTTCGACCGCCAGTACGTTATCGATCCCCGGCGTGGCCTGCACGTAAGGGATGACGATGAAGCGCTGGTTCTTGATCGCGTCCACCGATTGCAGCGCCTTGTTGTTGAGCAGGAACTGTTCCTTCTGCTCGGCGGTGACTTCGCCATAGTCGACGATCACGATCACCTGCGGATTGCGCTCGACCACGTTCTCCCAATTGACCCGCGTCCAACTCGCCTCGACGTCGTCGAGAATATTGCGCCCACCGGCAGCGTCGATCAGCGCCTGAGGCATGCCGAGTCGCCCGGACGTCATGGCCCTATCCTCACCACTGTCGTAGAGAAACACCCGAGGCTTGTCCGCCGGCAGATCCTTGCGCACTTCGGCGACTTGCGCCTGCATCTGGGCGATCACGGCATTGGCGCGATCCTGCACGTCGAAAATTTTCCCGAGGTTGCGCAGGTCGTTGTAGGTATCTTCCAGGCTGGCCGATGGACGCTTCATCACAAACGCGCAGGACTCGGTCAACTCGTAGACGTTGATGCCCAGCGGTTGCAGGGTTTGCGGCGTGAGATCGCCGCCGACGCGCATACCGTAATCCCAACCGGCGAAGAAGAAATCGACGTTGGCGTTGAGCAGGGTTTCCACCGATGGGTACTTGGCCGCCAACTCCGGCAAGCCGTCGAGGATAGTCTGCATCTCGGGTGTCACCGACTTCCAGCCGGTCACGCCGCTGTAGCCGGCCATCTGCGGTTTGAGTCCGAGGGCGAGCATCATCTGGGTCATGCTGATGTCGTGGCTGACCGCGTGTTTTGGTGCTTGCTTGAACGTCACTTCGCGGTTGCAGCTCTGGACGGTCAGCGGGTATTTCGTGGCTTCGGCGAAGGCTTGGGCACTGCCCAGCAACAGAGCGACGCACAGTAGGGAACGCAAAGTCATGGTTGGGTTATCCAGGTGATTCGTGGGTAGCCGTGCAAAGGGTGGTCATCGATCAGGGCGTCGACGCCGAACACGTTGTGCAGCAGTTGTGTGGTCAGGACTTCTTTGGGTGTGCCGCTGGCGACGATGCGACCGTGATTGATCACGTACAGCCGATCACAGAAGGCCGCCGCCAGATTGAGGTCATGGATGCTCGCCAGCGTGCCGATCTGCAGACGCTTGACCAGTTGCAACAGCTCCAGCTGATAGCGCGGGTCGAGGTGATTGGTCGGTTCGTCGAGGATCAGCAATTGCGGTTGCTGGGCCAGAGCGCGGGCGAGGATTACCCGCTGTTTTTCACCACCTGAAAGGGTGGCGAAGGCGTGGTCTTCGAAGCCCTTGAGGCCGACCGATTCCAGGGCCAGGCTCGCGAAGTTTCGATCCTCGAGGGTGTCGCCATCAAACAGGCCTTTGTGCGGCGTGCGGCCCATGGCGACCACTTCATCCACGGTCAGGCCGAAGGCGTCGGGAAACTCCTGCAACACTACGGCGATGCGTTGCGCGCACCAGCGTGAGGATTGCTTCCAGACGTTGTTGTGGTCGAGTTTGACCTCACCGCTTTCCGGTTTGCTGAAACGATAGGCGCACCGCAGCAGGCTGGTTTTGCCGCTGCCGTTGGGGCCGATCAACCCGACGAACTCGCCGGCGGCCACGTGCAGCGATGCGTCACGCAGCTGGAACTGGTGATGGCAATGGCCGTGGCCCAGGGGTGTCCAGGCGAGGTTCGTGAGGTTCAGCGAGGTCATGCGGTTCTCTTGAGATTTTTGGTGTGGCTGATGACGCCTTCGCGGGCAAGCCTCGCTCCTACAGGGTTTGTGTCGTACGCAATATTTGTGATCGACACAAACCTTGTAGGAGCGAGGCTTGCCCGCGAAGAGGCCCGATGCTTCAAAACTGATAGTCAGCCGTGACAAAAAACGATCGCGGTTCGCCGAGGATCCATTGCTGCCCCTCATTGTATTGGCTTTGCGCGTACTGGCGGTCAAACAGATTATTCACCTGCAACCCCAGCGTCGTATTTCGCAGCACCTTCCATGACAACGTGGCATCGACCACGGTGTAGCTCGGCAGCTCATTCTGGTTGGCCATGTCTGCGTAACGCGCATCGACATAGCGCACACCGGCTCCAGCTTTCAGGTCATCGTTGATCGCTTTGCTCAGCCACAGATTCGCCGTGCGCCGTGGCACGTCCACCGGGCGATTGCCGTTGCGCGACACTGACACACCACTGACCACCTCTTCGAAGTCATCGTATTTGGCTTTGACGATGGCGGCGTTGGCCTGTAACTGCCAGGCGTGCGGCAGTTGCAGATCGAGGCTGGCTTCCAGCCCGTTGGACGATTGCTGGCCGACCTGTTGCTTGAGCGTCGGATTGCCCGGGTCATCGGTCAGCAGTTTCTTTTTGACAATGCGATAGGCCGCCAGGGTCCATTCGCCGCGTTGGTCCCAGAACATCTGCTTCACACCGATTTCGGTCTGCCTGGCGGTGGCCAGGTCATATTGCTGCTGGCTCGGGCTCAGGGAAATCAAACCGCCGACACCATCGGTGCTGGTGGCGTACTGGCCGTAGAGCGAAGTGTCCGGGGTCACGGCAAACACCAGGCCTGCCTTCCAGTTGTTGCCGGTCAAGGTCTTGTCGCTCTGGCTGCCATCGACCAGGTTGTCGCGGTCCACATGCACATAGTCGCGGCGCACACCGGTCACCAGGGACCAGCGATCGCTCAGCTGTGTGCGGTTCTCGGCGAAGGCCGACATTTGCCTGGTGGTGGACTGGAACTGATCGCGGTACGGGTCGGCACTTTCAAAGTTGCTGCGTTGCGGGTGATACAGGTCGACCGGTTGGCCATCGGGCAAGACGTCAGTGAATGGCGAGTTGCTGTCGAGCTGGAAGCGGATGCGGTTGTAATCGACGCCGGTCACGGTCTGGCTGTCGAGGCCGAACAGCGAGTGTTTGAAGGTGAAGGTCTGACGGTCGCCGACCTGTTCCTGCTGATGGCCGATGCCGAAATACCCGCTACGGCTGAGTTGTTGGGTGTCGCGGTCGAAGTTGTAGTTCTCCGCGTTCTGCCAGCGACGTTGGGCCTTGAGGTAATAGAGTTCGTTGCTCGAACTGATGTTCTCGCAAATCTGCCAGTCGCTGGTCAGACGCGTCCATTGATCGTTGTAGTGCTGCTTGTCGTTGCTGACGTTGTAGTTCTTGTCTCGCAGGCTCTCTTTGAAGCGCCCGTTGATCAGCGGCGTGCCGAAATAATTCATCGGCTTCTGATCGCCGTAATCATGGGCCAGGGTGAAGGCCAGATCATCCGTCGCCTGCCAGCGCAGGGCGGCACTGATGAAGTCGCTGGATGAATCTCCACGGTCGACCCAACCGTTGCTGCGCAGGCGATTGAGGTTCAAGCGGTAGCTCAACGTATCGCTCAACGAACCGCCACTGTCGAAGGCCTGCTGCTGGCTGTCGTAGGAACCGTAACCGAGGCGAACGTGGTTTTCGATCTCGCCTTCAAAGGGCTTTTTCGGGATCACATTGACCACTGCGCCAGTCGCGCCTTCGCCATACAGCACCGACGCCGGGCCGCGCAGCACATCGACCCGCTCCACCGACCAGGTGTCGACCGGGAAGGTCACGGTGCCCATGCCGCTGTACATCCGGTTGCCGTCGAACAACTGCATCACCGAACCCTGCCCGGTAAAACCCCGCGCCGACAACGACGTGCCGCCATCGCCGGGCGTACCGGTGCGGCTGATCCCGGTGCTGCGCGACACCGCATCCTGGACGCTGCGATCACCACGCGAGCGGACCTGCTCGCCGGTCAGGCTTTCGACACTGGCCGGGGTTTCCAGCGACGTCAGATCAAGGCGCGAACCGGCGGTGGTCGGGGTGTTCAGGCTGACGGTGTCGTCGTCAAAGGCCGGTGCGGTGATGGTGCCGGTCGGCAGAGTCAGCGGCTGCGCTTGGGCGCTGTTATTCATCGCGAGCAGGCAGAGGCCGGACAAGAGGTACTTGTTCATCGAGGCGGTGAGTCACTTCTTCAAAAGAAAACCCGCAGCATCCGGCTGCGGGCAAGGCGGTACATTTGCGTTATACAGTAACACTAAAAATGACCGTGAGATAAGCGCCGGAAGTCTACAGATCCCTCTATCCTGCGCATCTCGCCTGTTTCATGATGAAGGTGAGGTGGATTCAGTTTGCCGGCTCAAGCGCGACAGCAACACTCGATCCAGCACCCACACAACCACCAGCGAAGCCCCCACCAACGGAAACATCACCGCCAGCCCGAACATGATGACCATCGCGGTTTTCCATTTCGGCAGGTCGTGGCGCAACGGTGGTACACCAAACTTGCCCTGTGGCCGGCGCTTCCACCAGATCACTACGCCGCTGACGGCGCTGAGCAAAATCATCAGGCAGATCAGCAGCACGACGATCTGATTGAACGGGCCGAACATTTTGCCTTCGTGCAGCATCACGCCGACTTCCGTGGCCCGGGCGACATTGCTGTAATGCGTCCAGCGCACGTCGGCGAGGACGTCGCCGGTGTACTGATCCACGTGCAGGGTGGCGTCGTTGCGCGGGTCGTCGGCGAACAAGGCGATGGTGAACACGCCGGTGGCCGTGGTGGGGAAGGTGATGCTGTAGCCGGGTTCGACCTTGCGCTGCACGGCGATGTTTTGCACATCTTGCAGGCTGATGGTCGGCGCGGCCGGGCCGGCTTTTGTGCCGGTGTGAGCCATGTGTTCGGCGTGGTCGCCGGACATCGGCATTGGCGTGTTTTCCATGGCCCACGGCACGGTCTGGCGTGTGGCGCTGTTGAGGCTGCGGGCCTCGACGTCGGACTTCGGCACGTCATTCCACATGGCTACCGGGAAGCGGTTCCAGAGATCGGCGTATTGCTTGCCCCAGAACCCGGTCCAGGTCATGCCGCTGAGCAGCATCACCAGCAGCAATGCCGCGCCCCAGAACCCGGTCACCGCGTGCAGGTCACGCCAGAGCACCCGGCCACGACTGTTCAAGCGTGGCCAGAGGATCCCGGCGGACTGGCCGCGCGGCCACCACAAAAATACCCCGGAGACCACCAGCACCACGCCCCAACCGGCGGCCAATTCCACCAGCCGATCACCGACGGTGCCGATCATCAATTCGCCATGAATCGAGCGCGCAATCGCTTGCAGATTCTTCTTCGCGTCTTGCTCGCCAAGGATGTCGCCGTGGTATGGATCAATGAACACGTTCAGTTCATGACCCTTATCGATGACGACAAATTGCGCACTGCGTTCGGCGTTGGCCGGTGGCAGGTATTGTTTGATCTGACCCTGTGGATACGCTTCTTTCACGCGCTTGAGCAGGTCATCGGCGGAGACTTTGTGATGAGCGGCCGGGACGTTCAGCAGGCTGCCGTACATCAACGGATCGAGTTGCGGTTTGAACAGGTAGATGATGCCGGTCAGGGCCAGCATCACCATGAAAGGCGCGACGAACAGACCGGCATAGAAATGCCAGCGCCAGGCCAGGTTGTAGAAATTCGGTTTGGGGTGTTTCATTTGTGTGCTCCGCTAGGCTTGGGTCTTTTGTTGTTGTCTGGTGACTGCTGCGCAGTCGTTCGCGGGCAAGCCTCGCTCCTACAGGTTTTGTGTCGATCAATTAAACGACGCGATCCCTGTAGGAGCGAGGCTTGCCCGCGAAGCTCTTAAAAGCTCATATCCACCTTGGTCCAGAGCGTGCGCCCCGGTTCGTTGATGGCTTGCGGATCATTGGCCGGGAAGCCGAAACCGGCGTTGCCGGCCAGGTTCAAGTGTTCGGCGTAAGCCTTGTTAAAGAGGTTGTCGACGCCACTGCTGACCTTCCAGTTCTTGTTGATCCGGTACGCACCGTTGAGCGAGAACACGCCGAATCCAGAGCTCGTGTCGAAGTCTTTGCCAACCACGTTGCCCTTGTTCTGGTCGATGCGGTTTTGCGCCGCAACCACCCGCCACAAGGCGCCAGCGCTCCAGTTGTCTTCGCTGTAGGTCAGGCCGAGACGGGCATCCAGCGGTGGCATCTGCGGCAGGGCGCTGCCGTCGCTGCTGTTCTTGCCCCAGGCGTAGGCCAGGGTCGCGTCGGCTTTCCAGTTGGCCGTCAGCTTGTAGGCCGCACCGAGTTCGCCGCCCATGATTCGCGCGTCGATGTTCTCGGCTTGCGAGGTCATGCCCATCATTCCCGGCGTATAGTTGAACAGGATGTAGTCACGCACCTGCCCGACGTAACCCGAGGCCCAGGCTTCGAGGTCTTCGGTCTTGTATTGCAGGCCGAAGTCGAGCTGGGTGGTTTTCTCCGGTTTGATCGAGTCGAACGCATTCACCGAACCGGCGGGGCCGGACTTGGGCGAAAACAGCTCCCAGTAATCCGGGAAACGCTGGGCGTGACCGAGGCCCGCATACAACGTGGTCGGGCTGTCGGCCAGGTCATGCTCGTAACGGACGAAACCGCTGGGCAAGGTGTCGGCGCGGGTGTCGTCGGCGGTCGGGTTCGGGCGGGCCATCATCCCGGAGCCAATGGTCTGCCGATAATCCTTGGCCGACGCGCGATCCAGGCGTGCACCGGTGATCAACCGATCACGGTCGGCGGCGTACCAGGTCAGTTCGCTGAACACGCCGTAGTTGTGGAAGTCGGCGTCCTTGTTGCGCGGCACATCCTTGTAGGCGTCGACGCCCATCGCGCTGCGTTGGCGGTGTTCGTTGGTCTGCGCATCCAGGCCACTGATCAGCTGCACATCGGCCCAACGCCAAGTGGCTTTGATCCGCGCGCCGAGGGTTCGACGGTCGACGTTGGAGGCCATGGGGCCGGCCATCATCCCGGTACCGGACGGCGTGCGCAGGGTGTAGTTGTCCATCACGTGGTCGGCGTAGTTGTAGTAGACCTGCGCCTCGACCTTATCCAATACCTCACCGATGTTTGACTGCTCGAAGCGCAGGCCCAGGCTTTCGCGCAAGAACTGCGAACCGTCCATGCCGCGCCCGGCGTAACGGGCTTCGCCATCGCCCTTGCCGGCGGTCAGTTCCAGCAGCGTGTCGGCGCTCGGGGTCCAGCCGACAGCGACGTCACCGTTCCACTTGTCATAGCGCGAGGGCACGGTGTCGTTGTTGCCGTCCTTGTAATCGTCGGAATGCGCGGTGTTGCCGATCACGCGCACGTAACCCAGCGGCCCACCGGCAGCGGCGTCCACCACTTTGTCGAAGCGGCCGTTGGAACCGGCCAGAACGCTGGCGTTCACCCGGGTGCCGAGTTCGCCGAAGCTTTCCGGCTCACGGTCGAACAGGATGGTGCCGGCCGATGCGCCGGGGCCCCAGAGCACGGTTTGCGGGCCTTTGATGACGGTGAGTTTGTCGTAGGTTTCCGGTGAGATATACGAGGTCGGCGCGTCCATCCGACCGGGGCAGGCGCCGAGCATCATGCTGCCGTTGGTGAGAATATTCAGTCGCGAGCCGAACATGCCGCGCAGCACCGGATCGCCGTTGGTGCCACCGTTGCGCACCAGCGCGAAGCCGGGGATGGTTTTCAGATAGTCGCCACCGTCGCTGGCCGGCACCGGTTGGCGCGGGTCCTTGGGGTTGGTGACGATGGTCAGCGGCGAACTCGGCGCAATGGCGGTGATCACCGTCGGGCTCAGTTCTTCGGTGTGGTCGGCGTGTTCATCGGCCAGCACCATCGGTGCCAGCAACAAGCCGCAAAGAACGGCCGTGGCGTGCCTGAAACGAACGCGAGATTCGTTCAGGGCAAAAGAAGCCTGGGCAGCGCCCAAACGTGTGTCAGCAGAAAACCTGGACATGACAATTTCCATCGAACAGTCGTAAACGACACGGCCGGCAGCCTGCGCAATCTCTGTGGGATCGAACCTCTGTGGTGAGGGGGCTCGCCCCCGTTGGGCCGCGAAGCGGCCCTAAAACCTGCGATCGCCGTGTATCAGGTACACGGCGTGCAACGTTTTACGACTGCTACGCAGCCGACCGGGGGCAAGCCCTCTCACCACACAGCTCGCTCCCACAGGTTGCTATGGCCATCTTGCGGACCGTGTGAGATCGGAGGTGGGTGTTTACGCGACGATGGGCGGTGCGCGGGTGCGGGCGCCGGGGAAGAAGGTTTGCCGGGCGTGGCCCAAGCGAGTGGCGAGAGTGGTGAAGGTGGTTGTCTGTGGACTGTCGAATGCAACGAAGGACTGGCCGCCGGTGAGCGCCGGGCAATTGAATAGCAAGCTGCAATAGCCGCATTTTTCCCAGAGTGCGTGATGGTCGGCTTTGGGTGGGCAGTGCTCGGCGGCGGCTTGCGCGCCATGCTCCATGGCCGACATGTCCATGGGCATGTCCATCGACATGCTCATGGACATTGAGGCGCGTTGATCCATCGGCATCGACTGAGAAATCAGCGGGCCGATAAAGATCATCAGCATGGCGAACAGGCTGATCCAGCTGCCACGCGTCAGGCTCATTGGCTGACGGCGGTGCACGGATGACCGGGTGCCAAGCGGGCGCATGGGCGTTTTCAACGTCGGCGATTACTGGGCGTGCATATGCTCATGCATGCCGTCCGGCGCCTTTTTCTGCACCGTGACATCGACTGTCACATCACCGGAATTTTCGAAGTGCATCGTCAGCGGGAAGCGCTTGCCGTCGCTCAACAGGCTGCGGTCTTTCAGCTCCAGCAGCATCACGTGATACGCCATCGGGGCGAAAGTGGCTTCGCCGCCAGCCGGAATTTCGACGCTTGGCACTTGCTGCATTTTCATCAGATCGTTTTGCATCACGTGCTCGTGCAACTCGGCAACGCCTGCGATCGGCGAGTCGACGCTCAACAGTCGGTCGGCGGTTTTGCCCTTGTTGTGAATCACGAAATACGCCGCGACGGTGGGCGCGTTGGGCGGCAACTCTTGCGACCATGGATGGGCGATCTCAAGCTCGTCAGCCTTGTATTCGTGAGCATTGGCAAAACAGGCAGGCAGCAGCAATACAGCCAGAACGATGAGTTTGTTCAACATGGCAGTTCTCCAGAACGATTCAAAACGCAGGTCAATTGCGAGAAGGAATCACACCAGAGGGGACGCGCGGGGGTTGAGACTCGGCCATTGCTGGCGCGGTGTCGGAATGTCGAGCGTGGCAGGCGGCAGGCTTCGATTGGCGTCGAAACGCGCGAAATACAACTGCGGCACATGCCCCGGCAACGCCACCAATGGCGCAGAGCCCGAGCAGCACCAGCAATGCTGCATGTTGGAATGATCGTCGCTCTGCGGAGCTTTCTGCTCGATATCGCCCAGGGAAATCGCCACCAGCCTGGTGCCGTTGGAAGAGCAGAAACTGCCCCACAACAATTGATCTACAGGCGATTTCGCCGTCTGCGCCATCGCTCCGGACATCGGCATGGCGAGCATGTTGAACAGCACTGCAAAGCAGGCGATCCAGGCAAATGCGAGCCGTTGTCGGGACATGAGGACAGATCCGGTTGAGTGGGCGATCAGGCGCGGCTATTTAGCCTGATCAGGGGCGATAAGTAAAAAGACCGCGTGCGGTGTGGTGTCGCAGTGCAATCAGAGAGCGCTGGCATGCAACCGCAGGCCTAATGCTTTCATCACTTTCATGATAGTCGCGAATTCCGGGTTGCCAGTGCTGCCCAATGCTTTGTAGAGACTCTCACGACCTAGCCCGGCATCACGGGCAATCTGTGTCATGCCTTTTGCACGCGCTATGTCGTTGAGTGCGGCACGTATGAGAACTCCGTCACCTGTATCTTCTTCAAAGCAGGCGTCCAGGTAAGCGGCCATTTCTTCTGGTGTTTTGAGAAACTCGGCGGCGTCGAATCGGGTGAATTGTTCGGCCATGACTTACTCCTCATTACCGATGTTTTGCGCCATTTGAAGAGCGCGCTTGATATCTCGTTTTTGAGTCGACTTGTCACCGCCCACCAGCAGCAGATAGACCACTGCCCCTCGACGAGTGAAATACATCCTGTAGCCGGGGCCGTAATGAACACGCATTTCATAAACAGCCTCGCCTATGGGTTCACAATCACCGAAATTACCGTGTTCGGCAGCTCGGAGCCTGGCGATAATGCGAGCTTTACCGATGATGTCTCTCAGCGAGTCGAGCCAATCGGCAAACGCACGAGATCGTTCGAAGTCGATCATATTGGATCGTATTCCTTGGGATACAAGTTGGCAAGCCACACTTTTCTCGGCCCAATGGGAGGCCTTACCCATGAGTGGCATGGGTGGTGTTGCTAGCCAGGATCAGGGGAATCGAATATAGAGTTGAAGCGCTTGCCGGGAACAGTCGGTCCTCTCCTGGAAAGTTGTCGGCAAAGTCGCAAGCTCGTGCAGGCTCAGGAAATGTCTGACACTGACAAAGCCGCCAAGACGTCATCCACCGCCCCAAACTCCCGCTCAACCCCCGGCAACACCGGCCGCTTCAACACCAGCACCGGTACTCCACGCTCCCGCGCCACTTCCAGTTTCGGCTCGGTGGCGGTGCTGCCGCTGTTCTTGCTGATCAGCACATCAATCTGCCGACGCTCGAACAGTTCGCGTTCATCCTCGATCAGAAACGGCCCACGCGCGCCGATCACTTCGCAGCGCTCATTCCCGGGATAAACATCCAACGCACGCAACGTCCAGAATTGCTCCGGCGGGATTTCGTGCAGGTGCTGCAATGGCTCGCGACCAAGGGTGAACAGCGGGCGGCGGAAGGGTTTCAGCGCTTCGATCAACTCGGCCCAGTCGCTGACTTCGCGCCAGTCATCCCCGGTTTGTGGTTGCCAGGCCGGGCGTCGCAAAGCCCAGCACGCAATGCCGCTCAACTTCGCAGCGGTGGCGGCGTTCTGGCTGATTTGCGCTGCGTAGGGATGGGTCGCATCCAGCAGCAGGTCGATGCCTTCATCGCGAATGAATTGCGCCAGACCTTCAGCGCCGCCATAGCCGCCAACCCGAACCTGGCAGTTCAGGTCCGTCGGCACGCGACCGACACCGGCCAGGCTATAGATGTGTTCCGGCCCCAGGGTTCGGGCGATGGCCAGGGCCTCCGTGACGCCGCCGAGTAACAACACGCGCTTCATGGAAAAACTCCTGCATGGCCGACAATCCCGCCCTGGCGATCGATGGCGAATACTTCGACCTGAACCTGCGCCGGTACCACGCTGCGGGCAAAGTCCAGGGCGTGCTGGCACACCGCGTCGCCGAGGGCGATCCCGGCAGCGCTGGCCATGGCCAACGCCTGCTGACTGGTATTGGCTTGGCGGATCGCCTGTTGCAACGTCTCATCGGCGCCAACCGCAGCCGCCCATTCGGCCAGTTGCGGCAGGTCGATGCTGGAATGCCGACTGTGCAGATCCATGTGCCCGGCCGCCAGTTTGCTGATTTTGCCGAAGCCGCCGCACAGGCTGAGTTTATCCACAGGCACTTTGCGCAAGTGCTTGAGCACCGCGCCGACGAAGTCGCCCATTTCGATCAGGGCGATTTCCGGCAAGTCGTAGACCCGGCGCATGGTGTCTTCGCTGGCGTTGCCGGTGCACGCGGCGATATGCAGGTAGCCATTGGTTTTGGCGACGTCGATGCCTTGGTGGATCGAGGCGATGTAGGCCGCGCAGGAGAAGGGGCGGACGATGCCGCTGGTGCCGAGAATCGACAAGCCGCCGAGAATCCCCAGTCGCGGGTTCATGGTTTTCAGCGCCAGCGCTTCACCGTCCTCGACGTTCACCGTGACCTCGAAGCCGCCCGTGTAATCAAGCTCCTCGGCCAGCAGCGTCAGGTGGTCGGTGATCATCTTGCGCGGCACCGGGTTGATCGCCGGTTCGCCGACGTTCAGCACCAGCCCGGGCCGGGTGACGGTGCCAACGCCACGGCCGGCGTTGAAGCGAATGCCCGGCTCACTGTGCAAGCGCACCTGGGAAAAGAGCAGGGCGCCGTGGGTCACGTCCGGGTCGTCGCCGGCGTCTTTGATCGTTCCGGCTTCGGCGCCGTCGTTCATCAACCGACAGAATTCCAGGCGCATCTGCACCCGTTTGCCTTTGGGCAGAATGATCTCGACGGCGTCCGCTTCGACACCACTGAGCAGCAGGCGTGCCGCGGCGAGGCTGGTGGCGGTGGCGCAGCTGCCAGTGGTCAGGCCGCTGCGCAGTGGTGCGGGTTGTTCGGCGGTTTCGTCACGCATCGAGGGGCTTCGTCACGTCCAGCAAAGTAATCGGCAGCGCCTGACGCCAGGTGTCGAACTCGCCCAGCGGTTGCGCCTGAGCGACGTGGATGCGGGTCAGTTCACCGCCATGCTGTTCGCGCCAGGCCATCAGGGTCACTTCGCTTTGCAGGGTGACGGCGTTGGCCACCAGTCGACCGCCGGGTTTGAGTTGCGCCCAACAAGTATCGAGTACGCCGTCGCGGGTGACGCCGCCACCGATGAAAATGGCGTCCGGGCGTTCGAGTCCGGTCAGGGCTTGGGGCGCGCTGCCGCGAATCAATTGCAGACCGGGTACGCCCAAGGCATCGCGGTTGTGTTCGATCAACAACTGCCGCCCTTCATCTGCTTCAATGGCCAGCGCCCGGCAACTCGGATGAGCGCGCATCCACTCGATGCCGATCGAACCGCTGCCAGCGCCGACGTCCCACAGCAGTTCCCCGGGGACCGGGGCGAGGCGCGCAAGGGTGATGGCGCGCACATCGCGCTTGGTCAGTTGGCCGTCATGCTGGAAGGCTGAGTCTGGCAGGCCCGCCAATCGGGACAGGCGCGGCGTGTTTGGTTCGGCGATGCATTCGATGGCGATCAGGTTCAGATCGGCAATCAGCGGGTCGTTCCAGTCGTTGGCGACGCCCTCGATGCGTCGTTCGGCTTCGCCGCCCAGATGTCCCAGCACGGTGAGGCGACTCGGCCCGAAACCACGTTCACGCAGCAGCGCCGCGATGGCCGCCGGACTCTGGCCGTCGTTGCTCAATACCAGCAAGCGCACTCCACTGAACAGATGGGCGTTGAGCGCGGCGACGGGGCGGGCGACCACCGACAGAGTCACCACATCCTGCAGCGGCCAACCCAGGCGAGCGGCCGCCAGCGACACGGAAGAGGGGGCGGGCAGGATCAGCATTTCCGCGCCGGGCAGTTGCCGCGCCAGGCTGGCGCCGACGCCAAAGAACATCGGGTCGCCGCTGGCCAGCACACAGATCGGCTCGCCACGCAGTGCCAGCAATGGTTCAAGGGAAAACGGACTAGGCCAGAGCTGGCGTTCGCCGCGAATGCACACGGGCAACAAATCCAGTTGCCGCTGGCCGCCGAAGATCCGCGAGGCGCCCAGCAGGGCGCGCCGGGCGTTTTTGCCCAGGCCCTTGAAGCCGTCTTCACCGATACCTACTACTGTCAGCCAGGGTGACATCTGCCGTCCTCAAAAAAAGTCCACAAACGGACTGTTCCGACGGGCAGGCTTTTCATGCCGTCGGACAAAGCAGGCATAATACCGCGCCTTCGCCCGCGAAGCGCCTTTCCCACACAGCCGGTCGCCCCTTTGAACGAACGCCCGATGTCTACCGCCTTACGCCCCTCGGCCTGCCCGGGGTTGCTGCGTATCGTCCCGGCGCTGGATGGCGGCATCTGTCGGATCAAATTGAACGGCGGCTCGATCAGCGCTGCCCAAGCTGAAGCGGTGGCCAGCGCGGCCGAACGGTTTGCCGGGGGCGTGATCGAGGCGACCAATCGGGCCAACCTGCAGATTCGCGGGATCGGCAGCGAACAGACGGCACTGATCGACAGCCTGCTCGCAGCAGGATTGGGCCCGCGTACCATGGCGGGCGACGATGTACGCAACCTGATGCTCAGCCCAAGCGCCGGGATTGATCGGCACATGCTCTTTGACACGCGTGCGCTGGCGGAACAGATCCTCACCAGCCTGCAAAGCCACGAACGTTTTCACCAGTTGAGCGCCAAGTTTGCCGTGCAACTCGACGGCGGCGAAGGCTTGGCAATGCTCGAGCATCCTCACGACCTTTGGTTGAGCGCCGTTGAGCAAGAGGGCGAGTGTGTGCTGGCCTTCGGTCTGGCGGGTTGCCCGACCCAGACTCCGTCGGGCGCGGTGCGACTGGAGGACGGCCATGCGCTGGTGATCGCGGTGCTGGAGCTATTCCTCGACCTGGCGCGTCCGGACCATACGCGCATGCGTCACCTGCTGACCGAATACCCGGTTGTGGGGTTTGTCGCTCAAGTGGCCGAACGTGTGCCGCTACTGTCCATCGTGAGCGGGTTGCGCGTTACGAACTCGAGCGTTCTGCACTCGAGCGTTCTACACATTGGCGCTCATCCTCAGCGTGAAACCGGCCGTGTCTATGTCGGCGCGACACCGCCTCTGGGCCGACTCGATTGCGCCATGCTCCGGGGTGCCGCACAACTGGCTCGCGAACGAGGTGACGGCAGCCTGCGTTTCACACCTTGGCAAAGCCTGTTGCTGCCAGATATCCACGAAGACGACGCCGCTCAAGTTATCCACAGCCTGGAAAATTTGGGCCTGCGCTGTTCAGCAGACGATGCCTTGGCGCATCTGATTGCCTGCACCGGTTCGGCGGGTTGCGGCAAAGGCCTGTCCGACACCAAAGGCGATGCGCTGCAACTGGCGACGTTGTTGCAACGTCACGGCCAAGTCTTAGATGTGCATTTGTCTGGCTGCGCGCGTTCCTGCGCGGCGGCACACATCACGCCAGCGACTTTGCTGGCAGTCTCACCTGGTCACTACGACCTCTATTTTCGCGATGCGGCGCAGCCGGGCTTCGGCGCGCTGCACGCACGCAATCTTACTATTGAAGCGGTCGCAGCCTTGCTCGACGCCCGCTCACGGAGCCCCCTTGATGCTTGATTACATCCGCGACGGTCAGGAGATCTATCGCAACTCCTTCGCGATCATTCGCAGCGAGGCCAACCTTTCGCGCATCCCGGCTGATCTGGAAAAACTCGCGGTGCGGGTGATCCACGCTTGCGGCATGGTCGAGGCCATCGACGGGCTGCAATTTTCCGAAGGCGCCGGCAAGGCCGGGCGTGATGCGCTGGCAGCTGGCGCGCCGATTCTGTGCGACGCGCGGATGGTCAGCGAAGGCGTGACCCGTGCGCGTTTGCCTGCCAACAATCCGGTGATTTGCACCCTGCGCGACGACAGCGTCCCGGAGCTTGCCCGTGAGTTGGGCAACACCCGTTCCGCCGCCGCGCTGGAACTGTGGCGCCCGCATCTGGAAGGCAGCGTGGTGGTGATCGGTAATGCGCCGACCGCACTGTTTTATCTGCTGGAAATGCTCGACGCCGGCGCCCCGAAACCGGCGCTGATCCTTGGCTTCCCGGTGGGCTTCGTCGGCGCCGCCGAATCCAAGGCGATGCTCGCGGCGGACAGCCGTGGCGTGCCTTTCGTCATCATGCAAGGCCGGCTGGGCGGTAGCGCCATGGCCGCCGCCGCCGTCAACGCCCTCACCACGGAGATCGAATGATGCAGCAACCTGGACGTTTGATTGGCCTGGGCGTCGGCCCCGGTGATCCGGAACTGATTACCGTCAAAGCCTTGCGCCTGCTGCGCGAATCGCCGGTGGTGGCGTACTTCGTCGCCAAGGGCAAGAAAGGCAACGCCTTCGGCATTATCGAAGCGCATTTGCAGGACGCACAAACCCTGCTGCCGCTGGTTTATCCGGTGACCACCGAAGCGCTGCCGGCGCCGTTGTCGTACGAACAAGTGATCAGCGATTTCTACGATGCGGCTGGCGAACAACTCGCCGCGCATCTGGACGCCGGCCGTGACGTGGCGGTGATCTGCGAAGGCGATCCGTTCTTCTACGGCTCCTACATGTATCTGCACGATCGCCTGGCCGAACGCTATGAAGCCGAAGTCGTGCCGGGCGTCTGCTCGATGCTCGGCGGTGCGTCGGTACTCGGCGCACCGCTGGTGTATCGCAATCAGAGCCTGTCGGTGTTGTCGGGCGTGTTGCCCCACGAAGACCTCAAGCGGCGACTGGCCGATGCCGATGCGGCGGTGATCATGAAACTGGGGCGCAACTTCCCCAAGGTCCGTCAGGTATTGGAAGAACTCGGTCTGGCGGAGCGTGCGCTGTACGTCGAGCGCGCGACCATGGCCAATCAGAAAATCGTGCCGCTGGATCAGGTCGAGCCGATGTCCTCGCCGTATTTCTCGCTGATCATCGTTCCCGGTGAAAGGTGGCAAGGCTGATGGCCCACTCCGCTCCGGCGATTGTCATTCTCGGCAATGGTAGCCTCGCCACCGCGCGCAAGATTCAACAGGTGTATCCGGGCGCGCTGATCCATGGGTTGGCCGAACGGGTCGACGGCGCGGACCGTGTTTATCACGAGTTCGGCGCAACCCTGCGCGAACTTTATCAACAGGACACGCCAATCATCGCGCTGTGCGCCGCCGGGATTGTGATCCGCACCCTGGCGCCGTTGCTGCTGGAAAAAGGTGCCGAGCCACCGGTGCTGGCCGTGGCCGAAGACGGCAGCGCCGTGGTGCCGCTGCTCGGCGGCCTCGGTGGGGTGAATGTCATGGCGCGCGAGATTGCCGCCGGCCTCGACGTCGCGGCGGCGATTACCACCAGCGGTGAGCTGCGTTTCGGCACGTGCCTGCTCAATCCACCCAGCGGCTATGCCTTGGGCGATCTGGAGCTGGGCAAGCGCTTTGTCTCGGACTTGCTGGCTGGCGAACACGTGCGCATCGAAGGCGCGGCGCCCTGGTTGGCGCAAGCACAGTTACCGCAAGATCCCGAGGCTCATTTGTCGATCCATGTCGGCAGCGCGGAACGAACGCCAGCCACCAATGAACTGTTGATCTACCCGCGCAGTGTGTTGTTGGCGGTCAGCGCCAGTGTGGCGGATTTGCCCCAGGCGATTCGCGCGGCACTACGTCAGGCGCGAGTCGCCGTTCAATCGCTGGCGTGCTTGCTGGCGCCGGTCACTGATATGGCCAACTCGACGTTGCGCGAAGCGGCGCTTGAGTTGGGTGTGCCGCTGCGCTTTGCGTCACCCGCCAGCGATGCCAGCGAGTTGGCCCGTGGGGCAGTTCCCGGTGCGACGATTGTTCCGGTCGACGCGAACCTGGCGCTGGCCATCGCCAAACAGCCTCTGGACGTCGCGCAGATCGGCCAGCCACGCGGGCGACTGGCGGTAATCGGGCTGGGTCCGGGCGCTGCCGAACTGATGGTGCCTGCGGTGAAGGCCGAACTGGCCAGAGCCACTGATGTGCTCGGTTATGAAACCTATGTGCGCATGGCCGGCCCGTTTCGCCCGGATCAAGTGCTGCACTGCACCGACAACCGCGAAGAAATGCAGCGTGCCCGTCACGCCTTCGAACTGGCAGCCCAGGGGCGGTCGGTGATTGTGGTCTCGTCCGGTGACCCCGGCGTGTTCGCCATGGCGGCCGCGGTGTTGGAAGCCTTGCATGAGTCGAGTGACCCGGCCTGGCACAGCGTCGATCTGGAGATTCTGCCGGGGGTTTCCGCTTCGCTGGCGACGGCTGCTCAGGCCGGTGCGCCGTTGGGGCATGACTTCTGCGTGATGTCGCTGTCGGACAACCTCAAGCCGTGGTCGATCATCGAGAAGCGTCTGGACCTGGCCGCCGAAGCTGATCTGGCGCTGGCTTTCTATAACCCGATATCCCGTTCTCGGCCGTGGCAGTTGGGCCGTGCTCTGGAAATCGTCGCACAGCACCGTACGCCGCAAACCCCGGTGGTTCTGGGCCGTGATATCGGTCGGCCCGGCCAGACGCTGCGGGTCACTACCCTCGGAGCGCTCACGCCGGAGCAAGTGGACATGCGCACCATGGTGCTGATCGGCTCGTCCACCACATGTGTGTTCCCCCGCGCTGAAGGCGGCGACTGGGTGTACACACCGCGCTGGTATGGCAACAAACCCCTCTGCTGAACCCTGGCGGCCCGCTCGGGCCGCCTCCATCACCTCAGTCCGTTTATTCCCCTCGATTGTTTCGGCATTTGTGTGTGTAAGCCTATTCGGTTGTTTGAGTGGGATTTTGTCGTCTGCCACGAAGAATTTTTATTCTGCCTTGTCGGAAGTTCTACTTTGATGCCAGGATTTTTCAGGGTGTGACGAATCATGATTTCAGGCGGTTGTTATAAGGTCGGGGCTATAAAGGGTTTTCCGGAGTTCTGACTTGTATGTCATGGGTAAACGAATAAAAGTGCATAAATCTGTAACGCGGAGTGTAGTGTTTGTTTTGTAATTAATTGAATTCCTTGTTGCTTGAGTCGCATCGGGCGGCGGGTTAGTTTTAATTGTGATTTGTTGGTGTTAGTTGGTTGTTGAGGAATTATGCAGCGCTTTAGTGATAGCTGGCGCTTGGTCGGATAGCTACTTTCGTTGATTCTGTTTAAATCAGGTAAAGGCCCGAGTGGTACGTGCACTTGAGGCGTCATCATTGTCTAGAGTCGATCCCGGCTATTTGCACACAATAAATGGAAGTGTTGTTTATGAGTGAATCTAAGTTTTTGTTTGCGGGTGGCTATGTCAATTTTGTGGATTTGTTCCAACGGGTGGATCTTGAACAGGCATTAATATCGCACAAGGGCACTGATCAATATGACGCGGTGTTTCGCTATTACTTGGGTTGTATCGATTCACTGGGTTCTCCACAACTGTTGGAGCCGTTAGGGCTGCTAAAACAAGCATTGGGGGCTTTGGAGGGAGGTAGCCGCCGGCGCCGTGCGGCAGAGTCGGAGCCACCCTTGAATGGTGGTGCCGAGGCTGATGATTTGGCGCAAATCTACAACAAAGTAGAGGGATTCGAAGCGCGCCTGCACAACAGCCTTGAGCAACGGAAGACACCTGCCACCGAAGTACCGAAAAATCTGCATTTTGTCTGGCTTGGCGGCGGCGTCGGGGCGATTCAGCGCGACTACATCAACATTTGGAAGCAGGTGATGGCCAAGGAAGGCTACGGGCTGAATGTCTGGTATGACAGCGATGGGTTACTGGTTCACGAAACCAATCGAATCATTGTCGAGGCAGCAAAGGCTGATGTGCTGTCCGGCGAAGGACGGGTTGCCTCCGGCCATGATTTGGCCGATCGGTATGAAGAGCGAGCCACTGCGTTGAAGCGCCAGATGTACAGGCACATCAATCAGGCGACCGAACGCGGTAAAAGTGCTGATGAGGCGCGAATGGACTTGCTGGTTCGCGGCTACGGTCAGGACGAGGTAACCCTGCGTGCGTTGAGGGATAAAAACGCTCAACTCATGGCCAACCTCAATGAAGAGGGTATGCGGTTGCGCGATGTTCATGAACTCCGGGCATTTTCGCGACTGGAGGATTTCTATAACCGTGAAATGTCCTTGCGCGGCAATCTCGCCGCCGCTTCGGACATTGTGCGGGTGCTGGTGGAACATGGCGAGGGCGGCATCTACAACGACGTGGATTTCTTGCCGCCGCTTGCTCGGAACCTGGCTGGTATTGACGTTAACCAACTAAAGTTCGACGCACAGCTAGGTGTCTTGCAACTGTTGCTGGACCACAATCCTCACTGGATGCCAGGTCGCCAGACGCTGCGCAGTCGTTACACCGACTACTCTGGGCAAATCCCGGCGGCGCATCGCGATGCGCTGGAAAGATTTGCCAAAAGCGCACCTTCGTTAGAACAGGTGTTTGTTCCATTCGAGAATCGCAATGTTCGGCCCGACAGTTTGCGGTTGGCGATGATCGACAATGGCGAGTCCAATGCACTGATTATTAGCCATCCGGGGTCGGCGGCGCTGGAAGCCATTATCGAGCGCTTCGAGATCCACCTGCATGTACTGCTAGCGGTTGAACTCGAGGCCGACAAGCGCAAAATCAAACTCTACGATGCCAATGGCATTTATGAGCTAACGGAGGAAGTACTCAGGGACAAATTCGATATCTTCGACCAAAAAGCCGGCAGCGATGATTATCGGGCCAGTAACTTGTGTAAGGGGGTCGCCGATTACTTCAGTGACGGCATCCGCCCCAACGCCGAGGGCTCGATATTCTTGACAGGACCGGGGGCTGTGCGCGCTGGTTTGTCGGACTTCGAAAGTCAGCTCTTGACCCCAAGGGGGGCTGATGCATCTCGGGAAGCCGTACGGTTGCACACCGGGTTCAACAACGCTACGGAGGAGGATAGAGATCACTCGTGGAAAGAAAACGCTGAAAATGCGGAGGTCTGGTTCGAAGCGGAAAAGAAACGCTGGACCGACGGCGAACTGAAAGCCCGTTACACAGGAAACATGGCTCAATTGCTCAAGCACCAGAGCATTGATTTCGAGGAAGGCTGGCCGGTAATCGAGGGCCGCCATGTGCTGTCCACCGAGCTGTTGCAGCATCTGGCCGATGAGCTGGGCGAGCCGTTCATGCGGACGATGAATCGTAGCCATGACGGTGCGGTGACCTTCGACAAGGCTGTACCCCTGAGCTTCGATGACCGCCAGTCGATCCTCGCTCAAAGCACCGGTGCGCTGCCGCCTGTATCATTGAGCGATCCGCAGACACAACAGTTGCCTATCGATGAACTCTTGAGCCGACTCGCCAAGGGTAGCCTCGAAGTCGCTCAGTTGAGCCCCTTGCAGCGTCTGCTGCTCGGCGCCTTGACCGGTGTGCAGGCATTGGATAATCGCAGCTTCGACACGGTTCGTCCGCAGCTGGATAACCTGGCCAACAGCTTCAGCGAACTAGGCGCGGCGGGCCGCTACGCGACGATCGAACACGCACTGTATCAACGCCAGGCTCCCGGGTTTCTGGCCGGGCTTGCCAGCCCTGTCGATCATCCGCCAGCGCTTTCCGAGACCGCATTGGGGCTGAAGAAAAACGCGCTTGAGCAACCTTTGACGCTGCGCCTGTGGGGCAAGCATGTGGCCCGAATCCAGCAGGTGGCGAAACTCGAATACCGTGACCAGATTGTCGAGCGCCTCGGTATTGTTCTGGACGGTTTTGAAGCGGGCACCATCAAGCTTGTCCCGCAGGATTTACTGCTTCAGGGCGCCGGTGACAGGGTGGGGGGGCGTTGTTATCCACTGGCCCTGGTGATGGCGGCAGCCTTGTCGGAGGGGAAGGCCGCGGCCAACATTCTGCGCGAGCGATTCTATCTGGGGGTTATCGAGCCGCAAGGGAGTGATTCAGCGATCTTTTTGCACAGCCTGGAGGCGTTGCGCGGTGTGCAGATCAGCGAGGTGGGCAACGCGCTGGCGCGTTCGGATCTGAATCAGGTCGTGGACATTCTGCAAGCCAGAACCGCTACCAGTACGCTGATGCTCAACTCCGATAATCACGCCATGCTGGTGGCCAAAACCATCGAGGGCGAACGCAGCACTTATCACTTCTACGATCCGAATTTTGGCGTATTCGAGTTCGAACATCCGACCCAGTTCAGACAGGCGTTGGAACAGTTCTTCCTCCGACAGGGGATGGCCAGGCATTACGCGGCCTATGGCGATGCGGCGCGTCCGACCTTCGATCTGATCGAACTGGAAGGCGCGCGGGTGTCGGGAGTGGCATTGCCTGGCGCAACTCCGGTCTCGGAACTGCTGCAACCCGGCACCTTGGCGGGACAGTCGCAACGCCCTGTCAGGCAGCGTCTGGCCAGTGCCCGCGGACAATCATTGATGAGTAACCCTCGCCTGGGCAGTTGTCTGCTGGCGCTGGACAGTCATTGGTGGGCGCAACAGATCGCGCAAGTGACGACCCACCTCCGGCAGCAGAATCAGCTGGCACCACAGCTTGTGCCGCTGTTCGAAACCCTGGAAATCACGCCGGACGGGATGTACCGGATGAGCCTGATCGACCCTGCAAATCCTGAGCATGTGGTACGAGTCATCACTGAGGACCATCGACTCTTACGTATTAAGAATTACCTCTCGGAACGTTTTTCAGCCTTGGCCAACAAATCGTCCGCCCCGGGCGATCCTGTCGATCCCACCGATGTTGGTAGCGTCCACACCCTGAACGCCGGCTTCGCCATACAAGCGCTGATGAACGCATTGAGAGGGCAGGAAGGGCCTGACCGGCCGCTGACCCTGGCAGTCCGGTTACACGCCTATGTCAATTACGCGCAACTGGTGCATGGCAATGTGGTCGATGTAGCGGGTCTGGTAAGCCTGGTTCGGCAGGCACTGGCTGAAGAGAAACTGATCGCCCATACCGTCGCGCCAGTGGTCAGAGCGGCTGTGGGGCCGAGCGTGGGCGAAGCGACAGGGGGACTGTTGCAGCTGGCGAATGTCGGGTTTGACATCTACCAGTTGGCGACTGCGCAAAGCGATGTCGAACGTGCCCGGTTCGGGACGCAACTGACTTTCGACTCGGCCAGTCTGGTGTTGTCGGTGGGCGCTTATGCTGTCGGTGTCACAACCGCTGGGGCGTTTCTGGGCGGGGCTGCGGTGATTCTGGCAGGGTTGGCGGTGGGGGTGGCGGCACTGGCTCAGGGTTTTGCTGTCATTGCCGAAGAAGCCAAACAGGTCGGGCTGTTTTTCGATGAAATCGAGAAGGCCCATCGCCAAGCCTGTCGATTCGACAGCGCTTTGGACGCGTGGATAACGCGCTCGTCGTTGATCGTTCAGACGCTGGATCTGGTCGCCGGCAAACTGCTGCTCGACAGCCCCAAGCTATACCCGCTTCGCGATCATTTCGGGGTGCCGACCTTTGATGGCGATTACGAGCGGGCGATCAATATTCGTCGAGAACTGGGTCTGCCCGGTCACATAACATTCACTCCATCCGCCGGGCAGGTCATTGTGCTGCCCTGCACACCGCAAACCTGTTATGGCTATGAGTACAAGGCGCTGCCCTTCGCTACGCTGCGCCATGACACCGGGTTCGACACGGCCCGACGCCTGGAGAAAAGGAAAGCGGATGGCGATCGTCTGTTTCTGTTTTCCTTCTATTCATTTCCCAGCGAGTACATCCTCTATCGCCTGTTCCCGGTCTATCGACCAACAGTGATCAATGTGCTGCTCGATGCTGTCGAGCGCTCACTGGTAGTGCCTGTTCTGCCCCCGATCTGGCACGGAAAAGTCACCTATCAGATCCGGGGAGCCGGTAAACAATGCGCATTGGCGCTCAATCCTGGGGTGAGCCTGACACTCGATTCAGCCAGCGGCACCTCGCGATGGGTGCTGGAGGCGTCCTGGGCCAGCGAGCAAGACGTTGTTCTGGGGGGGGCGGCAGGCCTGCAGATCGGCACCGTCAAGGTGGAGTTCACAGGCAGAGGTCTTCACGATGTCCTGATCCGGATCGCCAACAATCAGCTGTTCCAGCTTGCACGCGGGAAACAGCAGATGAGCCTCGTCGAGCAGGATGTGCCATTGGGCATGGGTCGGCAGGCGTTGCAGGAGCATTTCAAGGTTCTGGCTCGAGAACATCGTTTGGTGATGCCGTATACGCCGGTTCATCACTATCTGATTCCGTTCGAGAAACCGGACGAGCCCCGGTACACGACGGCCTGGTACGACGCGAAGGAGGATCGTTTCCTGTACATCCGTAGCGAGGAGGTAGGAGCCGCCGATGAAGCACTGCTGGGGACGGTGGCAAGCGGCTACGCCTATTTCTACGAACCGCAGAATTACGAAATATGGCAAGTCGACGCGGTAACCGGGCTGCTCAGTCACCGTTATCGGTTGCTGCTCAAAAACACGGCAGCCACCATCACGAGTGTCGAGGCCGATGCGCAGGGGGTGATTCACGTCGTACAGGAAATCGCTCGCGAGAATCAGGGCAGCGATGTACTGGTCTACGTGATCCATGACGGGCAACTGCTGCTGAGTTCGGTCACCCGCGACATGGATCCGGCGCTGGAATCGGTTTTCAGTGCCAGCGACACACTGGCCGACTGGTCGCAGGTACTGGGCCGCTATTACACCTTTACGCCTGTCACTGCCGATCACACCTCTGTCACTGTCGACTGGCAGCCGGCACCCTTTGTTTCGGTCTGCTGGACGTTCGAAGCGAACACACGGGACATGGCTTGGGTTCGTCACAGTGACCACCTGATCATCCGTCCTTCTCCATGGCTTCATCGTGGGCGCGGCTGGGCCGATTCGATCAAGAACATGACTGATCTGACATTGCTCACACCGGCGGACGGCAGCGATGTGTTTGTCATCTACGACAGGCTCAAGCAGCAGCTGTGCCGCAAACAACGTACCTTGGTGGCAGGCAAAGGGCATTGGTCCCATACGTGGGAACAGCCCAGGGAGCTGGAGAATGTCGTGGCTGTCGAAGGCGGGTACCTGGCGCTGACGTCGCAGGGGCTGTTTTTCAACCTGACGCCCCAGGGGTATCTGGAGCTGGGTGGCCTTGGCGAGTCGTGGTTCAAGGATCGGATGCACTGGTGGTCCGCATTGGAACCGCTTGCCCGGCAACACGCAGCCGAGCGTTTTGCCCTGGTCGGCCTGAGCAACTTCAGCGGCGACGCGAGGTTGTGCGCCTGGTACGTCGGCAATCGATTGTTGCTGGCTGATCTGGGCCATGGAAAAGAAGTGCGCCTGCTCAGCGTTACCCCTGATAGCGAGGCGGCCTGGTTATTCGATGTTTCGAACGGCGAAGTCTATCGTCAGGCGTTCATCGACCCGCAGAGGCTGGAGCCTGCGTTCGGCCAAGGCTCGCGATTGCTGGTGGCCGACGCGCTACCCGCCGCCGAGCGTGCATGGGCGCCCTGGCAGTTTGCCGAGGTGACGGTTGAGGACGCCGGACTGCGAGGTACCACACTTGAAGGCGTGGTGTTCGAGCTACGTGATCAAGAACCGGCATTGATCACCGGCGTCACCCATGAATGGGTCATGACTCAGGGGGAGCGACCGTACCAAGGCCTCAAACAATTGACGGACAGCCAACCTCATGCCGCGCTGCTGTCGGTAGAGGACGCCGGCAGTCTGATGTGGTTCGTAGTCGATACCGCACGTGTGATTCGGGTGCCAAAGGCCGCGATTCCGGAGTCCTTCGAACTGTTGGGAACGCAACAGCAGACCAACGTATTGCTTCATGAAGACAAGGATGGAATGTTGCTGACCTACCCGGACATGGGGCATGCGGGACCACTCGGTTATGTCCGGCGTAATGCCGAAGTCATGGTTATTGAAGGCCAGATGAAAGTCGACGATGTTCTGCCGTTGATGCCGGACGATGTCACGACCCTGATCCTGCGCGTGGGGCAAGGTGCGGTAAGTTACCGGTTGTCGAAGGCTGCCTGGCTGAGGCTTGAGTCGGTCATTCTCGATTGCCGGCATTCGCTGGGCAATGCGCAAACGATTCCCGGCAAATTGATCTGGGAGCTGGAAAATCCTGAAAAGCTGTTGCTGAGCATCGTTCAGGAACACCTGGTGATCATTGACCCGGACAGCGGGCACAGTGTGATCTTTCGTGAAGTGTATGCGACGGATTTCAACTTGCGCGGCGAAGTCTTGCTCGGGTTCGAAGGGCATCGACCTTATAGCGTTTCGACACTGGTGCAGAGGCTGGTCGCTCGGCAGAGCCTGCATGACAGTGCAACGCTGGGTGAACTTCTAACGGTATCGAATGTTGAGTTGGAAAACAGCCTGGTGGGTTGATCACCGGCTGTTGTCTGCGATTTGAAAAAGCGATTGGGCGATGTACCCCTCAAGAAACTGAAGTTACTTGAGGGGGGCGCGTGTGCCTGAGTTTCAAGAGTTAATCCAATAGGGACATTATGAATTATGAGTGAATTGATGCAGTTGCCCGATACCGGGAAAGATTTTGTCACGGCTGTCGGTCTATCCGGATTCTCCGGTGACCTCGGTGAGTTTGCAGGCAGTGGAGAACACGCCGCACTCAACCGGTATTACAAGGCTGCGAGTGAAAGTGATCGGCTGTCTGATCAATTGGCGCCGGCAAAGTTGTTCCTGGAAACGCTTGCCTCGCTGATCCGGCAAAAAACCGGGTCGATGACCGACACGCTTCGCAAAGCCAATGCCGACACTAAAGCTTATGTGGCCAGGATCGAAAAGACGGTAGCAATACTTGCCAAAGTCCATCCGCCGGTGCCGAAAAACATGCATTTCGTCTGGGTGGGTGGCGCTCTGTTCGGGGATAACCAGCGCGACTACTTCAATATCTGGAAGCAAGTGTTGAGCAAAGACGGACATACCTTGAATCTTTGGTATGACCCTGACGCGCTGATGGCTTTTGATACCAACCGGATCATTACTCAGGCTGCCAAGGCGCATGCGATGGAGTCGGGCGGGGCGGACCTGACCCGGCTCAAGGATCTATTTGAACTCGTCGAAAGTCGTGTGGTGGTCTTGCGACGGCAAATGTTCGAGCACGTCAACGCCGTTCAACAACGTGGTGGCAAAGGTGACGATGCGCGCATAGATTTGCTGGTCAACGCCTATGGGCAGGATCGGGTCACGCTTGAAGGCGCGAGGGCACGATACCTGGAGAGTCACTTGGCGATGGCGGGGGAGCACGTTCGGGTACGCGATGCCCGCGCGGCATTCAGCTCTCACTTTCTGTGGGACGTCTATGAGCGTGAAGTGTCGTTTCGCGGGAATCTGGCCGCCGCTTCGGATGTGATTCGACTTCAGGCGGAAACCCTGGAGGGCGGCACTTACAGTGACCTGGACTATCTGCCGCCATTGGTAGAAGAGTTGGGCGGTGTAGACATCAGCAAGTATTCCTTCAGTCAAAAGTTGGGTGTCTTGCAATTGTTGCTCAATGGTAATCCTGCCTTGATGCCCAAACGTGACAAAAATCGGTACAAGAGTCAGATAGGGTCAATACCCGTCGAAGATCGGGAAGCTTTAGTCAAGTTTTCAGAAAGCAGTCCTGGCGTGCTTGATATTTTTGCCGCGACTAAGGGACTGACCGTTCCACAAGAAGGTGTTCGTTTGGGAACGGCGTTGGGCAACAAAGAGATGAACGCTTTCATCATGGCCCATCCTGAGTCCGGGATGATTCATTCGATCATGAAGCGCATCCGTAGCAATTACGACTTGCTGCTCGATGTGGAACAGAAAATCATCAACACTGGTGGTCATTGGGATAGCGGTTTGGCCGGGCAGTTCGCTCAAGAAATACTTCAGCGGGAAAGTGAGCTGACACACCGTCCCCTGGACTATACGAATCCGAACATCCCCAAACTGCTCGACGCCATAGGTAATTACCATCGCGACGGAATCTATCCCCAGGCCGGTGGGACGATTCTCTTGACCGGGCCCGGCGCTGCCATTTGGGGGATGGACGATTTTATACAAGCCCACTGCGTTCCGGACACTATGGCGCAGCTGAAAGATCAGCTGAAACTCGACACCGGATACAACCGTGCAACGGAAGAAGAGACCATTAGCGGGTGGGTCGACAATGTCACAGAACTAGATGAGTGGGTATCGAAAGAACAGCAGAACTGGCGCGATGGCAAATACAAGGCCCGATACACCGGCAATCTTGCGGATTTGCTGAAGGGGCAGACCCTGACCTTCAACCAAGGCTGGCCGGTGATCGAAGGCAAACCCGTGTTGCTGACATCGGTGCTGCAACAGCTGCTTGATGATCTGGGCGAACCCTTCATGCGCGCGATGAATAAAAAGTTTATCGGCGACATCACGTTCAAAGATCGCATCGCCCTCGACTTTGAGACGCGGCAGCAAATCCTGGCGCAACCTGCCAGCACACTTCCTGAATCAATAGACGCCGAGTCGCTTGGCAACATGAACGAGGCATTGGAGCGTATCGCTGGCGGCAAGTTGTCTGCGGAGCAGTTGAACCCGCTGCACCGTGTCGTGTTTGGCGGCCTGTTCGGTGCATCCACTCTGGATCAGGAGGGGTTCGCACCTGCCTGGAAGGAGACGGTCGCCCTAGCCGAAAGCACTCAGGATCGCGGGCTTTTCGCACGTTACGAATTGATCGAGCAGACCCTGTTCAATCGGCGACCGGCGATGTTCGAAGCCGGGCACAATGCCTCACCTCTGTCCGGGCAGGTGCTAGAAAACTCGCAGATATTGAAGGTACGGGCTCTTGCTGAACCGTTGAGTGTGCGGCAGTGGGGGGAGCACGTCCAGAGGATCGAAACGGCGACCAGGAACGAATACCGGGCGAAGATTCTGCAGGAAGGGCATTTAGTCCGCGAACGGTTTTTCCAGGCCGGGGCCGACGCTGTCAAACAGTTGCCGCAGGAGCTGCTGGTACGCGGAAGTGGTGATCCGGGCCGGCATTGTTATCCCCTGGCGTTGGTCATGGCCGCGGCGCTTGAAAGTGGCAACACGGCAGAGCGGGCGTTGGTCGGTAAACTGGCCATTGCCAACCTCGCGCCTGACGCCGCTGAAACCCATGCGTTGTTTCATGTTCTGGATGAGTTGCGCGGCATTCCCATGTCGCAATTCGGCGAAAAAACGGCGGCTGTGAATTTGAGCGCGATCATGCAGGCACTGGAAGCGAAAACCTCCACCGCCAGCTTGATGCTCAACACTGGCAATCACTCGATGCTGGTGAGCAAGGTCGTGGAGCAGGGGGAGACATCCTATCGATTTTATGACCCCAATTTCGGCCTGTGTGCCTTCAGGCGGGCAGAGGATTTGCAGCAAGGCATCAACAACTATTTGCAGGATAAAGATATTGCCAGGGATTATGGCCTCGGCGAGATGTCGAATCCGGCTTTCGATGTGATCGACCTCAATGGTTCGAGCATTGCCGAGAAGACTTTGCCTTCGCGGGTGACTGTCGGCGATTTACTGAGGCGCAAGCAGATGGCCGGCGGACGGTCAATCGAGCCTTGGCAGCATCACGCGGCATTACGTGCCCGTTCATTGTCGGAAAATGCCCGGCTGGGTGATGGCCTGGCTCGGCTGGACGCCCGGGGTTGGGCGCGGCAGATCGAAAGCGCCACCATTCGCTTGCAGGCAGAGCATCAGTTGAGTCGTGACTTTGTGCCGGTCTTTGAGTCATTGAAGACCGGTGCGACAGGCCAGCGTGAAATTACCCTGGTCAATGCCAGGGACGCCGGTCAGACCCGCAGAGTCGTGACCAATGACCTGCTTCTGGACACCATCAAGTCTCACCTGACAGACATTTACCGGACGCTGTCGGTTAAAGCGCCCCGCCCTGGTGTGGTTGATCCGACCGATGTGGGGGCCGTTCATACGCTCAACGCCGGATTCGCCATTCAAGCCCTGTTGTTCGCTCTGAAGGATCGGGAGTCCGCCGACGGTGGGACGACGGCATTGACGTCTGCGGTGCGCCTGCATGGCTATCTGTCCTATGCACAACTGACCCATGGCCTCGTGGTGGATGTTGTGGAACTGATCAATCTGGTGCGTATCGCGTTCACCGACAGTCTATTGGTCGCCAGAACCACCTCCTCGGTGGTGATCAATGCCCTGGGGCATGTGGCCAATGAGGGGGTGGGCAATATTCTTCAACTGGCGGCGGTCGGCTTCGATATTTATCTGCTGGCCAATGCCGAGAATGAGGCTCAGATTGCCCAGTTCGCAACCCAGCTGGCGTTCGATTCCGCAGGCCTGGTGGCGGGGCTTGGCGGGCTTGGCGCCTCCCTGGTCGGTGCCGGTACTGCGGCTGCGTTTCTGGGCGGGGCGAGTGTCATCCTGGGGGGGCTGGCGGTCGGCATCGGCGCGTTGGTCGAAGGTTTCAGCGGAATACTGGAGCGGGCCCGTCAGGTCGGCCAATATTTGAATCTGATTGAGCAGGGTTATCGCAGCGGCGGGTTTTCGCGGATTGACGATGCGCTGTGTATCAGCCCCTATGTCGTCGTCACACATCTGGACCTTGACGCACGGCTACTGCGTTACGGCGGCATGCTGAACATTTACGCGGCCATCCCCCATGCATTGCATCCGCCGCAGGGCAACCCGGATCGGTCATTGTCGATCAGCATCCGTGAGTCACTCGGCTATGCATACGAAAGTGCGATTCCCGATGCCGCAGACTTTGATGTCGTCGTGCTCCCGTGCATGCCGCATTGCTACTTCGGATTCGACTATAAGGCATCGCCGTTTTCGACCACCCGCAGGGAGCATTTTGAAACGGCGCTGAAACTCGAGAACGACAGTGCAGGGGAGCGCCAGTTCTGGTTCAGTTTCTACAGGTTTCCGACCGAGTATGTGCTGCATCAACTGGTACCCAATTATTCGCAGACGTTGATCAACGTAGTACTGGATCGCAGAAACCGTTTTCTCCACGTGCCGAAATTGCCAAGAGAGCTGCACAATTTTCTGTCCTACGAAATTCTGGGGCAGGGAGGGCAATGCACGGTAATGCTGGCCGAAGGTGTGCGGGCGATCACGCTGATAAAGCACGATGATGCGCCGTCGATGTCCTGGGCATTGAGTGCAACCTGGCTGGCTGAGAGCGACGTGAAAATTGAAGGGGCTCGTGTGCAGTTGGGCGCGATCCAGGTCCATGTCCCTGACAAGTCGCCTTTACTTGTGCAACTGGACAAGCAGTCGTATCAAGTGGACTGGGAGCGGGGGAGCCTGCTCATCTCCGAGATATCGATCGGCTCGGGCGATAATGCTTCCGCTGCACAGGCGTCCCTCCGCGAGCACGCGCGTTCCCTGCGTCTGGCTGGTCGCTATACGGGTGTCCGGGATTTTCCTGTCCCCTACAGCGATCCCCTCGAACCGGTTTACACCACGGCCCAATACGACCGCAACGAAGACCGTTTCCTGTTTGTCCGTGGCCTGGATCCGGCCTATCAGAAAGCCGCTTGCCTGGGCGCCATTGTCGACAAGTACGCATACTACTATGTCCCCGACGAAGTTCTGATCTGGCGCACGGATGTGGCCACCGGGCAGGTCAACCGGATTTACCGGTTGATGGATCCAGTGCCGGGCTCAAGGATTTCGGCCTTCCAGGAACTGGAGGGAGGATTGATACGGATCGTTCAGAAAGTCGTGCTGCGTAACGGTCGTGACATGAAGATGACTTACCTGCTCGGCGCAAATGACCTCTCGCTGTTTTCGGTCATTGGCCCACTGACCGAGGGCCAGAAGGCATTGCTGCAACGCAAGAACACGGTCTCTCTTGCGTATTTCTTCTGGGATTACGAATTGATGGTACGCGACGAGAAACTCGCGCCTTTCGATGCAGTGAGTGTCGTGGATTATCAATGCGCCCCGCTGACTTCGATCACCTATTGGCATGACGATTCTCGCAATCCCATCAATCTCTGGTTGCGACGCGATGACGGGCTCGTGATTCGGCCGAACGTGGAGGCGGGCTCAGGCAATCTGACTTTACTTAACACCCAGGACGCCGACGGCGATACGTTCCTGTTCTTTGATCAGCTCCATCGCAGTCTCTACCGACAGCGGGTGACGACGCAGAACGACGAGCCATCCGCGCCAGCAGCAAAGATTCTGCCTCACGAGGTGGTCGAGGTGTTTTTCCAGGAGCAGCGTCACATTGCGCTCACCCGGAACGGGATGCTGTATCAACTGAGCAGGACTGATGAGTCGCAGCTGGTTGCGCTGAACAAGGATTGGCTGGCACAGGCTGCATCGGCCGCCGGTGACGGTTTTGAATGGCACACGAGCGTTGTGGCACTTGCCGAAGAGACGGCTACCGACGGTTTTGAAGTGTCTGGTGTGCTGAATGTCCCCGGCAATGCGTTCCTGCGTGTCTGGTGCCTGGAGCGACGCATGTTGATTGCCGATATGAGTGCGGGTCAATCCGTACAGCTATTGGCGCAGACCCCAGACAAAAAGGCTGCATGGTTATGGGATCCGGCCTCGGGGCAGGTCTATCGCCAGCCCTTCATGGAGCCCGAAGCGTTTACGGCGGCCTTTGCCAATGGCACGCGCCTGTTGCATCGAGACCGGTTGCCGGCAATGCAGCGGGTGGCTGCGCAATGGTCTTTCACCCGGATCGCACCCGAAGGCGCGGGATTGCGTGGCTTGACCCGAGAGCATGTGTGGGTCGAGCTGTTTGAAGGTGACGCGCCTCGTATCGTCGGTGTGGAAAGCGATTTCTTCTTTGGTCTTGGCACCCGGCAGGAGCGGGAAAACAAGCTGCTCCAGTTGATTGCCGGCCGCTCCTGCGCGCCCGTTTTGACCGCGGGCAGATTCGATGATCTCTTTGCCTGGTATGACACAGGTGCCAAGCGCCTCTACTACTCGACCGTACAGACCAATGGGCATTGGCCTGCTTATCTGGGCGCGCGCGATGGCGAAATTGCGCTACTGCACAATACCGTCACGCGTGAAGTGTTCAGTAACAGAAACGGTGCGTGGCTGGTGCCGGACCATGATGTCTGGATGCATGCAGGCATGGTGAGTCGAACGGCCCAGGTGATGACGATCCAGACCCGGGACAACATCGAGGACTTGCTGATGCTGATTCCGGACGGTGTCACCACACTGGTGCTGGGACTCGAAGGCCAGATGACATGCCAGATCTCAGAAGCCGCCTGGTTACGGCTCGACTGCCTGATTATCGACTTCCATCAGTCAGCGTCCCGACAGCGTCAATTGCTCGTGCAACTGCCGCCTATGGATCACTGGCGGATCACGTTGGCCGAGGGGCATCTGTTGCTGACCGATCCAGATGACGGGCGCAGCCTGATTTTTCGAAATGTCGAATCCGCTGGAGCGGTATCGCGGGAGACGTTTAATCTGCTGATCAATGTTTCCGGCGATCAGCTGTTCGTCACCCTTGAGGAGCTGATGCTGGACCTGGAGCAGGGTGTCAGTCTTGATCTGGTGAAACTGCTGGAGAAGGCACTCAAGACGTAGTCCCGTAAGCGGACAATCTGTCTCCAAGGGGCTACGGCAGGCTGCGGGATTGATCCCCCGCAGCCTTTTTCATGAGGCACTGGCGCCAGGTACGAGATAGCCCTTCACCCCGGTAAAAATAATCTGCGCCGCCAGTGCGCAGACAAACAATCCCATCAAACGGCTGACGATCTGCAGGCCTTGATCGCCCAGAATCCGTTCTATCCGGTTGGACAGATAAAGCACCACGCCGACCGTGAAACTGGCCAGCGCAATGCTGAGGATTGCGGTGAGTTTGTCGTCCCAATGCGGTTGGCTGACGCCCATCACCAGCAGAGCACCGATAGTGCCGGGACCGACGGTAAGCGGAATGGTCAGCGGGACAATGGTCACGTCCTGCTGCACATTGTCGGTCTGTACCGCTGACTTGCCCTGGGCCATGCCCAGCGCCGAGATGAACAGCACACTGCCTGCACCGATGCGAAACGCGTCCACGGTGATGCCGAAAACACTGAAAATGACCCGTCCGAACAGGTACAGCAAGACGCTGGAAACCAGCGTGGCGGTTGCCACTTTCCAGGCCAGGCGTCGCTGCTCTTTACGTGAATAGCCGCGGGTCAGGCTGATGAAGCAGGACAATACGAAGAATGGGCTGTAGAGCACCAGCATCTTCAGGTAAACGCTGAACAACACGTGGAGCATGGCAAGCTCACTGGCGAGGGAAGTCGTGGGGAGTCTATCAGGCGCTACAAGGTCTGTCGGCTCGCTCAATTCGTGCCCGTCCTCGCCGTGCTGCCGGGCGCCTTTCAATTAATGCACACCGGCATGACCGCGCGGCCACTCTTGCATCAATGCGGGCGGACATCAAATGTTGTTCTTCATCAATTGAGTGGTCTGATTTTTTCTTGTTAGTGTGTTGGATCAAGAAGTCTTCTGTGGACAAGATTGAGCATATCAAGAAATCAAAAAATGCCAGGTAGGCAGGAGTTTTAAATGGACTATGAGTTGAAAGGAAATACCGAAACGATTGCGCCGAATAACAGTGCCTCGGTTTTAGATAACAGTTTGTTGGGTTTTGGTGGTGAACTTTCCGAAATGGATAAACAGTTCATAAAAAACAGTGTTAGATATGCAAAAGCCCGCGCGAACAAAAAATACAATAGCGTCAAACAGGCTGCTGACTGGTTCGAATATTACTCAGGAGTACTCTGGTCTATCGGTTGGGGGCTTGATCGGCCACTGGTGGAAGTAATCGACAGGAAATTTTCCGGAAGTGTCACGGAGGCGTATCTGGATGTCATGTCCAAGAAGGTCGGGCGTCATAAGGCTGCGACCCTTGCAAACGCTTTAAATATGCTGGGGCACGACGATGTGTTGAAAGATTCCTTCGCCGCAAGAGTGAAAGAGTCCGGTGAGCTTGAGATTTTGCCCGTCGAGCTTAACCCGGATGGCACGTTGGGAATATTCTTGAGTCATGTACGTCTTCTTAAACTTGACTGGTCTACTGGTTTTTGGAGTGTCGGACTCTCGATGGCACAACTGGATATCAGGGTGCGAGAGTTTACTATTCGGCAACGAGACATCGAAAAAAAACGCCAGGCATTGCAGGACGCACTGGATGAGTTGGAAGATCAGGATTTTATCGATCTGATATCGCGCAACTGATCAAGCTGAGCCTGCCCGGTGCCACCCACTAGGTGACGTGTGGTAGGGGTGTTTAATTGTTTGTTTGTGCGTTGTAATTATTTGTATGTGTTCGTTGTTTGAGGTTTTTAAGTTGGTCTTGATAGTATTGTTTCTGAGTCGGGTTGGCTCATATTAATAACAAAGGAATGTTGAAGAATGAATCAAGTTGCTGTTTTAAATGATGCGGAGCAGTCGGAACTAATTACTGGCCTGATCAAGCAATATCCTGCCTCTCAGGCAAAATCGCGTATGGCGAATTTTTCGGCGAAGTCGGGGTCGAGCCTGATTGACCTGGACAATATTCAAACGGTGGTCGATGGGCCTAATATTGTCAGTTTGTTGGAAGGCATGACTCGCCGCAACAAAAAAGTTACGCTCAATACTTATCGGTTTGCCGAGATCATGGCCACCAACCGGTACCCTGAAAAAAACCAGATGGAGGAGCGATTTCAGTTTTTGGTGCAAGTTCTTACATCGTTGAAGTGGACCAAAATTGTCCAGGTTTCCAAGGAGTATGAAAAGAAAACGCAAAGTCTGACCATGGCGAATGTAGTAGTCGATATTGTTGGCAGTATCGTCAAGGGCGTCGCCGGAGGAGTCGGTATCCCCTCTCTGGTTTCCGATACCCTTGGCTCTCTCAACAAGGACGAAAAAGCGCTCACCCTTTTCAATCGTTCTGTAGAGAAAGACAAGGGGCGCCGTTTTGGAATAGCCTCCGGCGTACAAGACAAGGAAGGTTACGTAAACATGGCTGTTGCGGCTGTCAATTACTCCTCGGAGCCTGGCAAGGACGGTGGCGTGCTGTTCTTTGAATGGAAAAGTTCTGAAATCAAAGTCTACCAGGACACTGCGTACATGGTCATCCATGAGGAAGATTATCCCGCGAAAAGGGAGGAGATGGTAAACGCCTACCTGGATGAACTGGATGAGCGAGCGTTCCAGGCCATTTTAGCCGGTAAGTAATAATGGAGCCGGAGGCATTTGCCTCCGGTTTTTTTTGAGCCCAAGAAGTAACGCTTATGTTGAATTTAAACTACGACATGTTTGTTATTGGCGGAAGCATTTTGTTGCTGTCGCATGAACTGAATCAGAGCGTACGGGGTGATGTGCTCGATTCGACTTTATATATGCAACTTGCCTCGGCGGCCAAGCTTCCTTCATTGACCGAGTATGTGCAGTGGTGGGGGCTGTATCGCTCGCAACTTAATCAGTTTGGCTGGGCGCGTCTTCAGGATTTCGGCGGTTCGTTCAAACCTGATTCAAAGCAGCCGTGCCAGACGATAAGTAAAATAGTGGCATCCAAAGTCAGTCTTTATCTTTCCAGTCCTTATGTCGACGCCATTGACCGTGCGCTGGTCGAATTGTCCAGACTACCGCCACAGAGTGCGGTGCGCACTCAACTGCGCCAGTATTCGGTCGCTGAGGATCAGGCCTCGAAGCTGACCAGAGTCCGATTGCAGGTCAGTATTGTCCTGGCGGGTACGCGGTTAATCTGTTTGACCTTCAGTTTCGAAACCCGTGAAACGCTCCCGAACTCAATCATTGAGCACATCTTTCGAACAAACGATATCGTCGGTGAGATCGAGTTCAACGGTTGTATTTCGGTGCTGGATTCGACGGCCTTTGAGCCGTGGCGCAAGAGAATTGCTATGGCAGTTGCACCTGCTCGTGAGGAGCTTGTAAAGGCCGTGCAATCGCTAAAAACCAATGAGTAGGCAGTTGTTTTGGGTGTTCAATCCCTGATACCTGCAAAAATGATCTGCGCTGTCTAGGCGCAAACCAATATCTGTCGATTCACGACGGTTGAGTCGTGGCGCGATTCTGCTGATCGCGCTGGGCAACCCAATGCTCGATCAGGTCGCGCAGCTGTGACAACTCGACCGGTTTGGCCATGTGCCCGTCCATGCCGGCCTGGCGCGCGCGCTCTTTGTGCTCGGCAAGGATGTGTGCGGTCAACGCCACCACGGGGGTGCGTATCCGCTGATTGCCAACTTCCCAGGCACGCAGTTGCTGGGTGGCGGAGAAACCGTCGAGGATCGGCATTTCACAGTCCATCAGCACCAGGTCGTAGCGCTGGGCCTTCATCGCCATCAGCGCTTCTTCGCCATTGCTGGCGGTGTCCGGTTGCAGGTTGAGCTTGCCCAGCATGCCGCGTATGACCTTGGTCGAGATGTTGTTGTCTTCGGCTACCAGGATGCGGAAATCGCTGGGTACCTTGACCGGAAGGGTCGGGCCGGTAGGCAGGTGCTGCGAGACGGGCAGGCCTTTGTTGCGCTGGTTCAGCTCGTCCGCCAGCGTGGTCTTGAGGGTATAGCCGGCCACCGGTTTGGCGAGAATGCGCTTGATCCCGCAATTACGCGCGATGATCTTGCTCGGGGCATTGCTGATACCGGTGAGCATGATCAATAGAATGTCATGGTTCAGGCTCGGGTCTTCCTTGATCTTGGCGGCCAGTTGCATGCCGGTCATGCCGGGCATGTTCTGGTCCAGCAGGACCACGTCGAAGTAATCGCGCAAGTGGGCCTTGGTGCGCAGCAGCGCCAGGGCCTCCTTGCCGGATGGTACGGCACTGACGTTCATGCCCCAGGCGCTGCACTGCTGCACCAGCACCTTGCGACAGGTGTCGTTGTCGTCCACGACCAGTACGCGTGCGCCTTGCAGCGGGCCGTCCAGGTCCGAGGTCGGATGTTCGAGACGGTCCGGGTCCAGTGGCAGGGTCAGCCATAATGTGCTGCCCTGGTTGGCGCCGCTTTTGATGCCGAATTCACCCTGCATCAAACGGATCAGCTGACGGGCGATGACCAGCCCAAGATTACCCCCCAGGCTGGTGGCCGAGAGAAAGTGCTTGCTGTGCAGTTCGGCATGCATCAACGCGTCACGTTCTTCCGCCTCCATGGGCTGGCCGCTGTCTTGCACAGCGATGCGCAGCCGCGGTTTGGCGCTGCGTTCATCCAGGGCGACAACGATCAGGATCTCGCCTTCGTCGGTCTTCTTCAGAGCGTTTTCCAGCAGGCTCAGCAGGGTCTGGCGCAGGCGCGTTGGATCTCCGCTGATGACGCGTGGTACCTGTGGCTGGATAAAGCTGATCAGCTCGACGTTCTGCTGTTCGGCCTTGGCGCGGAAGATGCTCAGGCAGTCTTCAATCAGGGCGTTGAGGTCGAACTGCACGTCGTCCAGTTCGATCTGCCCGGACTCGAGTTTGGAGATGTCGAGAATTTCGTTGATCAGGGTCAGCAGCTCGTTGCCGGCGCTGTGGATGGTCTGTACATAGTCGCGTTGCTTGACCGACAGCGGTGTGCCCAGCAGCAGTTCGGTCATGCCCAGCACGCCATTCATCGGGGTGCGGATTTCGTGGCTGATTTTTGCCAGAAATTCGGCTTTGGCGTTGATCTCGGCGTTGCTGGCGGCCAGGTCGCGACTGACGCTGAAACGGTCTTCGGTGATGCTGCGCTGTCGCTCGCCCAAGGCAACACTCATCAACAGGCCGCTGATACAGATAAACACCAGCAGAATGATGATCAGGCCTTGCGGCGCGACAAGGGTCAGCCCCTGCAGCGCCGGCAGGATAATCAGTGTGCCGAGGTTGAATACCACCATGGCCGCCACGAACAGGCGCGCCGGGCGATAACCTTTTTGCCAGTGATGGACACTGACGAACAACATACTCAGGCCAGCCAGGGCAACCAGCACGTACGTGATGAGGTTCAGCGGCAGCGTGTTGACGAACAACAACAGCAGACCGCAGACCACGATGAACAAGATGTCGCCCAGCAGCAGCTTGTTCAGTGGGTGTGGGCCGAGCGGGGCGAAGAAACGGTAGGCGAACATCAGGCCGCAAGGTGCGGTCAGCAACAGGGCGAGGTAGGCTCCGGGTGTCTGCACGGCGTGCCAGTTCGGTAACCATGGGCCGGCCAGATTCAGCAGCAACACCAGGCTGAGCAGCAACAATACTTCGCACGCCGCCAGCCAGAGGCAGCTGCGAGAGCGGGTATAGGCATAACGGGTCAGGTTATGCAGGATCAGCATTGCGATGCAGCCAAAGAGCAGCCCGTAGATCAGCGTCAGGTTCTGAGTGGCCGCGGTCATGACCGCCGATTGCAGGGTGATGTAAGGCCGCAACTGGTGTTCGGAGACCAGCCGCAAGTAGACGTCGAGGGTTTTGTCGCTTTGTGGCAACGGCAACATGAAGTCGCTGCTGGGGAGTGGGCGCCTGGTCTGGAGCTGCCCGGTACCGGTATTCAATTGATCAATCAGTTCGTCGCCGTCGAGCACATACAGATTGAGGTGCGACAGGTCCGGTGCGAACACTCGCAGCAACTGTTCGTGTTTGCCGGGCGCGAGCCTGAAGCGCAGCCATAGTGCACCGTCGGGCGCGGCCGCGGTGAGGCGGTCGAGTTCGATGGGGCTGAATTGATTGGTGTAGCGGCTGGAGCGGATGTCGCTTAGCTGCAGGTCGCCCTGTTCGTCGAGCAATACTGCCCAGCCACTGCCTTGCGCGGCTTGGGCCGGGAGCATGCAGAGCAAGGTCAGCAGAGTGACGGTGAAGCCTATGGCAATCCTGAGCCAGCGCACGGCGAAATCCCTTCGTAGGTTGATGCCAGAGTATAACTATGCGCGGCGCCGGAATAGTCAGGCAAGGGCCGCAAGCCCTTGCCTGGCCGAATGGATGGCTTATTCCTGATTTTCGCCACGCTCGCGGGCAATGGCGCGGTAGCCAATGTCCTTGCGGTAGAAGCAGCCTTCCCAGTCGATTTTAGCCGCCAGTTTGTAAGCCTGCTGCTGGGCTGCGTCGACGCTGGTGCCCATGGCGGTTGCGCACAGCACCCGACCACCGGCAGTCACCACCTGACCGTCCTTGAGCGCAGTGCCGGCGTGGAAGACTTTGCCTTCCAGTGTCGCGGCTGCATCCAGGCCGTTGATGGCAACGCCTTTGACGTAGTCACCCGGGTAACCGCCAGCGGCCAGTACGATGCCGACGCTCGGACGTGGATCCCATTGCGCTTCGACCTTGTCCAGAGCTTGCGCCAGCGCCGCTTCGACCAGCAACACCAGGCTCGACTGCAAACGCAGCATCACCGGTTGGGTCTCAGGATCGCCGAAACGGCAATTGAACTCGATGACTTTTGGGTTACCAGCCTTGTCGATCATCAGGCCGGCATAGAGGAAACCGGTGTAAATGTTCCCTTCCTCGGCCATGCCACGCACGGTCGGCCAGATCACCAGGTCCATGACCCGCTGATGGACTTCGGCCGTGACGACCGGGGCCGGGGAGTAAGCGCCCATGCCGCCGGTGTTCGGGCCGGTATCGCCGTCGCCGACGCGTTTGTGGTCCTGGCTGGTGGCCATCGGCAATACGTTCTTGCCGTCGACCATGACGATGAAGCTGGCTTCTTCGCCGTCCAGGAATTCTTCGATCACCACGCGAGAGCCGGCGTCGCCAAACGCGTTGCCTGCGAGCATGTCGCGCACCGCGTCTTCGGCTTCGCCCAGGGTCATGGCGACGATCACGCCTTTACCGGCGGCCAGGCCATCGGCCTTGATCACGATCGGTGCGCCTTTTTCACGCAGATAAGCCAGTGCTGGCTCGATCTCGGTAAAGTTCTGGTAGTCGGCGGTCGGGATCTTGTGGCGCGCCAGGAAGTCCTTGGTGAAGGCTTTCGAACCTTCCAGCTGAGCAGCGCCCGCGGTCGGGCCGAAGCAATCCAGGCCACGGGAGCGGAACAGATCGACGACACCGGCGACCAGCGGCACTTCCGGGCCGACGATGGTCAGGGAAACGTTCTTCTCGGCAAAGTCAGCCAGTTGTTCAAGCGCCAACACGTCGATAGCGACGTTCTCGCACTTGGCTTCAATGGCGGTGCCGGCGTTGCCCGGGGCAACGAAAACTTTCTGCACGCGCGGATCCTGAGCCACTTTCCAGGCTAGGGCGTGTTCACGGCCACCGCTGCCAATGATCAAAACATTCATTTCAAAAAACCTCGGATGACGCTAATTCTGTGGGGGCAGCCTGGGCTGCCTGGCTAACGGTACGCGGCATCCGCCGCTGCACCAAACCTGTAGGAGCGAGGCTTGCCCGCGAAGGGATCGCCGCGGTGCATCAGCCAGACCGAGGTGAGGCCTTCGCGGGCAAGCCTCGCTCCTACAAGAGCAAGAAATCAGTGACGGAAGTGGCGCATGCCAGTAAAGACCATGGCGATGCCGGCTTCATCAGCAGCAGCAATCACTTCGTTATCACGCATCGAGCCGCCTGGCTGGATCACCGCAGTGATACCAACCTTGGCCGCGTTGTCCAGGCCGTCGCGGAATGGGAAGAACGCGTCGGAGGCCATCACCGAGCCTGCCACTTGCAAACCAGCATGTTCAGCCTTGATCGCAGCAATGCGCGCGGAGTTCACGCGGCTCATCTGGCCGGCGCCGACACCGATGGTCTGACGGTTCTTGGCGTAGACGATGGCGTTGGACTTCACGTACTTGGCGACTTTCCAGGCGAAGATCAGGTCGTTGATTTCCTGTTCGGTCGGCGCGCGCTTGGTCACCACTTTCAGGTCTTCGCTGCCAATCATGCCGATATCGCGGCTCTGCACCAGCAAACCACCGTTAACGCGCTTGTAGTCCCAAGCCGGAGCTCGGTCAGCCGACCACTCGCCACAGGCCAGCAGGCGTACGTTGGCTTTCGCAGCAACGATGGCGCGAGCTTCTTCACTGACGGACGGGGCGATAATCACTTCGACGAACTGACGCTCGACGATGGCCTTGGCGGTTTCAGCATCCAGCTCACGGTTGAACGCGATGATGCCGCCGAACGCCGATTCGGTGTCGGTGGCGTAGGCCAGTTCGTAAGCCTGACGGATGCCGCCTTCGGCGTCCGGGCTCACGGCCACGCCGCACGGGTTGGCATGCTTGACGATCACGCAGGCCGGTTTGACGAAGCTCTTCACGCATTCCAGCGCGGCGTCGGTGTCGGCCACGTTGTTGAACGACAGCTCTTTGCCTTGCAGTTGGGTCGCGGTAGCAATGCCCACTTCGGCTGGCTTGGCTTCAACGTAGAACGCCGCGCTCTGGTGCGGGTTCTCGCCGTAGCGCATTTCCTGAGCCTTGACGAACTGGCTGTTGAAGGTGCGCGGGAATTCGCTGCGACCTTCGGTGCTGAGGGTTTCAGCCGCCTGGTTCACGGTGCCCATGTAGTTGGCGATCATGCCGTCGTAGGCGGCGGTGTGTTCGAAGGCCTTGAGCATCAGGTCGAAACGCTGAGCGTAGGTCAGGCCGCCGGCCTTGAGGCTTTCCAGGACGTTGGCGTAATCGCTGGCATTCACCACGATGGCTACGTCTTTGTGGTTCTTGGCTGCCGAGCGAACCATGGTCGGGCCGCCGATATCGATGTTCTCGATCGCGGTTGGCAGGTCGCAGCCTGGCTTGTTGATGGTGGCTTCGAACGGGTACAGGTTGACCGCAACCAGATCGATCGGCTTGATGCCGTGCTCGTTCATGATGGCGTCGTCGATACCGCGACGACCGAGGATCCCTCCGTGGATTTTCGGGTGCAGGGTTTTCACCCGACCGTCCATCATTTCTGCGAAACCGGTGTAATCCGCGACTTCCACTGCGGCAACGCCGTTGTCGCGCAGCAGCTTGAACGTTCCGCCGGTGGAGAGGATCTCGACGCCCAGGGCTTCGAGCTCCTTGGCGAATTCAAGGATCCCGGTCTTGTCGGAAACGCTGATCAAAGCGCGGCGGATCGGCAGGCGGGTAGTCTGGTCGGTCATTTCAATTTCCATCAAAAGCAAGGGAAGTCAGCAAAAAAGGCGACCGGTTTTACGCGGGCGCCTTTCTGGTTTGATTGAATGCTTACAGCAAATCGTACTGCTTGAGTTTCTTGCGCAGGGTGCCCCGGTTCAGCCCGAGCAGCTCACTGGCCTTGGTCTGGTTGCCCTTGACGTAGTTCATCACGCATTCGAGCAGGGGAGCCTCGACTTCGGAGAGCACCAGGTTGTACACATCCGTGACGGCAGCGCCCTCAAGGTGGGCGAAATAATTGTGCAGCGCCTTCTCGACACTCCCGCGAAGGGTCTGGCCTTCTTCGCTCGGCGTATTGAGGTGCTGTTTCAAATTCACGTTGTCGCTCACGGGTGTTGTTCCACTCACTAAAGTCTCGGTCATCATCGTCATGCAGCCACCCCTTCTCCGTCCCCTGTCAGGCTCTTGTAGCGTTCGGCGAAGAAGGCCCGAACGTAGGCGCATTGTGCTTCCGTATCTTCCAAACGATTGAAGTGGGCGCGGAACTCCCTGGCGCCCGGCAAGGTTGCGAGATACCAGCCCACATGCTTGCGAGCTATGCGCACGCCCATGACGTCGCCATAGAAGGCATGCAGCGCGGCCAGATGCTCAAGCAGAATACGTTCCACCTCGATCAGTTCCGGTGCCGGGAGCTTTTCGCCGGTACGCAGATAATGGTCGATTTCACGAAAAATCCATGGCTGCCCCTGGGCAGCCCGACCCACCAACAGGCCATCGGCACCGGTCGCGTCGAGCACGTATCGGGCCTTCTCGGGCGAATCGATATCGCCGTTGGCGAAGACCGGAATCGACACCGCCTGCTTGATCGCGGCAATGGTGTCGTACTCGGCTTCACCGGTGTACAGATCGGCACGGGTGCGGCCATGCACCGCCAACGCCGTAATGCCTGCCTGTTCGGCGATTTTCGCCACGGTCAGGCCGTTCTTGTTCGCCCGGTCCCAGCCGGTGCGGATCTTCAGGGTGACCGGCACATCGACTGCGGCCACCACGGCCTGCAGGATCTCGGTCACCAATGCTTCATCTTTCAACAGCGCGGAGCCGGCGGCCTTATTGCAGACCTTCTTCGCCGGACAGCCCATGTTGATATCAATAATCTGTGCGCCCAGTTCGACGTTGGCCCGGGCTGCATCCGCCAGCATCTGCGCATCGCCACCGGCGATCTGTACCGAGCGGGGCTCGGGATCGCCTTCGTGGATCATGCGCATCCGCGATTTGCGGGTGTTCCACAAGCTCATGTCGCTGGTGACCATTTCCGAGACTACAAGGCCCGCGCCCAGTCGCTTGCACAGCTGACGAAAGGGCTGGTCGGTGACACCCGCCATGGGGGCGAGAATCAAGCCGTTGTGCAATGTATATGGACCGATGCGTACCGCCGACATAGGACTTCCCTGTTGTGGGGCCGGATCATGAGAGTTCGAAAAAGGGTTGGCATGATACCCGCTCTCGATGACTGGATAAAGGCTGAATTGAACAAAATCTGAACAGTAATTTTGTTATCGCCAGCGGTTTGGTACGAGCGATCAAAGTCAGAAAACTGCCGTCAAGCCTGCAACACTTGAGCGTTTCACTCAGGGGAATGAAAGCTCAGGCTGTAGTTCACCGCTTTGGGGCCGGGGTCGAGAATGTCCAGCGCGATGTGGATTGGCGTTTGTGGTGGCATTTCCGCCAGGCCTTCGAGGTCACCGTTGAGGTACTCGCCGGGCTTGAAGCGACGGCTGGCGATCAGGTGGCCGTTGAGGTCGGCAAAACGCAGCTCCAGTAGCGGGAAGGGCTGGGAGAAGGGCGCACGGTTGTAGATGATGGCATCCACCACCAGGGCGCCGTTGAAATCCGGGTGGCTGCGGACCACCAGATTGCTGCTTTTGACTTTTGCGATGTCGACTTTGGACGGCACGGTGCAGCCGATGTGCGGGCACAGTTGCTGGAACCACGGACGGTACTGGTCCTGGCGTGCCAGTTCGTCGAAGTGATAGGCGATGTATTGGCCAGCGAGGCCGGCGGTGCCGAGCAGGATCAGCAGTAGCCAGAAAAAGCGCCGGCCCCAGGGTGAGCGACGTTTTTGCCAATCCAGTTGCAACGGATCGTCGGTCAGGTCCTCCAGCTCTTCCGCGCGCAGGGCCGGTCCGCTGCGTTCGCGTCGCTTGCGCAGGGGCTCGACCGAGGGCAGATCGTCGTCGATCTCATCGGTGGTCGCCGACAGCCCCCCAAAGGGGATCGGGGCGTCGAGCGGGTCGTGCAGGCGCAGTTGTTGGATTTCGGGTTCGTCGTCCAGATCCGCGGGCGCAAGCGACAGCGAAGGCTCGGTGCGCGAGGGTTTGCTTGGCTCGATCGTCGGTTCTGGTGCGGGTGCGTCGAGAGTTTGTGCGCGATCGGCGGCCGATTCACTGAAGAGGCTGTCGGACCAGGGCTCCTGATCGTGCTCGGTGGTATCGCGGCGAGCGCTGAGGCTGTCTTCGCGGGGCCGAGTGAATTCCGTTGTTGGCTGGATTTCCCGCTGTTCAAGCCGGGCGAGCTCTTCGTCCAGATCCAGGCTGTCCAGATCCATTTCTGCAGCGGTCCATTGCTTTTGGCTGATGGCTCGCTGCACGGGCGGTTCGACGGACGCCGGTGCAACCGGTTTGACCGTCTCCTTGCCGGCCCGCTGCTCGAGTAACTGCTTGGCGGCATTGAACACCTGCAAGCACGAGCCGCAACGAACCACTCCACGGGCCACGCTCAACTGAGCATGGCTGACGCGGAAGCTGGTTTGGCAATGCGGGCACTGGGTGACGAAGCTGTCGGTCATGCGGCAATCCGGTTTATGCAGGTGCTCATTCTAGCGCCGACGGCCAGTGATGCGCACCCAGCCATCGCGATTGGCAATCGGGTCCAGATCGAAGTCCTGAGCGTAGGCGGCGGCGACTTCTTCACCTTGTTCGGCGAGGATGCCCGACAGCGCCAAACGACCGCCCGGCTTGACCAGGCTGGACAGTTGCGGCGCCAGCGAAACCAGCGGGCCGGCAAGAATATTGGCGACCAGCACGTCGGCCTGAACCTGTGGCAGGTCTTGCGGCAAATACAGCGGGAAGACTTCGTCGGCAATGTTGTTGCGACCGGCATTGTCACGGGAGGCTTCCAGCGCCTGCACGTCGATGTCGGTACCGACGGCTTGCTTGGCGCCCAGCAACAGGGCGGCAATCGCCAGAATCCCCGAACCGCAACCGAAGTCGAGCACGTTGCAACCTTTCAGGTCCTGACCGTCGAGCCATTCCAGGCATAGCGCGGTGGTCGGGTGAGTACCGGTGCCGAACGCCAGGCCCGGGTCCAGCAGCAGGTTCACGGCGTCTGGCTCAGGGGCTGCGTGCCAGCTCGGAACGATCCACAGGCGCTGACCGAAACGCATTGGCTGGAAACCGTCCATCCAGCTGCGCTCCCAATCCTGGTCTTCGATGACTTCGCTGTGATGCTCGGGCAGCGGGCTGCCAGTCAGCAACTCAAGGTGAGCCAGCACGCTGGCAGCCTCGGTGCCGCCTTCGAACAAGGCCAACAAGTGAGTGTGCGACCACAGCGGGGTGGTGTTGAGTTCCGGCTCGAAGATCGGCTGATCTTCGGCGTCCATGAAGGTCACCGACACGGCGCCCACTTCAAGGAAAGCGTCTTCGTAGGTTTCGGCTTGTTCTGGGCTGATGGCGAGACGGACTTGCAGCCAAGGCATGGCGGGCACCTTTGAAAAATATTGATTGCAGCCTAGCGGGCTGCGAGAAGCGCGCAAGTTTACGCGAGCGCGAGGCAGAAGACGACCGGGTAGCCAAGGATCAGGTGTGAACAAATCACCTGTGGCGAGGGGGCTTGCCCCCGTTGGACTGCGAAGCGGTCCCAAAACCGTCGATCCGGATTTTCCTGATGCTGCGCGGTTGAATGGTTTTGCGTCTGCTGCGCAGCCGAACGGGGGCAAGCCCCCTCGCCACAAGGGTTTTGCGTTCAGCAATCTCCAGAAACAACAAAGCCGCTCGAAAGCGGCCTTGTTGGTATGGATCACAGCTTAATGCTTTTCGCCAGCAAGCTTGTGTTCCAGGTAGTGGATGTTGATTCCACCTTTGCAGAAGCCTTCATCACGGACCAGATCGCGGTGCAGCGGGATGTTGGTCTTGATCCCGTCGACAACGATTTCGTCCAGTGCATTGCGCATGCGCGCCATGGCTTCGTCACGGGTTGCGCCGTAGGTGATCAGCTTGCCGATCAACGAATCGTAGTTCGGCGGGACAGCATAGCCACTGTACAAGTGCGAATCGACGCGAACGCCGTTGCCGCCTGGTGCGTGGAAATGCTTGACCGTGCCTGGGCTAGGCATGAAGGTTTTCGGGTCTTCGGCGTTGATCCGGCATTCCAGCGCGTGACCGCGAATGACTACGTCATCCTGGGTGAACGACAGCTTGTTGCCGGCGGCGATGCTGAGCATCTCCTTGACGATGTCGATGCCGGTGACCATTTCCGATACCGGGTGCTCTACCTGGACACGAGTGTTCATCTCGATGAAGTAGAAGTGGCCGTTCTCGTACAGGAACTCGAAAGTGCCCGCGCCACGGTAGCCGATGTCGATGCAAGCCTTGACGCAGCGGGCGAGGACTTCCTCGCGCGCGTTCTCGTCGATGCCCGGTGCCGGCGCTTCTTCAAGAACCTTCTGGTGGCGACGTTGCAGCGAGCAATCGCGGTCACCCAGATGGATGGCGTGGCCCTGGCCGTCGGAAAGTACCTGAACTTCCACGTGACGTGGGTTGGTCAGGAATTTTTCCAGATAGACCATCGGGTTGCCGAACGCTGCGCCCGCTTCGGAGCGGGTCAGTTTCGCCGAAGAGATCAGGTCTTCTTCTTTGTGCACCACGCGCATGCCGCGACCACCACCGCCGCCAGCGGCTTTGATGATCACCGGATAACCGACTTCGCGACCGATGCGCAGAGCGGTTTCTTCGTCTTCAGGCAGTGGGCCGTCGGAACCCGGAACGGTTGGAACGCCGGCGGCGATCATGGCGTGCTTGGCCGATACCTTGTCGCCCATCAGGCGAATGGTCTCGGCTTTCGGGCCAATGAACGCGAAGCCGGAGTTCTCGACCTGTTCGGCAAAGTCGGCGTTTTCCGCAAGGAAACCGTAGCCTGGGTGGATGGCGGTAGCGCCAGTCACTTCAGCGGCGGCGATGATGGCCGGAATGTGCAGGTAAGAGTGCGCGGCCGAGGCCGGGCCGATGCAGACGGATTCGTCTGCCAGACCCAGGTGCATCAGCTCTTTGTCGGCCTTGGAGTAAACGGCGACAGTCTTGATGCCCATCTCTTTGCAGGCACGCAGAATCCGCAGGGCAATCTCACCGCGGTTGGCGATCAGAACTTTTTCCAACTTCGCAGTCATCAAAGTTTCTCCGCGGTTCAAACGATGGTGAACAGCGGTTGGTCGTACTCAACCGGCTGGCCGTCTTCGACGAGGATGGATTCGATCACACCGCTGGCTTCAGCTTCGATGTGGTTCATCATCTTCATGGCTTCGACGATGCACAGAGTGTCGCCTTTCTTCACGGTCTGGCCGACTTCAACGAAGGACGGCGAGGACGGCGAGGATTTGCGATAGAAAGTACCGACCATCGGCGAACGGGCAACGTTGCCGTTCAGCGTTGGGGCAGCCGGAGCTGCAGGAGCAGCGGCGGCAACCGGAGCAGCAGCAACAGGCGCAGGCGCCGGGGCATGCATCGGAGCGGGAGCGTAGTACTGCTGAGCCGGCGTCTTGCTGTGACGGCTGATGCGTACGGACTCTTCGCCTTCCTTGATCTCGAGCTCGTCGATACCGGATTCTTCCAGCAATTCGATCAATTTCTTAACTTTACGGATATCCATGAATCATCAACTCCCAAAGGTCGGTCAGGGGGCGTTTAACGCTTGTTGTTCAAGCTGTTGCCTGTTTTTCAAGCTGCTCTAGGGCGGCCTCCAGGGCCAGTCGATAACCGCTGGCGCCAAGGCCGCAGATCACTCCCACCGCAACGTCGGAGAAGTAAGAGTGATGGCGGAAAGGTTCGCGTTTGTGCACGTTAGACAAATGCACTTCGATGAATGGGATGCTCACTGCCAGCAGCGCGTCACGTAATGCGACACTTGTATGCGTAAAAGCTGCTGGATTGATCAGAATGAAGTCCACGCCTTCGCCGCGAGCAGCGTGGATGCGATCGATCAATTCGTACTCGGCGTTGCTTTGCAGATAGAGCAAATGGTGGCCGGCATTGCGCGCCCGCTGTTCCAGATCCTGGTTGATTTGCGCCAGGGTGGTGGCACCGTAGACGCCCGGTTCCCGGGTGCCGAGCAAGTTCAGGTTGGGGCCGTGTAAAACCAATAAGGTCGCCATCTGCTGCTCCTTTGTCATCTGTGTGCAATTGTCAGAACCCGGCGACTATGCCGCAAAGCCTTTGTGACTGTCCAGTTCTATGCAATAGCCAGCACGATGGCCGATGTTTACGCGAAATATGTGACCGGCTAATTAAATCCGGTCATTTGCTTTCGCAACACGTTCGGCGAAGTTTTTCGCGTTGATCTCGCCGATCACCCGCACATCGGCACGTTCGACACCATCTTTGCCAAAAAACATCAGCGCTGGAGGACCAAATAGCTTGTAGCGGTCGAGCAGGGCGCGTTGTTCGGCGTTGCTGGCGGTGATGTCGAAACGGATCAATCGATAGCCCTTGAGGCGTTCGATGACCTTGGCATCGTTGAGGACCTCGTGTTCGATGACTTTGCAACTGATGCACCAGTCGGCGTACCAGTCGAGCAGCAGCGGCGTGCCGGAGGTTTTTGCTTCGGCGAGGACGCGGTCCAGTTCGGCTGGAGTGGTAACGGTTTGCCAGTCGCCGACTATTTGCGGTTGACCGTTGCCCGCGACAATACGCGGTTGGCCAATAGGGTTGAGCGGATCGGTCTGGCCGCTGAATGCGCCGTACCAACAGGCCAGTGCGTAAAACAGCAGGAGCATCCCGAGCAATTGCCCCAAGCGTTTTCTGGGTGGCTTATAGACAAATTCCAGCGCGCCCATAAACAACCCGACGCCACCGGCGAGCAGGCCGATCAGCAGCAAGGTGATCTGGCCCGGCAATACCCGGCTGAGCAAAGCGATCGCCAGCCCCAGTAGCAGCACCCCAATCGCGTTTTTCACGTAGATCAGCCACGGACCGCTTTTAGGCAGCCAGGCCGCGCCGCCGGTTGCCACCAGCAACAGCGGCGCGCCCATGCCCAGGCCAAGCATGAACAATTTCAATCCGCCGCCCAGAGCATCGCCGCTGGCGCTGATGTACAGCAGCGCGCCGGCCAGTGGTGCCGATACGCACGGCGAAACCAGCAGACTCGACACCACACCCAGCACCGCCGCGCCCCACAGTGAGCCACCTTCGGTGCGCCCGGCGATCCGGTCCAGGCGGCTGCTGATGGCGTGGGGCAGTTTCAGTTCGAATACGCCAAACATGGCCAGGGCAAACACCGCAAAAAACAGCGCGAATGGCACCAGCACCCAGGCCGATTGCAGGCGCGCCTGAAGATTCAGCTGCGCACCGAACATTCCCATCAAGGCCCCCAGCAGGGCGAAACAGGCGGCCATCGGGAGCACGTAAGCCAGCGACAGGTTGAATCCACGTAAACCACCGACCTGCCCGCGCAGGACCACGCCGGAGAGGATCGGCAGCATCGGCAGCACGCAGGGGGTGAAGGTCAGGCCAACACCTGCGAGGAAAAACAACGCCAGTTCGCGCCAGCTCCAGGCTGTGGTTGCGCCGCCGCTGCCATCAATACTCAGGCGCTCGGTCTCGGGCGGGTAGCACAGGCCTTTGTCGGCGCAGCCCTGATAGGTCACGGCCAGCGTAAAGGCGCGGGAATCGGTGCGCGGCAGTTCTACATCGAGAATGCCGTGGTAAACCTCGACATCGCCGAAGTACTCATCGTGCTTTTGTTCGCCCTTGGGCAATTGCGCCGCGCCGAGGCCAACATCGGCTTGATCGGCGCGAAACTGGAAGCGATGGCGATAGAGGTAGTAACCCTCGGTGGCGACGAAACGCAGCTTGATCGATTGCGGCGTGCTTTCTACCAGGCTCAACTGAAAGGCTTCGCGCACCGGCAGGAAATCGGCGCTGTTGTTGATCGAGCCCAGGGTGGAACTGGGCCGACTCTCCAGCAACCCGGCGGCGGAGGCCGGCAGGGCGAGCACTAATAACAGCAGGCAAAGCAAACGGCGCATGACAATCTCGCGTATCGAAAGTGTGGGCATGATAGCGGACGCAAGCGTGTGTTGCCTCGTAACCCGGATCTGTAGGAGCGAGGCTTGCCCGCGAAGAACGATAATGCGGTTTAACAGGGAGACCGTGTAATCGTTCTTCGCGGGCAAGCCTCGCTCCTACGGTAATCCGCTGGAGTGGTTGCACAGGTTGATTGTTACAGGCGTGTAGTGGGTGTTGTCGGTATGTCGAAACAGCGTGCTGCTGTGATACTCATAGACTTCCTGGTTGGTCGACACATTGATGACCGAGCCTTGGATATCGACCTTTATGGCTGGATCTCGGGTGACGAGAAACGGACCGGCAGTCCTGAGTTCAGACGCTATTTGTTCGTCGGATGGCAGTTCGCGATAGACATAGTATCGATAGCTGAACGGCACTGTTGCTCCGCCTCGATCATCCTTGACACCGTAAATGAAGCCATTTTCGCCAAGGGGTAGTTTGAGTACCACATCGGTCAGCACCGGGGTGTTGGGAGACATAAGCCATGTCCAGCCGATGTAAACCAGGCATACAGCCAGCAGGCAGGTGGTGACTATTGTGTATGCGGTTTTTTTAGTAGTTCCTGAACCGGGCATACCTGACTCCTTTTTTGATCCATTCCTGATCCGCTGGATCATCGCCAAAAGGAGCCTCACTCCACCAGCTTCCAAATTCTACTTTTGTCGTTTTTGCCTGCGTCTGGGCAAGACCGGCTGCGCGTAACAGGACATTTTCGGAAAACCCCGCAGCAATCCCGGCCGCGCCATAATTGAAATTACCGAAAGCTTCATAGGCCGGAGACAGTTTTTTGTAATCCCAAGGGCCGCGATTTCTGACCTGGGTATAGAACCAGGAATAAATGAATGCGGATCCCTCTTTCAAAACTTTTTTCTTATGGAAGGCAACTGCCATGTTTTCCTCCACAGATACGCCTGGGGGCGAAGGTGGGACTATCACGGGGCACTCCTGTTGCGCGCACGATTAATTGAAGCGCTAAACCCTAGCATCAAAACGACGACTAAAAACCACTGCATGGATAAATAAGAGTTTTCATACAAGAGCTTAGGTGGTGACAGTCCAGATCGTTAGTTGGGTTCAGGCCTGCAGCCTTTAGACCCGGAAGGCCTGAACGGCTGTATGCAGTCGTCCGCCCAGCACCAACAAATTCACCCCTTGCTCACGCCCCTCACCAATCCTCAGCAAGTTATCCCCACCCAATTGGTGAATCCGCTCACTGTGATCGCGGATTTCGCTGACAGCGCCGCTCTGCTGGGCGGTGACATCGGCGATGCGCACGGCGGTGTCGGAAATGGTCTGGATCGCCCCGACGATTTTATCCAGCGCGCCATCGGCCGCCTGAGCCTGATTGGCCGTGGCTTCGGCATGTTCGACCTGAGCGCGCATGCCTTCGACCGATTGCCGCGCGGCGGTTTGCAGGCCGGCGATCAACGTCTGGATCTCGGCCGTGGCTCCGGCAGTGCGTTGCGCCAGTGAGCGAACCTCTTCGGCCACTACCGCAAATCCTCGGCCCATTTCTCCGGCGCGGGCCGCTTCGATGGCTGCGTTCAGGGCCAGCAGGTTGGTCTGGTCGGCAATCGAGCGGATCACCGTCAGCACACCGCCGATGGTCGCCGACTCCTCGGCCAGATGCTCGATCATCTGCGCGTTGCCTTGCACTTCGCCCACCAGCGCATGCAGCCCTGTGAGGCTCAGGCCGATCACTTTCTGACCGTGTTCCACTGCAAGCCCTGCATGACGACTGGCATCGGCAGCCTGGCTGGCGTCACCGGCGACTTGTTGAATCGTCGCCTCGAGCTCCCCGAGAGAATCGCGGATCAGTGCGGTGTCGCCGGCCTGATGCTCGGCGCCACTGTGCAGGTCATTGCTCAATTCGGCCAACGTTCGGCTGCTGCCGGCGACTTGCTCGGCGTTGAGGCGAATGGTGCCTACCAGGTCGACCAGATAGGCGCGCAAGCGATTGAGCGAGGCTTGAATGTCATGCAGTTCACGGTTGGTCGCGCCCAGTTGAATGTCGCGGCTGAAGTCACCTTCGGCCCAGGTCGACAGCGCCGGGGCGAGGTTGGTCAGGGTTCGGGCCAGGCGTCGCTGCAAGGTGTCGATGAGCAATGCGATCAGCAGGATCAACCCGATCATCACCCCTTGCATCAACCGTACTTCGCTCTGGATCTGCCCGTGTTGGGCGCGCACCACGGGTTCCAGCCCGGCGATGGACTGTTGCACGGCGGCGATTTTCAAGTGCGTCGCGGTGCTGAGGTCGGTGCGTTTCTGGATCTGTTCGCGAGTGCGCGCCAGTTCCGAGGGGTAGCGGGTGAGCAGGCTGTTGAGTTCGCGTTTGAGGCCGACGCCAGCATCTTCGGCGACGGTTTTCTCGGTGTTCTCCAAACCCATCATCGCGGCGAAATCATCGGTGTTCGATTCGGTGCTGGCGGTCACGCCAAGTAGCGGCAAAGCGTCCAGTTGCTCGGCTTGAGTGCGGATGTTGGCAACTTCGCGTTCGACATCGGCGGCCAGTTCACTGCGACCACTGCTGACCAGTTTGTCCCGAGCCAGGGACAGTTTGCCCACGTGCTGGGAGGCGACCAGCAACGGCGTCAAGTACGCCGCATTACCGCTGGCGTATTGGCTGAGTTGATCCAGGCTGGCGCCGAGTTCGCGTTCGGCTTGCAGCAGCAGTGCTTGCGGGTCGCCTGCGAGTTTGCCAGCGGCCAGCAGGTCGGTTTTGCTGAATTCAGTCAGGTTCGACAGGTTCGGACGCAAGGTGTCGGCCAATGCCGGTGGCAACTCACCGAGTTCCTTTTGCAAGGCGTCGATGGCCTGGCTGGCGCTGCTCAGGCGCAGGGCATCGCCGCTGGCCAGGTAATCCTCGACGTTACGTGCAACTTCATTTTGAAACTGCTGAGACAGTCCCAGATAACGCTCCATCAATAGATAGGGGCGTTCCAGAGCTTTTTGCGACCACCAGAGCGTGGCGCCAAGGGCCACGCACACGGCGACCAACAGGAGGGTATTGAGATTGGTCAGCAGCTTCAGGCGCATCGTGGTCTACCAACGGCAGAATGGTAAGTGCCTGAAGTTATTGCGTTTCTGTTACAGAGTTATGACCGAATGGGTCGATTCTGATGAAAAAGTGGCACTTTGCTTTGATTCCCGCGCGGCTTGTACGCGGTTACGCCCGGCGTTCTTCGCACGGTACAGCGCTTCGTCAGCCTGGCTGGCCATCAGCAGGCTGTCAGAGTCTTCGCGCAATTCGACGACGCCGGCGCTGAAGGTGCACCAGAGGTCCTGCGGCTGAGCGGGGTAGTGAATTTCGGCAAAGCGCTGACGAATTTCATCGAGCACCTTGTAGGCCGATTCGATATCAGTGTCTGGCATCACGATGGCGAACTCTTCACCACCGTAACGACCGATGAAATCGGTCTTGCGCAACCGTTGCTTGAGAAACAGCGCCAGGCTCTTGATCACCCGGTCGCCCATGGGATGGCCGTGACTGTCGTTGACCCGTTTGAAGTGGTCGATGTCGAGCATCGCAAAGCTCAGCGGTTTGCTTTCGCGACGAGCGCGGAATGAACAGTCTTCGAGCAATTGCAGAATGTGGGTGTGGTTGTACAAGCCGGTCAGGCTGTCGCGCACCATCCGCGCCTTCAGATTGCGCGCCCGCGCCGCGCGATTGCGCACGGTAGTGATCAGGTGCCGTGGTTTGATCGGTTTGGTCAGGAAGTCGTCGCCGCCTTCGCTCATGGCGTCGAGTTGCTTGTCCAGGTCATCTTCGGCCGATAGATAAATGATCGGCACGCTGACATAGCGGTCGTTATGCCGGATCACCTTGGCCAGTTCAGTACCGGTGCAGGCCGGCATGTACATGTCGAGGATGATCAGGTCCGGCTGGAAATCCGCCAGTTCGGCCATGGCCTGGATCGGCTCGATCAGAGTCCGCGTGACGATCCCGGCGCTATTGAGCAGGCGTTCTGTGTGCAAGGCCTGAGCGCGGGAGTCGTCGATGATCAGCACTTTATAAGGTTCGTACTGGGCGACGCAGGTCAGGACTTCGATCTTTTCCAGCAGGCTCGAGGCTTCGAGGGTGCCGGTGAGGAACTCCTGGCCACCGGCGCGCACGGCGGCGAGGCGGGTCGGGGTATCGGTTTCGTGCAGACTGAAAAACAACAGCGGCAAGGGTTGATCGAGGCCTTCCTGGGCTTCGGCCGCCAGTTTCAGGCCGATGCCGGCGCCACTGAAGTCGACGTCCATGACAATCGCCGCCGGCAAACGCTCGACCATCGAGGAGCGGAACGCGGCGACACTGTCGAGGGATTGAGCGCTGAGCCCGAAGAATTCAAGTTGCTTGGCCAGCCGCTCGGCCCGGTCGTGATCCTGCAGCATCACGTAGATCGGTTTGCGCAGTGGCGGCAGAAAGGTGTGTTCGAACTGATCACCATGGCGCAGGCCGGTGCGGGACAGGCGCTGCATCAGGCGATTGAGGTCGGTGATCAGTCCGCTGCTCAGGCGTCCGCGGTTGGCGTCCACCGCTTCCAGCGACTGGCCGATGTGGCGCGCCAGCTGGGTGTGTTCCGGTTGTTCGAAACGTTCGGCAAAGCGCAGCAAGCGCAGATTGGCCTCACTCAACTCCGACAAGTCGGTGGTGGACCATTCGTTGCGCTGCAGACGTTGCCATATCTCAAGAATCTGACGTGCCTGATGAATTACCCGCTGGGCAAAGTGGTGCTTGAGGCGCTCACGGCTGGGGTCTTCTGGCTCGGTCATATCCTGACTACTAGTTAGGGTGCATGCTGAGATCGACTGGTGGCTCTATGCTAGCACCTCTTTTCAATTGCATGAGTGTCGTACGTCAATAATCTGCAAAGCGACTTCATTCAGTTTCTGACCGACTGGTCGCATAGGCTCAGCGCAGTGCTTCATTTATAGTGGCAGCTCGATTGCAGTCATTGTGTGGCTCGCTGTGACGCGCAGGATTTAATGCGCGGCAAATGACGCACGATGGCGTAGGGTTGTGGTCGAACCGATGAACTCAAGTGATTGAAAGGATATCGCCATGCTGGACTGGAAGAACCGCACAGGCAGCGCGCCTGAGCGTGCCGCTGAACCGAAATCGGCCACCCGCAGTTATTTTGGCGGCCTGTTGTTCAGCCGGGCGCTGGCTACTCTGATTGTTCTTTACCTGTTGGTGGCGATCGCGCTGGGCTGGTACTGGAGCCAGGAGCCGGCGCTGTTCCCGGTTCAGCAGAATGCCCAAGTGGCGGCCGAGAAAGAAGGCAAGCAGATGGTTGTCGGGTACACCACGGTGGAAACCCTCAAGACCGTTGCCGGTACTTTGCTGACCAAGCCGGGTGGTTATATTTCCAACGACCGTTTCCCGCCGGGGCTGTGGATGGACAACATGCCGAGTTGGGAATATGGCGTGCTGGTCCAGGTCCGCGACCTGAGCCGTGCGCTGCGTAAAGACTTCGCCCGTTCCCAGTCGCAGTCCGCCGAAGATGCCGACCTGGCCAAGGCCGAGCCGCGTTTCAACTTCGACAACAAGAGCTGGGTGCTGCCCTCCAGTGAGTCCGAGTACCAAGAGGGCATCAACTCCCTGAGCCGCTATCAGGCACGCCTGTCGGGTCCTGATCAGAAAAGTGCGCTGTTCTATGCCCGCGCCGACAACCTGAACAACTGGCTGGGTGATGTCGGAACCCGTCTGGGTTCGCTGTCGCAACGGCTGTCGGCCAGTGTTGGCCGGGTCAAGCTCAACACCGCACTGAAGACTGAAGTCCCGGCGCTCGGTCAGGTGCCACAGGTTGACGAAGAAGTCGTCGAAACCCCGTGGCTGCAGATCGACAATGTGTTCTACGAAGCCCGCGGTCAGGCCTGGGCGTTGTCCCATCTGCTGCGCGCCATCGAAGTCGATTTCGCCGATGTGCTGGCGAAGAAGAACGCCACGGTCAGCGTGCGCCAGATCATTCGTGAGCTGGAAGCCTCGCAAGAACCGGTCTGGAGCCCGATGATCCTCAACGGCAGCGGCTTTGGTGTGCTGGCCAACCACTCGCTGGTCATGGCCAATTACATCTCCCGGGCCAACGCCGCGGTGATCGATTTGCGTCAATTGCTCAATCAGGGTTGAGTCATGGTCGATAGCTCCGTCGATGACATGCGTGAGGCTGCCCATCGCGCGGCTTCCGATGCCGAACAGATCGCCTGGGTCGACGAGCAGGACAACCTGCTCGGCGCTCTGGTCCGCTCCGAGCTGCGCGAACGCGAGCTGATCGGGCGCGGCACCTACATCATGCTGTTCAATTCTGCCGGTGAGCTGTGCGTGCACCGGCGCACCCTGAGCAAAGCGATATACCCCGGTTACTGGGACGTGGCGGCCGGCGGCATGGTGCTGGCCACTGAGACTTACGCCGAATCGGCGGCCCGTGAGCTGGAAGAAGAGCTGGGCGTGAGCGGTGTGGAACTGACCGCCCATGATCACTTTTTCTTCGAGGACACCGGTAACCGACTCTGGTGCTCGGCGTTTTCGGCGGTGTGGGACGGCCCGTTGATCCTGCAGCCGGAAGAAGTGCTGGAAGCGCGCTTCATCCCGATCGATCAGGTCCTGCTGGAAATCACACAGAAGCCTTATTGCCCGGACTCTCTGGCGGCCTTGCAGCGCTATCTTCGCGCCCAGGGGAATAACGTCGCAAAAGAGCTATAAATTGGCGCCGATTGGCTCTTAGCAATCGGCGTTTTTGCCGTTACACTGCGCGACCTTTTCAAACTGAAACGGCATAGCTCTATGTAGGAGCGAAGCTTGCTCGCGAATATCGCAAGGACAACGCGTACATTCAGAGCGCACGCGTTATCGTTGACGTCCTTCGCGAGCAAGCTTCGCTCCTACAAGTCTGTACCGTTTCAGTAGCGCTGCCCCTGCCTGAGTGGGGCTTCGCGGTCGATGGCAGCTGCCACGACCAGTCTTTGTCCTCCCAAGAGGATTGCCGGTGGCCAAAAAAGCCGCATCCTTCGCCGCCCTTGGTGGCCTGGTATTTTCCACCGACGCAGGTCGTCATTGCCCGGATTGCAGTCAACCGGTGGATGCCTGCATCTGCAAACAAACCGTTATCCCGGCCGGCGACGGCATCGCTCGCGTGCGTCGCGAAAGCAAGGGCCGTGGCGGCAAGACGGTGACCACCATCACCGGTGTGCCGTTGGCCGAAGACGCGCTCAAGGATCTGGCCACTACGTTGAAGAAACGTTGCGGGACCGGTGGGGCGTTGAAAGACGGGATCATCGAAATCCAGGGCGATCATGTCGAGCTACTCTTGACCGAGCTGATCAAACACGGTTTCAAGGCGAAGAAGTCCGGCGGCTAGCAGCCTCTGTGAAAACCACCCGCGGCTTGATCCAGCCCTGTTCATCCTGGTCTGGCGTCGTCTCCATGGTTTTCACAGAGCCTGTTCATGACCGGTTTCTAAACTCACTGCGGTCAGCGAGGTCTACCCCCTCGTTGACGAACCGTCATTTTCATTCTTTAGACTGCGCCGGCCTGAACCCAGGCGACGCTCTATGACTTCTTTATAGGGGACTTCGATGTCCGTACGACGCACACGCAAAGACGATGGCAGCCAATGGACAGTTGCGGACAGCCGCAGTGTTTACGGGATTCGCCATTGGGGGGCCGGGTATTTCGCGATCAATGACGCCGGTCGCGTCGAAGTTCGTCCGAACGGCCCGACCAGTTCGCCTATCGACCTCTTCGAGCAAGTCGACCAACTGCGCAAAAGCGGTTTGTCCTTGCCGTTGCTGGTGCGTTTCCCTGACATCCTGCAAGACCGCGTGCGTCAGCTGACCGGTGCGTTCGACGCCAATATCGAGCGTCTGGAATACCAGAGCAAGTACACGGCGTTGTATCCGATCAAGGTCAACCAGCAGGAAGCGGTGATCGAAAACATCATCGCTACCCAGGACGTATCGATCGGTCTGGAAGCCGGCTCCAAGCCTGAGTTGCTCGCCGTTCTGGCGTTGGCACCGAAGGGTGGCACCATCGTCTGCAACGGTTACAAGGACCGCGAGTTCATCCGCCTGGCGCTGATGGGCCAGAAGCTCGGTCACAACGTGTTCATCGTGATCGAGAAAGAGTCCGAAGTCGGTCTGGTGATAGAAGAAGCGGCGTCGCTCAAGGTCAAGCCGCAGGTCGGCCTGCGCGTGCGTCTGTCGTCCCTGGCGTCGAGCAAGTGGGCAGACACCGGTGGCGAAAAATCCAAGTTCGGCCTGTCGGCGGCGCAACTGCTGTCGGTGGTCGAGCGTTTCCGCGCCGCCGGCCTGGATCAGGGCATTCGCCTGCTGCACTTCCACATGGGTTCGCAGATCGCCAACCTGGCGGACTACCAGCACGGCTTCAAGGAAGCGATCCGTTACTACGGCGAGCTGCGTAACCTTGGCCTGCCGGTGGATCACATCGACGTCGGCGGCGGTTTGGGCGTGGACTACGACGGTACGCATTCGCGTAACGCCAGTTCGATCAACTACGACATGGACGATTACGCCGGTGTCGTGGTCGGGATGCTCAAGGAGTTCTGCGACGCGCAGAGCCTGCCGCACCCGAACATTTTCTCTGAAAGCGGCCGCTCCCTGACCGCTCACCACGCCATGCTGGTGGTGCAGGTGACCGACGTCGAGAAACACAACGACGACGTGCCGAAGATCGATAACAAGGAAGAGCTGCCGGAAACCGTGCAGTGGCTGGTTGATTTGCTCGGCCCGACCGACATCGAGATGGTCACCGAAACGTACTGGCGCGCGACGCACTACATGAGCGACGTGGCCACTCAATACGCCGATGGCAAGCTGACCCTGGCGCAAAAAGCCCTGGCCGAGCAATGCTACTTCGCCGTTTGCCGCCGCCTGCACAACTCGTTGAAGGCCCGTCAGCGTTCCCACCGTCAGGTGCTCGACGAACTCAACGACAAGCTGGCCGACAAGTACATCTGCAACTTCTCGGTATTCCAGAGCCTGCCGGACACCTGGGCCATCGGCCAGGTCCTGCCGATCCTGCCGCTGCACCGTCTCGACGAAGAGCCGCTGCGCCGTGCGGTGCTGCAAGACCTGACCTGCGACTCCGACGGCAAGATCAAGCAGTACGTCGATGAGCAGAGCATCGAAACCAGTTTGCCAGTGCACGGTTTGAACGAAGGTGAAGACTATCTGCTGGGGATCTTCCTGGTGGGTGCCTACCAGGAAATTCTCGGCGACATGCACAACCTGTTCGGTGACACCGACTCGGTGAACATCTACCAGAACGCCGACGGCAGCGTGTACCACGCCGGTATCGAAACCCATGACACCATCGAAGACATGTTGCGCTACGTGCACTTGTCGCCGGAAGAGCTGATGACCCACTACCGCGACAAGTGCGCCAGTGCCCGCATCAGCGCCGCCGAGCGCACCCAGTTCCTCGATGCCTTGCGTCTGGGCCTGACCCGTTCGTCTTACCTGTCTTCTTGAGGTAAGGCTCCGTTCTCATCGGGCTGTCTGAAAATTCTCCATACGTTGGGGAAATTTCAGATGGCCTGGTGCGACACTTCTCTCTTTTCAAGCGAAATAACCCACAGACCGGGCTATCCAAGCGATTTGGTCTTCTTTTTACGTAGGTCATTTCCTAAGTTGTACTTCGGCACTCTACTCGGCCATGTCTCTCAGCGAGAATCCCCGGCCGCCCCTCCTGTAGAGAATCGCCGATGTTCGATCCAGTCAACGAGCTGTCATTTCGTCTGGATATAGCGGGTCTTCCTGACCCCTTTGAGGTCTTGGCCTTTACCGGTAGTGAAGCCATCAGCGAGCCTTTTGTGTTCGACGTGGATCTGCTGAACAGTGACCCAACACTGGACCTCGCAAGCCTGCTGTATCGCTCGGCCTTTTTGCACTTCGGGCCCTTGGGGCAGGGTATTCACGGGCAGTTGCTTGGCCTCGTTCAGCTCGGCCATGGCGGTGAGCCCAGGCTATGTCGTGTCCGTCTGGGCCCCAGGCTGGCGTGTCTGGCCCAGCGCTTCAATCAGCGAATCTTCAGCCAGTGCTCGGTGCCGGATATTCTCGCTCAAGTACTCAAGGAGCACGGCATTGCCGGCAAGGATCGGCGCTTCGACCTGAGAGGTGATTACCCGTCCCGTGATTTCTGCACGCAGTACCGGGAATCAGACCTGCAATTTCTCCAGCGTCTGTGCGCCCAGGAACGGCTTCATTACTACTTCGAACACCGCTCACGCGGACACTGTCTGGTGTTCGGTGATGGTCTGGGGCAGTTTAGCCGTGGCGAAGAGAGCGTCTTCAAGGGTGAGAACGAACGGCCAGGTGTGCGTCAGTTCAAGCTTCACGGCGGCGGGCAGATCGCCGAAGGCCAGACGAATCTGGCGACCCTGCGCAGCGGCCAACTGATGCCGCTGTCCGGCCATCCGTGTGTGGACTGGAATCGTCTCTGGCTACTGACCCATGTCGAGCATCAGGGGGGGCAGGAACCGGGGCTTCCTTATAGCAACCAACTGCGCGCCGTTGGGCAGGAAATGCCTTTCGTGGCACCTCATTCGGGCGTGAAGCCGAGGATGCACAGCCTGCAGCGGGCGTGGGTGGTCGAGGTCGATGAGCCTCAACCGGATCTGTCCAGATCGGTTGCCGTGCAGTTTGACTGGCTTTACCAGGGGGAGGGCGCAGCGCCCAGCCACTGCTGGTTGCCGTTGGCTCCCGAGCTGGAAGGTGCTGGCACCCTACTGTTGAGTGAAGGGGCGCAGGTGCTTGTGAGCTTTATCGAAGGCGATCCGGATCAACCCTTGATCAGCGGATTTCTTCCCGGCGCAGCGTCGAGCGCCGAGCCAGTCATACCCGACCTGCAACCGTCCTTGACGAGCGATTCCAGCCCGGCGCTCGACGGCTTGTTGGGCATGCTGCAATCCAGCGAACCCTTGGTGCTCCTGTGCCTGCTGCCCGGCGGTGGCAGTTTCAGTCATTGCGCGCAGTCCTTTTGCACCTGCCGGGCGGCGATGCAGCCCGGCCAGAGCGGTGCGGCATGAGCGCCGCTCAAGCGGTCGACTCGACCCCGCAATGGCTGTTGCTCGATGTGCCGGGTGTGCCTCAGGCCGGCGCGAGTTTGCGGCAACAGTTTGCTCATGCCCGATGGTTCCGCCTGTTCGAAGGCACCGAATTTCACCCATTGCATGAGCACGGGCCGGTGTTGGTCGACCTTCGCGAATGCCCGGCACTGGCCGAGCTGTGCCAAAGTGCGCCACATACCTGGAGCGGGTTGCTGCTGGCCAGTGAAGCATCGTCATCGCAGTTGCTGGAGCATTTGCGACGCATGCTCGCAGTCACCTTGGGTCTGCATCACCGGGCCTTGTTGAGTTACTACAACCCAAACACGGCGAGTTATTTTTTCGATGCCTGCGATGCACAGGAGCTGAGTCGCTGGTTAGGTCCGATCGATGAGTTGCGCTGGTTCGGCGGCACCTGGGCCGACCGGGCCATAGGTTGTCAGGGCTGGCAGCAGTTGTTCAATCCGCGGCTTGCCGTCAGGCCGCTGGCCATCGAAGAAAACCTCAGCCTGCGTCAGCGAGACACCTTGCAAACCTGCCTGCTGGAACAACACGCCTGGCGCTGGAGCCGATCCACCGGCACCGACTACAACAGCTTGTGGGTTTGCCTGCAGGAAGGGCTGGCACTGGGCTTCAGCGAACGCCCGGTGCTCGATGGCTGGTTATGGCTGCGCTTGCAGCACCCCAACGCAGTGCCTGGGCAGTCGTTGCCGGGAATCACCCAGCAGGAGCGTCTCGATAGCCTGCGCAATCTGTGGCAGAACGATCAACCCTGAACGTGCTGACAATCCTGACCCTCGTCATCCGTTGAGCCAGCTGTCGTGCTTGCGCAAGTACCAGGCGAACGCGCCAAGGGTCAGGCTGCGCAGCAACATGAACAACAGGAAGGTTATCCACAGTCCATGGTTGCCCAAGCCTTGCAGCGCCCAGGCGAAGGGCAGCAGCAGGATCACCGTCAACAGCATGCCATTGCGCATTTCCCGGGCGCGGGTGGCGCCGATGAACAGGCCGTCGAGCAGGTAACTCCAGACGGCAATCAGCGGCAGTACCGCGAGGTAAGGCAGGTAAAGGAAGGCGGTGTCGCGCACGCTCTGGATGTCGGTCTGCATCTCGATGAACAGGTGCCCGGCGAACAGAAACAGCAAGGCAAACCCCGCACTCGCCAGCAACGACCAACCGCACGCCACCACCAATGAGCGGCGCAGGGCCTCTCGGTCGCGAGCCCCGATGGCGTGTCCGCACAGGGCTTCTACGGCATGAGCCAAACCGTCCAGCGCGTGGGCGGTCAGCAGCAGGCCGTTGAGCAGCAACGCATTGGCGGCGACCGTGGCATCGCCCAGCCGCGCGCCCTGCACGGTGATCAGGAAAAACACCGACTGTAACGCCAGGCTGCGGATGAAGATGTCGCGATTGACCGCCAGTAACGGGCGCCAACTCTGCCACAACGCCAGCGCGGCCCAGGCAATATGGCCGGGGTAGGCGCGCAGGGCTTTGCGGGTCATGAACAGGCCGATCAGCGCGCCGGTCCACTCGGCGATCACCGAGGCCCGGGCCGCGCCGACCACGCCCCACTCCAGGCCGAGCACGAACCACAGGTTCAGCGCGATGTTGACCAGGTTGGTGCTCAGCAGAATCGCCAGCGGAGCCCGGGCGTTCTGGGTGCCGAGGAACCAGCCCACCAGCGCGTAGCTGGCCAGCGCCGCCGGCAAGCCGAACAGCCGCGTGTGGAAGAACTGGCGGGTGAGCTGATCGAGCTCCGCGGACGGTTGCATGAAGTGCAACGCGACCCCGCTCAACGGCACGCCCACTGCGCCCAACAAAATGGCCAGGCCCATGGCCAACAACAGACCTTGCAGCAAAATCTGCCGCAACGCTGCACCATCCCCGCGCCCGGCAGCCTGGGCGGCGAACCCGGTGGAACCCATGCGCAGAAAGCCCATGGCCCATGCAAGAAAGGTATACAGACTGGCGCCCACCGCGACAGCGCCGAGTTGATGAGCATGGGGCAAATGGCCGATGACGGTACTGTCGACCAGCGCTACCAAGGGTACGGAAATGTTCGAGAGAATCATCGGGGCGGCGAGCGCCCAGACTCGACGATGGGTCGGACGGTCGCGCCAGTCGGCAATCAGGTTGGGCATGCAGGCTCCTTGGGGGCGCCTGCATTGTAGCGGCACATTCGCAATCTACCTCGATCCATTGTGGGAGCGAGCCTGCTCGCGATAGCGGACTGACAGTCAACTTGGATGTTGAATGTGCCGGCGTCATCGCGAGCAGGCTCGCTCCCACAGGGGCATGGTGTTAGTGAACAATCCAGCTCAGCAACCACAACCCCAGCAACAACCAGATAATCCCCATGATGATCGACGCGTTCATGAAGGCGCGGATCGCCGCCCATAACAGCATCAGCCCGATGATCAGCGTAATGATGCTGACGATCGAAGTGTCCATGCCCAGCGCCTGGGCCAACCCTTCGACAAAATTGCTGCCGGCGTTGCTCAACAGGTTGAACAGACCACTGAGGGCGTCGATGATGAACCGGATGGCCGAACCGATTATCTGGCCGAGCCATTCGAAAAAGCTTTCTACCTGCATGTGTGCGTCCTGATGGAATGATGGCGTGGTTGCCGGATCCGACCGTTGGGCTATTGATCGTGCTACCGAGTTCCCGTAGTAGCTGCCGAAGGCTGCGATCTTTTTGGAGTATGGCGCAAAGTGCGCGGGCATAACGTTGTCACTTGCCTTCACCCGCCATCCCCCTGAAGCTATACGCCTTCAGGAGAGCCCGATGAACCTTGTTGAACTGACCGAACGCCTGCACGCCATTCGCGACCGCAATGACTGGCGGCAATTTCACAGCCCGAAAAACCTGGCCATGGCCGCGAGCGTGGAAATGTCCGAGCTGGTGGAGATTTTCCAGTGGCTGACCGAAGACCAGTCGCGCCAGTTGCCGGCGGACAAGCTCGCCCATGCCGGGCAGGAAATCGGCGACATCGTGCTGTATCTACTGCTGCTGTGCAGCGAGTTGGGGTTGGACATGAATGAAGTGGTGCGCAGCAAACTCGCGGACAGCGAACGGCGGTTCAGCTGATGAGCGACCGTCATTTCGATCAGTTGGCGACCCGTTTCGCTGAAAAAATCTACGGGGGCGCCAAAGGTGCGATCCGTCTCGCGGTGCTGCAGGCCGACCTGGCCGAAACCCTGCCCGACCGACCGTTGCGCGTTCTGGACATCGGCGCTGGCCTGGGCCACATGTCGTTGTGGCTGGCCGAGCGCGGTCATCAGGTGACCCTCGCCGAGCCCGCCGAACCGATGCTTGAAGGCGCCCGTCAGCGCTTCGCCGAAGCGGGGCAGACGGCGACGTTCATTCAGGCGCCGTGGCAGGATCTGCTCGGTCAGCTCACTGAACCTTACGACCTGGTGCTGTGCCACGCCGTGCTGGAATGGCTGGCCGAACCCCATGCGATTTTGCCGGTGCTGCATCAATTGACGAAGCCGGACGGCTGGTTGTCCCTGGCGTTCTACAACCGCGATGCGTTGATCTACCGCAACCTGCTCAAAGGTCATTTCCGCAAGATGCGCAAGAACAACATGGCCGGCGAGAAGCAGAGCCTGACGCCGCAGCAGCCACTGGATCCACGGGAACTGGCGGCGCAACTTGAGAGCATGTGGCAGGTCGAAACCCAGAGTGGGGTGCGGGTTTTTTACGACTACATGCCGGTGGAATTCCAGGGCCGTGTCGAGCTGCCGGACTTGCTGGAAATGGAACTGGCTCACCGCCGTCACCCAAGCTTCGCCGGGCTTGGGCGCTATTTGCACTGGATCTGTCGGCCGATCTGACCGGAGCGCGAAATGAAAAGTCGTTCAGGGTTACTGGTGATCTGTCTCGGGTTGACGGCCTGTCAGGGCAGCAACCCTTATGTCGCGACCTCCAATCCCCTGCCACCGGCACCGCCTCAGGCCGCCACTACTTTCGATCGCAGCGCCTACCCGGCGGCGCCACGCGATTACGGCCGCTATCGCAGTTGGGCCTGGCTCAACGGGCACCTGCCACCGGGCACGGCCTGGGCCGACTCGGCGCAGGTGGCCGAAGCGGTCAGTAATGCCCTTGACCAACGCGGCTTGCGCCCGCTGCACGACAACCGTCCGGCGGACCTGTTGGTCAGCGCCGATCTGCATCTGGAAACCCGCTTGCGTCAGGTGCAGGATGACTATGGTTACGGCGGGGGGTACTACGGCGGTGGTTATGGCGGTTACAACCGCTACGGCAGCGGTTACGGCATGTACAACATGGTGCCGGTCATTCGTACCTATCAGGTACAAGTCGTGGTGGTGCGAGTCGATCTGTTCGACGCGAGCACCGGCCAGCCGGTATGGAGTGCCAGTGCCGAAACCAGCAATCAGGGCAGTCAGAGCGAGCGGGTCGATGCCATTCGCGAAGCTGTAGAAAAGGCCATGTCGGCGTATCCTCCTAGTTAGCTTCTTTTACCGGAAGCCCCCCGCAGGTGCATGTCTTCTATCGGAGAAAAATCATGTTCCGCCGTCTCGCTTTACTGGCCATGGCCGCGCTGCTCACTGCCTGCGCCGCCAACCAGGTCAATCATGACTTCGATGCCAGCCGTGACTTTGCCGCCTATCGTAGCTGGAGCTGGAAAGAGCCCGCCGTGCAATACCGTCCCGATGATCCACGGATCAAGAGTGACCTGACCGAACAACGCATCCGCCAGTCCGTTGCCGATCAGCTGGATCAGCGCGGCTTGCGTCCGGCCGCCGCCGGCGCCAGTTCGGATCTGAAGGTGCAGGCTTATTTGATCGTCGAAGATCGCCAGCAACAAGTGACCACCAACTATGGTGGCGGTTATGGTGGCCCATGGTACGGCTACTGGGGCGGGCCGATGTACAACGAAACCCGCAACATCAGCTACAAGGTGGCAACCATCCAGATCGACCTGCTCGATGGCAAGGACGGCAAACTGGTGTGGCGCGGCAGCGACGAGCAGACGCTTAGTCGCACACCGAACCCGCAGGATCGTAGCAATAAAATCCACGAGACGGTCGGGCGGATATTGGCGAACTATCCACCGCGCTAAACGCTGAACTAACCAACACCACAGCCCCTGTAGGAGCGAGGCTTGCCCGCGAAGAACGATAACGCGGAATGACTGAAAAACCGCGGTGTTTTCTTCGCGGGCAAGCCTCGCTCCTACAGGATCTTCGTCGTCACACACGCCCACAACAAGCCCGGTTTTTTGTTGTCGTGGATGGCGAGTTGCCAGCAACCTGGCCAACCCTTGTCTACACTGCTCCTCACCAATGGAGGTAGCCCTCGGCAGTGTGCCGGCAAAGGAGTGCGCCATGTCTCCCTGCTTGCAGTTTCGTAGCCCGGTCCGGCAACGGGGAGCGATCGGTTTGATGGCGGTGCTGACCTTGGGCATGGCCTTGGTGTTTCTGCTGATCATGGTCGACAGCGGCCGCCTGTACCTGGAAAAGCGCAGCTTGCAGCGGGTGGCGGATATGGCCGCGCTGGAGGCTGCCACACGCAACGGTGATTGCGCCGCGGGTGCCACCGCTACCGTCTACGCCACCGCCAGCGCAACCCGCAACAATTTCACCCTGCCTGACCCCACGCGCAGCCTGACGGTGGCTTGTGGCGCCTTGACTCTGGACGCCAATAATCTTCGGGTTTTTACGGCTAATCCAAGCAGCAGCGAAGCCATTCGGGTGACCGTCAGCCATTCGATCCTGCAGAGTTTCGCCGGTGGTATTGGTGCGGTGTTCGGCGGTCCGCCAGCCGGTGCGACCCTCAACCTGACCGCGACCGCCGTCGCGGCGTTGCCACCTCCGCTGGCATCGCTGACCATTCGCAGTACGGTGCTGACTATCGATACCAGCAAGTCGGCCACCCTCAATGGACTGTTCGGTGGTTTGCTGGGCGGCAATCTGAACCTCTCCGTGGCGGGCTGGAACGGTTTGATGAACACCAACATCAGCCTGCTCGGTTACCTCGATCGATTGAAGGTCGACCTCGGCCTCACCGCCGCCGGGTATAGCCAGGTGTTGGGCACTTCGGTGGCCGTCAGTCAGCTGATCCAGACTGCCGTCAATGTGCTGGACCCGGGCGGCACGCTCGGCGCGACGGCGACCATCGTCGGTCTGCAAGCACTCAAGGTTGCCGCAGGCTCCACGACCGTGGTGCTGGGCAATATGTTGCACGTCGAGAATGGCAGCAACATGTCGGCGTTGGCGACTAACGTGAGCGTGTTCAACCTGATCGAAGGCATCGTGCAACTGGCCAACAAGAAAAACGGTCTGGTGGCGACGCTGCCGATCAATCTGGCGGGGCTGGCGCAAATCACGGCCCGGGTGCAGGTCCTGGAGGCGCCGCAACTCTCCGCGATTGGCAATCCGAAAAACGCGGCGCTGAATCCACTGGGACCCAATCGGATCTACGTGAGAACCGCGCAGGTTCGCACATTGCTGTCGATCGACTTGCCTGCACTCGACGCCATCGTGGCGCTGGTCACTGCGGTAACCGATCTGGCAGGACCGCTGACCAACACCCTCAACGCGTTGCTCAATCTCAATCTGGTGGCGGTGCTCAACTCACTGACCTGTGCCTTGGGCGTGCCCTGCCAGACACCCGACATCAAGGTGTTGCCGGGGCCGATACGGCTCGACGTGGCGCTGGAGGTCGCCAGCGCCAGCAGTTACGTCACGGCCTACAGCTGCGTCAGTAACACCAACAAAACCCTGACCACCAACACCAGTACGTCGCCGGTGAACCTGAAAATCGGCCGGATCGATGCGGCCAGCATGTTCGGCAGCAACACCACACCGCCGACGGTCACGGTGCAGCCGTTGAAGGTGATCGATATCGGGATCAAAACCTGTCGCAGGCTTCTCTTTCTGCCCATCACATGCGATCCGCGTGTGCCCGGCGTCGGTGGCGGCATCGATATCGTTGCCGACACCAGCGTGGCGGCGAACGCCAACATTTCCCACGTCTACTCCGCACCACCCGCCACCAGCCTGCCGGAAATCAATCAGCCGCCGTTCTACTACTCGTTTACCACCAGCAGCATCGTCAGCAGTCTGCTCAATACCCCGCTTAATATTCACGTGGACATGTATGGCCCGTCGGGCAGTCTCGTCAGCGGTCTGGGGACGATCCTGAGCAATGTGACCACTTTGCTGATCAGCGCGATCAACAGCGTGCTCAGCCCGTTGCTCGACAGCTTGATCAACACCGTGCTGGTAAGCCTTGGGATCGATTTGAACAAGGTCGACGTCGGCGCCAACCTCAGCTGTCACTCGGGGCGCGCGACACTGGTGATCTGATCGTCCGTGGCAATCGGCAACTCGATACAAAACCGCGCGCCCTCGGTCGAGTTTCTTACACTCAACTTACCGCCCATGTTTTCGACGATGCCGTAACTCACCGACAACCCGAGCCCGGTGCCGACGCCCACCGGTTTAGTGGTGAAGAACGGTTCGAAAATCCGCTCCAGCAGCCGTGGATCGATGCCGCCGCCGTTGTCCTCGACCCACAGTCGCACCGAGTGTTCATCGCGTTCGGCATACACCGAAATCCACGGTTTGAACTCCCGGTCGGCCTCGCGCTTGCCCAACAATGCATCCCTCGCATTGACCATCAGATTGATCAGCACCTGTTCCAGCTGATCGACGTAACCGCGCACCTGCACCTCGAATCCGGTCTCGCTGACCCGCAGCTCGACGCCTTTGCCGCGCATGCCTTCGGACAGCAGCGACAGCGTGCCCTCGATGGCTTGAGCCGGATTGAACGGGTGCTGCTCGATCTCCGAGCGCCGACCGAATACCCGCATGTGATCCACCACCCGCGCGGCGCGCTGGACTTGCGCGTCGATGCGGTTGAGCTTGTCTGTCAGGTAATCGATTTGCGCATCGCCATTGCTCAGACGCTTGAGCACATTGACGATGGCCATGCGCATCACGTTCAGTGGCTGGTTGATTTCATGGGCCAGCCCGGTGGCCATTTCGCCGAGGGTGGCCATTTTCGCGCTCTGGGTGAGCTGTTGTTGGGCACGCCGGACTTCAGTGTTGTCGCGGCCCACGGCTTGTATCTCAAGCAAACGACCTTGCTCGTCGAACACCCCGCGATCCGACCAGACCCACCAGGCGTGTTCCCGTCCCGGCAGTTGCAGGTTGATTTCCGCGGTGCTGACCGGGAACTCCGGGCTCAGGTGACTGAGCCGCTGGAGGAACGCTTCGCGCTGTTCCGGCGACATCCAGCTGCCCAGGTTCACCCCCGGCAGTTGCTCGGGCTGGCATTCCAGATAGGTCGCCAGCGGGCGGTTGCCAAAGGTCAACGTCAGGTCTGGAAGGTAACGGCAGATCATCGCCGGGGAATCTTCCACCAGGATCCGATAACGCTCTTCACTCTGTTTTACTTGCTCGGCGGCCAGGGTCGCCTCGGTGACATCCAGCCACAGCCCCACGGCTTCCACCGGCAGCCCTAGGTCATCGCGCAGCAGTTTGGCTTCGTCGAGCAGCCAGTGGTAATCGCCGCGACTGTCGCGCAGCCGATAACGGGCACGCACCGAACCTTCGCGCAGCAGTTGCCGGGTGCGCTCGAAATAGCCGTCACGGTCCTCGGGGTGGACCCGTTCCACCAGCGCGCCGGCGGCGCAATCAGCGAGCGACCAACCGAGTAGCGGCAACAGGCTGTCGCTGAAAAATGTCGGTTGCAGCGCACCTTCGACGTAGCGCTGCACGTAGATCACCGCCGGTGAACTGGCGATCAGGTTGTCCAGCCGGGCATGGGCGGCAGCGGCGTTCTGCTGCTGATTCTTGATGTCACTGATGTCGAGCATGAAACCCACCAGCCGCCGGTTTCTGCCGATACCCAGGGCCTGACCTTGCAGCCGATACCAGATCGGCGTTTGCGCCGCGTCGGGGCGATGCAGGCGTACGCACAGCAGCAACGGCGCGCCTTCATCCTGCAAGGTTTGCAGGCGAATCGTCAGCTCTTCACGGTCGGCGGGGTGGATCTGTTCGAGCCAGTCGTGCAGCGGCAAACGAGTACTCGCAAGGTTCAGCATGCTTGCCAGCGATGGCGCCAATTGCACCTCGGCGGTGTCGCTGAAGACCTCCCACCAGCCGGTGCCGAGCAAGGCTTGCAGAGACTCCAGCCGCTCCAGTTGCAGATGGTGCTGATGCTCGCGCAAGCGCTCAAGCAGCGGGCCGGCCAGCGCGGCGGTGAGTTGCAACCAGTCGCGCTCGCTCAGGTCGGGGGCACGCTCTTGCACCGGGTAGAAACCACAGAGCAACCAGGCCACCACGCCCAGGGCATTGTGGTACGGCACCGCGAACCCTTCGGCATTGCCGAAGATGCCTTGCAGGCGCGGGTGTTCGCTGGGAGTCAATTGTTGGGGCGCGGAGCCATTCAAACTGTCGAGACCGGTGCCCAGGCGTTGATCGATTTCCCACAACAGTGGCGCATCGAAGGCCGCGTAATGCTGGTGAATCAGCCACCCCTCGGCCTGTTCGTCGAGCAAGGCCATGGCGATGCAGGGGATCTGAAAGCGCTGGGCCAGACCTTGCAGCTGCTCCGCCAACACCTCGGGCAAGCGCGTCAGGCTGCACAGGCGCAACTGTTCGCTGACCTGCGCCGCGAGCAACTGGCATTGTTCACGGCTGCGCGCTTGTCGACGTTCGAGCAGCAAGTCGCCGATGTCGATCAACTGCAACAGCCAGTTTTCGCCCAACGGCTGCACCCAGCCACGCAGATGCAGCGGTTGTTCGCCGAGGCTGAAAAAATCCAGGTCCAGGCTCTGTCCCTGCCACTCGGCAGGCGCGCCTTCGACCGACAGGCTGCTATGGGGCATGAGGTAATCGAGCAGATGCGGTGCCTGCGCGCCGGGCATATGTTGCGCCAGCAGATGCCGCAGCGGGCCGGTCAGCTGAATCACTCGGCCCTCGTCATTCAGGTGCAGCTGCAAACCGACACGTTGCACGCTCGGCGTGTCCGCACTGGTCGAGGGCTGTGGCGGTTGGCGATTGAGCAGACGCCCGAAGAGCTTGTCCCCGGAACTCAAAATTGCAGGCTCGATCGGGCGGTAAGGGTCGCCGGCAGATTGGGCACCGAGCCGATCCCCGGCAGCACCAGGAACGGCAGCACCTGATTCAGTTTACTGGTGGGGTAGTTGATGGTGACCGTCAGCACGCCACCGATGTAGGTGGCACTGGCGTCGGTGGCCACATTGAAGTTCAGCGCGGCAGGAATCCAGGACAGCTGCCGGGTCAGTTCGGTGGTCGCTATGTTTCTGACGACGGTGTCGTAATTGGCGGTGCTTGGGTCCAGCGCCACACTGCGACGCACCGCTTCGGCCGTCGATTGATTGAATGATTGCATCAGCAACAGCGGCAGGCTGTAACTGACCAGCCCATAAAACACGGCGAAAAAGATGATGAACACCAAGGCGAACTCAATCGCCACGGCACCTTTTTGTTTGCGGGGGAGGCCTGTTTTCATGAGTGCGTCTACCCTGACCGTCACGACGTAGTATCAGCATAGAATCATTCAGCCAAAACGGACGTTTTTTACCGGATGCAGAACTTTGTCCTACTTATCTGGCTGACGCTTTGCGCAGCACAGGATGTCCGAGAGCGGCACATCGCCAATGCCCTGACCCTTGGCGTGGGTGTATTGGCGCTGACGTATCTGTTGTGGACGGGCACCACATGGTTGGGGGCCGAGGCGGTGCAGGGCGGCTGGGCTTTGTTGTTGGCATTGGCCTTCACCTTGCCCGGTTATGCGTTGAGACGTCTGGGGGCAGGCGACGTGAAACTGATGGCGACGCTGGGCCTTGCGACGGACGGTATGCACCTGCTCGGCGGCTTCATCGGCGCCGGATTGGCCAGTGCATTCTGGCTGCTGTTGGCGCCAAGACTCTGGCTGTATATGGGGCAGGGGCTTAGAGAACGTCTTCGTTACCTGGGACCAGGAACGTCAAAAAAACAGCCCTTTGCGCCATTCGTTTTGGTGGGCATGTTGCTCACTCTGGTCTGGATGCATTAGTCGCCGGGCAATACTCGTTCTATGTACATAGTTGGAAAGTGCGTCTACTTTCAAAACAGTTGTTGTACAGCCTGTGGGTAGTGGGTACAGGAACGGTCAAGCCATACTTGGCATGGAGTGACACGTGAACAAGCTTATCTCGGCAATAAAAGTCCTTGTGGTCGATGACGAACCATTGATTGTCGAAGAACTTTGCGAGTTCATCGAGCGCAATGGTTATCGCTGTGTTCCTTGCCAGTCTGGCAAGCAGGCGATCGAGCGTTTCACTGAATATGAGGATATCGGCCTGGTGCTCTGTGATTTGCGGATGCCTGACATGGATGGCATTCAGCTCGTTCAGACGTTACAACGGTTGTCCGGCAAGCATCGGGCATTCGAGGCGATCATGCTCACCGGCCGCGCAGACAAGCAGGACGTGATCAAGGCCTTGCGCGCCGGGTTCGCCGACTACTATCAGAAACCGATTGATCTGGATGAGTTGCTCGAAGGTTTGCGGCGCCAGGAAGTGGTCTTGCAGGAGCGGCAGAAAAACCTGCAGTTGGGGCATTTGAGTCAGAAGCTGCAGTACCTTTGTGAGTCGATCGATGAGCTGTATCAGGATCTGGACAAGGTTCGTCGGGGGCCGTCCTCTGAGCCTTTGTCGGATTCGGCTGGCGGTGCATTCAGTGAGGCGGAGCGGGTGGAGATGCCGGCGGTTTTCAATCAGCTGTCGCCGCGGCAGTTGGAGGTGGCGCGGTTGGTGGGCAAGGGGCAGACCAATTATCAGATCGCGTGTGAGTTGGGGATTACCGAGAACACGGTGAAGCTTTATGTGTCGCAGGTGTTGCGGTTGACGCATATGCATAACCGCACGCAAGTGGCGTTGGCGTTGTCGCCTGGTAATGCTGGTGGGCGGCGGCTTACTGCGCACTAGTCGAGTACGCTGATCAACTGTGGGAGCGGGCTTGCTCGCGAAGGCGGCCTGACAGCCGACCTGTATTTTGTTGACTGAGTACATATCCGTTGCTGCGGTAACGGATATGTACACCACACGCCAGGATCAGGAACTAACCACCCCTGGAAACAAATTATTCAACGTCTCCAACAACCGCACGTGATAAATCGGCTTGCGAAACAAATCCAGCACCTGCAACCGCAACATATCACTCACATCATCCATATCCGCATGCCCCGACGTCACAATCACCGGTAAATGCTGACGAGCCGTATGCTCACGCAACCGCTTGATCAACGACATGCCACTCTCCTCCGGCATCCGCAAATCAGTAATCACCAGCGCAATATCAGGATGACAAGTCAAATGATGAAGGGCGAGCTTGACCGACGTTGCCGTAAAACAAGTAAAGCCCTCGCCCTCCAGCAACTCGGCCAGTTCCAGTAACGCATCCTCCTCATCGTCGACCAGAAGAAGCTGTTGGCGAAGGAGCGCTGGAGCGTTCATGGGTAACACCTGCAATGGACTAAGCCTTGACGTTAGAAGCCCTTTGCGGGATTGGCAAATGACTGCCTATAGCCAGCCTTAAAATCAAAGCGCAGCTGAAATGGTGGTGAACATTGCGGTGACACTCGTGGCGATGGGTGTCGCAAATGCTGCCAGCGCAACGGCCACCATACCCGCAATAATCGCGTACTCGATACCCGAAGCACCTTCAGTGTCTTTGGCCAGGCCTCTGTAAAAAACGAATTCGGATTTGATCTTCTGAACAACTTTAATAAAGGACATGACGTGTCTCCTATGACAGCGGATGTTGCACGGCCGCAACATGATTCCCCTATGCCAGCATCAGCATTGTCGGCAAACCCAAGACCAACAACTGTAAGAACCTATTAATACTTAAGTAGTAACCCGTTCACTGACGTCATGAAACAGTGCTTTTGGCTTCAAACCGTTACTTTTGTCAGATATTTACCGACCTGTAATGGCTTTTTGCTCTACCTGCGCTACCGTCAAATAGCGAAATAGTTCCATGTTCGTAGCTGCCTGATTGCGAAGTCATCTCGTTAGAACTCTTGGGGGGCGTTACGCAGCAGGAAAGGGAGAGCCTTCATGAACAGTCGCGTCACCATGGGCCTGGCCGGGCTGTTTCTGGTAGGCGCCATCATTGCCGGTTACTGGGGGCTGGTGTTGAGTCGCCAACCGGCACCCGAATCCGTCGCGCAACCTGGCACATCATCGGCCCCAATACTGTCGCCGGCGGACGACCCGACCCGCCAGCCGGTGGTTGTGTTGCTGCGTGACATAGCACCGTACGAACAAATCACCGCCGCCGACGTGACCCTGGAAAAACTCCGTGCCGCCCCGGCCGGCAGCCTGTCCCGTCTCGACCAAGCCATTGGCCGTATGCCTTGGCGCACGCTGACTGCCGGCAGTTGGCTCAATGATGAAAGTTTCGAAACCGGCGGGGCGCTGGCGCGAATGATCCGCCCCGATGAGCGCGCCCTCGCCGTGGCGGCGGATGACGTGGTCAATGTCGGCGGTCAACTGAGCCCCGGCGACTATGTCGACGTCCTGCTGTTTCTGCGCATGGACACCAACAACCTCCAGCAATCGGCCCAGGTCGTGGTTCCGGCGTTGCGGGTGCTCGGTGTCGGCGACCAGTTGGGGCTGATGAACGATGGGCTGCCTGCCAACCCGGCGCGTAGCAACGAAGAAAGACTCAAGCAGGAACAGCAGCGCGCCAGCGCCCGCACCGTTTTGCTCGCCGTCCCCGAACCCCTCTTGAGTCGCCTGATGCTCGCGGCTCAGGTCGGGGTTTTGCGCCTGGCCGTGCGCAGCGCCGAGGAAAAACGCCTGAACCAATACTGGGCCGGCAACCGCGATTCAAAGGCGAGCCTGGCCAGTGCCAATCGCGAACTGGTGCAGTTCAGTCAACTGGCCCTGGCCGGCACACCCAAACCCATAAGCGGCGGCGCAGCACCGCGCAAGACGAGTGTGGAAGTCATCCGCGGCAATGAAGTCACCCAACAAACGCCCTGAATCGAGCGAGGACGCTTCTCTATGCGCAGACGTTTCACGCAGTACTTGCTCGACAACGGCTGCGTCGATACATGCGGTGGATTATCGCAATGAGCCAGCCCCAGAACCTGAGTCAGACGTTCCTCGCGATCACGCGTAACAGCACCGACTTCGAGTGGTTGCAAGGTGCGCTTGCCCCTTTGGGCCGAGTGATCAGCGCCGGTGGCGGCAACCTCGACGAGCTCTTGACGCTGGTGGACGTGACCTTCGCCAGCCTGGTGTTCGTGGGTCTGGACCGTGAACATGTGGTGGCCCAGAGCGCGTTGATCGAGGGTGCCCTGGAAGCCAAACCGATGCTGGCGATCGTTGCGTTGGGCGACGGCATGGACAACCAACTCGTGCTCAACGCCATGCGTGCCGGCGCGCGGGATTTCGTCTCTTACGGCTCGCGTTCCAGTGAAGTTGCCGGGCTGGTGCGACGCCTGAGCAAACGCCTGCCGACCGTGACGCCGAATATGCAACAGAATCAACAGGGTGGCCTGACCGTGCTTTACGGTGCGCAGAGCAATGCCGACGGGGCGTTGCTCGCCAACCACCTGGCGCACGTGGTGCAAAAGAGCGGTCAGCAGACACTGTTGCTGGATCTGGGCCTGCCGCGTGGCGACAGCCTTGCGTTGCTGGGGCTGGAGAGCTCGTTTCATTTTGGCGATGCGTTGCGACATCTGAGGCGCCTCGACGCGACGCTGATCGACAGCGCCTTCACTACCTGTGACGCCGGGCTGCGGATTCTCGCCTACGCCAGCAACGACGAACCGCTGGAGCAGACCAGTGCCGCCGAGTTGTACATGCTGCTCAGCGCCTTGCGTCAACATTTCCAGCACATTGTGGTGAACCTCACGGGCCAGTCGGACAGCGAAGCATTGCGCACCTTCGTCAGCCATTGCGACAAGTTGCTGTGGTACACCGATCAGAATGTGCTCGACTGCCGACGCAACCTTGAGGTGCTCGGCCGCTGGCGCGAAAAAGGCCTCAAGCTCGACCACGCCAGGTTGCTGGTGGACCGCTATCTGCGCAACGTCGCGCCAGACTCCGACACGTTGAGCAAAAGCTTTGGCATGGAGGTTATGGCGGTCCTTGCCTACAGCCCGGAAGTACGGCTCAACGCCAAGAATCAGGGGGTGAGCCTGTTCGAGCTGGCCCCGCGCGAAAACCTGACCCAAAGCCTGCGCGCCCTCGGCGAACGACTGGCCAAACGCTCCGAAGACCTGGACAAACCCAAGGCTGGCTGGTTTGACCGATTGAGGGGCGCGCAATGAGCGGGGAAAAACTCTTCGGTGCGCCCTCCCATGGGCCGGCCGGCAATACCGACCACGAAGGCCTGAAACTGGTGCTGCATCGCTACATCATCGACGCCATCGAAGAGTCCGGGAAAAACCTGCTGGAAGGTTCGCGGCAAATGCTGTCGCAGTTCGTCATCGACAAAGTTGCCGAGTACATCGCCCGTCTGCACCTGGCGATTTCCCGTTATGAGATGGAGCGACTGGCTGAGGAAATCGTCGACGAGCTCACCGGTTTCGGCCCGCTGGAGGTGTTGCTGCGTGACTCGACCGTGACCGAGATTCTGGTCAACGGCCCGCACCGGGTGTTCGTCGAACGCGAGGGTGTGTTGCACCTGAGTGACCTGCGATTCATCGACGATCACCACGTCGAGCGGGTGATGCAACGGATTCTTGCGCCTCTGGGCCGACGGCTCGACGAGTCGTCGCCGATGGTCGATGCGCGCCTGCCCGATGGCAGCCGGGTCAACGCGATCATCCCGCCCATTGCCCTCGATGGCCCGTGCCTGTCGATTCGAAAATTCCGCAAGGACATGCTCAAAAGCTCCGATCTGATGGCGATGCAAACCATCGACCAGGCAATCTTTGAATTTATTCAGGAGGCCGTGGGCAAGCGTTGCAACATCCTTGTCAGCGGCGGTACCGGCACCGGCAAGACCACGCTGCTGAACATTCTCAGCCAGTTGATCGCCCCTCACGAACGCCTGGTCACCATCGAAGACGTCGCCGAACTGCAACTCGGCCATCCTCACGTGGTGCGCCTGGAAACCCGACCGCCGAATGCCGAAGGCCACGGCGAAGTGAAGGCCAGCGACCTGATTCGCAACGCGCTGCGGATGCGCCCGGACCGGATCATCCTCGGCGAAATTCGCGGCGTCGAAGTGGTCGACGTGCTCACTGCAATGAACACCGGGCACGACGGCTCCATGAGCACTGTGCACGCCAACAATGCCCAGGACGCGCTGCTGCGCCTGGAGACCTTGGTGGGCCTGACCGGACGCACCATCGCCGAACGCACTCTGCGGCAAATGATCTGTGCGGCACTGGACGTGGTGATTCAACTGACGCGCCTGCCTGATGGCCGCCGCTGCGTCAGCGAAGTGGTGGAGGTCGTGGGTATTCGTGATGACATCTATGTGACCAATACGCTATTCAAGTTTGACCGACGCACCGGTTTCGGTTTTCTGCGCGAGGCGGTCAACCCCGCCGGCGATAAACTACGCCGCGAGGCGGCGCTCTCTCCCTTATCGCACTGAAGGGTCACGGCATGCTCAAACCGGCGCTGCTCATCCTGATTTGCCTGACGTTGCTGGGCTTGTCGATCCGTTTGTTCTACAACGGTTTGCGCCAGACCGGCATCGATCGAACCCTCGGTCGCTTGATGCAGGGACAACCGCAACTGGCGGTGGCGAAATCATCCTGGGCTGGCCTGGAACGAGCCTTTCTACGCGCCGGCCTCGGTCGTCCCACCGAACGCCTGGGGTTGTGGCTGTTGCTCTGGGCCGTGGGCATTTTGCTGGGGTTTGCCCTCGCAAGCTGGATCGGTTTGTTGGTGTTGTTGCTGATGCCACCTCTGGCTCTGAGGCTCTACATCAGTTGGTGCTATCAGCGCCGGCTCAAGCGCATGATCGAACAACTGCCGCCATTGCTCGATCACACAGTGCGCAGTCTGAAGTCCGGACGCACCCTGGCCGATGCGGTGCTGGTCGCCATCGACGCCGCCGAAGACCCACTTAAAAACGCCATGGGCCGGGTTCAGCGCAACGTGCACTTGGGCGTCAGCCTGCCTGACGCTGTCACGGACTTCGCCGAACTGTACGAGAAAGACGAGTTTCGCTTGTTCGCGCTGGGCCTGAAGGTCAATCACCGCTACGGCGGCAATGCCAGTGAGCTGTTTGAGAACCTGATCAAAATGATCCGCGAACGCGACCAGGCTGCGCGCCAATTGCGCGCCATGACGGGCGAAACCCGCATCACGGCGATAGTGCTGGCCCTGATGCCCGTGGGGCTTGCCGCCTACTTCTTGCTGTCCAATCCGAAATACCTGCTCGCCATGTGGAACAGCAGCTCGGGGCAAATGATGCTCGCGACCGCGTTCGGCCTGCAGGTCGTGGGTTGCCTGGCGCTGTGGCGCATGTTGCGTAGCGTATGAAAATAGCCCTGCTGATCAGCGCACTGTTGTTTCTGGCGGCCACGCTGTTGCTGCTCAGTGGGCTGCTGGACCAACATCGGCGTGCTCGCCAGGTGGCTCAACGACTGGACGGCAAACCGCTGAGCGACCATCGCGTCAGTCACTGGCTGCAAGTGCTGGGCGACAGCCGCATCGGCCAGCGCTCGGTCAAACTGGACAACGAAACCCAAATGCTGCTCAACCGCCTCGGCTGGCGCAGCGCCCGGCAACGCTCGCTGTTCGCCGCCTGCCAGATCGGCATACCGGTGCTCGCGTTGTTCCTGAGCCTGTTGATCCAGAGTGTGTTCTTCCCGCAGGTGAACAACCACTGGATCACCCCGGCCTTCGCTACCGCCCTCGGTTATTTGCTGCCCAAACGCTTGTTGGCCGCCGCCGCGTACCGTCGGCAAAGACAACTGGCGATCGAGATTTCGACCTTCATTCCACTGCTGCGCATCCTGTTCGAATCCGGCATGGCGGTGGAACAGTCGCTGCGAGTGTTGAGCATCGAAGGCAAACAATTACTGCCGGTCCTGACCCATGAACTGCGCCTGATTCTGACCCGGGTCGATTCCGGTCTGGAACTGGGCGAAGAACTGAACAAGGCCACCCAGTTGCTGGCGGTGGACGAATTCACCGACACCTGCGTGATTCTTCAGCAATTGATCCACCAGGGCGGCGGCGCCATGAAATCACTGCTGGGGCTCAAACTACTGCTCGATGACCGGCGCCTGACACGCTTGCAGGAATACATCTCCAAGATGTCCGCAAAAATGTCTGTGGTGATGATGTTGTTTCTCTTCCCCGCGTTGCTGATCGTACTGGCCGGCCCCAGCTTCAGCGCTCTGGCCCGGGCCTTTCATCATTGAAAGGCACAGCGGCGATCCCTGTGGCGAGGGGGCTTGTCGGAACGCCGCATCGCCCCGTTTGAGTGCGTAGCACTCACAAGATCTTTGGTACATCAGAGATTTTGGGGCTACTTCGTAGCCCAACGGGGGCAAGCCCCC
>NZ_AKJK01000077.1 GCF_000282375.1 Pseudomonas sp. GM50
AAGGCTATTGGCTGCTGCTGCCACTGTTATTGTTGGCCGCCTGCGCCGGGCGCCGTGGTTGGCTGTTCTGCCTGCCGCTGTTGTTCATGCTGCCGCAACCGAGTTACGCCTTCGATTTCGAAGACTTGTGGCTGCGTCCCGATCAGCAAGGCCTGCACTTGCTCAAACAAAAGCGCCCGGCCGAGGCCGCGCAGCATTTCGAAGACCCGCAGTGGCAAGGTGTGGCGCTCTATGAAGCCGGAGACTACAGTGGCGCCGCCCAGCGGTTTGCCCAAGGCAACGACGCCCACGCCCACTACAATCGGGGTAACGCCCTGGCCAAGAGCGGTGAGCTGGAAGCAGCGCTGGATGCTTACGATCAAGCGCTTGAACGTCAACCGGATCTGCGTCCGGCCCTGACCAACAAGGCGCTGGTGGAAAGCTTGCTCAAGCAGAAAACCTCAGCGCCGCCCGTCGAGCCGGACAAAACCGCCGATGGCAAAACCGAAACCATCACCCAGGAACCGCCGCCGGGCAGCGCCACCCAACCCAGCAATGGCGAGCCGAAAACCGACACCGAGCAAACCACGCCGGACGCCGGGCAGCCGCCCACGACGCCACCGCAACCGGGCGCCAATGAAGTCCCGGGCAGCGAGTTGGGCGATGAGCAAAGCACCACGCCACCGCGACGCCCGGCCAGCGACATGATCGAAGGCGAACAGCGCCAGGCGCTGGAGCAATGGCTGCGCAAGATCCCGGATGACCCCGGCGAACTGCTCAGACGCAAATTCTGGTACGAACAGCAACAACATCAGGATCAGGAAAAAACTCGATGACCCGCTTCACCGCCTTCTTGCTCGCATTGTTGCCCGCCCTGTTGCTCTGCACCGTTCAGGCCCAGGCTGCGGAGCTGGTCGCCAGCGTCGATCGCAGCCGCCTGAATTCCGGCGAGACGGTCGAACTGACCCTGGAAACCAGCGACGTGACCCAGTTCGGCAAACCCGACCTGTCCCCGCTGGAGCCGCTGTTCGAAGTGCGCGGCACCCGTCAGGTCAACCAACTGAACACCCTCAACGGCAACACTCAGGCGACCACGCGCTGGATCATCACCCTGCTGCCCCGGCAAAACGGCAGCGTGGTGATTCCATCGCTGCAACTGGGCGACGTCCAGAGCCAGCCGATTACCGTGCAGGTGATCGAGAGCGAAACCCAGGACAGCAGCAACACACTGGCGCCGGTGTTCATCGAGGCCAGCCTCGACCAGAACAGCGTCTATGTGCAGGCTCAGGCGATCCTGACCTTGCGCATCTACCATTCGGTGTCGCTGTATGACGACAGCAGCCTGACCCCGTTGCAGATTCCCGATGCGCGCATCGAACAGCTGGGCGAGTCGCGCACCTACGAAAAAGTGATCAACGGATTGCGCCATGGCGTGATCGAAATGCGTTACGCAATCTACCCGCAGCACAGCGGTGAATTGACCATTCCGGCGCAGATGTTCAGTGCCACGCCGGTCGATACCCGGCCGTCCCAGGACGCAACACCTCAAGGGCCGAAACCGGGCAAGCAGATGCGCGTCAAATCCGCCGAGATCCCGCTGACGGTCAAGGCCAAACCTGGCACGTATCCGGCTGATGTGCCCTGGTTGCCGGCCCGCAGCCTGAGCCTGAGCGAAAGCTGGAGCCCGGAACCGGATCATTTGCAGGTCGGCGACTCACTGACCCGCAGCTTGACCCTGAACGCCGAAGGCCTCGCCAGTTCGCAACTGCCACCGTTGCCCGCCACCGAGATCAACGGCCTGCGGCGCTACCCGGATCAACCTGTGCTGGGCAACCAGAGCAGCGAGCGCGGCTTGATCGGCAGTCGCGAGGACCGTGAAGCCCTGGTGCCGACCCGCACCGGCAACATTGACTTGCCGAGCGTTGAAGTGGTCTGGTGGAACACCTTCGAGGATCACCTGGAACACAGCAGCCTGCCGGCCCGCACGCTGCAAGTGGCGAGCAATCCGAGCCTGATCGTCGATACCCCGGCGGGCAGCCCGCAGGCCATCTCCGGCGCCAACAACGAGGCCCTCTGGTGGTGGAAGCTCAGCACCGTGATTCTGGCCTGCACCACCCTGCTGGGCTTCGGCCTGTGGTGGCGCGCCCGCTCGCAACCGGCGGTCCTGCGGGCGGCGCAGACCGGCCCGAGCCCACGCACCTTGCTCGACGACCTCAAACGCACCTGTCAGGCCAACGACTCCCATGCCACCCGCCAGGCCCTCGACGCCTGGGCCCGACAACAACCGGAAACCCTGGCCGACATGGCGGCGCGTTTTGTGCCGCTGTCCGATGCACTGGACGGCCTGAACGGCGCGCTGTACAGCGAAACCGGTCAGTACTGGCAGGGCGAGGATCTCTGGCGCGCGATTCGTGCAATCCCGACGGCCGAGGGGGTTCAGGATCTGGTTGGCGATACCGGGTTGCCGCCGCTTTATCCGAAATAGATCAAATCCCTGTAGGAGCGAGGCTTGCCCGCGAAGAACGATGACTCGATGCATCTGTCAGACCGCGTTATCGTTCTTCGCGGGCAAGCCTCGCTCCTACAGGGACCGTGTTCCTCTCAAAAGCTTCGACATCCCCCAAACCCGTGTTCCTTTGCACATTTGCCAGTAAACTCTCCCCTCTTTAGCCGCCACCCTTTTCCTCGCGGCCATCACCTTATTTTGTTGCGGAGTACGCCTTGCGTCTGTTTCACACCTCCGACTGGCACCTTGGGCAGAACCTGCATGGCCAGGAGCGCGATTTCGAGCACGCCTGTTTTCTTGACTGGCTGCTGCGTCAGCTGAAGCTGGATCAGCCCGATGTGCTGCTGATCGCCGGCGATATCTTTGACACGGTCAACCCGCCGGTCAAAGCCCAGGAACGCCTCTACGATTTCATCGTCAGCGCCCACGAGCAGCAGCCGTTGCTGACCATCGTGATGATCGCCGGCAACCACGACTCCGGTTCGCGAATCGAACTGCCCGCGCCGTTGATGCGGCGCTTGCGCACTCACGCCCTCGGTCGCGTGCTGTGGCTCGATGACGGTCAACTGGATGCCGAACGTCTGTTGCTGCCGTTGCCGGATGCCAGCGGCGAAATTGCCGCCTGGTGCCTGGCGCTGCCGTTCATGCGCCCCGCCGAAGTGACCGGCGCGCATTTGGGCGATAACTATTTGCGCGGCATCGGCCAGGTTCATGAATGGCTGATCGAAGCGGCCAACGCCAAGCGCAAGCCGGGCCAGGCGCTGATCGCCATCAGCCATGCGCACATGGCTGGCGGTTCGGTCTCGGAAGATTCCGAACGCAGTTTGATCATCGGCAACGCCGAAGCCCTGCCCGCCAGTCTGTTCGGGCCGAGCATCAGTTACGTCGCCCTCGGGCATTTGCACAAGCCGCAGAAGGTCAACGGTGAAGAGCGCATCCGCTACTGCGGCTCGCCGATTCCGTTGTCGTTCTCCGAGATCAATTACCAGCATCAGATCCTCGACATTCAGCTTGATGGCGAAACATTGGTCAGCGTCGAACCACGCCTGATTCCGCGTTCCGTCCACTTGCAACGCCTCGGCTCTGCGCCGTTGGCGGAAATCCTGTTGCAACTGGCCGACCTGCCCAACATCGACCTGCTCGCCGATATCCAGCGTCAGCCGTGGCTGGAAGTGCGGGTCCGTCTCGACGAACCGCAACCGGACCTGCGCCATCAAGTGGAAACCGCCCTGCAAGGCAAGGCCGTGCGGCTGGTGCGGATCGCTGCCGAGTACGCCGGCAATGGCAGCCGCGACGGCGTCGATGACGGCACAACCTTGATCGAACTCGATCAGCTTTCGCCCCAGGAGCTGTTCAGTCGCGCCTGGCAGGACAACTACGGCAGCGAGGTCGACGAGCAAACGCTCAAGGACTTCGCCGAGCTGCTGCAGGACGTGCAGATGGAGAGCGAACAGCCATGAAGATCCTCGCGATCCGCCTGAAAAACCTCGCCTCCCTGGCTGGGCCGTTTGAAATCGACTTCACCGCCGAACCCTTGGCCAGCGCCGGTCTGTTCGCAATCACCGGGCCCACCGGTGCGGGCAAAAGCACGCTGCTCGACGCCCTGTGCCTGGCGCTGTTTGGTGCCGTGCCGCGCCTGAACAACACGGGCCGCGATGCCAAGGTTCCGGACGCCGATGGTGAAATCGGCACCGGCGACCCACGCACCCTGCTGCGACGTGGCACCGGCGAAGGGTATGCAGAAGTGGATTTCGTCGGCATCGACGGCCGCCGCTATCGCGCTCGCTGGGAGGCCAATCGCGCTCGGGAAAAGGCCGGTGGCAAACTGCAAGCCAGTCGCCAGAGCCTGCGTGACATCGATCAGGATCAACTGCTGGCCAGCCAGAAAGGCGAATACAAAGCACAGCTCGAAGCCGCGCTGGGCCTGAACTTCGAACAGTTCACCCGCGCCGTCATGCTGGCTCAGAGCGAGTTCAGCGCCTTCCTCAAGGCTGACGACAACGACCGCAGCGAACTGCTGGAAAAGCTCACCGACACCGCGCTCTACACCCGCCTCGGTCGCCGCGCCTTTGACAAGACCAAGGAAGCTCGCGAAGCCCACAAGCTGTTGCAGGATCAGGCCACCGGGGTCACCCCGCTGTCACCTGAAGCCCGGGCCGAACTCGATGAGCGCTTCAACGACGCTCAGCAGCAACTCAAGACCCAGCAGGCGCAGCTCAAACAGTTGGAGTTGCAACACACCTGGCTCAAGGACCTGCGCCAGTTGCAAGACTCGCAACAGAGCGCCACCGAGCAACTGCAATCGGCCCAGCAACACTGGGAGAGCCTGGCCGGCGAACGCTTGAAGCTGACTCGCCTGGAGCAACTGGCGCCGCAACGGCATCAGTTCGCGCGCAAGACCGAACTCACCGCCCAGCTCACGCCGCTGGCGGCGCAGATTCAGCAGCACACGCAACAGCAAAGCGAGCTGAGCACGCGACAAACCCAACTCGAACAAAGCCTGAGCACCGCGCAAACGGCGCTGGCCCAAGCGCAAAGCCAACACGCCTCCAGCGCGCCACTGCTGCGTCAGGCCTTCGAAGAGCAAAGCACCCTCGCCCGCCTGGTCAAGGACGCCAGCCTCAGTGCCGACCTCAAGCAGCAGGCGGAACTGGCCTGCACTCAGGGCCAGGGCACGATTCAGGGTTTGCTCGACCAACAGAAACAGGTCGCCGAACGGTTGCAGCGGATTGCCGGGGAGCTTGAGCAGAGCACCCATCTGGCACCGTTGAGCGATGCCTGGAACGCCTACCGCGATCGTCTGCAACAACTGATGCTGATCGGTAATCGCCTGAACAAAGGCCAGGTCGAACTGGCCGCTCTGGAGCAAAGCGCCGCCCGCGCTGCCGAGGAACTGGCCACCCAGCGCCAGAGCCTTGAGGTGCTGTACAAAGAGGCCGGCGCCGAGCCTGAAGCAGTGGCCGAGCAAATTCAGATCCTCGGCAGTCTGCTACAGGACAACCGCAAGCAACTGCGGGCCTTTGAAGAACTGACACGACTGTGGGCCAGCCAGCAGGAACTGGACAAGCGCGGCGCCGAGCTTCAGCAGCGGCAACTCGCCGCTCAGCAAGACCGCGATCGTCTGACTCAGGACGGGGTGAAGACCAAGGCCGAACTGAGCGTCGCCGAACAGACCTTGACCGTCACCCGCGAACTGCTGGAGCGTCAGCGTCTGGCGCGCAGTGCCAGCGTCGAGGAACTGCGCGCGCAGTTGCAGGACGATCAGCCGTGCCCGGTTTGTGGCAGCCCGGACCATCCTTATCATCAGCCCGAAGCCTTGCTGCAAAGCCTCGGCCGGCATGATGAAAGCGAACAGGCCAACGCTCAGAAAGCGGTGGACCTGCTGAAGGAAAAACTCACCGATCTGCGCGCCGAAGTCGGCGGCTTGATTGCTCAGCAAAAGGAATTGCTGCAACAGCAAGAACAACTCGCGACTCAACAACAAGGCCTGACGCCGAGCCTGGAAGCGCACCCACTGTCCGCGCAACTGTTGGCCCAGGACGCAAGCAAACGCGATGCCTGGCTGACCCAACAAAGCAGCCAGTTGAACCAGAGCATCACGCAGGATGAACAGCGGCAAACCGCCCTGCTCACCCTGCAACAGGATGCCGCGCGCCTTGCGCAACAACTGCGCAGTGCTGAAACGGCGAGTCAGCAAGCCACACAACACCTGATCAACCAACAACGTGAATTGAGCAGCGATCGCCAACGCCTGGACGAAGAACTGAAGGCATTCAGCACCCTGCTCCCGGCCAACACGCTGGAGGCCTTGCGCAACGAACCCGCCGCGACCTTCATGCAGCTCGACCGGCAGATCGCCCAGCGCCTGCAACAACTCGACCAGCAGCGCGATGAACTCGGCGAACAGCAACAACGCCAGCAGGCGCTGGAGAAGGAACAGGACCGTCAGCAGACCCGCATCCAGCAACAGGAAGCTGCGCAGCAGCAGTTCACGACACTGGCCGGGCAGCAACAGGCTTGCCAGGAAAAACTGACGCAACTGCTGGGCGAACATGCCAGCGCCGAACAATGGCAGCAGCAACTGGATCAGGCCGTCGAGCAGGCGCGTACCGCCGAAGCGACGGCCAATCAGGAACTGCAAACCGTACGCACGCGCTTGGTGCAACTGGCCGCTGAACTCAAAGCGCAGCAGGAGCGTTCGCAGGCTCTGGAAACCGAAGATCGCGAGCTGAGCGCCAAGATCGCCGACTGGCGCGCGCAGCATCCAGAGCTCGACGATGGCGGACTGGAAGCGCTGCTGGGCGTCGACGACCAACAGGTCAGCGAACTGCGTCAACGATTGCAGCAGAGCGAAAAAGCCATCGAGCAAGCCAAAGTGCTGCTGCAGGAGCGGGATAAGCGCCTGCTCGATCATCAGGCGCAGCACATCGGCAATCTCGACCCCGAACAACTGGCCACGACGCTGGCAGAGCTGCAAAACCTGTTCGCCGCCAGCGAACATCGTTGCGCCGAATTGCGTGCGGAACAGGCCGAGGATCAGCGTCGACAGAACGCCAATCAGGCACTGGCGCAACAGATTGCCGACGCCTACACCGAGTATCAGCGCTGGGCGCGCTTGAATGCATTGATCGGTTCGGCCACCGGCGACACCTTCCGCAAGATCGCCCAGGCCTACAACCTCGACCTGCTGGTGCATCACGCCAACGTCCAGCTGCGGCAACTGGTGCGGCGCTATCGCCTGAAACGTGGCGGCAGCATGCTCGGGTTATTGGTGATGGACACCGAGATGGGCGATGAACTGCGCTCGGTGCATTCGCTGTCCGGCGGCGAGACGTTCCTGGTGTCACTGGCCCTGGCGCTCGGTTTGGCGTCGATGGCGTCAAGCACGCTGAAAATCGAATCGTTGTTTATCGACGAAGGCTTCGGCAGTCTCGACCCGGAATCCCTGCAACTGGCCATGGACGCCCTCGACGGTTTGCAAGCGCAGGGCCGCAAGGTGGCGGTGATTTCCCACGTGCAGGAAATGCATGAACGGATCCCGGTGCAAATCCAGGTTCACCGTCAAGGCAACGGCCTGAGTACGCTGGAGGTGAAATGAATACGCTGTATTCGTTCCGCCGCTGCCCCTACGCCATGCGCGCACGCATGGCGCTGCGCTATTCGGGCGTTGCGGTGAATATCGTCGAGGTCAGCCTCAAGGCCAAACCGGCCGAAATGCTCGCACTGTCGAGCAAAGGCACGGTGCCGGTGCTGAGTGTGGATGGGCGGGTGATCGATGAGAGCCTGGACATCATGCGCTGGGCACTGGCGCAGAACGATCCGCAGGACTGGTTGCTCAAGGATGATCCGCAAGCACAGCAACGTAGCGCCGCACTGATCGAAGACAACGATCAAGTGTTCAAGGTGCACCTGAATCGCTACAAGTACGCCGAGCGTTATCCCGAGCAGCCGATGGCGTTTTACCGGTCTGAGGGCGAGGTGTTTTTGCGCAAGCTGGATGAATTGCTGGAGGGGCGCGACTACTTGCTGGCCGGGCACCCGAGCCTGGCAGATGTCGCTGTGATGCCGTTCGTGCGGCAATTCGCCCACGTGGATCGCGAGTGGTTCGGGCAGACGCCTTATGTGCGATTGCAGGCCTGGTTACAGCGCTTCATCGAGTCAGACCTGTTCACATCAATAATGAAGAAATAACCAGGCCCCCTGTAGGAGCGAGGCTTGCCCGCGAAAGCGCTGTGTCAGTCAATATCTATGCTGAATGTTATGGCCCTTTCGCGGGCAAGCCTCGCTCCTACAGGGAGAGGGTGTTTCGACCATTCATGCCAACACCGAGCACATCCCCAACGCCGAGCAATCCACCTGGAACGGCCCGAAGAATTCGCCATTGGACTTGATCGGCGGATTACCCGCCAACAGCTCCAGAGCCCTGGCGGTCTGAATGTTGTGGGCGATGTTGTGGTTGCATTCGATGGCCCGTGCCACCGACCCTGCCGAGCCCTGCCCGATCCCAAGCAAAGAAGCGCCATTGGTCATGAACGCCAGGAAGGCGATGACCCAGAGTTTGCGTCCTTTCATGCCCCCACCACTCCCGCCACATCGGCGTGATCGACCATTACGCTTTGGGCGCGGTGTTCGAATTGAATGGCGGGATAAGCGACCTGAATCGGTGCTTGAAGGCTTTGTTGCGATTGAGCTGAAAGGCTGACGACCAACACCATGGCCACGTAAAGACCGATGGCCAGGTAGGCGCCGTATTTGGCAGAAGTGATGATTGCGCTGGCCATGGTGTTCTCCGTGGGCATGTTTCAGTGCCCACAGAATCGATCAAAAAACACAAGTTAACTAGCGACCTTTATGCATAGTCGCTATCAGTTTTATTGATCATGACCCCTGCGTTTTTCAGTCCTCGATAAAACTCATCAAGCGCTCGCGGGCCGCATCCGGCTCGTTTGGAACGGGCTGGGCAGCCGATAGAATCGGGGTGGAATAGAGAAACAGGAGAACCACTGCCAGACGCATCGCCATGCTGTCGATCCTTTTAGGGAAGGAGTCAAAAAATCAGCGTCAAATTTAAACTCATGGCCATGTGATATCAAGCACTACATTGATAGCAATATGATGCTGTCGTAAACGCGTTATGCAGGAGCGACATCACTTCGGGGCTTTTCGACGCCTATGGGCCGATCGGCAAGTGACTTCGCTCCTGCATAAAAGGTGCAGGGTTCAGATTTCAGTGCTGGGTTTTGTGATCCAGCGCGGCGTAGAAGTTGGCGCTCTGTTGCAGGTATTTCTGGGTATAGCTTTGGGCGTGGGATTTTTTGTCGCTGATTTCAACGTTGGCGCTGGCTGGCAGTGCAACAGTGGCAGAAATAGCGGAAGCGGCGATGACGGAGAAGAGATTGAAGTTCATGGCGGTATTCCTCGGGTTCAGTTGGCTTGCTTGCCCGGTGGGGCCGTGAAGCAAACTTAACTCCCGAGGGTCGGCGCCTTGAAATGCTTTGTAGCATTAGCCGATATCAGTCTCATTAATAGAAGGTTGCAGGCCCCATCAACCGGGGCCTGCGGTCTATTGACGCACCAGGAACTTGAGATCGCTCGGGGCATCCATCGGCAGTTTCTGCACGGTTTTACCCAACAGACCGGTCTTGGCGTCGCGCTCGACGACGACAATCTGGTTGCTCTTCTGGTTGGCAATCAACACGAACTTGCCACTCGGGTCGAGGCTGAACTCGCGCGGGTGATCGCCGTCCACGGAACGGCGCTGAAGCTCCTTGAGATGCCCGGTCGCCGGGTCAATGGCGAACACCAGCAACTGATTGGTGGTGCCACGGTTGCTGACGTAAAGGAACTTGTCGTCGGCCGAGGCGTGAAGCGCAGCCGCAGCCTTGCCCGACGTCGGCAGACCCGCCGCCAGATCGACCAACTGCGTTTGCTCAAGCTTGCCTTCGTGGTAATCGAACACCGCGACCTGCGCGCTCATTTCCATGGTCAGCCAGGCATGCTTGCCATCGGCACTGAACAGCAAGTGTCGCGGTCCGCTACCGGGTGGCAACTGGACCGAGGCGGGTTTGGCGGCGGTCAGCGGCAGTTCCGGATTGGCCTTGGGATCGAAGCGATAGACGAAAATCTTGTCCGCCCCCAAGTCGTTGGAAAACACGTATTGGCCATCCGGCGATGAAACCACCGAATGCACGTGCGCCGACTTCTGCCGTTCAGGATTGACCCGGCTGGACGGATGACTGCTCATCTGCACCACGGGTTTGAGTTTGCCATCGATGCCCACCGGTAACACTGCCAGGGTGCCACCCGGGTCTTCAGCCACCGAGTAGTTGCTGACAAACACGTGACTGGCATCGCCGCTGACGCTCGAGTGCGTCGGTTCGTTGCCCAGGGTTTGCACCTGGTTGATCAGGCTCAACTCATGGGTCTTGGGATCAATCGCATAACTGCTGACACGCCCGACCGGATCGGCCTGACCCGGGCCGTTTTCGTTGACCACGAACAGGCGCTGTTGATCCTTGGACACGGTCAGCCAGGACGGGTTGGCGCTCTTCACCACTTGCAGGGGTTTGGCCTCGATTTGCCCGGTGCGGCTGTCGAAGTTCAGACGATAAATCCCTTGGCTCTGGCCGGCGGTGTAAGAGCCCACCAGCAATTCGTAACTGTCGACCGGGGCCGCTTGCACGCCCATCGCGCCGACGCTGCTGGCCATCAACAGTGGCCAGAAGTTACGCATCCTCATTCGTTTCGTCCTCATCGTCACCACCGCCGAACGCTTCCATAGGCACCAGCCGGTGCTCGCCGGAATCACCGGTAATGATCCAGCTTTTCAAGTCGGGATCGAACGTCGCCGCCGCGATCTGGGCCATGCTGAACTCCCAGCGCTTGAGCGCCCGACCGTCCATGCATTCGATGTGCAGGTTATCGTCTTCATCGAGGGAGAAGTCGAAAGCGTGCAGCCCGTCGATTTCAAGCATGTCGCAGACTTCGAGGGCGCTAAGCAAGGTGTTGGTTACGGCAGTCATGGCAGTCAATCTTTGAATGGGAAAGTCGCAATGATAGCTCAAAGTGAAAGCGAACCTGTGGCGAGGGGGCTTGCCCCCGTTTGAGTGCGTAGCACTCACAAAATCTTTGGTGCATCAGAGATTTTGGGGCTGCTTCGCAGCCCAACGGGGCGATGCGGCGTTCCGACAAGCCCCCTCGCCACAAGCCCGCCCCCACAGGGATTCTGATCAGTCGTTAGAGCGCTTCGCGCGATGGCTTGCCGTCGACCAGGCGTTGAATGCGCAGCGGATTTCCATTCTTCAGCGCTTCCGGCAGCAAGCTGTCGGGGTAGTTCTGGAAACACACCGGGCGCAGGAAACGGTCGATGGCCAGGGTGCCCACCGACGTGCCGCGCGCATCGGATGTCGCCGGATACGGTCCGCCATGAACCATCGAGTCACAGACTTCCACGCCGGTCGGATAGCCGTTGAGCAGGATCCGCCCGACCTTCTGTTCCAGCAACGCCGTCAACTCACCGAATTGTTCGAAGTCCGCTGGCTCACCAATAAGGGTCGCCGTCAGTTGCCCATGCAATCCGTTCAACGCGGCACTGAGTTGCGCCTGATCCGCCACTTCGACGAACACCGTGGTCGGGCCGAACACTTCCTCTTGCAGCACTTCATCGCCATCGAGCAACAGGCTGACATCGGCCTTGAACAGTTGCGGCTGCGCCTGATTGCCTTGTTGCGGGCTGCCGGCCAAGTGCTCGATTTTCGGATGCGCGAGAAGCTTCTGCAGGCCTTTGCCATAGCTGCTCAACGTACCGGCATTGAGCATGGTTTGCGCCGGTTGATCGCCAATCAGTCCTGCCACTTGCTGCACGAACCCACTGAACTGCGGCGAACGAATGCCGATCACCAACCCCGGATTGGTACAGAACTGACCACAACCCTGCACCACCGACGCCGTGAGGTCACGGGCGACGCTTTCAGCACGAGCTTCCAGCGCTTGCGGCAGCACGATCACCGGGTTGATGCTCGACATTTCAGCGAACACCGGAATCGGCTGTGTACGTGCCGCAGCCATGTCGCACAGCGCACGACCACCTTTCAGTGAACCGGTAAAACCGACCGCCTGAATCGACGGTTGCTTGACCAGCGCTTCCCCCACCCCAGCACCGTAGATCATGTTGAACACACCGGCCGGCATGGCGGTTTTCTCGGCGGCGCGGATCACGGCGTCGGCCACCCATTCAGCGGTTGCCATGTGGCCACTGTGGGCCTTGAACACCACCGGGCAACCGGCGGCCAATGCCGAAGCGGTGTCGCCGCCAGCCGTGGAAAAGGCCAGCGGAAAGTTACTCGCGCCAAACACGGCGACCGGCCCTAGGCCGATGCGGTACTGACGCAGATCCGGACGCGGCAATGGCGTACGTTCAGGCAGTGCGCGATCAATCCGCGCCCCATAGAAATCACCACGCCGCAACACCTTGGCGAACAGCCGCATCTGGCCGCTGGTGCGCCCACGCTCACCCTGAATACGGCCGGCCGGCAACGCGGTTTCGCGGCAGACCACAGCGACAAAGTCATCGCCCAACGCGTCCAGTTCATCGGCAATCGCATCAAGGAATTGCGCACGTCGTTCGGCGCTCAGGCTGCGATAGGCCGGGTAAGCAGCGGCGGCGGCCTTCGCCGCGGCGTCGACTTCTTCAGGGGTGGCTTGATAGAAATCATGGGGCAAGGCCTCGCCAGTGCTGGCATCGACGCTCTGCAGTTTGACCGTGCCAGCAGCGCTGCGCTGACCGCCAATGTAGTTGTGACCAAGAATCCGGGTCATGGGTGTCTCCTTAAAGTGTGCCGACGGTGCCGGGTTCGAACGCTGCTTCAACGGGCTCAATGCCGTTGATCAAGGGTGCGCCGAACTCGGCCTGACTGATCTCGAACACGTCACCCGGTTGGGTGCGAATGCCATCGGCGAAAGACAGGGTCGCGGTGCCGAAGAAGTGAATGTGCACGTCGCCGGGGCGCAAGAACTGGCTGTATTTGAAATGGTGATACTCGAGGTTTTCCAGGCTGTGGCACATGTTCGCTTCGCCACTGAGGAACTCGTTCTGCCACAGCACCTCGCCGTCACGCAGGATGCGGCTGGTGCCGGCCAGATGCTGAGGTAATTCACCGACCCTAAGCTCCGGGCCATAGCTGCAACTGCGCAGTTTCGAGTGGGCCAGGTAGAGGTAATTCTTGCGCTCCATCACGTGATCGGAGAACTCGTTGCCCACGGCAAAACCGAGGCGATAGGGTTTGCCGTCGTGGCCGATCACATAGAGGCCGCTGAGTTCGGGTTCCTCCCCGGCATCTTCGGCAAACGGCGGCAGCGGGAACGGTTGGCCCGGTCGCACAACGATGCTGCCGTCGCCCTTGTAGAACCACTCCGGTTGCACGCCGGCCTGGCCAGTCGCGGGTTTACCGCCCTCCACGCCCCATTTGAAGATGCGCATGGTGTCGGTCATGGCGGTTTCGTCGCCGACCTGCTGATGCATTTTGTCCCGGGCCGAAGCGCTGCCCAGATGGGTCAGGCCAGTGCCGCTGACCAGCATGTGCGCCGGGTCCGGGTGATCCAGCGGCGGCAGGATTTGCAGATTGGCCAGTAGCGTTGAATAGTCATGGCTGATGCCCAACCCCAGGGTTTGAACCTGTTGCTCAAGATTGACCCCCGCCTCGATCGCCGCCAGCGCCAGATCCCGCACCGAGCGCGCACCCTGCACTTCGCGCACCTGGCCGTCCTCGACCACGCCGACACGGCGTTCACCGTGACTCAATTCGAACTGAACTAAACGCATGATTTTCTCCTTTAAACAAACTCGAAAACGCCACAAAACCAATGTGGGAGCGAGCCTGCTCGCGATGACGGCCTGATATTCAACATTGATGTCGGACTGAATGACCTCATCGCGAGCAGGCTCGCTCCCACAGTTGATTGGTGTTAATCCTCAGATTCAGGTGCGGGTAGCGCCCCGGGCGCTGGCGGCGAACTGCTCGGCCGGCAGCACATGCTTACGCTCCAGCAGCCGATAAACCACACCCGTCAGAACCAGGCCGAACACCATCACGCAGGACAGGAAGTACAACCCTGACGCCAGGTTGCCGGTGTATTCCTTCAGCGCACCGATCACGAACGGGCCAATGTAGCCGCCGAGGTTGCCCACCGAGTTGATCAACGCGATCCCCGCCGCCGCACTGGCGCCGGCGAAGAAGCGACCCGGCAAAGTCCAGAACACCGCGGTGCAGGAAAACAGCGCAAACGCCACCAGGCACAACGCCGCCAATTGCAGCACCGGCACTGTCAGCCAGGCACTGAGGAACAGGCCGATGGCGCCCAACACATACAGCACCGCCAAATGACCGTAGCGATCATTCAAGCGATCGGAACTGCGCGGGATGATCAGCAAACCGATGATCCCGAAGATGTACGGCACTGATGACACGAACCCGGTCACCAGGTCAGTGCCACCGAACTGCTTGATCAACGTCGGCAACCACAAACCGAGACCGTAGATGCTCAGGGTCACCGGCAGATAGAACAGCGCCAGCAGCAACACGCGCTTGTCCTTCAGTGCATGCAGCGGATTGCCATGACGGGTCTGGCCGTACACCTCCAGGTCCTTTTTCAGCTCGCCGGTCAGCCAGTCTTTCTCAGACTGGTCCATCCATTTCACCTGTTGCGGGCCGTCCGGCAGGTAACGCAGCACCGGCCAGGTCAGCAGGATCGCGGGTGTACCGATGACGATGAACAGCCACTGCCAACCGTGCAGCCCAAGAATCCCGTCCATGCCCAGCAAGCCGCCGGACACCGGGCCGGTGATCATCATCGCGATGGGTTGGGAAAGGATGAACAACCCGAGGATCTTGCCGCGATGGCGGATCGGGAACCATTGGGTGATGTAGTACAGAACGCCCGGGAAGAACCCGGCTTCGGCCGCGCCGAGCAGAAAGCGCATCACATAGAAGCTGTTCGGTCCCTGGACGAACGCCATGCCGATGGTGATGGCACCCCAGGTGACCATGATCCGCGCAAACCAGCGCCTTGCGCCGAAGCGGTCGAGCATCAGGTTGCTGGGGATTTCCAACAGGAAATAGCCAATGAAGAACAGCCCGGCGCCAAGGCCGTAAGCCGCGTCACCCAAGCCAATGTCGGCCCCCATGTGCAGCTTGGCGAAACCGACCGCGGAGCGATCCACATAGGCGATCAGGTACAGCAGGATCAGGAAGGGAATCAGTTTCAGCGTGATGCGACGAATAAGCCGCAGTTCCTGGCTCATGAGTTCGGTCTCCGATTGTTGTTGTTATAGAACCTCGGGGGCCGCCTCTCGCAGAAAATCGCCAGGGCCATCCCTCCGTCGAAACCGACTATATAGTAATACTATTTAACCAACAACACTTCCAAACAGCCGAAATTGCGCTTATGTTACGCCGTAGCTCGAACAATATAGTCATACAATAAGAGAACCGATCATGTCTGATAAGAAACCCACCCTGCGCTCCGCCCAATGGTTTGGCACCGCCGACAAGAACGGCTTCATGTACCGCAGCTGGATGAAGAATCAGGGCATCGCCGATCATCAGTTCCACGGCAAGCCGATCATCGGCATCTGCAACACTTGGTCGGAACTGACCCCGTGCAACGCGCATTTCCGCCAGATTGCCGAGCACGTCAAGCGCGGGGTGATCGAAGCCGGTGGCTTTCCAGTGGAATTCCCGGTGTTCTCCAACGGCGAATCGAACCTGCGCCCCACCGCCATGCTCACCCGCAACCTGGCGAGCATGGACGTCGAGGAAGCGATTCGCGGTAACCCGATCGATGGCGTGGTGTTGCTCACCGGCTGTGACAAAACCACCCCGGCGCTGCTGATGGGTGCGGCCAGTTGCGACGTGCCGGCGATCGTCGTGACTGGCGGGCCGATGCTCAACGGCAAGCACAAGGGCCAGGACATCGGCTCGGGCACGGTGGTCTGGCAGCTCAGCGAACAGGTCAAGGCTGGCACCATCACCATTGATGATTTCCTCGCGGCCGAGGGCGGCATGTCACGCTCGGCCGGCACCTGCAACACCATGGGCACGGCCTCGACCATGGCCTGCATGGCCGAAGCACTCGGCACTTCCCTGCCCCACAACGCGGCGATTCCGGCTGTCGATGCACGCCGTTATGTGCTGGCGCACATGTCGGGCATGCGTGCGGTGGAGATGGTGCGAGAAGACTTGAAACTGTCGAAGATCCTCACCAAGGAAGCCTTCGAAAACGCCATCCGGGTGAACGCCGCCATCGGCGGTTCGACCAATGCGGTGATCCACTTGAAGGCCATCGCCGGGCGCATCGGCGTCGACCTCGACCTGGATGACTGGACCCGCATCGGTCGCGGCATGCCGACCATCGTCGACCTGCAACCCTCCGGGCGCTTCCTGATGGAAGAGTTCTACTACGCAGGCGGCTTGCCCGCAGTGCTGCGCCGCCTCGGCGAAGCCAACCTGATCCCTAACCCGAACGCCCTTACCGTGAACGGTAAAACCATCGGCGAAAACACCAAAGACGCGCCGATTTACGGCCAGGACGAAGTGATCCGCACCCTCGACAACCCGATCCGCGCCGACGGCGGGATCTGTGTGTTGCGCGGCAACCTGGCACCACTCGGCGCAGTGCTCAAACCCTCCGCCGCGAGTGCCGAATTGATGCAGCACCGTGGCCGTGCGGTGGTGTTCGAGAACTTCGACATGTACAAGGCGCGGATCAACGATCCTGAACTGGATGTTGATGCCAATTCGATTCTGGTGATGAAAAACTGTGGGCCGAAGGGTTATCCGGGCATGGCCGAAGTCGGCAACATGGGGTTGCCGGCCAAGCTGCTGGCCCAGGGTGTGACCGACATGGTGCGGATTTCCGACGCACGCATGAGCGGCACGGCGTATGGCACTGTTGTTCTGCACGTTGCTCCGGAAGCGGCGGCTGGTGGGCCATTGGCGACAGTGAAGGAAGGTGACTGGATCGAGCTTGATTGCGCCAACGGACGTTTGCACCTGGACATTCCGGATGCAGAACTGGCAGCGCGCATGGCGGATCTGCAACCACCGCAACAGTTAATCGTGGGCGGTTATCGTCAGCTGTACATCGACCATGTGCTGCAGGCGGATCAGGGTTGCGACTTTGACTTCCTGGTCGGTTGCCGTGGGGCCGAGGTGCCGCGTCACTCTCACTGACACCACCCATCCCCTGTGGGAGCGAGCCTGCTCGCGATAACGGACAGACAGCCAACTTAAATGTTGAATGTTCAACCGCTATCGCGAGCAGGCTCGCTCCCACAATGGTTCTGCGCCTGCATCAGAATCTTGGGCTAGCGACCATCACTCGCCGCGCCTGCTATCATGCGCAGCACCCCATCGCACAGGATCGCGCCGTTCCCCATGGATTACCGCAAACCCTCCGACCGCAAAAGCATGCACTCGCGCATCGTCCAGGAATTGGGCATGCAGATCGTCTCGGGACGGTTCAAACCTGACGACAAACTGCCCGCCGAAGCCCTGCTGTGCGAGGAATACGCGGTCAGCCGACCGGTGCTGCGCGAAGCCACTCGCGTATTGGTCGCCAAGGGTTTGGTGTATTCCCGTCCGCGGGTCGGCACGGTGGTCAAGCAGCGCAAGGAATGGCACATGCTCGACCCGGACGTGCTGCACTGGCTGATGCAAAGCAGTCCGCAAAACGAATTCTTCGATCTGCTGACCAGCGTGCGCAGCATCATCGAGCCGGCCGCCGCCGCATTGGCCGCGCAGTTCGCCACGGATGAAGACATCGCCTCCATCGGTGAAGCCTACCAACGCATGGAAGCTGCACCGACCCCGGAAGCGTTGTTGCAACCGGATCTGGATTTCCACAGCCGCATCGCCGACGCGACCCACAATGACTTGCTGGCGAACCTGTGCAATATGTTGTCGGTGGCGATTGCCGAAGCGTTGAAGCACTCCAACCAACGGCCGAATCTGCATGAATTGGCGATGCCACGGCACAAGGCGATCCTGACCGCCATCGAGAATCGCGATGCGCTGGGCGCGCGGCATGCGACGCTGGTGCAGCTGGATGATGCGCGTAGTGCGCTGAATGTAGTGCTCGGCACCGATCCCTCATAACCGCCACAATTCAACTGTTGTAGTAATTCCTTGTGGGAGCGAGCCTGCTCGCGATGCGGTTTAATATTCGACGTTTAAGTGGCTGACACTCCGCTATCGCGAGCAGGCTCGCTCCCACAGGGGATTTGTGTCGAATTTGAGAAATAAAAAAGCCGCAACCAAGGTTGCGGCTTTTCTGTTTCTGCCAGGGATCAGTGAGCGAACAGCGAGTTGCCCTTCTGCCCTGCCAGTTTCTCCGGTTTGATCAGGAACCGCGCCAGCGCTGGCAGCAGCCACAACGCGCCGAACATGTTCCAGAGCAGCATGAAGGTCAGCATCAGGCCCATGTCGGCCTGGAACTTGATCGCCGAGAAGATCCAGGTGCACACGCCGATCGCCAGGCACAGACCGGTGAACAGCACGGCTTTACCGGTGGACTTCAGCGTCTGGTAGTACGCCTCTTGCAACGGCAGACCGGCACGCAGGAAGCTTTCCAGACGGCTGTAGATGTAGATCCCGTAGTCCACGCCAATCCCCACCCCGAGCGCCACCACCGGCAAGGTCGCGACTTTCACGCCAATGCCCATGAACGCCATCAGCGCGTTGCCGAGAACCGAGGTCAGCACCAGTGGCAGCACGATGCACAAGGTCGCCGCCCAGGAACGGAAGGTGATCATGCACATGGTCGCGACGCAGATGTACACCAGCACCAGAATCGTCAGTTCAGAGCGTTTGATCACCTCATTGGTGGCCGCCTCGATCCCGGCATTACCGGCGGCGAGGATGAATTCCAGGCCTTCCTTGTTGTTGTCCTTGGCGAAGTCCTGCACCGCATGCACCGCGCGGTCCAGGGTTTCGGCCTTGTGGTCGTTGAGGAACACCAGCACCGGCGCCAGGGAGCAATTGTTGTTGTACAGGCCATCGGCACGGGCGATGGAGTTGTTCAGCACGTCCGGGTTGCGCGACAGGGTTTCCCATTTCAGGTTGCCCTCGTTCATGCCCTTGATCATCTGCTTGGACACGGTCACCAGCGAGATCGCCGACTGCACGCCCTCGGTGTTCTGCATTTTCCACATCAGCTCGTCGATCGGCGCCATGGCCTCATAACGTGAGCAACCTTCGGACTTGGTCTTGACCATCACCACCAATACGTCGGAACTGGTGGAGTAGTTGTTGATGATGAAGCTGTTGTCCTTGTTGTAACGCGAGTCCGGACGCAGTTCCGGCGCGCCCTGGTCGAGGTCGCCGATCTTCAGGTTCTGGCTGTACCAGAGGCCACCACCGAAAGCGATCAGCGCCAGGGCAATGGAAATCGGGGCGACTTTGGGGCTGGCAAAGTTCGACAGCAGGCGCCAGAACGGGTGTTCGCGGTGCGCGTCTTTCTTGCTGCGCTCGACGGCGCGCTTGCTGATACCCACGTAGGAAATCGCTACCGGCAGCAGGATCAGGTTGGTGAACACGATCACCGCCACGCCGATGGACGCGCCGATGGCCAGCTCACGAATCACGCCAATGTCGATGATCAACAGCGTGATGAAGCCCACCGCATCCGCGAGGATCGCGATCATCCCCGGCAGAAACAGCTGACGGAATGTACGGCGTGCGGCTGTCAGCGCGTTCTCCGCCTCGCTGGACTGCAAGGCAATACCGTTGATTTTCTGCACGCCATGGGAAATCCCGATGGCGAAGATCAGAAACGGCACCAGCATCGAGTAAGGATCAAGCCCGAAGCCGAAGAAGTGCATCAAGCCAAGCTGCCAGACCACCGCCACCAGCGTCGTGCTCAATACCGCCACGGTGCTGCGCATGCAGTTGGTGAACCAGTACAGCAGGATCAGGGTAATGACGAAGGCGACGCCAAAGAACATCACCACCATGACCAGCCCATCGATCAGGTCGCCGACTTTCTTGGCGAACCCGACAATGTGGATCTTCACGTTGGGGTTTTGGGCTTCGAACTTGTTGCGGATCTTGTCTTCGAGTTCGTGAGAGAACTTGCGGTAGTCCAGCGCCAGCAACTTGCCCTGATCCTGCGGGTCCGGGTAGGACTCCAGCAGCGGGATGTCGACGATGCTCGACTTGAAGTCGTTGGCCACCAGCCGCCCGACTTGCCCGGACTTGAGCACGTTGTTGCGCAGCAGGTCGAGGCTTTGCTGGGAGCCGTTATAGCTCTGGGGAATCACTTCACCACCGGCGAAGCCCTCCTCCGTCACCTCGGTCCAGCGCACGCTCGGGCTCCACAACGACTTGAGGCCGGAACGGTCTACGCCGGAGATGTAGAACACCTCGTCGTTGATCTGACGCAGGGTCTCCATGTATTCCTTGGAGAAGATGTCGCCGTCGGTGGCTTCCACGGAAATCCGCACCGTGTTGCCCAGGTTCGCCAGATCGTTGCGGTGCTCCATCATTTTTTCAATGAACGGATGCTCGAGCGGGATCATTTTTTCGAAACTGGTGGACGGCCGGATCAGCGTCGCCTGCCAGAACAGGAAAACACTGACCAGCAGGCAGATGACGATGACTGCCGGGCGGTTGTTGAAGATCAGGCGTTCAAGAAACGTCGCCTTGTCCTGATGAGGAGTGCTTAAGGATGTCATAGACCCGCCTTCTTATTATTTGCCCGGCTCATTTGGACGACCCGTTTTTTCCATTCTCTGCGCCGGTGGGCGAAGTGACGCGAACGCCACCCTGTCCTGCCAGAACCAGATTGCCGTTGCCCGCCGCAGTCACCGCCGAGACGGAGATACGATCCGGGCGATTGAACACACTGAAGGTTTCGCCGTCGTCGCTGCTGCGAACAATGCTGCCGCCGTTGCCGACGATCACGATGGAACCGTCATCGAGCAGCGTGGCGCCAGAAAGGCCGAACTCCAGTGCACCGCGCGCAGCCTTGAGCTCGACCTGCTCCCAGGTGCTGCCGAAATCCGTGGAACGGTACAGATTGCCGCGCAACCCGTAGGCCAGCAGCGTGGCCGGTTGCGCAGTGCCGATCACACCGAACAGCGAGCCTTCATAGGGGCCCTCAAGCTTTTCCCAGGTCTGCCCATCATCGGCGGAGCGGAACATGCTGCCCTGTTCACCGACGATGAAAATGCCGGAATCCTTGACCGCGGCAATGGCGTTGAGGTGGAACTGGTCTTCATTGTCCAGGCGATCGCTGACGTTTTCCCAGTTTTTACCGCCGTCGGTGGTTTCCAGCAAGGCACCGTAAGCGCCCACGGCAAAGCCGCTGTTAACGTCCTTGAACCAGACGTCGAGCAGCGGCGATTCGCGTGTCAGGTCTTCGAATTGTTTGGCCCAGGTGATGCCGCCGTCTTCGCTGGCGAGGATCTGCGCGTCATGGCCAACGGCCCAACCGTGTTTGTCATCGACAAAAAACACCGCCGTCAGCAGTTGCCGGGTCGGCACCTTGGCCTGGGTCCAGGTCACGCCCTGGTCATCGGAATACAGAATGTGCCCGCGGTCGCCGACAGCCACCAGGCGTTTGCCGGCGTGTACGACATCGAGCATCAGGCCTTTGCTGGCCTTGGCGGATTCAACGGAATAAACCACATCGGTGGCCGACGCGGCAGCGGCCAGCACAGGCGCCGACAGCACGGTACAGCCCAACAGCGAGAGCGCTGTAGCCAGCAACGCGAACCTGCGTAACGCCGGCGGGCGGCAAATACTCACACCCATGACAGGCTCACTCATAGACCTTCCCCCACATTATTATTGTTAGGTCGTTCAACCCTTCAGGGCGCCGTAAGGGATGCGCATCGGGATTGACCTATTCAGGAGCATAGTCCTGAAACCCGCAATCCAGAGCCCCTTCGGAAGCTGGGCTTATCCTATCGGGGTTTGGAAAGGTCTGACAATCGACGCCACGTTATGTTTTGTTAACCTGAGGGGTATGGGGTGGGGGTGAATGATTGGGTATCAGGTGGGGTGATTGGGGGTTTGGGGTTTGGGTGTACATATCCGTTTCTGCGGTAGTGCCGGCTGACGGTTATTGCTCTTTGTAGGAGCGAGGCTTGCCCGCGAAGGCGGCCTGATAGCCAATTGGGGTCTTTGATCGTGTACATATCCATTTCTGCGGTCACGGCCGCTGGCGGTTTCGCTTTTACAGCGAGTCACTTTCGAAAAGCCTGCGCGGCCCGGCGGAA
>NZ_AKJK01000078.1 GCF_000282375.1 Pseudomonas sp. GM50
AGCCTGCTCGCGATAGCGGCGGTACAGTCAATATTGATGTCGCCTGACACAACGCCTTCGCGAGCAAGCCCCCACACTGGATCTTCTGTGGACGCAGCATCGGGGTCACACGCGAAACTGATCCATCAAGCTCTGCTGCTGATTCGCCAAACTGTTAAGCGACTGACTCACCCGTGCCGATTCATTGGCCTGCCCTGACAGCGATTCGGTCACATCCCGAATGGTCGCCACGTTGTTGTTAATCTCCTCGGCCACCGCGCTCTGTTCTTCAGCCGCACTGGCAATCTGCAGGTTCATGTCGCTGATCACCGTCACCGCATCACCAATCTGACGCAACGCTGTCACCGCCTGACTAACCTGATCGACACTGCCCTGAGCCTGGCGATGGCTGTTGTTCATCGAACTCACCACGTCCTGAGTACCGCTCTGCAACTGCTCGATCACCAGGCGGGTTTCCTCCACGGACTCCTGAGTACGCCGTGCCAGGTTGCGCACTTCATCGGCCACCACGGCAAAACCACGTCCGGCTTCACCCGCCCGGGCGGCTTCGATGGCGGCGTTCAGCGCCAGCAGGTTGGTCTGTTCGGCAATGGCACGAATGACTTCCAGCACCGAACCGATTTTCTCACTGTTCGTTGCCAGCCCTTCGACCTGCACCATGGCTGCGCTCATGTCGGCAGCGAGGTGGTCGATGCTGGCGGTGGTGCGGTCGATCACGGTCAAACCCTGACGGGTCGCCTGATCGGCATCGCGCGCCGCTTGTGCTGCTTGCGCGGCGCTACGGGCGACGTCCTGGGCGGTGGCGCTCATTTCGTGGGACGCGGTCGCCACCTGATCGACCTGACGGTATTGCTGTTCCATGCCGGCGCTGGTCTGGGTGGCGATGGCGGACGACTGGTCCGCCGTGCTGCGGGCATCCTGCACCGAGCGCTTCACTTGGGTGATGATCGGTTGCAGCTTGTCGAGGAAACGGTTGAACCAACCGGCCAACTGGCCCAGTTCATCCTGCTTGTCGTAGGCCAGGCGCCGGGTCAGGTCGCCTTCGCCGCTGGCAATGTCTTCCAGCATGCGGGCCACGCCGAGGATCGGTCGGGTCACGCTACGCGCCATCAGCCACACCAACAGCAGACCGACGAGCGCCGCCAGCACACCCAGGCCCAGTTCAATCAGCGTACCGGTGGTGTTGCTGTCGTCGAGTTGTTTTTTCAGCGCTTCGGCGGGGCCGACCAGGACCTTCTCCGGCACGTCCAGCAACACCCCCCAGGATTTGCCACCGGGAATCGGCTGGAACGGTGACAACACTTTCAATTGCTGGTTGCTGTGCAGGCTTTCGGTTTTGCTGCTGGTGGTCAGCCTGCGGAGCAATTCGGCACCGTTGGTTGTGTCGACGGCGTCCAGGCGCTGGCTGAGCTTGCTGGCGTCCGGGCTGTAGGCGGCAAGCAAACCGACCGGGCTGACGATGCTGACATTGGTCTGGCCGTCATAGAGTTTTTTGCTGGCGCTCTGGCTGATCGCTTGCAGGCTGTTGAGGTTGATGTCCACCGACAGCGAGGCGATGACTTTGCCGTTGACCATCAGCGGGAACACGATGCTGGTCATCAGCACATTCTGGCCGTCGATTACATAGAAGTAGGGTTCAATCACGCAAGGCTTGAGCGTGGTGCGCGGGCAAGTGAACCAGGCGTTGGCCGGCTCGCCGCTGGGGCCGGTGCTGGTATCGGCCATGTCGCTTTCCGGCAGGGCCATGGAGGTCACCTTGCCAGGCACAGGTTGCGACCAGTAGAGGGCGAAACGACCCTTCTCGTTACTGCCAATCTCTGTCTGGTCAGCGAACAGTTCGTCCTTGCCGTCCAGCGCATTGGCCTCGAACACCAGGGACAGGCCAAGCAGTTCCGGGTTGGCTTGCAGGGCCGACTTGACCTGCCGGGTCAAGTCTTCACGCAGGTCGAAGGCGTCGAGAAAGCGCTTCTCGGCCTGATCGCGCAGGAACAGCACCTGCCGCGAGAAACCATGGCCATATTGATAGGCGTCCATGAACTGCTGACGAATGCCCAGCGCCTGGACTTCACCCTGGGACTCGATGCGCGCCTGGGCGGCTTCGGTGAGCATCTCCATGCTCGAGGCTTTCACCAGCGCGGAGCTGTGCTCCATGCGATACAGCGAAAGACCTACCAGCAGGGTCACGATGCCCGCCAGGCACAGCCCGGCCAACAGGGTGATTTTCCATTGGATGGAAAGTTGTCTGAGCGACATGGAAACGTCCTTTTATTCGATAAATATCTGAGACTTTGCACTGTAGCGGCTGTGATTCGGCTTTCTTTATGTAGCAAGCCGAAGCTTTGTGGCGAGGGGGATTGCCTGTGGCGAGGGGGCTTGCCCCCGTTGGGTCGCGAAGCGGCCCCCAGCATTTGGTCAGACAACCCGCATCGGCAGGTTTTGCGACTGCTTCGCAGCCGGACGGGGGCAAGCCCCCTCGCCACAGGGTAAACCACGTCCACGGTCCAAACGGGGTGTTGGCTTTGACAAGGCCGCAGCGGTCCGGCACAGTGCGCGCCCTCTAATAAAACCCATTCTTCAATCCGCCGGCAGCTCATGCAGACTGCTGGCCGGACTCATTCCGTTTGCCTTGAGGTAACGATGATTAATGCAGTAATTGCCGCGGTCGGCATCATGCTGATACTCAGCCTGTCCCGCGTGCATGTGGTGATCGCACTGATCGTGGGCGCGCTGGTCGGTGGCTTGACCGGTGGCCTGGGCATCGACGCGACCCTGAAAGCCTTCAACAATGGCCTCGGCGGCGGGGCGACGGTTGCGTTGTCCTACGCTTTGCTCGGCGCATTCGCGGTGGCCATCGCCAAGTCCGGCCTGGCTCATGCCCTGGCCGACAAAGCCCTGGCCATGGTCGATCGTCAGCACGCCAACGGTGGCGGAAATGTCAAATGGCTGCTGATCGGTTTGCTGTGGGTGGTGGCCATCGCCTCGCAGAACATTTTGCCGATTCATATCGCCTTTATCCCGTTGCTGGTTCCGCCTCTTTTATATGTGCTGACCAAGCTGCAACTGGACCGTCGATTGATTGCCTGTGTTATCACCTTCGGTTTGATCACGCCGTACATGTTCCTGCCCGTGGGCTTCGGCAACATCTTCCTCAATGAAATCCTGCTGGCCAACGTCGCCCGCAGTGGCGTGGATATCAGCGGAATCAACGTCACCCATGCCATGGGCATTCCGGCACTTGGCATGGTTTTCGGTCTCGCGGCAGCCTTCATCAGCTATCGCAAGAAGCGCGTTTACGATCTGGAAAAGATCGAGCAAGTCGAACAGGTCGCGGTGCAATACAACCCGTTGAGCTTGATGGTGGCCGGCCTGGCCATTGCCGCCGCGTTCATTATTCAGTTGCTGTTGGACTCGATGATTATCGGGGCGCTGGCGGGTTTTCTGATTTTCTCGGTGTCGGGAATTGTGAAGTGGCGCGACACCGATGACCTGTTCACCGAAGGCATGAAGATGATGGCAATGATCGGCTTCATCATGATCGCCGCGTCCGGGTTTGGCGAAGTGATCAAAGCCACCGGGCAAGTGCAGACACTGGTCGAAACCTCGGCCTCGTGGATCGGCCACAGCAAAGCCATCGGCGCGTTACTGATGTTGCTGGTGGGCCTGTTGGTAACCATGGGCATTGGCTCGTCGTTTTCCACCGTCCCGATTCTGGCGGTGATTTTCGTGCCGCTGTGCGTGCAACTGGGCTTCAGCCCGATCGCCATCGTGTGCATCGTCGGCACTGCTGGCGCATTGGGCGATGCCGGGTCACCCGCGTCGGACTCGACCCTGGGCCCGACCTCCGGTCTGAACATCGACGGCCAGCATCACCACATCTGGGACACCGTGGTCCCGACCTTCCTGCACTACAACCTGCCATTGCTGGCGTTTGGCTGGGTGGCGGCGATGGTGTTGTAACGACTACTACCCTTGTGGGAGCGAGCCTGCTCGCGATGGCGATCTGTCAGTCACATTGATGCTGAATGTATCGCCGCCATCGCGAGCAGGCTCGCTCCCACAATGACCGCGTTCAACTTTTGAATTGGCCTGCCGTTATAGCCTTTAACCACGCCAACAAAATCAAAAGAGTGAACGTCATGCGCATGAGCCTGAAGGCCAAAGTCCTGTCCCTTGCCGTCCTACCGGTGCTGCTCTTTGCGCTGGTCATCAGCCTGACCACGTTGTTCATTCTGCAGGAGCAGGCCCGCAAGGAAGTCGAGGAAACCCGTCAGCGCCTGCTCAGCGATGCCAAGGCGACCCTGCAAAGTTACGTCGCCGTGGCCATGACCACGATCAAACCGCTCTACGACGCAGCCGCTCCCGGCGATGACGCGGCACGGGCGCAGGTGGTCAAGTTGCTGTCGAGTATCACCTACGGCAAGGACGGCTACTTCTTCGGCTACGACTCCAATACCGTGCGCCTGTTCAAGGCCAACAGCCCCGAAGGCGTGGGCCAGAGCTTCAAGGACAACCGCGACCCGAACGGCGTCTACGTCAACCGTGACCTGGTGAAAGTCGCCAAGGACGGTACTCACTACCTGCAATACAGCTCGCCGCTGCCCGGCAACACCCAAGTGCTGGTGCCCAAGCTCGGCTACACCGAATACCTGCCGAAGTGGGACATGGCGGTCGGTACCTCGGTCAACCTCGACGGCATTGAAGCTCAAGTGGCACTGGTTGAGATCAAGGTCCATGAGCGCATGCAAGGCGTGGTGCTGAGCATTGTCGGGATTGCCGTGGTGGTGCTGTTGTTGATCGCTGCCGCCGGGATGTTGCTGGCCAATACCATTCTGCGTCCGCTGAATCTGATGAAAGCCAACCTTGACGACATCGCGGCGGGCGAGGGCGACCTGACCCGACGCCTGTCCATCACCAGCCAGGATGAACTCGGCGAACTGGCCGGCTCGTTCAACCGTTTCGTCGACAAGATCCACGGTTTGGTACGCCAGATCACTGAAATGACCTCGCAACTGACCGGGCTGGTGAATCAGGTCTCCGATCAGGCCCAGCGCTCGGATCAAGCCATGGAGCGCCAGCGTCACGAAACCGATCAGGTGGCCACGGCGATCAATGAGATGTCGGCGGCGGCCCAGGAAGTGGCCAAGAGCGCACAAAACGCGGCGGTCGCTGCCCAGCAGACCGACGAAGAAGGTCAGGCCGCCAAGCGCGTGGTAGCCGGCAGCATCGTGAAGATTCATGCGTTGGTGAACGACATTCGCAGCAGCGGCGTGTCCCTCGACAGCTTGCAGAAAGACGTGTCGTCGATTGTCAGCGTACTCGGGGTGATCCGTTCGATTGCCGAACAGACCAACCTGCTGGCGCTCAACGCCGCCATTGAAGCGGCTCGCGCTGGCGAGGCCGGGCGTGGTTTTGCGGTGGTCGCCGACGAAGTGCGGGCATTGGCCAGTCGCACGCAAATCAGCACGCAGGAAATCCAGGGTATGATCGACCGCTTGCAGGCCGGCACCCAATCGGCAGTCGAGGCCATGCGCCGCTCCAGTGAGGCTGGCGACGGCACGTCGGCCCAGGCCAACGAGGCGGGGGCATCTCTGGACGCCATGGCCCAGTTGATCGGCACCATCAACTCGATGAACGCCCAGATCGCCAGCGCCGCCGAAGAGCAAACCGCTGTGGCCGAAGAAATCAACCGCAGCGTGCACCAGATCGCCGTGGCCGTAGACAGCGTCGCCGACGAAACCCAGCTCGGCGCCCAGACCTCGCGCAGCCTGGCCGACCTCGGTCAGCGCCTGGGGCAACTGGTCGGGCAATTCCGTATTTGATTGATAGTGCTCGTGTGGCGAGGGGGCTTGCCCCCGAACAGGACGCAGAACCTGTAGGAGCGAGGCTCGCCCGCGAAGAACGATGACGCGTAATACCTGAAAAACCGCGGCGTATTCTTCGCGGGCAAGCCTCGCTCCTACAAGTGCTGTGCTTTCCCCTCGCCACAGGGCAGTGTTCGTCCATGAGTAGCTGCATCGCGACTACCCTCAGTAGTAAGCAAACACCGTCCAAGGGTTTGTTTGAACCCGTTTGGGGGACGAGCGGTCATTTGCTTCAGGTGTCGCGCACCCGCGTCACCTTGACGACCACAACAATGGAGTCAGACTCATGATCGACAGTGAAAGTATCTGCGACTGCCCCAAATGTTCCTGCAAACTGGGCGAACATCCGATCGCGCGTCACGGCAAGCACTATTGCTGTGAAGCCTGCGCCAAACATCACGAACACGGCGAAGCATGCGCCACCAAAGGCTGCAAGTGTGCTCAACACTGACCATTCAGCCAAAAAAGTGGAGCCGTCCAGGCTCCACTTCGGTTTGAATCTTTCCCCTCCCTTTTGACGCTCAACTGGCCGGTCGCCAGGTCACATTCTCGATGCCGAATTTTTCCGCCAGCGGTTTGCTGGTCTTTTGCACCCGTTCACGGCCAAAGCGCGGGATCCGGCCGACTCCGGCGTCGCAACTTGCCCAGTGCCAAGCCTCTGCATTGTCCATTTTGTCCAGGCGGATAATGAAAGACTTGGGTTTGCCATGAAGGGTGTATTCAATAACGAAAAGTTTTGCATTGTTCATAAAGCCTGTATTCCTCCCTGTAGTTATAGAGGGATCGCGAGGCGCGGCGAAAATTCAGTCGAATTGTCGGACGGTGACAGTGCCTGGCGACAGCCGGGCGCCTCGTGATCTTGGAGCCTTCCTGACTCCCGATCATCCTAGTCTATGGCCCAAGGTGCGCCGGCGGAGTCGTCCCAGTCGGTATCTTTGTCGAATGTTCTGGCCCTATCGCGAGCAGGCACGCTCCCACAGTGGATCTGCGTCGCTCACATGATTTGTGACCGACACAGACCTCTGTAGGAGCGAGGCTTGCCCGCGAAGGCGTCCTCAAGCCGAACTCAGGCCTCAGGTACGCCTTTCTCCCAAACCGACCAATTCTGCAAAATCTCCTGCACCAACGGATTCCCCGTGCGGTACAGGTTCTCCAGCGCCGGCACAAAACCGCCTTGATCGGCGTATTTGAGCAGGTTATCCACCTCGCTCTGGCCCGGCGCCGGCCGGTCGAAGTCGGAACCGGCGCGCACCACCGCCAGGCGCCGGACATCCACCAGCCCCTCGCGGCTAGCGCGCAGCAGCGCCTCGTAGGTGGAGTTGTCTTCCTGCTGAGTCGTGCAATAGACGCCTTCATTGTTGGTCAACAGCTTGGTCCAGACTTCGGCCCGCTCACTCAACCGCGTCCCGGAAAACCAGGTATTGCCCGCCAGTGTGTCGCACTGGGTCACCACTGGCGGCTGATTGGCTGGCGCAGACGGATACTTCAAGCGCCACGCCGCCGATTCCTTGCTCTCGCTCAGCTGGACCTTGTGGCTCAGGGCGAACGCCTTGGCCTGCAACTTCGGATTGAGTTCGAACACTTCAGTCTTGTAGTCCAGCGGCGGTTTTTCGTTCGGGCCTTTGGTGTTGATGCCCAGGTAACCGGTCGGCCAGTCTTTCGGCGCGTCGCGGGAATCCAGCTCCCACTGGGTGCCAAATTCCACCAGATAGTGCGCCCACGCGGTGGTGCCGATGGTGCCGTGGTGGGGGCTGATGCCGGCAATCCCGGCGATCAGGAAGTAACTTTTGCGCAGGTCGAATTTCGACGACAGCGCCAAAGCCAGGGTGGAGGCTGCGGCATTGGTCTGGCCCATGCCGGTGACCATCAGGCACACCTGTTGGGTGTTGCAGCGAATATTCGGGTACTCGGCGGACAGGCCCGGTACGCGCACTTCTTGCTTGAGTTCCAGGCGATCGATCCAGTTCTGCGCCTCGGGGGCGAACATGGTGATCAGCATCACTTTCGGTTGGATCGGCGCGTCACCAGCCCGCGCGGCAGAAGAGAGCAGGGCGCCGCAGGCCAGGCCCACGCACAGGGACAGACGGGTTATTGCCTTCATAAAACCTCCTGATTCAAATGAGCCTTAAAACTGATAACCGACACCGGCGTAGTAACCCCAGCCGTTGGAACGGGCGCGGAAGTCGCCATCGCCGAAATTCAACTCACTGCCGTCGTCCCAGTTGCCGCCGTTGTGGAAGTAACGGCCGACCAGGGTGAAACGCAAGTGGGTGAAGGCGTAGAGCAACACGTTGGTGGCCACGGTGGCGTTGGCGGTGCGGGCCGGGTTGTCTTTGTGCAGGTCGGAGCCGAAGTCGAAGTTGGTGAAACCGATGTAGGTCAACGAAGCGCCATTGCTGAAACTGCTGATGGGCACAATGTATTTGAGCTGGGCGCGGTAGCCATCCCACGAGTATTCATTGCTGGCACCGTAGTTTTCCCACTGGTAGCGGCCATAGAAGTTGGCCGACAGGTTGACCCGCGAATGGGTGTCGATGTCGGTGCCGAGGCCGCTGTACAGCGTGTTTGCGCGGTTGGCGCTGTTGCTGCCGTGGTCGTAGATCCAGTCGAACGCCACATACCATTCCTTGAACGGCCCGACGGCCAGGCTGCGGCCGGCCAGATAGTCGATGGAGATCCGCGGTTCGTGCTCCATGAACACCGGCGAGCCGTGGTCCCACACGCCTTTGTCATGGCTGTTGCCGATGTCGAAGATCTTTGGAATATCGATGTAACCGTACAACTCGAACGGGCCCTTGCGGCCGAAGTATTCATATTCCAGGTAGATGTCGTCGGCCGGTTGCGGGCCGAAGCTGATGTCTTTACTGCCGATGACAGTCAGGTCCTGGTTGAACCAGTCCGACAGGTAGGCGCCTTTTTTCGGCGGGTTGGCTTCAGGGCTGAGGGCTTCGCCCTGGGCGGATTCTTCGGCGGTGGCCGGTTGGGCCAAAACGTGGCTGCTGAGTAGTCCTGTAACGCTGGCCAGCAGCAAGGAAACAGCCAAAGTGCGCGAGCAAGTCACGCGGCTGGAGGTGCAATGCATTAAAAGTCCCTTTTCGTGCGGATCGAAAGCCCGCTGGTGCGGGTTTTACGCGGTTAGGTGGCGAACAGGCCGGTATCGGCGACTCGCAAACGTTTGCACAAGGCATACCAGTTTTGTTCAATATTCTGAAAAATAGAGGGAATTGGTAGTTTTACTGTCCTTTTGGTCAAGGATTTCGGGGGGATTAGCAGAAGGAGTGGTTTTCAGGGCGAAGGGGATCTGGCGGGGATATGCACCAAAGTGGTGTCGACTGTCAGATGATTAGTCCGATCTGTGGCAAAGAGCTTTTGTGGAGAGGGGACAGCGCAATTCATGTGGGAGCGGGCTTGCTCGCGAAGGCGGTGTGCCAAACAACATTAATGCCGACTGACACTCCCTCTTCGCGAGCAAGCCCGCTCCCACAAGGTCAGTGCCAGGCGGAGCGCCTTGTCGCACCAGTGCTCTGTTAGAATCGGCGGCATTGACTTCATGAGGTACCCCGATGAGCGAGCCGATTCGTCTGACCCAATACAGCCATGGCGCAGGCTGTGGCTGCAAGATTTCGCCTCAGGTGCTGGAGGTGATTCTGGCCGGCAGCGGCGCGCAAAACCTGGACCCTAAACTCTGGGTCGGCAACGCTTCGCGTGATGACGCAGCGGTGTATGCCATCGACGAAGAACGCGGCGTGGTCTCGACCACCGACTTCTTTATGCCGATCGTCGACGATCCGTTCGACTTCGGTCGCATTGCCGCCACCAACGCTATCAGCGATATCTACGCCATGGGCGGCGATCCGTTGATGGCGATTGCGATCCTCGGCTGGCCGGTCAATGTGCTGGCGCCGGAGATTGCCCGGGAAGTGATTCGTGGCGGGCGTTCGGTCTGCGACGAGGCGGGGATTCCGCTGGCTGGCGGCCATTCCATCGACGCGCCAGAGCCGATCTTCGGCCTGGCCGTGACCGGACTGGTGGAAAAACGCCACATGAAGCGCAATGACACCGCCACCGCCGGTTGCTTGCTGTACCTCACCAAACCCTTGGGCATTGGCATCCTCACCACGGCCGAGAAGAAGGGCAAGTTGCGCCATGCCGACATCGGCCTGGCCCGCGACTGGATGTGCACCCTGAACAAACCCGGCAGCCGTTTCGGCAAACTCGACGGCGTGACTGCGATGACCGATGTCACCGGTTTTGGCCTGCTCGGGCACTTGGTGGAAATGGCCGACGGCAGCAACGTGACCGCCCGCATCGGATACGACCGTGTGCCACGCCTGCCGGGCGTCGAGTATTACCTCGATCAGGGCTGTGTGCCGGGCGGCACACTGCGCAATTTCGACAGCTACGCCAGTAAGGTCGGCCGGCTCCAGGAGTTGCACAAACGCGTGCTCTGCGATCCGCAGACCAGCGGTGGCCTGCTGATTGCGGTCACGCCCGAGGGCAACGAACAGTTTTTGGCGGTGGCGGCCGAACTCGGTCTGGCCCTTGCGCCGATCGGCGAACTGGTTGAGCGACAGACTAACGCGGTAGAGGTGATTTGATGTCCATCGACTTCACCGATTACCGCGACATCTTTCTCAACGACCGGCCGATGATGGATACCCGCGCGCCGGTCGAATTCCTCAAGGGCTCATTCCCTGGGGTGGTCAATCTGCCGTTGATGAATGACCTCGAGAGGCAACGGATCGGCACTTGCTACAAGCAGCAAGGTCAGCAAGCGGCCATCACGCTGGGACATCAATTGGTGTCCGGTGAGATCAAGGCCGAGCGCATCCAGGCCTGGGCCGAATTTGCCCGGGCTCATCCGGATGGTTATTTGTACTGTTTTCGTGGCGGGCTGCGTTCGCAGATCGTTCAGCAGTGGCTCAAAGACGAAGCGGGTATCGACTATCCGCGGGTCGGTGGCGGCTACAAGGCCATGCGCACCTTCTTGCTCGACACGCTCGATCAAGCCATTGTCCAGTGTGATTTCGTTTTGCTGGGCGGCATGACCGGCACCGGCAAGACCGAGGTGCTCACGCAATTGAGCAACGGGCTGGACCTTGAAGGCCACGCCCATCATCGCGGCTCCAGTTTCGGCAAGCGCGCCACCGGCCAACCCTCCAACATCGACTTTGAAAACCGCCTGGCCGTGGATGTGCTGAAGAAACGTGCCCGGGGTATCGAACAGTTCGTACTGGAAGACGAGAGCCGCGCTATTGGTAGTTGCGCCTTGCCGCTGCCGCTGTATCAGGGCATGCAGCAGTTTCCGATGGTCTGGCTGGAAGACAGCCTGGAAGGGCGGATCGAGCGGATCCTGCACGATTACGTGGTGGACTTGTGCGCCGAGTTCATCGAAGTGCATGGCGATGAAGGCTTCGCAATGTTTTCCGAGCGTTTGCTGGCGAGCCTGAACAATGTCCAGAAACGTTTGGGCGGCGAACGTCATCAGCGGATGTTGGCCTTGATGGAAGACGCACTGGCAGAACAGGCGAACAGCGGCGCGGTGGATTTGCACCGGGGGTGGATCGAAGGGTTGCTGCGCGAGTATTACGACCCGATGTATGCGTTTCAGCGGGAGAAGAAGGGCGCGCGGATCGAGTTTGTCGGGGAGCGGGGGGCGGTGCTTGAATACCTGCGGGAGCGGGGTAATCAGCGAGGGTGATGTCGTTTGTTCAGGCCTCTTCGCGAGCAAGCCCTCTCCCACATTTGATCTTCAGTGAACACAGGTTTTGTGTACCGCAGAGATCCAGTGTGGGAGCGGGCTTGCTCGCGAAGGGGCCCAGACAGGCACTCAATATCCTGAAGCACAGCCGCCCCGATCAACCGCCGCGACCGAGTGTAGGAAGCGGCCGACAACTTAAGTCGGACAAGTCTCCCGACCGTTATCCAGCCCCTGCTTGTAACTGTGACTCTGCAGGCTGGCCTTGCCGTTGTGCCAGGTCAGCGTGAGCACGTACAGCGAGTCGTAGTCGCTCGATTCCCAGTCATCGGTAATGTTCTGTTTTTTTCCAACAGCTTCCCCGGCGACCTTGTTGATCAGCTCGGGCAGGTAGCCGTGGGACCAGGCCGTGTAAATGATCGAGTTGTGATACTTGTCGCGCAGCAGTTCATCCGCCAGATCGCTGGTGTCGTTGGCCGAGAAGTTGATGTTCACCGGCAAGCCGAGCTTGATCGCGCTGGGGCTGATGGTCATCAGGGGGCGGATGTAACTGTAGGAATTATCCAGTTCGCCTTCCTCGACATTGCGCGTCGGGTTGGCGGCAAACACGTAGTTGGCCTTGCCGAATTTTTCCGGCAACAAGGTGGCCAGGTCGATGGCGCGGTTCAGCCCCTGACAATTGAGCTGACCCAGGCCGCCGGCGGGTTTTTCCGCGTGGCGCAGAAATACCAGCGTCTGAGTGCCGTCCTCTGGTTGGGCGCGGCTTTCACTGGACTCAAGCGACAAGAACAACGCGCTGACCGCCAGCAGGGAGGGCAGGAAGATATAGGCGCGATGCTTGAAGCGTTTGGCGAATTTCAATGGATTCATCATCGAATTGGTCATCTTCAGCGCATTCGGTTAAGGCTGACAAACCTTGACACCGCGAGCGTCCGGCATCGGTGTATTCCATGTCATTGACCCGGTCCGTTTCCTACAGGGCAATGCTCAGAGTCCTCTGAAGCCCTTTGGTTCGATCCGAACGAGGTGCCCGGCACTTTAGCGGGAACCTTTAATGGATTGGGGGAAAGGTTATCGACAGGATGTTACGGTTGTAGGAGCTACCGAAGGCTGCGATCTTTTCAGCAAGTAGAAAGATCAAAAGATCGCAGCCTTCGGCAGCTCCTACAGATTATGCTCAACCCTTTCTTTGTACCGGATGCTCCTTATGACCGATTTGTCTGCATTCCCCATCACTCAAAAATGGCCGGCCCAGTACCCGGAGTGGATCCAGCTCTATTCCTTGCCAACGCCCAATGGCGTCAAGGTTTCGATCATGCTCGAAGAGATCGGGCTGCCCTACGAGCCGCATCGTGTGGGCTTCGACACCAACGATCAGCTGTCCTCCGAATTTCTCTCGCTGAACCCCAACAACAAGATCCCGGCGATCCTCGACCCCCACGGTCCGGGGGATCAACCGCTGGCGCTGTTCGAGTCCGGGGCGATTCTGATTTACCTCGCCGACAAGAGCGGGCAACTGCTGGCACAGGAATCGGCGGCGCGTTACGAGACCCTTCAGTGGTTGATGTTTCAGATGGGCGGTATCGGGCCGATGTTCGGCCAGCTCGGTTTCTTCAACAAATTCGCCGGCAAGGACTACGAAGACAAGCGCCCCCGCGATCGCTACGTCGATGAAAGCAAGCGCTTGCTCAGCGTTCTTGAGGGCCGTTTGCAAGGACGTGACTGGATCATGGGCGAGCGCTACACCATCGCCGACATCGCGACCTTTCCATGGGTGCGCAACCTGATCGGCTTCTATGAGGCCGGCGACCTGGTCGGCATCCAGAATTTCCCCAACGTCATCCGCGTGCTGGAACGTTTCCTGGCAAGGCCAGCGGTGATTCGCGGGCTGGAAATCCCCAAGCAACCCCTTTGAGCCCCTCATCACCAAGGCAGGCAATGAGTTCATTCGATTTCAAGCAAGTAGATGTCTTCAGCCGCGTCGCGCTCAAGGGCAACCCGTTGGCGGTGGTGTTCGGTGCAGACCGGCTCAGCGATGAGCGCATGGCGGCGTTCGCGTCCTGGACCAACCTCAGTGAAACCACTTTCGTGCTCGAACCCCGGGACCCTCGGGCCGACTATCGAGTTCGTATCTTCACCACGCTTCAGGAGTTGCCGTTCGCCGGTCACCCGACGCTCGGTACCTGTCATGCCTGGCTCGAGGCCGGTGGAGTGCCCAAGGGCGAGGAGATCATTCAGGAATGCGCCGTCGGCCTGGTGCGGGTGCGTCGACAGGGTGCGGAGCTGGCGTTTCTCGCGCCACCGCTGCTCAGGTCCGGCCCGGTGGACGCCGAACTGGTCGAGCGCGTACGGCGGGGCCTCGGATTGGCGCCGGGCACGATTGTGCGGGCGCAATGGGTCGACAACGGTGCCGGCTGGCTGGCGGTGATGGTCGAGGATCGTCAGCAGGTACTGGACTTGCAGCCGGATCATGCGCAGATGCTGGGCCTCGCCGTGGGTGTCATCGCGCCGTGGTGCGTCGAGCGCGATGGCGCTGAGGCGCAGTTCGAAGTGCGTGCGTTCATCTCCGGCGACGGCATGCCAGAAGACCCGGCCACCGGCAGCCTGAACGCCGGGATTGCCCAATGGTTGTTCAGCGAAGGGCTGGCGCCGGCGTCTTATGTCGTTAGCCAGGGTCTGACCATGGGGCGGGGCGGGCGGATTCAGGTCGAGCAGGTGGGGGATGAGATCTGGATTGGCGGCGCAGTGGTGACGTGTATCAGCGGTACGATGACACTTTAACCTGTGGGAGCGGGCTTGCTCGCGAAAGCGGTGGGTCAGTCGACATCAATGTTGAATGATAGGCCGCCTTCGCGAGCAAGCCCGCTCCCACAGGGTTCTGTGCGGAATTCGGTGATTGTTGCCGAACGGGTAACGCTTTGTTCCGTGTCTGAGGTTTGTGCCCCGCGCCTTGCAGGGCATAAGCTTCGCCCCCCTGCGACTTTTGTCTCATCCGCCGTTTTTCAGGAAGGCCCATGCCCAGTCAGTTCCCCGAAGCACGTCCACGCCGTCTGCGCCGCAATGCGAGCCTGCGCAGCCTGTTCCAGGAAACCGAGTTCAGCTTGAACGACCTGGTGCTGCCGATTTTCGTCGAGGAAGAAATCGACGATTTCGTGCCGATCAAGAGCATGCCCGGGGTGATGCGCATTCCCGAGTCGAAGCTGGCCGGCGAGATCGAGCGCTACGCTCGGGCCGGGATCAAATCGGTGATGACGTTTGGTGTGTCCCATCATCTGGACAGCAATGGCAGCGACACCTGGAGCGACAATGGTCTGGTCTCGCGCATGTCGCGCATCGCCAAGGACGCCGTGCCGGAAATGATCGTGATGTCCGACACCTGTTTTTGTGAGTACACCGACCACGGCCATTGCGGCGTGCTGCACCACCACGAAGTCGACAACGACCAGACCTTGATCAACCTCGGTAAGCAAGCCGTGGCGGCCGCCCAGGCTGGCGCCGATGTGATTGCACCGTCGGCGGCCATGGACGGGCAGGTCCAGGCCATTCGCCGGGCGCTTGATGCAGCGGGTTTCAGCCAGACCGCGATCATGGCCTATTCGACCAAATTCGCTTCAGCGCTTTATGGTCCATTCCGCGAGGCCGGCGGCAGTGCGCTGAAGGGCGACCGCAAAAGCTATCAAATGAACCCGATGAACCGCCGCGAGGCCGTGCGTGAGTCGTTGCTGGACGAACAGGAAGGCGCTGACGCGCTGATGGTCAAACCCGCCGGCGCGTACCTGGACATCATCCGCGACATCCGCGAAGCATCGCGTTTGCCGCTGTCGGCCTATCAGGTGAGTGGCGAGTACGCGATGATCAAATTCGCCGCGCAGGCCGGGGCAATCGATGAAGACCGAGTGGTGCGTGAGAGCCTGGGAGCGATCAAACGGGCCGGGGCGGATTTGATCTTCACCTACTTCGCGATGGACCTGGCCCTGGCCGGGATCTAAAGACCACCACATAATCACTGTGGGAGCGAGCAAGCCCGCTCCCACATTTGATCTTCGCCGTTCTTGGGGTCAGCCGAAAAAAGGCCGAATCCCACGGTCCCGGAAATACCGCTCGATCACCTTCGGATCGGCGCTGTAGTCGGCAATCGCCACATAGGTATCCGGCCGCAGCAGGTAAAACCCGTTGCGCGCCAGCCCTACCGTTTCAAACACCGGCCGCCAGTCGAACACCTGCAATGGCAGGTGATGCTCGGTGCACCAGGCGATCATCTCGTCACTGGTGTCGCCATACACATGCACCTGCCAGGTCGGATTTTTCAGTGACTCAAAATTATCCCCTTCACTGTCGTGTGCCCAGGGCAGGCGATCACCGCCGTGAACATGGCCAGCAACACCTTCGCTCAACGGCATGCCGCGATAGTTGAGGGTGGTCTGCGATACCGTGCGAAACATGAATTCCCGGGCCGCCTCAAACGAGATCATTTTCGGGATCAAAAAGGGTGCCACGCGAATACGCACCAAGTCGGCTATTGGCCCATCGGCCGTAACGAAACTGAAGACCCGGTCGGTGGTGGCCACCAGTCGCCGGGCAAAGGCGATGCGTTCGGTTTCATAACTGTCGAGCAGTTTGGTCGTGGCGCCACCGCTCAACACCGCCGCGAGCTTCCAGGCCAGATTGATCGCATCGCCAATCCCGGTGTTCATACCCTGGCCACCCGCCGGGCTGTGGACATGGGCGGCGTCACCCAACAGAAACGCGCGCCCGGTGCGAAAATGATCCGCAACCCGGTGATGCACGCGGTAGGTCGAGAACCAGTTCACCTGATCGATCTGCAGCTTTAAGTTCTCGATGGCCCGGTGGCTGACGTCTTCAAACTGGAGGGTTTCGGCACGGTCGGCGCGCTCATCACGAACCGTGCCGATCAGGCGTGCGCGACCTTCGTCGGACAAGGGAAAAACGGCGAGGAAGTCGGCTTCGTCGAGATCCACATGCAGTTCTCCGTTGAATGTGGGGCCGCGAGCTTGCACGTCCGCCACGTAGAAAATCTGCTGATAGGTGCCGCCTGGAAAACCGGTGTCCAGCGTCTTGCGCACAATCGACCGGGCGCCGTCGCAGCCGGCGAGGTAACAGGCCTGGCAGGTTTCCTGCTGACCATCGGGCAAGCGCAGGCGGGCGGTGATGCCGTCGCCGGTTTCCTCGAAACTTTGCAGTTCGGTATCGCGCTCCACTGTAATACCGAAGGCCTCCAGGCGTTCGATCAGCAGGCGTTCGTGCTCGTCTTGCGGATAGATTTCCAGAAACGCGTAGGGCGTCAGACCCTCACCGATGGTGCTCAGCGGCAGGCGTGCGACGGGTTCGCCCTTGACCCAGAAATTCGCTGCGGCCACTTTATGGCCGTTTTGCACAACGGCGTCGCTGAGGTCGAGCTGGCTATACAGTTCAAGCGTTCGCGCCTGTACCGCCAGCGCACGTGAAGTGGTGCCGGGTGTCGACGTCTTGTCGATAATCCGTACCCGAATTCCCAGTTTGCTCAACCACAGCGCCAGTACCAGCCCGGTAGGGCCGGCGCCGATGATCAGCACGTCGCTACGGTTCATGAGCCTGTCCTCCACGGTGTGTGGATCAAGTATGGTTCAGCCCGAATGCACTGGCCTCCCGGCTGCCCAACGGAAAACACCCCGCTACCGCTACGGGGGAACAGTCCGCGACTGTCACAGTCATAGCCTGCGCCATGCCATTGATCGTATGGTTAACCCGGCTCAACGGATTTTGATGGAGCACCATGCAAGCCAATCGATTGATCATGAGCATCGCGGCACTGTTGGTCCTGGCCGGTTGCGGTAGCCAACGCACGCAGGAGCCGCCGGCCCGCAAGCCTGCCGAGGTCAAAGCCGAGATCATGCGTCTGCTCCCGGCCAAGACAGCCGACCGCCAGGGCTGGGCCACGGACATCTACGCGGCATTTGCCGCGCAAAAGATTTCACCGACCACGCAAAACCTGTGTTCGGTACTCGCGGTCACTGAGCAGGAATCGACGTTTCAGGCTGATCCGCGGGTGCCGGGCCTGGGCAAGATCGCCCGGGACGAGATCGACCGCCGCGCCGCCAAGGCCCACATTCCCGGCCTGCTGGTGAGCGCTGCCTTGCAGGTCAGTTCACCCAATGGCAAAAGCTACAGCGACCGGCTGAATGCCGCGCGCAGCGAAAAAGAACTCAGCGCGATTTTCGATGATTTCATCGGCATGGTGCCCATGGGGCGGACGCTGTTCGATGGTTTCAACCCGGTGCACACCGGCGGGCCGATGCAAGTCAGCATCGATTTTGCGGAGCAGCAGGCGCGGGATTATCCCTACCCGGTGGACGGCTCGATTCGCCGTGAAGTGTTCACGCGTCGCGGTGGCCTGTATTTCGGTATTGCCCATTTGCTCGGTTATCCAGTGAGCTACGAGCAGCCGCTGTATCGCTTCGCCGATTTCAACGCCGGTTGGTACGCCAGCCGCAATGCGGCGTTTCAAAATGCGCTAAGTCGTGCGACGGGCATTCCGCTGGCGCTGGATGGCGATCTGGTGCGCTACGGCTCGATCATGCCTGGCACCACGGAATTGGCGGTGCGCACTCTCGGCAAGCAACTGGACATGCGCAACCTGACCATTCGGGATCAATTGGAGGAGGGGAAAGGTCTCGAGTTCGAGGACACCAAGCTTTATCGGCGCGTCTTTGCCTTGGCCGAACAGGCCGAAGGCCGGCCATTACCCCGAGCGGTGTTGCCGGGGATTGTGCTGCAAAGCCCGAAAATCACCCGCAAGCTCACCACGGCGTGGTTTGCCAAGCGGGTCGATGAGCGTTATCAGCGTTGTATGAAGCGCGCAGGGACGTGACTGGACCGAAGATGGTCAAAAAACCAACGCTTGGCTGACAATTCGAACGCAATCTTCAGCAGCTGCTACAAAGAGAGAGTCGCAGAGGAGATTTAGTCATGTACCAGCTCTACGGGCATCAGAATTCGGGTGCGGCCGCCATCGAAGCCGCGCTGGAACTGTGCGAGGTTGCTTATCGCTTCATCGATGTTTCATCGTCCCCGGAGGCGGTTCAGGCGTTGGAGAAGCTCAACCCGCTGAAGCAGATTCCCACTCTGCAATTGCCCGATGGCGGTGTTCTGACCGAGAGTGCTGCCATCCTGATTCATCTGGGCCTCACGTTCCCGGAGTCGAACCTGCTGCCGGAAAACCCGCTCAAGCGTGATCAGGTTATTCGGGGTTTGGTGTACATCGTCAGCAATTGCTATGCCGCCATCGGCATCATCGACTACCCCGAGCGCTGGCTGGCCGAGGCGGACGAATCATCCAGGGAAAACCTTATGGCCGGTGCCCGCCAGCGCCTGCACTGGAGTTGGGAGGTGTTTGCCGATCAGTTCGCCGGCAAGTTGTACCTGGGCGAGGGAGCGCCGGGCGCGCTGGATATTCTGGCGGCGGTGGTAACACGGTGGGCGGGCACTCGGGAGCACTTGCGCGCTGCGCGGCCGGGGTTCTGCGCCTGGCTCGAACGCTTCGACCGGCACCCTGCATTGGCACCGGTTTTCGCGCGGCATTGGCCATAGGATCACCGCCAGTCCAATGTAGGAGCGAGGCTTGCCCGCGAAGAACGATGACACGATTCATCAGTTCCACCGCATAACAGCTTTCGCGGGCAAGCCTCGCTCCTACAGGAGATTTTCGCTGCATCGGGATTGCCGTAATCACTCGCCGCGAATGTACTGCTCCAGCTGCCGGATCAGTTCAGCCTGTTCGGCGATGGCTTCCTTGACCAGGTCGCCGATGGACAGCAAGCCGATCAACTCGCCGTTTTCCACCACCGGCAAATGCCGCAGGCGTTTTTCGGACATGATGCCCATGCAGGTTTCGACGGTTTGATGGGTGTCCACGGTGATCACTGGCGACACCATGATGTCGCTGACCGGTGTGCCGACAGAGGAGCGCCCCTTGAGCACCAGTTTGCGCGCATAGTCACGCTCGCTGATGATGCCGACGACCTTGCCATCTTTCAGCACCGGTAACGCACCGACGTTTTTTGCGGCCATCACCATCAGCGCTTCCAGCACCATTTGATGCGGTGCAATAGAGTGGACTTGCTGATTCTGTTGGGCCTTTAACTTGAGCAGTTGGGCGACGGTTTTCATGGCGGATTCTCGGGTGTTGTCGTTGTTCTTGAAGAATCGTAGAGACGCGCTCGCAGAGCAAGGCGCAAAGCGGCAGATAACACGCAAATAGCGTCATTCAGTGATTTTTCTTTGTAAATGCCCGCCGAAAATCCAGTAGGAGCGAGGCTTGCCCGCGAAGAACGATGACGCGTAATACCTGAAAAAACGCGGTGCATTCTTCGCGGGCAAGCCTCGCTCCTACAGGTTCTGCGTCTTGACCGGCGATCACGCGTAGAATTACCCCTTGAATCAGATCGTTGAGGTTGCAGTGGTGGATTTACAGCAGGGCTTCGTCCTGACCCGGCATTGGCGCGATACCCCGGCCGGCACGGAAGTCGAGTTCTGGCTGGCGACCGATGCCGGTCCCCGACGCATCCGCCTGCCGCATCAACCCTCGGTAGCGTTCATTCCGGCAGCCCAGCGTGAGCAAGCCGAAGGGCTGCTGCACGGCGAAAAAAATGTCGAGCTGAAGCCCTTGGCCCTTCTGGACTTCGAACACCGCCCGGTGCTCGGCCTGTATTGCCAGCAGCACGGTCAGTTGATGCGCCTGGAAACCGCGCTGCGCAAATCAGGCGTCGAGGTATTCGAAGCTGACGTCCGCCCGCCGGAACGCTACATGATGGAGCGTTTCATCACAGCCCCCGTTTTGTTCGGCGGTACACCCAGCGCCGAAGGCCTGCTGCTCGACGCACAAATGAAACCCGATCCCGGCTACCGACCGAACCTGCGGCTGGTCTCGCTGGACATCGAAACCACCGCTCAGGGCGAGTTGTATTCCATTGCCCTGGAAGGCTGCGGCGAGCGGCAGGTGTACATGCTCGGGCCGCCCAATGGCGATGACAGCGCGGTGGATTTCCAGCTCGAATACTGTGATTCGCGAACCCTGCTGCTGAAAAAACTCAATGAATGGTTCGCCCGGCACGACCCCGATGCCATCATTGGCTGGAACGTCGTGCAGTTTGATCTGCGCGTACTGCACGAACATGCTCGGCGCTTGGCGGTACCGCTGAAGCTGGGGCGCGGCGGCGAAGAAATGCACTGGCGCGAGCACGGCAGTCGCAATCATTACTTCGCCTCGGCCGCCGGCCGGTTGATCATCGACGGCATCGAGTCGCTGCGCTCGGCGACCTGGAGCTTCCCCTCGTTCAGCCTGGAAAACGTCGCGCAAACCCTGTTGGGCGAGGGCAAGTCGATCGACAACCCGTACCAGCGCATGGACGAAATCAATCGCATGTTCGCCGAGGACAAACCGGCCCTGGCGAAATACAACCTCAAGGACTGCGAACTGGTGACGCGGATCTTCACCAAGACCGAACTGCTGACCTTCCTGCTCGAGCGCGCCAGCGTCACCGGTTTGCCGGCGGACCGCAGCGGTGGTTCGGTGGCGGCGTTCACTCACCTGTATATGCCGTTGATGCACCGGCAGGGCTTCGTCGCACCGAACCTCGGCGGCAAACCACCGGAGGCCAGCCCCGGCGGTTTTGTCATGGACTCGCAACCGGGTCTGTACGAATCGGTGTTGGTGCTCGACTACAAAAGCCTTTATCCGTCGATCATCCGCACCTTCCTGATCGACCCGGTGGGCTTGATCGAAGGGCTCAAGCATCCCGACGACAGCGAGTCGGTGCCGGGCTTTCGCGGTGCGCGTTTCTCAAGAACCCGGCATTGCCTGCCGGCCATCGTCGCCCGGGTCGCCGAAGGCCGTGAAACCGCCAAGCGCGAACACAATGCGCCGTTGTCCCAGGCCCTGAAGATCATCATGAATGCCTTCTACGGCGTCCTCGGTTCCAGCGGTTGCCGCTTCTTCGATACACGGCTGGCCTCGTCCATCACCTTGCGCGGGCACGAGATCATGTTGCGCACCCGCCAGTTGATCGAAGCCCAAGGCCACGCGGTGATCTATGGCGACACCGACTCGACCTTTGTCTGGCTCCGTCGCGCCCACGGGCAGGCAGAAGCCGCGCAGATCGGTCATGCGCTGGTGGACCACGTCAACCAGTGGTGGCACGAGCATGTGAAACAGCAATACGGGCTGGAAAGTGCCCTGGAATTGCAGTTCGAAACCCATTACAAGCGCTTTCTGATGCCGACCATTCGCGGCGCCGAGGAGGGCAGCAAGAAGCGCTATGCCGGATTGGTCACCCGCGCCGATGGCACCGATGAAATGGTCTACAAGGGCCTGGAAACCGTGCGTACCGACTGGTCGCCGCTGGCCCGGCAATTCCAGCAGGAGTTGTACCTGCGCATCTTCAATCGCAAGCCCTATCAGGATTACGTACGTGACTATGTGCGCAAGACGTTGGCTGGCGAATTCGACGAGCGACTGATCTATCGCAAACGCCTGCGTCGTACCCTCGATGATTATCAGCGCAACGTGCCACCCCATGTGCGGGCCGCGCGAATCGCCGACGACTACAACGACCGGCAGGGACGCCCGCGGCAATATCAGAATGGCGGCTGGATCAGTTATGTGATCACCGTCGCCGGCCCCGAGCCGCTGGAAATCCGCAGCGCGGCCATCGACTACGACCATTACGTCACCCGGCAGCTGCAGCCGGTGGCGGATGCGATCCTGCCGTTCGTGGATGACGATTTCTCAACGCTGATTGGGGGGCAACTGGGCCTGTTTTGAGTCCAGCAGCGACAACGTCCAGTCATCCGGTATGCCGTGAAAATACTGATCCAGCGCCTTATGGAACAAGCTGCCTTTTGGTGAAACCTGGGCGAACAGCGTCATCGATGAGTGAAACTTGAGGTTGTCGGGGTGACCGAAAATCTTGGCGATCGAGCTTTGAGGAATGTCCAGAACCAGTTGCGTGCACATGCGCAAGCGTGGCCCCAGTAACGGATGCTTCAGATACGCGGTGGCTTCTTCACTGGAGCGAATGGCAAAGTAGCGGGACATCTCGCTGTCGCCCAACCCGCAAAACTGCGGAAAGATAAACCACATCCAGTGCCGGCGTTTCTGACCCGCGCGCAGCTCCTCCTGTACCCACTCGAACACAGGGTCCTGCGCCTGGACGAAGCGTGGCAAGTTGAAAGAGTCGAGCTGATCGGTACTTCTCATGCCGATGCCCTCTGACAGCATCGCGATGGCTCAGACCATGGCCAACCGCTGCTTGCGTTGTGGCGCGCGAAACGCTTGGTCCAGCGCCTCCAGATCCCCGACTTCAAGCTGCAATTGCGCCGCTTGGGCATTGAGCTGCACGTGCTCGGAACGGACCGCCTTGGGGATGGCGATCACGCCGTTCTGACGCAGAATCCATGCCAGCGCTACCTGCGCAGGTGTCGCCTCATGACGGGCGGCAATCTGCTTGAGCGTCGAGTTGGCCAGCATGTGCCCGCCCTGGCCGATCGGACAATAAGCCATTACCGGCATCCTTTGATGTTGGCTCCAGGGAAGCAAATCAAATTCGATGCCGCGTTCTTCCAGGTTATACAGCACCTGATTGGTGGCGCAGGCCGGTGAGGCCAGTTCTTCCAGGTCATCCAGGTCGAAATTGGACACACCCCAACGGCCGATCTTGCCATCTTCGCGCAGGCGTTCGAAGGCTTCGACGGTTTCCGCAAGGGGATAGTCGCCGCGCCAGTGCAACAGGTAGAGATCGATGTAATCGGTATTCAACCGCCGCAGGCTGCGCTCGCAGGCCTGGGGGATGCCTTTGCGGCTGGCGTTGAAGGGATAGACCTTGCTGACCAGAAAAACCTGGTCGCGAAGGCCTGCGATGGCTTCACCCACCACTTCTTCAGCGCCTCCTTCGGCGTACATTTCAGCGGTGTCGATCAGGGTCATGCCCAACTCAATGCCCAAACGCAACGCTGCAACTTCCTTTGTGTGTCGGGAGCGTTCCTCTCCCATGCGCCAGGTTCCTTGGCCGATGACCGGCACATGGCTGCCGGCCAGCTCAAGAGTACGCATGAATCCTCCTTACCGAAGCCCGATCGATACTTCAGTTGGCAGCAAAATAGTCCGGTGGTTCCGTGGATCTCTCGAAAGATCGCAGCCTCCGTAGGAGCTGCCGAAGGCTGCGATCTTTTAATCTACAGGGTAGAAAACTTGTACACCGTAGTCTGGCTATAGCGCTTGCCCGGATCCAGCCGTGTGGACGGGAAGTTCGGCTGGTTCGGCGAATCCGGATAATGCTGGGTCTCCAGAGTAAACGCCCCCCAATGCGGATAAACCTTGCCAGCCTTGCCCTTGACCGTGCCATCGAGGAAGTTGCTGGTATAGAACTGTACACCCGGTTCAGTAGTGTAGAGCTGCAAACGACGCCCGGATTGCGGATCGCTGACATCGGCGGCGAGTTTGCCCAGATCACCCTTGGCGTCCAGCACCCAATTGAAATCGAAGCCACCTTGTTTCGGTTCGGCGAATTTCAGCTGCGGGTGATCAGCCTTGATGTGTTGACCGATGGCGGTCGGTTGGGTGAAGTCCATGGGTGTGCCGGCGACCGGGGCCAGCTCGCCGGTGGGAATCAGTTTGCCGGTGACCGGCGTGTAACGGGCTGCATGCAAAGTCGTAAGCTGCTTCAGTACGTCGCCGTTGCCCGCGCCGGCCAGATTGAAGTAACTGTGGTTGGTCAGGTTCAGCACGGTGGGTTGGTCGGTGCTGGCCTTGTACTCGATGCGCAACTCATTGTTCTCGGTGAGGCTGTAGGTGACTTCGGTTTTCAGGTTGCCCGGGAAACCCATTTCACCGCCCGCCGACAGATACGTCAGGGTCACGCCCACCGAATCCTTGCCTTTGCTCGGTTCGGCTTTCCACACCCGTTTGTCGAAACCCTGGGCCCCGCCGTGCAGTGAATTGCTGCCGTCGTTGAGTGGCACCTGATAGCGCTTGCCGTCCAGCTCGAAGGCACCGTTGGCCAGGCGATTGCCGAAGCGGCCGATGGTCGCGCCGAAGTACGCGGTGCCGCTTTGATAACCCTGCACGTCGTCGAAGCCCAGCACCACATCGTCGAGCTTGCCGTTTTTGTCCGGCACTTTCAGCGACTGCAAAATCCCGCCGTAGGTAATGACCGTGGCTTGCAGGCCATGGCTGTTGCGCAAGATGTATTGCTCGACGGGCGTGCCGTCATTGGTTTTGCCGAAGGCTTTCTGTTCGCTGGACAAGCCGGCGGCATGAGCGGGGAGGGTGGCGATCATCAGGGACAGTCCGAGGCCGGAGAGCAGGTATCGTGATTGAAGCATGGTTGACCTTCCTTTTTGTTGTTTTGTGAGAAGTAGTCATACTAATAATCGAGTTTTAACGCGATCAAGGAAGGATTTATAGCTTATCTATGCAGTGTTGCAATCATAAAGTATGACTAATGCGAAGCCGTTTTCACGGTGATCCGCGTTTGCGGACCACCGGCACTGCACTTTTTCGGCTTTCGCGGTTCTATCCTTGGCCAGCCCGCGGCGATCCCCACCGCCGGCCCATGCCCAAGTTCAAGAACCCATGGCTCGAGTTTTACCCCGCTTTACCCCGCACATTCGCCGTTATTGCTTGCTGTTGATTGGCCTGTCGATGCTCTTCGCCAGTGGCTGCAGCCATCAGCCGGGCAACGATATCGTCAGCCAGTTTCGCAACGGCCAACCCCAGGAATTCCTCCAGACCAGCGTCGACCGCATGGCGACCCTGACGATGCGTGACAACCTCGAAAGCCTTTACCTGCTGATGAACAAGCTCTACCTGCGCAACCCGGAGGAGCTGAAGAAATCCGGCTTCCTCGATGTCGGCACCGCGGAAAAGCAAGTGCGCATGGCCATCGAACAGCAAGAGCCGCTACCCACTCTCGGTGGCAAAAAAGACCTGGCCGCGCTGAGCTATGCCATGAGCCCGGAATTTCTCGGTGACCGGGTCGGTGCCTTCATCTATGCCATCGGCAGCATGCTGGTCACCGCTCATGGCAATCGGCTGGAGTTCTACATGACGGATGCGATCAACCCGACCTTCGTCAGCAATGCCGCGCGCAACATCGAGAAGGCCACCTGGATCTTGAGTCAGCGGCAAAACAAGCAAGGCGAGCCGTTGCTGTTTTCCAACGAAATCTCGGAGGAGGGCAGCAACCTGAGTTTTGCCGTGGAGTTCGGCAAGATCGTCGCGCGGCTGGACCTGTTGACCCAGATGCTCGACGAACGCTACCGGCGGATCGGCCTCAACTACGCCCAGAGTTTGCTGTTCCTGAATTTCTTGCCAGTGCAGTAAAACGAGGGCTGAACCCCAATCCCCTGTGGGAGCGGGCTTGCTCGCGAAGGCGTCGTGTCAGTCACCATGAGTATCGACTGACACGACGCTTTCGCGAGCAAGCCCGCTCCCACAAGGGGATGTGGTGGAGAGGGGAAACTGTGTTCGGACCCCATGAGTTGGCATAACGATAGACCGCATCGATATAAGTGGTTATAAGAAAAATCGCTATGCTGCGGGCCAGATTTTTCCTGCGGTCGATGTGGACGGATTAATGGATTTTGTTAACTTCGGGTTGGTCGTTGCCGGGCTGGTGGTCGGTTTTATCGTCGGCATGACCGGCGTGGGCGGCGGGTCGCTGATGACCCCGATCCTGCTGTGGTTCGGGATCAACCCGGCGACGGCGGTGGGCACGGACTTGCTGTACGCGGCCATTACCAAATCCAGTGGTGTGCTGGTTCATCGCAAGAACAAAAACATCGACTGGGCGATCACCGGTTGGCTGACCCTCGGCAGTGTGCCAGCGGTGGCGCTGACGCTGTGGTTTTTGAGCAGTTTGCAGACCTCGCCCGACGCGATGAACGCCGTTATCAAACAAGCCTTGGGCTTCGTATTGTTCGCCACGGCGCTGGCAATTTTCTTCAAGAAGCGCTTGCTCGATTTCGCCCACAAACGGGCGGGCGGGCATTACAACCCCAGCGGTTCGCGGTTGAATGTGCTGACCGTCATCACCGGTCTGATCCTGGGCACCATGGTGGCCCTGACCTCCATCGGCGCCGGCGCCCTGGGCACCGTCGCGCTGTTCATCCTGTATCCGCTGCTGCCTACTCGCCGCCTGGTCGGCACCGAAATCGCTCACGCAGTGCCCCTGACCCTGGTCGCCGGCCTGGGCCATGCGAGCATGGGCAATATGGATTGGCACGTTCTGGGCTACTTGCTAGTCGGCTCGCTGCCGGGGATTTACCTGGGCAGCCATTTGACCGGGCGGATCTCCGACGAACTGTTGCGTCCATGCCTGGCCACGATGCTGGTGCTGATCGGCTACAAGCTGGCGTTCTGATCCGGCACCGTATAGATCGCTGAATTTAGCGGAATCATGCTCTCGCTGGCGTAGTCAAAACTATGACCACGCTGAGATGAGGTCATGACGTCTATGAACAGCCCCGTAAACGATCTTCTACGACGGTTCCGCCGCCCCCGCGGCGAGCCACCCGGCAACGCGGCCGAAGTGCTGCGCCGTCATGCCGAGCCGTTGCCTGCACTCGACTCACCTGAATTCGGCGAACTGTTCGACCGCTTTGGCGATGCCAGCGTGGTGCTGATCGGCGAAGCCAGCCACGGCACCCAGGACTTCTACCAGACCCGAGCGGCGATCACCCGCCGCCTGATCGAGCAGCACGGCTTCGGCATCGTCGCGGTCGAGGCCGACTGGCCCGATGCAGGGCAGATCGATCGATGTGTCCGCGACCTGGGGCGCTCCGCCTGGAAAAAACAGGCCTTCGCCCGATTCCCCACCTGGATGTGGCGCAACACGGCCGTGCAGACCTTTACCCGTTGGCTGCACCACCATAATCGCGGCTTGGCGCTTGAGCAGCGGGTGGAATTTCGCGGGCTGGACGTTTACAGCATGCGTCACTCCATCGACGAAGTACTGGGCTATCTCGATAAGACCGACCCGCAGCTGGCGAAGGAGGCCCGCCATCGCTACAGCTGCCTTACGCCGTGGCATGACGACCCGGCGCTGTACGGTCATTTCGCCGAACGGGGCAATATGGCCACGTGCGAGGACGCTGTGGTCGAGCAATTGAATGTGCTGCTGGGCGAACGGCTTGATCCGATGGTCGCCGACGACGAAGAGTTTTTCAGCGCCACCCAGAACGCCCGCGTCGTGCGGGCCGCCGAGCAGTATTACCGCGCCATGTACCGAGGCTCGACCGCCTCGTGGAACCTGCGTGACCTGCACATGTTCGACACCTTGCAAACTCTGATGGAGCATCGCGGGGCAGGCGCCAAAGCGGTGGTGTGGGCGCATAACTCACACATCGGCAACGCCGCCGCCACGCAAATGGGCTGGGAGGGGCAGTTCAACATCGGCCAGTTGTGCCGCACGGCCTACGGCTCACAAGCGGTGCTGATCGGCATGGGCACCGACCACGGCACCGTCGCTGCCGCCGACGACTGGGATGAGCCGATGCAGGTCAAACAGGTGACCCCGGCATTGGCCGACAGCTGGGAACAACTGTTTCTCAAGGCCGGCATCCCCGCAGCACTGCTCGACTGGCGGACGTCACCGAGCGAGGAATTGCTGGACGTGCTGGCCGAGCCATTACTTGAGCGTGCCATCGGCGTCATCTATCGCCCCAGGACCGAGCGCCAGAGCCATTACTTTCAGGCCGTGCTGGCGGAGCAGTTCGACGCTTTCGTCTGGATCGAAAAAACCCATGCGGTCTCGCCATTGCCGGCGCCTGAGTTCATGGAGCACGAGGACGACACCTTTCCGTTCGGTATATGACGTATCTCTATTCCCGGGTAAACATCTCCAGCAGATGCCCGTCCGGGTCATCGAAATACACCCGTCGGCCACCGCCGTAATCATTCATCTCGTTGGGCCGTTGTTTGCCAGGATCTGCCCACCAGGGCTGTTTGCGCGCTTGCAGGCGAGCGAAAGCCGCATCGAAGTCTTCGTCGCCAATCAGGAACGCATAGTGTTGGGAGGCAATCGGCGGGTCGTTGTTGTAGAAATCCAGCGACACACCGTTATCGAATTTGACCACCAGCATTGGCCCGAACGGCTCGGGATCGGGCAGGCCGAGGAGGTCGGTCAGGTAGCGGGCCGACACCTGTTTGTCACGGCACCAGACGATGGTGTGGTTCAGCTGAGCGCTCATGGAAAAATCCTCACGGCGAATCAGGTCGTGCAAGTCGAGCCATGAGATTAGCTCAGGCTGTTGCGCAATGACCGCCCTGACCTAAGCTTGGGGCAAGGCGAACACAATTGCAGTGCATCACCCGGAACGTTCGCCGCGATGCGCAATCATTAGAGCGTGGATATCAAAAGGAGATGCGCATGCTCATCAGGTCTTTGACCCTGGCTACTCTGCTGGCTTTCGTCGGCCCCCTGTTCGCCGCCGATAACGATTCCCCTCTGGTTAAAGACGTGGGCAGGGCCCGTCCCTTGATTGTCATCGCGCCCAGTTCGGTCGATCCCACCTGGGTCAGCCTGAAAAAGTCACTGGATGAACCCGCCAGTCGCCAGGGCTTCACCGAGCGAAACATGGTGCTGTACACCGTGATCAATACGATGGGCCAACGCGACGGCAAAGACCTCGACCCGCAAACGACGATGGCGTTGATCCGCTCGCTCAATCTGGGCGCCGGGGCGAAGAGCAAAATCATCCTGGTCGGCAAGGACGGTGAAAAGAAGCTTGTAAAGGATGCGGTCGAGCTGAAAGAGATTTTCAGCACCGTCGACCAGTTGCCGGCGGCCGAGAAAGAAGCAACGGTACCGGTGCCAGCACCGGTGGCTGAAGTTGCACCGGCCAAAGGTGCAAAGGGCAAACCGGCGAAACCCGCCAAACCGCCTGAAATGCCGGATGATTGAATTGCCACTGAACTCTGTGGTGATCTTTTCAGGAAGGAGGGATGACTGTGAGGGGATTAGTCCTTCTTCCAGAGGGTGTGTTGAAAATGACTGAGGTGGTCGTTTCAACCGCCTCAGCCCTCTGGTAGACGGTCCTGACTGTTTTAAGGTCGAGCCAGCAAATGACGGATTACATTAACCAATACAGGTGAGAAGGGCTGCAGGCGCCCGGCATCAGGCGTTTGCAAGTCCTCCAGAAGTAAGCCCAAGAAATCTTCGTCCTCATTCTGCAGCTCGTCGGGTGGCAGGTTCTGGGTATAAATCAACGCATCAACCAGAGTTTTACGTGCGCCGACAAGACCACGATTGCTTTCCTCGGTATGACCCAGATTCAACGCCTCAATGGAAGTATTGGCTCGGTCGGTATGCCCCTTCACCAGTCCAGACAGATAGAACTTCAACTCGGTTTCGCATTCATCCATCAAAGGTGTCAGTGGCAGTGCTCGCGTGCCTCGACCGTGGCCGCATTGATGGGAGCGTTGGCAACTTGCGATTATGTTGGATAAGTCTAAAGTGCGATTTTGCGCGCGATCCTGGGCCTCAATGTGCTCGTTATGAGCGTCGTCAATCGTGATTGCCTGGCAGCAATACGCACATAAGCCGTATTGTTCCGAGATACACGCTGAGCGAATGGACCGACTCTCTTCAACGGGTAAATCCCGGTAACGTAATGTGCTGTTCAAGCGCTTCCATCGAGTCAGCGCCTCCGGCTCAATACCCTTGTTGATCTTACGCACGACGCAACTCCAGTTTTCGGATCAATAGTGCGGCTTTCGCCAGCTCCAGATGACCGTCAGAAAGCTCCAGTGAGAGTTCGGAAAACAATTTCTTCGCTTCGTCCAGATCACCGTCCTGCAAGCGCTCCATCAACCGATTCAAGCGCTGCTGCACCTCGCTGTTGCGGATGTCGGTGTCCATTACTTCCAACAGAACCTGATTAGCATCAAGTCCATAAAGACCATTGTGCTCTCGTAGTTCCCCGTCATTCAGCACGTAACACAGCACATCCTTTGCGTCGCTGATGACGAGCGGAGAGTGCGTTGTCAGCACAAACTGGCAATTGGGAAAGGTCTCTCTTAACTGCCGAATCAAACTGCGCTGCCATTTGGGATGCAGGTGCAAATCGACTTCGTCGATCAGTACGATGCCATCGCCTTCTAACGGATTGTCCAAAGACTGATTCATCATCGCCAGTCGGCGCGCGATATCCCCGACTAACGCCATCATGGATTTTTCACCCTGTGAGAGCTGGGAGACGTTAAGCGTCGCGCTGTCTTTGTCTATCGCCATGTGCAGGCGTGGCTTGCGCTGCACTCGCAAGTTGCTGAAACCGGGCATGAACGCGGCGATGGCGGAGCGAACAGCTGTCAGCTGACGATCGCGGGAGGAGGCTTTCACTTGGGAAAGGGCTTTCCAGACCTTACTGTCCTTGCCGAATTTGTCGGAGATCTCTGCCAAGGCTGCGTCGGACACGCCGGTTTCATTTTCGCTGTCTTCGCGCTCGCGAAACCATTCAAAGAAACGTCGAAAATCTACGCCACGATTCAACGAGTTGTCATAGCCGTCCAACTGATCAAATGTATGTTTGGTTCGGATTTTCAGGGGGATTTCCAGAACCGAACGTTCAACCGGATAGTAGGCAATCAACGGAAGTGATGCTTTATCAAACGCGGTAAGTTGGTTTCGGTAGTGGTCCGCCAGACGACTCACACCTCCTAACGAGCTATGGATATGAGCCTTGCGCCCCTGCCTGCCGCGGGCAATGCCCCACGTGAACAGAGCATCTTCGGGGTTCGCATCGGGAGGACTCGAGCGCGCCTGTGACTCGTCTTCTATGCCAATCAAAATTAATGCAGATGAAGCACCGTTTCGAATGTCTTCTTCTGCCAGGTGATTGCCATTGCCTTTCTCAGTACGAATTCTGGCGACCAACCAACTCAGTGAGGTGGCCAGCGACTTTAAAAGAGTGGTTTTACCGGCGCCGTTGTTCCCCACCAGAACCGTCACGTTTGAGGGGTGTTTCGCGGTAGGGGCCAAGGAAACGGTCAAATCGGTGAACCGACCGACATCCTTGAGCTTGAAGCTGGTGATTTCCATTACAACGCCCTTTGGGGGTCAGTCGGTTTGAAGGCTTGAGCGCGCATTATGTCATTCCCTGCTACGGATTGATCCGATGCCGTTTAGATACAACGGTTTCGGTCGCATCACAACGGTCATCAATAAAAAGTTAGTTGCAGTGTATGCCCATGAAAATGAGCTGGGGCAAAGGACTGCAATTGCGTCGGACATTTCCTGCAAAACGCAGAGCACTTCATGAACTGGTGCGCTGGCGAGCATGCCGATAACCTTCTCCAGCCGCTGCAAAATCAGTGGTCGGATGTGGAAGTCCGGTGAGTACCGAGAGCGCATGTGCACCTGTAAACACATGTTGGCGTTTTTTTATGCCAACATTGTTGCTTATGGCGGCTGTGCGCAGGAGCACTCTTGAGTGCACTGGGTTTCTCTCGGTATCCCGGACTTCCACACCTGCGTACAGCTGCCACCCTCTCTGTGGAAGTGAGATCGGCAGTTTTCTTAATTACCGAGGTTCTTCACCCATGAAAAAAATAACTCCTAACCCGCCCGAAACCCCAACCGATTCCGACCCCCTAGATCCCGTTCCACTATCTGAAATCACCGAGCCCGCCGTCAGCGCTCGCTTACGTAACCCCAACCACGCTGACCCTATCAGCCATATCTTCACCATCGTCCCCGGCGTCCATACAGAAACCCTGCTAAGCCACGCCTGTGAAACCCTCGCATCCCTGAACGTGCTGATCACCGACCTGGCCTGCAAGCTGGAAAGCTCCAACCGCAACGTGGCGCTGTCGATCCAGCAGTTGGCGGTAGTCGCGCAATTGCTGGTGAACCGCGCAATGGACAACATCGATTCGTCCGAAGGCGCGTCTGCCATTCAGCCAAGCACTCAACATTGATCAGGGAGGTTCCGTTATGGCTCGATACATGCCGATTACGGGCATCGACTGCACAATTGCATCGTTGCTGATTGATACCGAGGCGCCTGTGGACGTGTTGCATGACACAGCGGCCTATCGCATCAGAAGCGTGACCCAGCTATTGGAAACCCTGTCCATCGGCGAAGGGATCAGCCGCGATGCATTGCTGTTGCAGGACTTCGCGCGGGTGCTGGCGATTCCAATGCGCGACGGTTGTGATTTGATGGATGTGATCGGGCGCCGATTGCGGGCGCAGGTTCAAGTGCAGTAAAGAAAAATGGGCGACCTCAAGAGGTCGCCCATTTTGTTTGCCAACGCCAAACCCTGTGGCGAGGGGGCTAGCCCCCGTTCGGCTGCGCAGCAGTCGTAAACCCGGCATCAGAGGTCTATCTGATACAACGCGGTGGCTGGTTTGGGGCCGCTGCGCAGCCCAACGGGGGCTAGCCCCCTCGCCACAGGTGCGCGGTTACCCAGCCTCGATGGATTGTCGGGATCATTCAGCCAGCGCATTCATTATTTCGTAAGCGATTTTGACTCGCTCCGGGTTCGGGTAGTTTTTGTTGGCCAGGATCACGATGCCGATGTCCTTCGCCGGAATAAAGGCTACATAGGCACCAAAGCCGCCGGTTGAGCCCGTTTTGTTGATCAGCGCCGTATTGTGTTGAGGTCGGGGCGGGTTCAGCCACTGGACCTCATGCGCCTCAAGCGCCATCTGCGACGAGTTGCCCGCCAGCAAGGTATCGAGCGTTACCGGATAGTTGTAGAACTCCCACCCCAACCCTTGAGTCATCTCGCCGACTTGGTAGTAGCCGGTGTGAGTGAGGGCGATAGCTTGCTGCAAGGGCTTTTCCAACGACGTCGGATTTATGTTCGCCTCAACATAACGAAGCAGGTCCGAGGCGCTGGTTTTCACGCCATACGCTTCGGAATCCAGCGCGCCCGGTTCGACCCGCACCGGTTTGTTGTCCTTGTTGTAACCCTGAGCGTAAAGCCCCATCTGATCCTGCGGTACCTTGAGGTAGCTGTGCTTGAGGCCGAGTTTCGGCAGCAAGGTTTTTTCCATCAGTTTATCGAACGGTGCCCCCATGCTGTGGGCCGCCAGATAGCCGAACAACCCAATGCTGGGGTTTGAATATTGGCGATGAGTGCCGGCGGCGTAGGTCGGTTTCCACTGCTTGAAATAGCCGAGCATCTTGTCCTGATGGTCCGCATCACCGGGGAATTGCAGCGGCAGGCCACCAGCGGTGTAGGTGCCGAGTTGCAGCACGCTGATGCTGTCGAACGCGCTGCCACGCAATGTTGGCAGCACCTGACTGGCTTTGTCCGACAGGGGCAGTTTGCCTGTCGCCTGGGCATAGGCGGCGAGGGTGGCGGTGAAGGTTTTACTCACCGAACCGACCTCGAACAGGGTGTCCTTTGCTACCGGGCGCCCGGTTTCTTTCGAGGCCACGCCGTAGTTAAAGTAATGCTGCTTTCCGTTGAGCGTTATGGCCACGGCCATGCCGGGAATACCCTGGGCCTGCATGACAGGCCGGATGGCGTCGTTAACAATCGTCTCGATGGGCTGATCCGTCTGGGCCGCGGCAACACAATGGCTGGCGCCGAATACCGCCACGCAAGCCGCAAGAATCTTCAATCTGGCCGTACTTCTGTTGTTCGTCATTGTTTCAATTCCATGATTTTTCGTGGTGTTAACCGCTACACTCCGAGCGGTTTTTTCAAGCTTGTCCGCTGCTGGGCGAGCCAAATCTATGCAGTTTGGCGAAGACCGACAAACGACGATATTTCGGATGAGCCATTAGAAAATTTTGGGAGTTGGCATGATTCGACCTCATCTGCCGCTGAATGCGCTACGCGCTTTCGAGGCTTCGGCGCGCCATTTGAGTTTTACCCGGGCGGCGGTGGAGTTGTGCGTCACGCAGGCAGCGGTTAGTCATCAGGTCAAAAGCCTTGAAGCCCAGCTTAACGTGACTTTGTTCAAACGCCTGCCCCGAGGCCTGATGCTGACCAGCGAAGGTGAAACCCTGCTGCCGGTGTTGCGCGAATCCTTCGACCGGATCGCCGAGACCCTGGAGCGTTTCGAGGGCGGGCATTTTCGTGAGGTGCTGACGGTGGGCGCTGTGGGGACTTTCGCGGTCGGTTGGCTGTTGCCGCGATTGGCGGACTTTCAGAAGAAACATCCGTTCATAGATTTGCGCCTGTCGACCAATAACAACCGGGTGGATGTGGCCGCTGAAGGTCTGGATTACGCCATTCGATTTGGCGCGGGGGCGTGGCATGGGATCGAAGCGGTACGGTTGATCGAGGCGCCGCTGTCGGTGCTCTGCGTTCCCGAGATTGCGCGGCAATTGCACACACCGGCCGATCTGTTGCAGCAAACGCTGTTGCGTTCCTATCGCACGGATGAGTGGCCGGAGTGGTTTCAGGCGACCGGTCTCTCGGCCCATGCCGCACCGCCCCGGAGCATCGTCTTCGACTCGTCGCTGGCGATGATGGAAGCGGCATTGCAAGGGGCGGGCGTAGCATTGGCGCCGCCCTTGATGTTCTCTCGACAACTGGCGGCGGGTGCAATCGAGCAACCGTTCGCCATTGGGATCACCACGGGCAGCTACTGGCTGACCCGCTTGCAGTCGCGCCCTGAAACGTCGGCGATGGCCGCGTTCAAGGACTGGTTGCTGCGAGCTTCGCATTAATACAAAACCCTGTGGGAGCGGGCTTATGTGGCGAGGGGGCTTGCCCCCGTTGGAGTGCGCAGCACTCCCAATACCATCACCGGGTTTCGTCTTAAAGAACCGATTGGCCATTTTTGCGACTGCTTCGCAATCGAACGGGGGCAAGCCCCCTCGCCACACAGGCTCTCCCACAGGGATTGAGGTGCTTTCAGTAGCCTATCGCACCAGGCACGGCCGCTTGTTATCGTATTTCCACCCAGGAATCAGAAACTGCATCGCCACGCTGTCATCCCGCGCGCCCAGCCCCATGCCTTTGTACAGCTCATGGGCCTTGGCCAGTTGATCGATGTCCAGCTCAACCCCCAGGCCAGGTTTTTTCGGCACCTGCACGCAGCCGTCGACGATTTGCAGTGGCGCTTTGGTCAGGCGTTGGCCGTCCTGCCAGATCCAGTGGGTGTCGATGGCCGTGATCTCACCCGGCGCAGCCGCCGCGACGTGGGTGAACATCGCCAGTGAAATATCGAAGTGGTTGTTGGAATGCGAACCCCAGGTCAGGCCCCATTCGTGGCACATTTGCGCGACTCGAACCGAGCCTTGCAGGGTCCAGAAGTGCGGGTCTGCCAAAGGAATATCCACAGACTGCAACTGGATGGCATGACCCATTTCCCGCCAGTCGGTGGCGATCATATTGGTCGCGGTTTTCAGGCCCGTGGCACGACGGAACTCGGCCATGACTTCACGGCCCGAGTAACCGTTTTCCGCACCGCATGGGTCTTCGGCGTAAGCGAGAACGTGATGCTGATCCCGGCACAGGCGGATCGCTTCTTTGAGCGACCAGGCGCCATTCGGATCAAGGGTGATGCGCGCATCGGGAAAACGTTCGGCGAGGGCGGTGACCGCTTCGATTTCCTCGTCGCCACTTAACACGCCGCCCTTGAGTTTGAAGTCCTTGAAGCCATAACGGGCGTGGGCAGCTTCGGCCAGGCGCACCACGGCGCCGGCGCTCATGGCTTTTTCGTGACGCACACGGAACCAGTCGTTATCGGCGTCCGGTTCGCTGCGGTAGGCCAGATCGGTTTCGTTGCGATCACCAACATAAAACAGATAACCGAGCATCTTCACTTCGTCGCGCTGCTGGCCTTCGCCGAGCAGGGCCGCGACCGGTACGTCCAAATGCTGGCCGAGCAAGTCGAGCAGGGCGGCTTCAAGGCCAGTGACCGCGTGAATGGTGATGCGCAGGTCGAAGGTCTGCAGGCCGCGACCGCCAGCATCGCGATCGGCAAAGGTCTGGCGCACTTGATTGAGGATCTTCTGGTACGTGCCGATCGGGCTGCCGACCACCAATGAGCGCGCGTCTTCCAGCGTCTGGCGAATGCGCTCGCCACCTGGCACTTCACCGACGCCGGTGTGGCCGGCGTTGTCCTTGAGGATCACGATATTGCGGGTGAAAAACGGGCCGTGGGCGCCGCTCAGATTGAGCAGCATGCCATCGTGACCGGCCACCGGCACAACCTGCATGCTGGTGATGATCGGGGCTTTTGCGGCTTCTTGTGGGTTCATTTTCTTGTCCTTAAAACCAATGTTCAGGCGTGATTAGGTGCTGGTTTGCCCAGGGCAACCACAGGTGCAGGTTTCGGTTTGTTGCGCGCGGCAAAGACGATGATTGCGGCAATGATCGAGGTGGCGGCCAGGCCATACAGCCCGCCCTGAATCGAGCCGGTATGTTGTTCCAGCAGACCGAAGGTGGTCGGCGCAACGAAGCCACCGAGGTTGCCCACCGAGTTGATCAAGGCGATCACGCCGGCGGCGATTCGTGCATCCAGGTACGCCTGGGGAATCGGCCAGAACAGCGACGATGCCGATTTGAAACCCAGCGCGGCGAAGCAGATGGCGACGAAGGCGAAGATCGGTCCACCGGTGGTGGACATGAACATCCCGGCGGCAGCGATCAGCAACGCAGCGGCGACCCAGGCTTGCTGGTGTTTCCACTTGGCCGACAGCGTGGCGAAGGCGTACATGCCGACGATCGACAGCAACCACGGAATCGAGTTGAACAACCCGACCTGAATGTCGCTCAGGTCGCCCATCTTCTTGATGATGCTCGGCAGCCAGAAGGTCGCGGCGTAGATGGTCAGCTGGATGAAGAAATAGATCAGACAGAACAGGATGATCTGACGATCCTTGAGCAGCGTGCCCAGCGACGGTTTGATCGGCGTTGCGGCTTCGCGGGCCCGTTGTTCGTCATCGATGGCTTTGACCAGCGCGTCCTGCTCGTGAAGGGTCAGCCATTTGGCGTCGTGGGGTTTGGAGTCCAGCCAGAACCAGACGAACACGCACAGCCCGACCGAGAACATGCCTTCGATGAAGTACATCCACTGCCAGCCATGCATGCCAAAACCGCTGATTTGCAGCAGCAACCCGGACAGCGGGCCGGAGATCAGCGATGCAATGGCCGAACCGCTGAGGAAGATCGCAATCGCCTTGCCGCGCTCCACACCGGGCAACCAGCGGGTGAAGTAATAAATCACCCCGGGGAAGAAACCGGCTTCGGCCACGCCCAGTAGAAACCGCAGGATGTAGAAGTGGGTTTCGTTCTGGATGAACGCCATGCAGGCGGCCACCAGGCCCCAGGTCAGCATGATGCGGGTCAGCCAGATTCGTGCGCCGACTTTTTGCAGGAGGATGTTGGAGGGGACTTCGAACAGCGCGTAGCCGATGAAGAACAGTCCGGCTCCGAGGCCGTAGGCGGCAGCGCCAATGCCCAGGTCATGTTCCATGTGGGCGCGGACGAAGCCGATGTTCACACGGTCGATGTAGTTGACGATGAACATGATCACGAACAGCGGCAGGACGTGGCGTTTCACTTTCGAGATGGCGGATTGCAGGACCGAATCGGCGCCATCGTTCATCCCGGATATGGATGTATTCACTTCGTTTTCTCCCACTCGTTATTTTTATGCGGGGTGTGGCTGGGTGTTGCGTTGTTGATAGACATCATACAACTGAGTTTTTTGATTCGACAAGCACCGCAGTCCAATAAAATGGCTATTTACTTGGAGTTTTCTATGCTTTTTCTGATCTGGAGTGGGTTCGTAATGCTGCTTGATAGGTACGATTGTTGAGTGTTGTCATACAAGTAGGGTTTTATTTTCTGAAGATTCCCATCGATCCCGGTGCTACGATCCGGATAGCCCTGCTCTCCGGATAATCACCATGCAAGAAGACATCGACGCACCCGCCCGCAAGCGTGCCCACAACCTGGCCCATGATCTGGTGAGCAAGCTGACCCAGAGCATCTTGCTCGGGCAGATGCTGCCGGGGGACAAGCTGCCGTCGGAGAACTCGATTGTTCAGGAGCATGGCGTCAGTCGCACGGTGGTGCGCGAGGCAATCTCGAAGTTGCAGGCTTCTGGGCTGGTGGAAACCCGTCACGGCATCGGTACTTTTGTCCTCGAGCGAGCACCGGATCAGGGGCTGCGGCTGAATGTCGATACCGCGCTGGGCGTGCGCAGTATTCTGGAGTTGCGCATGGGCCTGGAGACCCAGGCGGCGGCGCTGGCAGCGGTTCGTCGCACAGACCAGCAATTGGTACAGATGCGTGAGGCGCTGGATGATTATCAAAGCCTGTTGGCCAACAACGACAGCTGCGTCGAGGCGGACAAACGCTTCCATCTGCTGATTGCCGAAGCCACCGGCAACGTCTGCTTCACCGAGATCATGCAGCACCTGGGCAGCGCCATGATCCCCCGGACCCGTGTCAATGCCGCCGAGCGCGGGTCGGCGGATTTGAGCAAGCTCGGGCAACTCGCCAACCTCGAACACGAGGCGATTCTCAACGCCATCAGACGCCAGGACCCGGACGCGGCGCGGGCGGCGATGTGGTTGCACCTGACTAACAGCCGCGACCGCTTTTCGGCGGGCGTTTCTTGATTCTGGCTGTTCGGCGTTGTGTCAGTGGCAGCCAGTCATCGTTCTTCGCGAGCAAGCCCGCTCCCACAGGGATCTCCAGTGTTCACACGATCAGTGTGGGAGCGGGCTTGCTCGCGAAGGCGCCGGATGCATCAACGCACATAAGTGATCAAACACTGGTCACCTGAATCCCAAAAAACCGCCGCTCCAGATTCAGCGCCAACACACTGACCAGCACCACCACCGCCCCCATCACCACCATCAGCGTCGGCTGCTCGCCCAAGCCAACAGAGGCAATGGCCATGGCCGCGGGCGGAATCAAATACATCGTCATCGTCGCACGGCTCAAATCCACATGAGCCAACACAAACGCCCAGGCCAGATAGGCGAGGGCGCTGGGAAACACGCCCAATGCAAGCACTGCCCATTGCACGTGAAGCGGCGCGGTGACGATTTCGCTGGTCAGCCCCGGCAGATAAACCAGCAACAACGCCGTTCCCGACCAGACGGTGTAGCAGACCAGCGTCAACCCGTCGTAGCGCCCGGACTGATGTTTCTGCAGCGCGAAGTAGAAACTCCAGGACACCGCCGCCAGCAAAATCAGCAAGCCGTGAGCGTCGATACTCCCCAATCCATGATCGCCGGCGACCACAATCACCACGCCGGTCAAACCCAGAAACACGCAGCCCCAGCGCCAGACACTCACCCGGTCCTTGAACACGAAACGCGCCAGCAGCGTGCTGAACAAGGGCGTGGTTTGCGCCAACACACTGGACGCCCCGGCGCTGACCCCTTGCTGGCCGAAATTCAGCGCGACGTGATGCAGGCTCACGGCAAAGAAACCGAGGACGATCAGCAGTGGCCAGTCGCGAATGTTCGGCAGGCGGATGCCTCGGAACACGGCGACTACTGCCATGAACACTGATGCCAGCAAAAAACGCAGCAGCGCCAGATGCCCCGGGTCATAGGCCTGCAAACCGATATGAATACCGGTCGGGGAATACCCCCAGCTGGCGACGACAAACGCCATCGCCAGAATGATTTTGACGGAGTGATTGGAGGCGGGTGTGAGTGGTTGCATGGTCAGGCACCTGTGGGCGTATGCGCCGAGTATCGGAAGCCTGACCGTTCGCCACAACTGACTTATACTGCGTCAACTGTTCACTTTGGGTGATGTATGGAGCTGGCACAGATTCGCATGTTCAAGACCGTCGCCGACGTCGGCAGCATCGCCCGGGCGGCCGAGTTGCTGCACTGTGTGCCGTCGAATATCACAGCGCGCATCAAGTCCCTGGAAACCGAGCTGGGTGTCGCGCTGTTTCTGCGCGAGGGCCGAGGGTTGCGAATCAGCCCGGCAGGCCAGACCTTTCTGGCTTACGCCGCGAAAATTCTCGCGCTGACGGCTGAAGCCAAGCGCGCGCTGGACCCGTCGGCCGAGCCCTCCGGGCCGTTGCGCATTGGCGCCATCGAGTCATCGGCGACCGGTCGATTGCCGCGGTTACTGGCCAAGTTTCATAAGCGCTATCCGGGTGTTGCGCTGGAACTGACTACCGGCAGCTGGGGCCAATTGCTCGATGACACGCTCAATCACCGGCTCGATGGCGCGATCGTCGCGGTGGATGTCGAGCGCTCACACCTCAAGCGCACGCCGATGTACCGCGAAGAGCTGCTGCTGATTGCTTCGACGTCGTTGGGACCGGTGCGCGAGATCACCGATTTGCAGGACAAGACCGTCTTCATGTGGCCTCAGGGTTGTCCTTACCGGGCGGCGCTGGAGCATTGGTTGCTGCGTCAGGGGCAGGCATTGCCGATTGTCAGCCTGGCCAGTTATGGCGCGATTGTTGGCTGCGTCAGCGCCGGGGCCGGTGTAGCACTGGTGCCTAAGGGGATCTTCGATCAGTACGCCAAAGGGGCAGGGTGCGCGGGGTATGAATTCCCCGAGCTGACGGCTATCGATAACCTGTTTTACTGGCATGAAAACGCCGGGGTTCACCCGGCGCGGGAAGCGTTTGTGGCGATGTTGCGCGAGGAGTTTGCGTGATCACTTGGGGCTTGCCCTGATGCCAGGCAGTCACGCGCTATTCATGTGGGAGCGAGCCTGCTCGCGATGACGCCGGTACATTCAACATCAATGTGACTGACACGCCGCTATCGCGAGCAGGCTCGCTCCCACAGGTTCGGTGTCGTGCCCATGATGATTTTCAACTCACGCCCACATCCCGCATCAACAACCCAAAACGCAAATCCACCGCGTCCGGTATCGGCAAATACACCGTGTGCCCATCCCCCGGGGCCACTTCGATCGCCTCGCCTTTGACGTTCTGCAGCTGATGCAAATCGAAGTGGAAGTTGCCCTGGGGCGTCATCAGTTCCAGGTGATCGCCCAGGCCAAAGCGATTCTTCGCCCGCACCTCGGCCAGCCGATCCCGGCGTTCGCCAGTCAGCTCGCCCACGAACTGTTGGCGCTCTGAAACCGAGCTGCCGTTCTGGTAATTCTGATATTCGTCATGCACATGCCGGCGCAGAAAACCTTCGGTGTAGCCACGCTGGGCCAGGGATTCCAGATCGGTCATCAAGCTGCGATCAAATGCTCGGCCCGTCACCGCATCATCGATCGCGCGGCGATACACCTGGGTGGTGCGCGCGCAATAGAAGTGCGATTTGGTCCGGCCTTCGATCTTCAATGAGTGCACGCCTATCTGTGTCAGGCGCTCGACGTGCTGGACGGCGCGCAGGTCCTTGGCGTTCATGATGTAGGTGCCGTGTTCATCCTCGAACGCCGGCATCAGTTCGCCGGGGCGATTGGCTTCTTGCAGCAGGAACACTTGATCGGTCGGCTCGCCGATGCCCAGCGTCGGTTCGGGCCGGAACTGTTGAACGATTTCGCCGAGCTGATTTTCGCTGGCCTCCGTCGCCGAGTATTTCCAGCGACAGGCGTTGGTGCAGCTGCCCTGATTGGCATCGCGCTTGTTCATGTAACCCGACAACAGGCAGCGCCCGGAATAGGCCATGCACAACGCGCCGTGGACGAACACTTCGAGCTCCATCGCCGGGACGTGCTGGCGGATTTCTGCGATTTCTTCCAGCGACAGTTCGCGAGACAGAATGATCCGGCTCAAGCCCTGTTGCTGCCAGAACTCGACGCTGGCCCAGTTCACTGTGTTGGCCTGCACTGAGAGGTGGATCGGCATCTGTGGGAAGTGCCGGCGCACCAGCATGATCAGGCCCGGGTCGGACATGATCAGTGCGTCCGGGGCCATGGCGATCACCGGTTCCAGGTCCTTCAAGAACGTTTTGAGCTTGGCGTTGTGCGGGGCGATGTTCACCACCACATAGAAACGCTTGCCCTGAGCCTGGGCCTCGGCGATGCCGAGCGCGAGGTTGGCGTGATCGAATTCGTTGTTGCGCACCCGCAGGCTGTAGCGCGGCTGGCCGGCGTACACCGCGTCGGCGCCATAGGCGAAGGCATAACGCATGTTTTTCAGGGTGCCGGCAGGGGCGAGCAGTTCCGGGGGCGTGAGCGTCATGGCGCTGGTCATGGCAGTGTCGATCGCAAAAGCCGGCAAGGGTAAGCGGCCTGCCCGCGGGGTTTATTGATCTGGATCTATGCTTGATGAAAAACGGATGGCACTCGCGCGAGCCGTGGCGGACTAAACATCAAGAGGCGCGTTGGCGCCCCTGTGCACTGGCATGGATCGGACATGAACGAAACGAAGCTGCAAAACACCTCGCTGATGGTCTTGCTGACCCTGGTGAGCATTGCCTTCATATGGATTCTGCTGCCGCTCTATGGCGCGGTGTTCTGGGCGGTCATCCTCGGCATTCTTTTTTCGCCCTTGCAGCATCAGTTGCAACAGAGGTTCGGCTGGCCACGCAACCTGACGGCCCTGTTCACCATGAGTCTCTGTGTAGTGATCGCGATCCTGCCGGTAATCACCATCAGTACCTTGCTGGTTCAGGAAGGGGCGGCGCTGTACAACCGAATCGAAAGCGGTGAACTGGACATCGCCGGGTATGTGTCGCAGTTCAAGCAAAGTCTGCCGCCCTATGTTCAGTACTTGCTCGACCGTTTCGGCATGGGTGAGCTGAGCGGGCTTCGGGAGAACATCATCAAGAGCACGATGCAGGGCAGCCAGTTTGTCGCGACCAAGGCGTTCAACTTTGGTCAGGGCACGTTCGAATTCGTGGTGAGCTTTTTCGTCATGCTGTACCTGCTGTTTTTCTTCCTGCGTGACGGGTCCGAACTGGCCCGTAAAGTACGTGCGGCGATACCGCTGGAAGACAACCAGAAACGTCGTTTGCAACTGAAGTTCAATCGAGTGGTGCGGGCCACGGTGAAGGGCAATGTGGTGGTGGCGATCACGCAAGGGGCATTGGGAGGTTTTATTTTCTGGTTTCTGGACATCCCTAGCGTGCTGCTCTGGGCGGTGTTGATGGCGTTTCTGTCGCTGTTGCCGGCGGTGGGCGCGGGGATCGTCTGGATACCGGTGGCGGCGTATTTCCTGTTCAGCGGCGCGATCTGGCAGGCCACGGTGCTGACCTTGTTCGGAGTGTTCGTGATCGGCCTGGTGGACAACGTTCTGCGACCGATCCTGGTGGGCAAGGACACCAAAATGCCGGACTACTTGATCCTCATCTCGACCCTGGGCGGCTTGGCGCTTTTTGGCCTGAACGGCTTTGTCATCGGGCCGTTGATCGCGGCGTTGTTCGTGTCGAGCTGGGCGATTTTCATCGATTCCAAGCCCAAGGTTCAGCTGCCTTAAGCGCTGAGCTGGCCTGAGTCGATACGTTGCGACAAGGCTTGGGCGGCGGGAAGCGAGGTGAGCGGGCCGCTGATCGGTTCGCCGTCCTGCACCAGATACCAACAGGCAAGCAATCCTCGCGCTCTGAGCTGTGCGGGAACGGCGCTGCCGATAACGGACATGATCTGAACCTGAGCCATAAGTACCTCCATTAATCTATGGAGCTACCTTACGGATCGGACGCTTGAACGGACAATCAACGCTTTCGATAGTCGTCATTGATGCCAATGAGTTCTGCGGTCAATCCACCACTAGATCGAGCATATGCACCACTTCCTGCTCATTGAGCAGGCCTTTGCGCACCAGGTTTTCTGCCAGCAGCGAAAGAAATTTTGCGCTGCGATGGCCTTCCAGGTGTTTGAGCTCGGTCAGTGCGTTGTACACCTTGTCGGAAGTGCACAAGCCGACAATGCGATGCGGGTTTTGTGTGGGCATGAAGGTCGTCCTTGTTTTTATCAACCTGTTGTTTACGGACAGATCCAAGCTTGCGGATCGGACATGACATAAATATGACCAACTTTACCTGCCGGTACTGTCCCGACAGCGACCTTGACGAGATTTATTCAGACTTCGTCCGGCCAGTGGTCACAAAAAAGGCCCCGCTGTTAAAGCGGGGCCTTATGAGCGTGTTACCAGCGGTCGCCACGATAATAACCGTGGGGAGGGCCGTAATAGCTGCGTGGTGGACCATACCCGCGTGGCGGACCGTAATAGATCGGTGCGGGGCGGTAGTACATCGGTTGTTGAACGTAGACCGGCGCCGGTTGGTAATAAACAGGCGGTGGCTGCACGTACACCGGTTGTGGCTGAACGTAGACCGGTTGCTCCACATACACGGGACGGTCGCGGCCGATTATTGCTGAGCCAATGATTGCCGAGCCGACGATCGCACCAAACACTGCCGGACCTTCCCAGCCGCCATGACCATGACCACCTGCTTCTGCCTGCCCTGCGATAGCAAGAGCACCGATCAGCAAGGCTACTGTGGGGATTTTACGGATCATGATAAGTCCTCGGTTCTTCGACCCGGCGCTCGCGTCTGCAATAGACACAAGTTGTCGCGGGGATACTTCTAAGACAGCATTTTTTTGAAAATCAGCACAGCCGTTGGGTAAATTTTGTGTAAGGTCTGTACCGGCTTCTTTACGGCTGTGTGCCAAGTGCAGACTGGCTTTTATGATCAATCAGAACCGGTGAAGTGGCTAATCCCGTCCATCCGAAAGTGCTATCGAAGGAGATTCCAATGCAGATGAACCCCAACAGAGACACTCAGCTGTGCATGTCACTCTCGGGGCGCCCCGGCAATTTCGGCCTGCGGTTTCATAACCATCTGTACGAACAACTGGGCCTGAATTTCTACTACAAAGCCTTCAGCAGCCAGGACTTGCCGGGCGCCGTTGGCGGCATCCGTGCCTTGGGCATTCGGGGTTGCGGCGTGTCGATGCCGTTCAAGGAAGCTTGTATTGCATTGGTCGATGAACTGGATGCATCGGCTGAAGCCATTCAATCGATCAACACTATTGTGAATACCAACGGTCACCTCAAGGCCTACAACACCGATTACATCGCCATCGCCCAGTTGCTTGAAACCCATCAGGTGCCCAAGGATTCGACCTTTGCCCTGCGCGGCAGTGGCGGCATGGCCAAGGCTGTGGCCAGTGCCTTGCGCGATGGCGGCTACAAAAACGGCCTGATCGTGGCTCGTAACGAGCGTGCCGGACGTGCCTTGGCTGAATCGTTGGGTTACTCATGGCAGGCGGAGCTGGGAAGCCAACGCCCGCAGATGCTGATCAACGTCACGCCCATCGGCATGACCGGCGGGCCGGAGGCCGATCAACTGGCGTTTGAGCCTGACGCTATCGCTGCGGCCGAAACTGTCTTCGATGTAGTAGCGATCCCCTCGGAAACACCGCTGATCGTGCGCGGTCGTGCCGAAGGCAAGCGGGTGATCACCGGGCTGGAAGTGATTGCGATCCAGGCACTGGAACAGTTCGTGTTGTACACCGGCGTGCGGCCGACCGATGAACAGTTCCAGAAAGCCGTGGCGTTTGCCCGCAGCTGATTATTCCAATCATGTGCCGGCTGAACCGGCCCCTTCGCGAGCAAGGTCAGCGCTGAACCTGTGGGAGCGAGCCTGCTCGCGATTGTCTCGACTCGGTTTCCTGCCTGCCCTGGCACTTGCCCACGAATATCCCCGCCTATACTGGCCGCCAGCAAGCGAAGACTTGCTCCCCAGCCACCGTGACCGAGGTTCTCATGCATCCCGCCATTCTCAACCTGGATCAGGTCGAACTTGCACCATTGCCCGAAGGTTTTGCCCCCACCGGAGACGCCGCCGGCCGCTATCAGCAACGCCTGGCCCGCATCGGCCAGCAATTGGGCGCGCAAAAGCTGGGGTATCGGTTGTATGCCCTGGAGCCGGGCATGCGTGGCAGTCCGTTTCATAGCCATCGGGTCAACGAGGAGATGTTCTACATCGTGGCCGGCGAGGGGGAAGTTCGTCTTGGCGCCGAACGCTTTGCGATCCGCGCCGGTGACGTGATCGCCTGCCCGGCGGGCGGTCCTGAAACCGCGCACCAGATCATCAATAACAGCAACGGCGAATTGCGTTATCTGGCGGTCAGCAGCCAGCAATCGCCGGACATTTGCGAATACCCGGATTCCGGAAAATACGTGGTGATGGACGATTTCAAGGTCGATGCCCAGGGCAACGCTTCAGGTTTCGCCGCCGTCGCCAGGCAGGCCGATGGTGTGGATTATTGGGACGGTGAGTAGCTATTAGGGTTGAACGCGGACCTGTGGCGAGGGGGCTTGCCCCCGTTGGACCGGGCTGGCGCTCCAGCGCGAAGCGCTCCCAAAACCACTCAGCGTGTTACTTCAGAAAAAACGCAGTCATCGATTGACGACTGCTTCGCAGCCGAACGGGGGCAAGCCCCCTCGCCACAGAGGTCCGCCCTTTGGTTATTCGAGGCGTGCCAGCCGTTCTTCCAGCGCCGCAATCCGTGCTTCAAGCTCTTCGATTCGCTCAACCGACACACCGCCACTGGCGCCACGTTCCACAGGATTTTGCCGGGCAGCCAGGATCGTTTCGATATCCGCCGGATCACCCAGTGCGTGCATGTAACGGTCTTCGCGCTGACCGGCCTGGCGCGGGATCAATAGCGCCAGCCCCCTGGCGATCAGGCGCTCGAGCTGATGCACAACCTGCTCGGCATCTTCGAAGTCATGCATGCGGCCGCTGCGGGTCAGCAGTTCGTTGACTGTCTGTGGACCGCGTAGAAACAACAGCCCCGTCAGAATCACCTGCGCCGGCACCAGTTCCAGCGCCTTGTCGACCCGATGTTCCCAGCGGTCAGCACGGCTGCCCATCACCAGTCGGGTGAAACCACGACCTTCCAGAGCGCGCAGGCTCTGGCCAACCTGGCCCTGGCTCAAGTTCATCACCGGCTCGCGGCTGGTTTTCTGGTTGCAGGCAATCACCAGTGCATTGAGGGTCAGCGGATAGGTTTCCGGGCTGGTGGCCTGTTTCTCGATCAACGAGCCCAGGATGCGGATTTCCGTGCTGTTGAGCCGCGGTTCGTCGAAAGTCGTTTCTTGCTCAGTGCTCATCGCGCTTTTCCCTAGGCAGTCGAAGCGGCTAGCCTAATCCTTGCTGGATAAAAGACAAGCCGCAGGTCGGTCGGGCATGGCTATAATCGCTCCACGTTTTTACTCCTGTCACCACACGAGACCACTATGACCATTTCTCTGTACGCCGCTTCTATTCCGGTTTTCCAGCAAATGCTCAATGCCCTGAGCAATAACCTGAGCAAGGCCGAAGCCCACGCCACGGCGAAAAACATCGACCCGAACGCATTCCTGCAAGCCCGTCTGTACCCGGACATGTTCCCGCTGGTGCGTCAGGTGCAGATTGCTGTTGATTTCGCCAAAGGCGTTTCGTCGCGTCTGGCTGAAGTCGAGCTGCCGAAATACGACGACACAGAAACCACCTTCGCCGAGCTGCAAGCGTTGATCGCCAAGGTCCTGGCCTTCATTGGCGAGATCAAACCCGAGCAGATCGACGGCAAGGAAGGCATCGAGATCGTTACCCGCCCAGGCACCCCTAAAGAGAAGCGCTTCTCTGGCCAGGCTTACCTGCTGAGCTACGGTCTGCCGCAGTTCTTCTTCCATGTCACCACTGCTTACGCACTGCTGCGTCACAACGGTGTGGAAGTCGGCAAGCGTGATTACATGGGCGCGTTCTAAACCGCCCAGGTACAAAAAAGCCCGCCAAGGTGTAAGCCTTGGCGGGCTTTTTCGTTTTACCCCCTGTAGGAGCCAGGCTGCCGGCGAAGGCGTACGTAAGATCGCTTTCGCCGGCAAGCCTGGCTCCTACAGGTGCGTTTTACGCCAAACGCTGCGCCTTCAACTCCTCACCTTGGCACGCCGCCGCGGTGAACAGTACGTCGGTGGAGGAGTTCAGCGCGGTTTCCGCCGAGTCCTGCAATACACCGATGATGAAGCCGACTGCCACCACCTGCATGGCGATTTCGCTCGGGATGCCGAACAGGCTGCACGCCAGTGGAATCAGCAACAGCGAACCGCCGGCCACGCCCGAGGCGCCACAGGCACAGATCGCCGCGACGATGCTGAGCAGGATGGCTGTCGGAATATCCACGGCGATGCCCAGGGTGTGCACGGCGGCCAGGGTCAGCACGGTGATGGTGATCGCGGCACCGGCCATGTTGATGGTGGCGCCGAGCGGGATCGATACCGAATAGGTGTCTTCGTGCAGGCCCAGGCGCTTGCTCAATTCCAGGTTGACCGGAATGTTCGCCGCCGAACTGCGAGTGAAAAACGCAGTGATGCCGCTCTCGCGCAGGCAGGTGAGTACCAGCGGATACGGGTTGCGACGCAGCTTCCAGAACACGATGGCCGGGTTCATCACCAGCGCTACGAACAGCATGCAGCCCAGCAATACAGCCAACAGATGCATGTAACCGATCAAGGCGCCGAAACCGGAAGTGGCAAGGGTCGAAGCCACCAGGCCGAAGATCCCCAACGGCGCGAAGCGAATCACCAGGCGCACGATCAAGGTCACGCCGTTGGACAGATCGCCCAGCACTTCTCGGGTCGTTTCGCCGGCATGGCGGATCGCAACGCCCATGCCGATTGCCCACGCCAGAATGCCGATGAAATTGGCATTCATCAGCGCGCTGACCGGGTTGTCGACCACGCTGAGCAACAGACTCTGCAACACTTCGCTGATGCCACCCGGCGCGGTCACCGCAACGTCTTGGGTCGACAGCACCAGGCTCGACGGAAACAGCGTACTGGCGATCACCGCCACCACGGCCGCCGCGAAGGTGCCCAGCAGGTACAGAAACAGAATTGGCCGGATGTGGGTTTCCTGGCCGTGCTTATGATTGGCAATCGAGGCCATGACCAGCACGAACACCAGGATCGGCGCGACAGCCTTCAGCGCCGAGACGAACACTTTGCCGATGAAGGCGGTGGACTTGGCCAGTTCGGGCGCGAACAGCGCCAGGGTAATCCCGGCGATCAGGCCGATGATGATTTGCGTGACCAGGCTGCTGTGTTTCAGGCGTTGCAAGAGAGAAGGGGATGAAGCGGTCATAACGGCATCTCTGATTTTATTAGGGTGCAGGGTTCCTTGGCTCATGCAGCAAAAAGCCGGGCAGGCCACATGGAGGGAACCGAAGGGGATCGCGACATCAATGCCAGTGAATGGCCGATGAGCAAAGTGTAAGTACCGCAGGGTCGCGGACTTTATCACAGCGTAGCCGTGATCCTTCAGACCTGTGACGATCTGCCACCCGATTGCTCAACGCGATTTGCAGGTTCGTGCAACCTCGTCCGGAAACTCTCTGTTAAGCTTCGCCATCCTCATTTTCAAGTTCTGCCAGTGAGCCTTCGGGCTGTCGCTGGTGTCGTCGTTTTTCTGGAGTTCTGCATGCTGTTGCCCATTCTTCTGTTGTCCGCCGCCGGTTTTACGGTGCTGACCACGGAATTCATCATCGTCGGCCTGTTGCCGGCAATCGCTCGTGATCTGGACGTCAGCATCCCTCAAGCGGGTTTGCTGGTGACCCTGTTCGCCTTTACCGTCGCCGCGTTCGGGCCGTTCCTGACGGCGTACTTCGCCAGGTTTGAACGGCGCAAACTGTTTATCAGCGTGCTGATCATGTTCGGTCTGGCCAACACACTGGCGGCACTGGCGCCGAACATCGGGGTGATGGCCATTGCCCGGTTGATTCCGGCGCTGGGGTTGCCGGTGTTCTGGGCGTTGGCCAGTGAAACCGCGGTGGACATCGTCGGGCCGGACTACGCCGGGCGGGCCATCGCCAAGATCGGTTTCGGCATTGTCTGCGCCACGGTGTTCGGCATTCCGGTGGGCACGCTGATTTCCGATGCGTTCGGCTGGCGCAGTGCTTTCGGCATTCTGGCGGTGATCGCGTTTGCCAAGGCGTTGCTGCTGTTTATTTACCTGCCGAAAACCAACCTGCACCAGCATCAGGTGAGTTTCCGTTCGCAGTTCAAAATCCTGCGCAGCCCGTTGATGTTGGGGCATGTGCTGTTATCGATCCTGGTGTTCAGCGGCATGTTCACCGCTTACACCTACCTGGCGGACATTCTTGAGCGCCTCGCCGGTTTCAACGGCACGGTGGTCGGCTGGTGCCTGATGGGCTTCGGTGCGGTCGGCTTGATCGGCAATTCGTTGGGTGGTCGTGCGGTGGATCGGCATCCACTGATCGCTTCTGTGACGTTTTGCGCGTTCATGATCGCCGGCATGGTGACGCTGGTACCGAACATTCATTCGCCGCTGGGTCTGGCGGCGGCGATGGGGATTTGGGGCGTGACTCAGGCCGCGCTGTTCCTGGTCAGCCATGTGCGTTTGATGAAGGCTGCGCCTGAGGCGCCGGCCTTTGCTGCGTCGTTGAACATTGCCGGGGCCAATCTCGGGATCGGTCTGGGCGCGATGGTCGGTGGGCGAGTGATCGACAGTGTTGGCCTGGGCGGCCTGGGTTTCGCGGCGGCCGGTTTTATCTTGGTCTCGATCCTGTTGGCGATGGCGCTGATGACCTTCAAGCCCCGGGAAATCTGCGCCTGAGGCTTCACATTTCGGTGAACAACTCGCGTCGGGCACCTTCGGTAATCGCGACAATGCCGGGGTGCTTGATCTTGCGTTCCACCGAGATGGCGTAGAACGACTCGCTCACCGCATCGGTCTGGCCGATCAATTCCACGCCGCATTGGCGTTTCACTTCGTCGGCAATCACGCTCGGGCCGATGAATATCCCGCTGCCGGATTGGCCGAAGGCCTGCATCAAGGCGCTGTCGTCGAACTCGCCGACGATCTGCGGCTGGATCTGCTGTTCGGCAAACCAGCGTTGCAAGCGACTGCGCACCACGGTTTCCGGCCCGGGAATCAGCAGCGGGGCGCCGTGCAGGCTGCGCGGGAAGTCCTGGCCATACCGCGCCGCCAATTCTGCGGTGGCGAAGAAACTGATGCCGCATTCGCCGAGTTTCTGGCTGTAGCCCTTGATGTCCAGATGCGAGGGCATCGGGCTGTCGGAGATCACCAGATCGAGGCGCTGAATCGCCAGGTCGGCAAGCAAGCGTTCCAGTTTGTCTTCGCGACAGGTGATACGCAGGGGCTCGCTCAACTCCATGGTTGGCGCAATCAGGCGATAAACGATGGATTTGGGGACTACGTCGGCGACGCCCACCCGAAACAGAATCTGTTGCTCATTGGGCTGCGCCCGCAGCATCAACTCCAGCTCGCCACCGAGTTGAAACATCTGCTCGGCGTAGGGCAGGGTCTGACGCCCGGCTTCGGTGAGTTCCAGCTGCCGGCCGACCCGGCGAAACAACTCGATGCCATAGGTTTGCTCGAGCAGGGAAATTTGCCCGCTGATGGTCTGTGGCGTCAGGTTCAGCTGCTCGCAGGCGCGCACGATGCTGCCGGTCTTGGCCACCACCCAGAAGTAATGCAATTGCCGATAGTTGAGCATAGCGGGCCTATAGTTCGTTAAAACCGAAGTATAACCGCTAAAAATACGAATTTTACTGAAGTATTTGCTTCCTTAGAATGCCTCGCTATCGACGGATCGCCTTTTCGGTTCTGTCTGTTCTATCGAGGAAAGCATCATGAAGCTTAAAACCACCGCGCTGCTGATTGCGTCTGTACTGGTGTTGGCCGGTTGCGACCAGGCCGAGAAAAGCGCTCAGCAATTGATGGGCAAGGCCGCCGAAACCGCCAAACAGGCGATTGACGATACCCACAAAGCCGCCGAGCAAGCGTTGAGCGATGCCACCGGCGGCTTGATCAGCAAGAAAGAACAATCGGCCAAAGAGACGGACAAATCCGAATCTTCGTCCCAGGAAATCTAAACCGTCTACAACGAGTCAGGACTGACCCATGGAATACCTTTTAGAACTTGCTGCAAGCCCCACTGCCTGGGTCGCCCTGGCCACGTTGGTGGTGATGGAAATCGTGCTCGGCATCGATAACCTGATCTTCATCTCGATCCTCACCAACAAGCTGCCCGAACAGCATCGTCAGAAGGCGCGGCGGATCGGTATCGGCATGGCGTTGATCCTGCGCCTGGCACTGTTGAGCACCATCGCGTTCATCGTCCAACTGACCGAGCCGGTGATCGAGATTCTCGGCCACGCGTTCTCCTGGAAGGACATGATCCTGATCGCGGGTGGCCTGTTCCTGTTGTGGAAGGCGACCACCGAGATCCATCACAGCATGGACCCTGCGCCGGATGATCCGACGTCGGCCACCTCGACGGTGACCCTGGGCTTTGCCGCTGCGATCGGTCAGATCCTGCTGCTGGACATGGTGTTCTCTATCGACAGCATCATTACCGCTGTCGGCATGACTGAGCATTTGCCGATCATGATCATTGCGGTGGTGGTGTCGGTACTGGTGATGTTGCTGGCGGCTGACCCTCTGGCCAAGTTCATCAACGACAACCCGACGGTGGTGATGCTGGCGCTGGGCTTCCTGATCATGATCGGCATGACGCTGATCGCCGAAGGTTTTGGCGCCCACGTACCCAAAGGCTACGTCTACGCGGCCATGGCGTTCTCGGCCACGATTGAAGGCTTGAACATGCTGTCGCGTCGGGCCAGGCAGAAGCGCATCGCCGCTGAAGCTTAACCTGCGTTAAACGAAGCGGCCGCCTGAACTCGAAAGAGTCCAGGCGGCCGTTTTTGTCTGGACGACCGAAAAGCGCCGGTCAGTGCGCGGTAGCGGGGTGTGCAGCCGCTTTATCGGTTTTCGCCACAGGTGCCGATTGAACCGGGTGGTGATGGTGCCGGCGGGTAATACGCAAAACGCCCCACAGCATGGCGGCGGCCACGGCCAGCCAGCCGGAAATCAACATTACAATGGTCATTGTCAGGCTCATCAGTGCCTCCTCTTTGCCCTGCATCGGGCACACATTCGTCCTTGGTAAGTGACAGTCTAGCCGCTGCTGTATTTCAGGCTATTGACCAAAGGTCGTCTGTCATCAAACAGTTCGCTCTATCGAATGCAATCAACTGCCGGTTAAGGCTATACCGCTGCCGCGCGGCATCCTATGATCGACGGCCAAGCCGGCTGTGCGATTGCCTGGCGTCTGAACAAGAGAGTGATGATGGTGCGGGTATTTTCTCGAATTCGATCTTTGGTGCTGATCGTTGGCTGCGTTGCCGGCCTGGCTGGCTGTGCGGGGAGCGTGGCGCCCGAGATCAAGCGTCTGCCGGAGCGGGTCGAACTCAGCGGTACGTTCTACCGTGGGCAAAGTTATCAAAGCGGGCCTCAGGTGCTGGCTAGTCTGCTGTCCCAGCAGGGCATCGTGATAACCCCGGGGTTGCTCGACAAACCTCTGCATTTGCCGGGTGCCGAAGACCGCCTGCAGCAGAACATGCAGAACCTCGCCCGCGAATACGGGATGGTGGTCTACCCCCTCGACAAAAATTTGCCGGCGCTGCTGACCCAGGTCGCCGCCGGTTATCCGGTGATGGTGCGCTTCACGGAAGGCTCGGCGTTCTGGGCGGAGCCCCGATACGCCATTCTCGCTGGCTACAACCGTCAGAAGCAGACCGTGCTGCTGCGCGCCGGGATGGATCGTCGGTTGCTGATGGGGTTCAGCTCCTTTGAATCAGCATTCGAGAATGCCGGCGGTTGGGCCGTATTGATCCAGAAACCGGATCAGATTCCAGCCAATGTCGATCAGTCGCGCTGGCTGAAAGCGGCGAGCGATCTTGCCCAGTCAGGTCAGGAACAGGCGGCAGCCCGGGCGAAGAAGGCGCTGACCGCGCAGTAAGTTTCCGCTCGTCATCAGCATGGCACCGCCACGCTATGCTGAAGTCTCAAGTAGAGGGCCCGGATTTTTCCGGGACCATGAACAGGAGGCGTCCATGGCACAGTCCAATACCCCCACCGGCCCGCACTCGTCTGAGCATTCGTCTGATAATGAGTTGGGGTTCGACCCCGATTCTCCAGACGTTGCCGATCCTCAGGTCGACCCCATCGGGCCTGCCAGGGCGCCCAGGGATATAAAGCCGGGCGAGGAGGGCAAGAAGGCACCCGCGAAGCCTTACGACCCACTCGGTAATCTGAAACCCAAGTCTCAGTGAGGTGCGTATGTCTACCGATTCGAGCTTTGACGACAAACGGCCAGACCCTCCAGACAGTGTTCCGACAACCCCTGAAGCGGACCTGGACCCGGTGATGGATCCGGACAGCCCGTTAAGGGATCCCTTGGCCAGGCCGACAGTGGTGCCGACCAAGCATCCACAGGGCTGGAGAGACCCGAGTGCCGGGGATGGCATCCCGGATGACGATCAGATGCCGTTGCCCAATGATTAAACCCGGACAAAAAAAGCCCCGAATATTCGGGGCTTTCATTTGGAGGCGGTTCGACCTTATTTCGATGCTTCAACCACACCGCTCTGGCGATGCTTGAGGTTCTTGTCAGATTTGTACTGCAGGGCGACGGACGGCACGTTGGCGCTCTTGCCGGTTTCGACCCAGCTGCGAATCCGGCTGGCATCGGCAAAGTGCGTGTACTTGCCGAAGGCATCGAGAATCACCAGGGCTACTGGACGATTACCCATGCTGGTGACCAGCACCAGGCAATGACCGGCCTCGTTGGTAAAACCGGTCTTGGTCAGTTGGATGTCCCAGTTAGGCTTGTTTACCAAGTGGTCGGTATTGCGGAAACCCAGACTGTAGTTGGGTTTGCGGAACGAAACGGTTTTTTCCTTGGTGGTGCTCAGCTGAGTCAATAGCGGGTACTTGTGTGCGGCGATCAGCAGTTTGCTCAGGTCGCGGGCAGTGGACACATTGCGAGGGGAGAGGCCCGTCGGTTCGACAAAGTGGGTGCTGGTCATGCCCAGCGCTTTGGCTTTGGCGTTCATGGCGGCAATGAACGCGACATAACCGCCCGGATAGTGATGGGCCAGCGTCGCGGCAGCACGGTTTTCCGACGACATCAGGGCAATCAGCAGCATTTCCCGGCGCGGCAATTCGCTTTTGAGTTTGACTCGGGAAAACACGCCTTTCATTTCCGGGGTGTCGCTGATATTGACGGAAAGGTATTCGTCCATGTTTTGTCGCGCTTCTACCACCACCAGGCCAGTCATCAGTTTGCTGACGGAAGCAATCGGCACCACAACATCCGGATTGTTGGCGTAGATGACTTTGTTGGTTTGCAGATCCATCAGCAATGCGCTGCCGGAAGCGATCTTCAGTTGCGAAGTGTTTCGGGGCGCCTCGATGGTTTCGGCGGCATTAATTGCTGGCGTGGTGAAAGTCCCTGTAAATGCAAAAAACAAGCTCAGGATTGAAAGGCGGATTTTCACGCTGGCGGACTCATAAAGGGTGGATATACCGTTTTTGTAACGGGCTGTTTCTTTAAAAAGCGACGCATTTTAGGAGTATGGCTGAAGAACTGTCGATGGTTGTTCGATGTTCAGGTCAAAGTCCTTGGAAACATGAAAAAAAGGTTAATTTCCGGCGGGTGGTCTGTCTTTTTTCATGGGCAAAAAGAACCCCGCGATGGGCGGGGTTCTTTTATACGGTGCTGCACGCAAGCGTGAACTCAGGCGTGCAGTGTTTCCGCGGCGTACAGCGTGTTTTCCAGCAGGCAGGCGCGCGTCATCGGGCCAACGCCGCCCGGTACCGGAGTGATCCAGCCGGCGCGGGGCAGGGCGGTTTCGTAGATCACGTCACCGACCAGCTTGCCGTCTTCCTGACGATTGATGCCGACGTCGATCACGATCGCGCCTTCCTTGATCCATTCACCTTTGACCAGGCCCGGTTTGCCGGCGGCAACCACCACCAGGTCGGCGCGACCGACATGGCCTGCCAGATCCTTGGTGAAGCGGTGGGTAACGGTCACGGTGCAACCGGCCAGCAGCAGTTCCATCGCCATCGGGCGGCCGACAATGTTGGAAGCCCCGACAATCACCGCGTCCATCCCGTATAGATCGGCACCGGTGCTTTCCAGCAACGTCATGATGCCTTTAGGTGTGCACGGACGCAGCAGCGGAATACGCTGGGCCAGACGGCCGACGTTATAAGGGTGGAAACCGTCGACGTCCTTGTCAGGACGAATGCGCTCCAGCAATTTGGAGGCGTCCAGGTGTTCAGGTAAAGGCAGCTGGAGCAGAACGCCGTCAATCGCCGGGTCGTCGTTCAGGCGATCGATCAGATCGGCCAGCGCTTGCTGAGTGGTGTCGGCAGGCAGGTCGTAGGCTTGGGAAAGGAAGCCGACCTCTTCACAGTCTTTACGCTTGTGCGAGACATAAACCTGAGAGGCAGGATCGCTGCCGACCAGGATCACCGCGAGGCCGGGCGTGCGCAGGCCTTGCTGGCGACGCTCGGCGACTCGTTTGGCGATCTGCTGGCGCAGGCTGGCGGCGATCGATTTGCCGTCGATTAGTTGTGCAGTCATTGCGCGTGATTAACCATCGAGAGGGGAAAAAAAGAGAGCGCATTCTCGCATGTCATGAGGTGAGGGCAAAGGCGCTTGGTCTGCAAATTCCCCTAACTCCTTTAATTAAATGAATTTTTTATAAAAAGGATTTGACGACCTCTGGGGGGCTCTATACTATTCGTCGCACTTGTCGGGCACAGCCTAGCACTGGTTGATAAGGTCGAGCGGAGTTACGGTTCCGCAAGGCTGAAAAGCACTTAGTTTGTAGTCCTTCAAGGGTACAGATTAACAAGGCGCCCGTAGCTCAGCTGGATAGAGCATCCGCCTTCTAAGCGGATGGTCGCAGGTTCGAGTCCTGCCGGGTGCGCCATTAGGCAGCTTTGGCACAAGTAGCGCGATATGGTGGGCGTAGCTCAGTTGGTAGAGCACGGGATTGTGACTCCCGTTGTCGTGGGTTCGATCCCCATCGTCCACCCCATATTTCGAAAGGCGCCAGATTAACAGTCTGGCGCCTTTGCTTTAACGGCTTCAATCCGCGGATGTGGTGGAATTGGTAGACACACTGGATTTAGGTTCCAGCGCCGCGAGGCGTAAGAGTTCGAGTCTCTTCATCCGCACCAAATAAAGCTTCACTCTTGCCGCTTGGCTTGGTTGGGGCTCAACAAAGAAGTTGTTTGGCTTCTTTGTCACGCAATATGGTGGGCGTAGCTCAGTTGGTAGAGCACGGGATTGTGACTCCCGTTGTCGTGGGTTCGATCCCCATCGTCCACCCCATATTTCGAAAGGCGCCAGATTTAACAGTCTGGCGCCTTTTTTGTTTCAGTGGTTTGAGTATCGGCGGCTGCCGTTGTGGGCCGCAGGGGCTGGTCGCTTCGTCGTATTTATGTTTCTCGATGATGCTCGATTTGCCCGCCGATCCCCTCGCGGGGTTGGCTGTCAGGGATGGATTGCCGATTCCTTCTATATATAGAAGGATGGGTGCAGAGCCTTGGCATGACTGGCTGTATTCGCTAACAGGGCGAGGCACAACCGTTTGTCCCCGCCTATAAATTGCCTGCTGCTTTTTTACCCGTTTTCAGTAGGGTGACTTCTTGAGTTTGACCCACTAGAATGCATGCCCTTGATTCTGGGGTCGGAAACGGCCGGCTAACGTCTGTGCAACGAGGAATATCCATGCAAGTTTCTGTTGAAAATACTACTGCTCTTGAGCGCCGCATGAGCGTCACCGTGCCGGCTGAGCGTATCGAGAGCCAGGTCAACAAGCGTCTGCAGCAGACTGCCCAAAAGGCCAAGATCGCTGGCTTCCGTCCAGGCAAAGTGCCAATGAGCGAAATCAAGCGCCGTTTCGGTGCTGACGCTCGCCAGGAAGCTGTAGGCGACGTAATCCAGTCTTCTTTCTACGAAGCTGTGGTTGAGCAGAAGCTGAACCCGGCTGGTCAGCCTTCGATCGAGCCTAAATCCCTGGAAGCAGGCAAGGACCTGGAATACGTAGCCGTATTCGAAGTGTTCCCTGAGTTCACCGTTGCCGGTTTCGAAGGTATCGCTGTCGAGCGCCTGAGCGCTGACGTGGCTGATGCCGATCTGGACAAGATGCTGGAAATCCTGCGCAAGCAGAACACCCGTTTCGAAGTCGCCGATCGCGCTGCTCAGAACGAAGATCAACTGAACATCGATTTCGTCGGCAAAGTCGACGGTGAAGTGTTCGCTGGCGGTTCCGCCAAAGGCACCCAGCTGGTGCTGGGTTCCGGCCGCATGATCCCTGGTTTCGAAGACGGTCTGGTCGGCGCTAAAGCCGGCGAAGAGCGCGTTCTGAACCTGACCTTCCCTGAGGACTATCAGAACCTCGACCTGGCAGGCAAAACCGCTGAGTTCACCGTGACCGTGAACACCGTTTCCGAGCCTAAACTGCCAGAACTGACCGAAGAATTCTTCGCTCAATTCGGCATCAAGGAAACCGGTCTGGAAGGCTTCCGCACCGAAGTTCGCAAGAACATGGAGCGCGAACTGCGTCAGGCGATCAAATCCAAGGTCAAGAATCAGGTTATGGACGGTCTGCTGGCCACCAACCCGATCGAAGTACCGAAGGCTCTGCTGTCCAACGAAGTTGACCGTCTGCGCGTGCAGGCTGTTCAGCAGTTCGGCGGCAACATCAAGCCTGACCAACTGCCGGCCGAGCTGTTCGAAGAGCAAGCCAAGCGCCGCGTTGTGCTGGGTCTGATCGTGGCTGAAGTGGTCAAGCAATTCGACCTCAAGCCTGACGAAGCCCGTGTTCGCGAGATGATTCAGGAAATGGCTTCGGCTTACCAGGAGCCTGAGCAGGTTGTGTCTTGGTACTACAAGAATGACCAGCAACTGAACGAAGTCCGTTCGGTTGTGCTGGAAGAACAAGTTGTGGATACTGTTCTGCAGAAAGCTAGCGTGACCGACAAATCGGTCTCTTACGAAGAAGCAGTCAAGCCGGTAGAAGCTCCACAAGCCGACTGATCGTTTTTGCGGTAAGAAGCACACACCATAAGCCAGCCTTCGTGCTGGCTTATGCGTATTCAAGACATAACTATTTGGGAGTGACTGCAGAGCATGTTCCGTAATTCGTATATTCAGCAGAACTCTGATATCCAGGCCGCAGGCGGCCTGGTCCCGATGGTTGTCGAGCAGTCTGCTCGTGGCGAGCGCGCCTATGACATCTACTCGCGTCTTCTCAAGGAGCGAGTGATTTTTCTGGTTGGCCCGGTAGAGGACTACATGGCCAACCTGATCTGTGCGCAACTGCTGTTCCTTGAAGCGGAAAACCCGGACAAGGACATCCATCTCTATATCAACTCCCCGGGCGGTTCGGTGACGGCGGGCATGTCGATCTATGACACCATGCAGTTCATCAAGCCAAACGTATCGACCACCTGTATCGGTCAGGCGTGCAGCATGGGCGCGTTTCTTCTGACGGCCGGTGCCCAGGGCAAGCGTTACTGCCTGCCGAACTCGCGTGTGATGATTCACCAGCCACTGGGCGGTTTCCAGGGCCAGGCCTCGGATATCGAAATCCACGCCAAGGAAATCCTCTTCATTCGTGAGCGTCTCAACACGCTGATGGCCAAGCATAGCGGGCGCACGCTTGAAGAAATCGAGCGCGATACCAACCGCGATAATTTCATGAGCGCTGAAGCCGCGCGTGAATACGGGTTGATCGATGAAGTGATCAACCAGCGCCCCGCTTAATAATAAGCAGCTCAAAATAGGGTTGGTCAGCTGGTCTGATCACTGGCGGGCTTGAAAAAGCCCGCAATAGCCTTCATCTTGTGTTGCAAGCCTATCGGATTTGGATCGAACGAATGACTGACACCCGCAACGGCGAGGACAACGGCAAGCTGCTCTATTGCTCCTTCTGTGGCAAAAGCCAGCATGAAGTGCGCAAATTGATTGCCGGCCCCTCGGTCTTTATCTGCGACGAGTGCGTCGACCTGTGCAATGACATCATCCGTGAGGAGGTGCAGGAAGCCCAGGCCGAAAGCAGCGCGCATAAATTGCCTTCGCCTAAAGAAATCAGCGGCATCCTTGATCAGTACGTGATTGGTCAGGAACGTGCGAAAAAGGTTCTGGCCGTAGCGGTGTACAACCACTACAAGCGTTTGAACCAGCGTGACAAAAAGAATGACGACGTCGAACTCGGCAAAAGCAACATCTTGCTGATCGGCCCGACAGGCTCGGGTAAAACCCTGCTTGCCGAAACACTGGCCCGCTTGCTGAACGTTCCGTTCACCATCGCCGACGCAACCACCCTCACCGAGGCGGGTTATGTGGGTGAAGATGTCGAGAACATCATTCAGAAGCTGCTGCAGAAGTGCGATTACGACGTAGAAAAAGCCCAGATGGGCATTGTCTACATCGATGAGATCGACAAGATCTCGCGTAAATCCGACAATCCGTCGATCACCCGGGACGTTTCCGGTGAAGGCGTGCAGCAGGCCCTGCTCAAGTTGATCGAAGGCACGGTCGCTTCCGTCCCACCTCAAGGTGGTCGCAAGCATCCGCAGCAGGAATTCCTTCAGGTCGATACCCGTAACATCCTGTTCATCTGCGGTGGTGCGTTCTCCGGTCTGGAAAAGGTTATTCAAAACCGTTCCACCAAGGGCGGCATCGGTTTCAACGCGGAAGTGCGCAGCAAGGAAGAAGGCAAGAAAGTCGGTGAATCCCTGCGTGAAGTCGAGCCTGACGATCTGGTCAAGTTCGGTCTGATCCCGGAATTCGTCGGTCGTCTGCCGGTACTTGCCACGCTGGACGAGCTTGATGAGGCTGCGTTGATGCAGATTCTCACCGAGCCGAAAAATGCTCTGACCAAGCAGTATGCCAAGCTGTTCGAGATGGAAGGCGTGGACCTGGAATTCCGGGCTGACGCACTGAAATCGGTCGCTAAACGTGCCCTGGAACGCAAAACCGGTGCCCGTGGACTGCGCTCGATTCTCGAAGGTGTATTGCTCGACACTATGTATGAAATCCCCTCGCAGTCCGAGGTGAGTAAAGTAGTGATCGATGAAAGCGTTATAGAAGGCAAGTCCAAGCCACTGTATATCTACGAAAACAGTGAGCCGGCTGCCAAGGCAGCGCCGGACGCCTAAGCGTCACACTGCTGGAATAAAGAAGGGGCCTTCGGGCCCCTTTGCTATTGTGGGAGCTGGCTTGTCGGATCGCCGCCCGCTGCGAAGGCGGCATAACAGTCGACCTGATTTTTGATGCATCTGGACCAATGCAGGCGCTGCCGTAAGCAGCGATCTTTAAAGTGGTTCTTTTATCCGCTTGTTTTTTTTGAAAACAGCCCCCATCTTGGTTTCAAGCTTACTTCCATCTGTTTACGGCCTTATGGCCGCCGTAGAGGCGAAATCATGAAGACAACCATCGAATTGCCTCTCCTGCCATTGCGTGATGTCGTGGTTTATCCGCACATGGTTATCCCGCTGTTCGTGGGGCGCGAGAAATCCATCGAAGCCCTCGAGGCAGCGATGACGGGTGACAAGCAGATCCTTCTGCTGGCTCAGCGAAATCCTGCTGACGACGATCCCGGTGAAGAAGCACTTTATCGCGTAGGCACCATCGCTACCGTTCTGCAGCTGCTCAAGCTGCCTGACGGCACGGTCAAGGTTCTTGTCGAAGGTGAGCAGCGGGGCGCCGTTGAGCGCTTCAGCGAAGTCGACGGCCACTGCCGTGCCGAAGTTTCGCTGATCGACGAAGTCGACGCGCCCGAGCGCGAGTCGGAAGTGTTTGTCCGCAGCCTGCTGGCTCAGTTCGAACAATATGTGCAGTTGGGCAAGAAAGTCCCCGCTGAAGTCCTGTCGTCGCTTAACAGCATCGACGAGCCAGGCCGCCTGGTCGACACCATGGCCGCGCACATGGCCCTGAAGATCGAGCAGAAGCAGGAAATCCTCGAAATCATCGATTTGTCGGCCCGGGTCGAGCACGTTCTGGCGTTGCTGGATGCCGAGATCGATCTGCTGCAAGTCGAAAAACGCATTCGCGGCCGCGTTAAAAAGCAAATGGAGCGCAGCCAGCGCGAGTACTACCTGAATGAGCAGATGAAGGCCATTCAGAAAGAACTGGGCGACAGCGACGAAGGCCACAACGAAATCGAGGAGCTGAAAAAGCGTATCGATGCCGCTGGTCTGCCAAAAGACGCGTTGGCCAAGGCTCAGGCCGAACTGAACAAGCTCAAGCAAATGTCGCCAATGTCCGCGGAAGCGACGGTGGTGCGTTCTTACATCGACTGGCTGGTTCAAGTGCCGTGGAAGGCCCAGAGCAAGGTGCGTCTGGACCTCGCTCGTGCCGAAGACATTCTCGACGCCGACCACTATGGTCTGGAAGAAGTCAAAGAGCGGATCCTCGAATACCTCGCTGTGCAGAAGCGCGTGAAGAAGATTCGTGGTCCGGTGCTGTGCCTGGTCGGTCCTCCTGGGGTGGGTAAAACCTCTCTGGCGGAGTCGATCGCTCACGCCACCAACCGCAAATTCGTGCGCATGGCCCTCGGTGGTGTGCGCGATGAGGCGGAAATTCGTGGTCATCGCCGGACTTATATCGGGTCGATGCCAGGAAGATTGATTCAAAAGATGACAAAGGTGGGCGTCCGCAACCCGCTGTTCCTGCTCGATGAAATCGACAAAATGGGCAGCGATATGCGTGGCGATCCGGCGTCGGCGTTGCTGGAAGTGCTCGATCCCGAGCAGAACCACAACTTCAACGATCACTATCTGGAAGTCGATTACGACCTGTCCGATGTGATGTTCCTTTGCACCTCCAACTCCATGAACATTCCGCCGGCGCTGCTGGACCGGATGGAAGTGATTCGTCTGCCGGGTTACACCGAAGACGAGAAGATCAACATCGCTGTCAAATACCTTTCGCCGAAGCAGATCACGGCCAACGGTCTGAAGAAGGGCGAGCTGGAATTTGACGCCGAAGCGATCCGCGACATCATCCGCTACTACACCCGCGAAGCCGGTGTACGTGGGCTGGAGCGCCAGATTGCCAAGGTTTGCCGCAAGGCAGTCAAAGAGCATGCAATGGAAAAACGCTTCTCGGTGAAGGTCACTGCCGACATGCTCGAGCACTTCCTGGGCGTGCGTAAGTTCCGCTACGGCCTGGCTGAATCGCAGGATCAGATTGGCCAGGTAACGGGCCTTGCGTGGACTCAGGTGGGCGGCGAATTGCTGACCATCGAAGCCGCGGTCGTGCCGGGTAAAGGCCAGTTGATCAAGACGGGTTCTCTGGGTGACGTGATGGTCGAATCGATCACCGCAGCCCTGACCGTTGTCCGCAGCCGTGCGAAGAGCCTGGGGATTCCTCTGGACTTCCACGAGAAGCGCGACACGCATATCCATATGCCTGAAGGGGCAACGCCGAAAGATGGCCCTAGCGCCGGTGTAGGCATGTGCACGGCCCTGGTGTCAGCATTGACTGGCATTCCTGTACGCGCAGATGTTGCCATGACCGGCGAAATCACCTTGCGTGGCCAGGTGCTGGCGATTGGTGGATTGAAGGAAAAACTGCTGGCTGCTCACCGTGGCGGAATCAAGACGGTGATCATTCCTGAAGAGAACGTACGCGATCTGAAGGAAATTCCTGACAATATCAAGCAAGATCTACAGATTAAACCAGTTAAATGGATTGACGAGGTCCTGCAAATTGCGCTGCAATACGCGCCGGAGCCCTTGCCGGATGTGGTTCCGGAGATCGTTGCAAAGGATGAAAAACGCGAGTCTGACTCTAAGGAAAGAATTAGCACGCATTAGTACGCATTTGCCTGGGGGGCTTGTTGACAGTTTTTTAGAGCCCTTGTTATAAAGCGGCTCTTAAGTGTCTGTAGGCCATTCAGCACTCGTTTTTTTGCTTTCACCAAAAAACTTAGAATCAAACTCAAATAGATATAAGGGGACTTAGAGTGAACAAGTCGGAACTGATTGATGCTATCGCTGCATCCGCTGATATCCCGAAAGCTGCTGCTGGCCGTGCGCTGGACGCTGTAATCGAATCCGTCACTGGCGCTCTCAAGGCTGGCGACTCTGTTGTTCTGGTTGGTTTCGGTACCTTCTCCGTGACCGATCGTCCAGCTCGCATCGGTCGTAACCCACAGACCGGTAAGACGCTGGAAATCGCCGCCGCCAAAAAGCCAGGTTTCAAAGCCGGTAAAGCACTGAAAGAAGCTGTCAACTAAGTTCGATTCAGGTTTTTGCCTATCCGGGTCGGGGTCATTCCTGACTTGGCAGCGGAGCGGTAGTTCAGTCGGTTAGAATACCGGCCTGTCACGCCGGGGGTCGCGGGTTCGAGTCCCGTCCGCTCCGCCAGTTACGAGAAGGCGCATCCTCGGATGCGCCTTTCTTCTATCCGGATTCTACCCACGCTCCACGGTTGCCTAATTTTGAAGTTCAACCGTTTCTGGGGGACGCATGCTGCAGAATATCAGGGACAATTCACAAGGCTGGATTGCCAAGACCATTATCGGGATCATCGTTGTACTGATGGCTTTCACCGGTATCGAGGCCATTTTCCAGGCGACGACCAACAGCCAGGATGCGGCCAAGGTCAACGGTGAAGAAATCAGTCAAAATGAGCTGAACCAGGCGGTTGATATGCAACGCCGTCAGCTCATGCAACAGCTTGGCAAGGATTTCGATGCTTCCTTGCTCGACGAAAAAATGCTGCGCGAATCGGCCCTCAAAGGCCTGATCGATCGCAAACTGCTGCTGCAAGGCGCAGAAAAATCGAAATTCGCTTTCTCCGAAGCGGCTTTGGATCAGGTGATCCTGCAAACGCCTGAATTCCAGGTGGACGGCAAGTTCAGCGCCGAGCGTTTCGATCAGGTGATCCGTCAACTGGGCTATAGCCGTCTGCAATTCCGCCAGATGCTGGCTCAGGAAATGCTGATCGGTCAGCTGCGCGCTGGCTTGGCCGGTAGCGGTTTTGTCACCGATGCACAGGTTCTGGCCTTCGCCCGTCTGGAAAAGCAGACCCGCGATTTCGCCACCTTGAACGTCAAGGCGGATCCTGCGGCGGTGAAACTGACTGACGACGAAGTCAAAGCCTACTACGACGAACACGCCAAGGAATTCATGACGCCGGATCAGGTGGTCATCGATTACCTCGAATTGAAGAAGGCCTCCTTCTTTGATCAGGTCAGCGTCAAGGACGAAGACCTGCAAGCGGCGTATCAGAAAGAAACCGCGAACCTGTCCGAGCAACGCCGGGCTGCGCATATTCTGATCGAAGTGAACGATAAGATGACCGAGGCGCAAGCCAAGGCCAAAATCGAAGAAGTGCAGGCGCGTCTGGCCAAAGGCGAGAAATTCGAGGCCCTGGCCAAGGAATTCTCCCAGGATCCAGGCTCGGCGAACAACGGCGGTGACCTCGGTTATGCAGGTCCAGGTGTCTACGATCCAGCGTTTGAAAAAGCCCTGTATTCGTTGGCCAAGGACAAGGTTTCGGAGCCGGTTCGCACTGACTTCGGTTTCCACCTGATCAAGCTGCTGGGCGTTGAAGCCCCTGAAGTGCCTACGTTTGCCAGCCTGAAAGACAAGCTGACCCGCGAGCTGAAAACCCAGCAGGTCGAGCAGCGTTTCGTCGAGGCGACCAAGCAATTGGAAGACTCTTCGTTCGAGGCCTCCGATCTGGCCCAGCCAGCACAAGACCTGAAGCTGACCGTCCATACCTCCGCGCCATTCGGCCGTGAAGGTGGTGAAGGTGTCGCGGCCAACCGTGCCGTAGTGACCGCTGCGTTCAGTCCTGAAGTGCTGGATGAGGGTGCCAACAGCACCGCCATCGAGCTGGACCCGGAAACCGTGATCGTGCTGCGCGCCAAGGAACACCGCAAGCCTGAGCAACTGCCGCTGGAAAGCGTGTCTGCCAGCATTCGTGCGCAACTGACCAAGGAGCACGCCAGTGCTGCCGCCAAGACCAAGGCTGATCAACTGATCGTCAGCCTGCGCGATGGCAAGACTGCACTGGACAAGGCGATCGATGGCCAGAACTGGAAAGTGACTCAAGCTGCGACTCGCGCTCAGGAAGGGGTCGACCCAACCGTGCTGCAAGCACTGTTCCGTATGCCCAAGCCGGTTGCCAAAGACAAGCCGACCTTCAGTAGCGTGACCTTGGCCGATGGTAGCCTGGTGATCGTGCGTCTGAACGGTGTGAACGAAGCTGCGGCGCCGAGCGAAGAAGAGAAGGTTCAGTACCGTCGCTTCCTCGCCTCGCGCATTGGCCAGCAAGACTTCGCGGCTTACCGCAAACTGTTGGAAAGCGAGGCTGAGATCAAGCGTTTCTGATGCTTGACTGAGTTTCCTGCCACATAAAAAACCCTGGCCAGACGGCCGGGGTTTTTTTATGGGCGAAGATCAAAAGATCGCCGTGCGAACGGGACTTTTTCCTGTCAATGACAGTCAGTAGACTTGTAACTGTTTCAAGACACTAAACGGTGCGACGCTAAGCATCGATCTGTTGCACAATACGCCCCGAACCGTTTTCCTCAGGATGTTCAATGTTTAGATCAATTCCCATGCGTGTTGTCGGGCTGGCCTTGGTGCTGGCCGCCGCTGCCGGTTGTTCGTCGAAGAAGGCCGCCATCTACGAGCATGAGAACTTCGACGACTCCGGAACGTTCTCGCGCAATTACCCGGTGACCGATGCGCAAACCTGCGAGGCCGCCCGTCGGGCTTTGCTCAGCCAGGGTTACATCATCACCAGCGCCGATCCGAAGCTGGTCAGTGGACACAAGAGCTTCCAGCAGACTGGCGAGACCCACATGGAGATCAGCTTCAGCGTGGTCTGTGCCGATGACGGCAGCGAAGGGCATCACGCGACGATGTTCGCCAACGCCTTGCAGGACCGTTATGCGCTGAAGAAGACCAACAACTCCGCCAGCCTCGGTGTTGGTGTGTTGGGCTCGGTATCGATGCCGATCGGCTCGTCCGACGACTCGATGGTCAAGGTCGCCAGTGAAACCGTGTCCTCGGCCAAGTTCTACGAGCGTTTCTTTGCCCTGGTCGAGTTGTTCCTGCCGCCGGAAGCGAAAAAGGCCGCGCACATTACCGAGAAGCCGAAGACTGATCTGGGTGTGCCCGAAGCCAAGGCTGCGCCGGCTCAGTTGGCGCCGACCTCGACCCCAGCGGCAGAACCTGCGCCTGCTCCAGCGCCGGCAGCTGAAACCGCTCCAGCCAGTTCGGAGCCTGTTGCACCACCGGCTGAAACGGCGCCGATTACCCCGGCGCAGAGCAGCGAGCCGAGTTCGTCCACCGAAACGGTAACTCCATCGGCGGATTCAAGCACCATGCCGGCACCGACCGAGCCCATTTCGGCCATGCCTGTCTCCGGCCAGTAATTGGCCTATGTCATGGGATCGGGTCAGACGGCTCCGATCCCGTAACACCTTCCAAGATTGATCCACATCAAATCGAGCTGTATTCCTACGGCTCGTATCGAAAAAATCCTGTGATAAATTCCTGACCACCTGCTACGTTTTATTCAGTAGCGATGGAGTGTCATGCCCGCGTCATTTTTCTTTCATGCGGGCACTTTATGCTCAGGGCGCTGGTCATTAATTCAGACGATTTTTTCAACAAGCGATGGGGGTTTAATAATGGACGATTATCAAGAAGAACTGCTCGAGTACCAGGCGTTTGAACTGGACCCGCTGGAACCGGCCGAAGACGCTACCGAGTTGTAAACTTCACGCGGACTGGCGATGACTGCGGCGAAACTCGCCGGGGGTCTGGCCGTTCCAGCGTTTGAAGGCCCGTTGGAAGGCTTCGGCTGAGGCAAAACCCAGCAGGTAGGCGATTTCCCCGAACGCCAGTTCGGTGTCGCGGATGTAGGTCATGGCGAGGTCGCGACGTGTGTCGTTGAGAATTGCACGAAACTGCGTGCCTTCCTCGGCGAGTTTGCGACGCAAGGTCCAGGTTGGCAGCTTCAGGCGTGCCGCCACTTCTTCCAGGTCGGGTTCCCGACCACCATTGAGCAATGGCCCCAGTAACTGAGTGATGCGTTCACGCAGGCTGCGGGTGCGTGTCAGTTGCTCCAGTTCCCGTTCACACAGTTGCAGCAGGTGCCGCCAGGTGCTCGGGCAATGTTCCGGGTTGCGCTGGGCGAGGCTCTCCAGGCTCAGGCGCAGTTGATTCTGTTCGGCGCCAAACTGAATCGGACAATCCCCCAGCACGGCGTACGCCTCGCGGTAATCCGGCGCTTCAAACTCGATCTCGATCCGTTCAGCACGTAGCGGGGCAGGGCTTACGCTGGACAATTGCTGCAACCAGCCGGTGATGATCGAATCCACCACGAAGCGGTTGTAGGCGTTATAGGGGCTGATGGAATAGAACCGCAGCCAGGCGCCTTGGGCATCTTCATGAAAGCTCGACTGGCCGCGATAGTTGGAACCGTACAGCGCTTCGAAGCGAATCAGGCAGCGCGCCGCTTCGCGCACAGTGGGTGCCTGAGCGGCGGTGACTCCGGCCAGGCCGGCCTGGCTCAGGCGACTGAGCTGGCCCATGCGCAAGCCCAGTGTCGGGTCGTCGGTCAGTTGAATAGCGCCGTGACCCAGGCGCATGTAGCGCGGGATCGAGAGGCGGGCGCCGGCCTCGGCCAGTCGCGCGGCATCGAGGCCGTACTGTTCGAGCAGCGGTTGTGGGTCCAGGCCATGGCTGCGCACGGCGTCAGCCAGGCTATGGACGAAGCCGACCGACAAATCCCCGAGGCGCATCGGCTGCGGTTTCATCGGCTTACAGCCAGAGGTTCAGCAAACGCGCGCCCCGGGCATCGCCGTCGGCGAATTGTTGCCCGTTGCTGCTGAGGAAGCTTTGACCGGCGCTGCTCTTGTCCCAGAACTGACCGCGCAGGAACACGCTCATGCCGGCGATGGCCTGGCTGCCGGACGGTTGGGCAATCAGCGTCAACCGATGCCAGGCCTGACCTTCACTGAGTTCGCCAGCCTTGAGGCTGACAGAATTCGGCGTGGACTGACCTTTGTAGCCGGGCCACGGTTGATCCCAGGACTCGCGCCCGACGACGAACGCCGGGACCGCCACCAGTTGCGCGCCTTGATCGTCGAGTTTGCGATAGTTGTCCGGATACCAACTGTCGCTGCCGATCAATACGCCCAGGCGTCCGGCCGGTGTATCGACGACGTTGATCGTGTGCGCGGAATTGGCTTCGACAGTGTCGCGCCCAGCGAAAGTCGGGTGCAATTGCCGCTGCGGCTGGCCGATCGGCAAGCCGTCACGCCCGAACACTATGCTGCTGTTGTACAGCGCGCCGTGGCCAATCTTCAGGGTTCCGTCGATGACACTCGGCTCGGGCAACACGATGGAGCCGGCTACCAGCGTCACGTGGAAGTCTTTCGCCAGACCGCCGAACAGCGCCTGGTAATCCTTGGCCATTTTCCTGGCTTTCATCCGCAAGTGCGCGTCGTCGAGGCGGCTACCACCTTCGGCGCTGATCAGGGCGCGGATGAACTGCAACGGGTTGCTCACCGCCAGCCAGTTCATGGCTTCCTTGAGCGTAGTGGCCTGGTACAGCTCGTCTTTCTCGCCGCTGACCATCAGCCAGGTGCCGATATGTTCAGGCAGTACGACGATGGTCTTTTCATTCAGCAGGCCTTGGTCCTGAGCCTTCTGCAAATAAGCTGCGAGCTTGCGGTGCAGGCGCTCGGGGCTTTGATAGTCGGTGGGGAACAGCTCGGGCTGGATGCCCAGCAGATTGCCGCGATCGGCAGGAGTGCCCAGATCAACCGCAAGACTGATGCGCAGGTCCGACAGGTAATGACCCACCGGGCGGTCCGCGGCCCACATGGCGTAGGTCGTGAGGGCGGCGATCAACGCCATGGAGAACGTCAGGTACAAAAGTTTGCGCATGGGAAACAGTCAACGACCGTGTGCAGGGTTCGCAACTAGGGTAGGGCCCATGCCCGCGCTTGCCAAGGGGCGCTGCACATTTGGATCAATAAGTTGTCAGTTACGGTCATTGAGTGACAGCGGTGCGACTCTTAGTCTGTCGAACATGACTGATGGGGGCCGAAGAGCTCCTGCATTTTTTCCGTGATCGCTCGTTGTGGAGTTACCGATGGCCGCCGCTCATTACCCGCACCTGTTGGCCCCGCTGGACCTGGGTTTTACCACGTTGCGCAACCGCACCCTGATGGGCTCGATGCACACGGGTCTTGAGGAAAAGCCCGGTGGTTTCGAGCGCATGGCCGCTTACTTCGCCGAGCGTGCCCGTGGTGGCGTTGGCCTGATGGTCACCGGCGGTATCGGCCCGAATGATGAGGGCGGGGTTTACTCCGGCGCAGCCAAACTCACCACCGAGGAAGAGGCACTCAAGCACTTGATCGTCACCCGAGCAGTGCACGAGGCGGGCGGCAAGATCTGCATGCAGATTCTCCATGCCGGGCGTTATGCCTACAGCCCAAAGCAAGTGGCGCCGAGCGCGATCCAGGCGCCGATCAACCCGTTCAAGCCTAAAGAGCTGGACGAGGAAGGCATCGAGAAGCAGATCAGCGACTTCGTCACCTGCTCGACCCTGGCGCAAAAAGCCGAGTACGACGGCGTCGAGATCATGGGCTCTGAAGGTTATTTCATTAACCAGTTCCTCGCGGCCCACACCAACCATCGCACTGACCGCTGGGGCGGCGCTTACGAAAACCGCATGCGCCTGCCGGTGGAAATCGTCCGCCGGGTGCGCGAAGCGGTCGGCCCGAACTTCATCATTATCTTCCGCCTGTCGATGCTCGATCTGGTGGAAGGCGGCAGCAGCTGGGAAGAGATCGTGCAATTGGCCAAGGCCATCGAGCAGGCCGGTGCGACGATCATCAACACCGGCATCGGCTGGCACGAAGCGCGGATTCCGACCATCGCTACCAAAGTGCCGCGTGCGGCGTTCAGCAAGGTCACGGCCAAGCTGCGTGGCTCGGTGAATATTCCGCTGATCACCACCAACCGCATCAACACCCCGGAAGTCGCCGAGCAGATTCTGGCCGAAGGCGATGCCGACATGGTGTCCATGGCGCGGCCGTTTCTCGCCGACCCGGATTTCGTCAACAAGGCTGCGGCCGGTCGTGGCGATGAAATCAACACCTGCATCGGTTGCAATCAGGCGTGCCTGGATCACACCTTTGGCGGCAAGTTGACCAGTTGCCTGGTTAACCCGCGTGCTTGCCATGAAACCGAACTCAATTACCTGCCGGTGCAGCAGATCAAGAAAATCGCCGTGGTTGGTGCCGGTCCTGCCGGTCTGTCCGCCGCCACTGTGGCAGCCGAACGTGGTCATCAGGTGACGCTGTTCGATTCGGCCAGCGAAATCGGCGGCCAGTTCAACATCGCCAAGCGCGTACCGGGCAAGGAAGAATTCTTCGAAACCCTGCGCTACTTCAACCGCAAATTGCAGACCACCAACGTCGAGCTGTGCCTGAACACCCGTGTGGATGTGGCGCAGTTGGTCGAGGGCGGTTACGACGAAATCATCCTGGCGACCGGTATTGCGCCACGGGTGCCGGCGATTCCGGGTGTCGAGCACGCCAAGGTGCTGAGCTACCTGGATGTGATCCTCGAGCGTAAACCGGTGGGCAAGCGCGTCGCAGTGATCGGCGCCGGTGGTATCGGTTTCGATGTGTCGGAATTCCTCGTTCACGAGGGTGTGGCCACCAGTCAGGACCGCGAAGCGTTCTGGAAAGAATGGGGCATCGATACACACCTCGAAGCGCGCGGCGGTGTTGCGGGGATCAAGGCTGAGCCGCATGCGCCGGCCCGTGAGGTATTCCTGCTGCAACGCAAGAAATCCAAGGTCGGCGATGGCCTGGGCAAGACCACTGGCTGGATTCACCGTACTGGCCTGAAGAACAAGCAGGTGCAGATGCTCAACAGCGTCGAGTACCTGAAGATCGACGACGAAGGCCTGCACATCCGCATCGGCGAAAGCGGCGAACCGCAGGTGCTGCCGGTGGACAACATCGTGATCTGCGCCGGGCAGGATCCGTTGCGTGAGTTGCAGGACGGTTTGCTCGCGGCGGGGCAGAACGTGCATTTGATCGGCGGCGCGGACGTGGCGGCGGAGCTGGATGCCAAGCGCGCGATCAACCAGGGTTCGCGGTTGGCGGCTGAGTTGTAATACGCAGGTTTAACGTGCCAATGGCCATCGCGAGCAGGCTCGCTCCCACAGGTTTTGTGGTGTTCACGTATTTTGTGACCGACGCAAATCTAATGTGGGAGCGAGCCTGCTCGCGATGGGTTCCTTTGAGCGACTAGAATGCGGGCATTTTCTGAGAACAATCAGGCATCAATGCTTTCCCCACCAACAGACTGGCTACCCCAAGCCCCCCTCGAACCCCTTCACCTCGACTGGCTCACCACTGCCGGCATCGAAGTAGCGATCCTGCGTCTGGACCAGATTGACCCGCTGATCAGCGGCAACAAGTGGTTCAAACTCATCGAACACCTCAAAGCCGCCGACCAGAATGGTGCCCAAGGCATCATCAGTCTGGGTGGTGCCCATTCCAATCATCTCCATGCATTGGCTGCGGCGGGCAAACGCTTCGGTTTCACCACCGTCGGCCTGCTGCGCGGGCATCCGCAAGACACCCCGACGGTGAAGGACTTGCAGGCGTTCGGCATGCACTTGCATTGGTTGGGTTATGGCGGTTATCGAGCGCGGCACGAACCAGGCTTCTGGGCGCCATGGCGGGAGCAATACCCCGAGCTACATCCTGTACCGGAAGGGGGGGGCGGCTTGCCTGGGGCGAAGGGCTGCGGGCAACTGGTGACTCTGGCCTGCGAGCAATTGAGCGGTCTGGGCTGGAGCAACTATGACGGCTGGTGGCTGGCCTGCGGAACGGGCACCACCCTGGCCGGCCTGGTTTTGGCCGAGGCGGGTGAACATCCTGTGTATGGTGCGCTGGCGGTGCCTGACGATCATGGCGTGGCGCAGCAGGTCGAGATGATTGTGCAGGAAGCTGGACTAGTGGATCCCGTCTATGAACTGTTGGACGCCAGCCGTGGTGGTTTTGCCAAAGTCGATCCGCCGTTGCTTGCGTTCATCGAGCAGACCGAGCAAGCCAGCGGCATTCCCCTCGAACCGCTGTACACCGGCAAAGCGCTGCTGGCGCTCAAGCAGCAAATCGAGGCGGGTAAATTTGCCCGGGGAACGCGCTTGATCTTCATCCACACCGGCGGCTTGCAGGGCCGCCGGGGTTTCAGTTCACGGCGAGAGGGCTAAATCCTGTAGGAGCGAGCGGTGCGGCGATCCGACTTGCCCGCGAAGAACGATGACGCGTAATACCTGAAAAACCGCGGTGCATTCTTCGCGGGCAAGCCTCGCTCCTACAGGTAGCCTCAGCCGGGCTCATCCGCGCTTGGGCATCATCCGCAGCAGGGTGTTATCGCGTACCACATAGTGGTGGTAAAGCCCGGCCACGGCGTGCAGTCCGATCAGCCAATAACCGATCGTCCCGCCGAGCACATGCCAGCCCTCAAGCTGCTTGGCCAGCGGTTTGTTTTCTTCGATCAGCAACGGCAGATCAATGCCATAGAACATCACCTGATGCCCCTCGGCGCTGGTAATCAGCCAGCCCAGAATCGGCATGGTGATCATGAAAATATACAGCGCCCAATGCATCAGTTTGGCGAGCAGGGTCTGCCAGCGTGGCGAGGCGGGGAAGATCTGCGGCGCGGGCCCCAGGCTGCGCGCGAACAGCCGCAGCCAGACCAGTACGAACACCGTCAGGCCGAGCATGAAGTGCGCTTCCTTGATCAGCGTCCGGCCGCCACTGCCTTTGGGAAAGATCCCGCGAAATTCGATACAGGCATAAACCAGTATTAACAGAACCAGCATCAACCAGTGCAGCGCGATCGATACGGTGCTGTAGCGTGATTCGGAATTCTTCCAGGGCATACGGTGTTTCCTCACAGGTCTGGTCTGAAGTCACCGTTCTTGTTCGACGGCGTGGGTTAACTGTAATCCTGTTTCGGTGGGTTTGCCTGAGGTGAATCGGCTGTTCAATGCTCTGGATCAAGTGATCGGCCACAAAAAAGCGCCAGTTCCGTTAAAGGAGCTGGCGCTTTTTTATGAAACGAGAGGTGGAATCAGTCGGTTTGCGGCATCTCGCCGTTGGCCAGGCGCTTGTTGATGTCGGCAATCACCTCGGGCAAGTCGGTGATGGTGTCGATCATGTAGTGCGGCCGCGAGCCTTCGAACATGGCGTGAATGCGCTTGCGTTCGCTGGCCAGTTTATCGCTGCTCAGGGCGCGATAGCCTTGGTAGTCCAGACCCAGCGCGTTGCCGGAGCAGATCAGTGCCACGGTCCACATGCCGGCGCGGCGACCTTCGAGAATGCCCGGCACCGTGTCGTCGATCTTCACACAGGCCGCGACGTCGTCGATGCCCAGGGCAATCACGTTGGCCAGTGCCTGAGCCGGCCATGGGCGGCCGTTGGGCACTTCGTCGGTGGCGACCACGTGATCGGCGATGTAGCCGTTGGTGGCGGCCAGTTCGACGACTTTGTCCATGACCTGTTTCGGGTAGCCGGAGCACGAACCGATCTTGATCCCTTGCTGGCGCAGGTTGGCGATGGTGTCCAGGGCGCCGGGAATCAGGGCCGAGTGTTCGGCGATTTTTTCGATCTGCAGCGGCATGAAGCGCTTGTAAATGGCGGTGACGTCATCGTCGGTCGGGGCGCGACCAAACACGTTGCGGTAACGCTCGGCGACTTGCGGTTGATCGCACAGGGTACGAATGTGGTCCCATTTGCCCATGCCCATTGGCCCGCGGGCTTCTTCGATGGACACCTGGACGTCGAACTCGGCGAAGGCTTCGACGAAAATCTGCGTTGGGGCGAAAGAGCCGAAATCGACGACAGTGCCGGCCCAGTCGAGGATGGCGGCTTGGAGTTTGGTTGGGTTGCTGTAGTTCATGTGAGGTGTCCCTTGTAGGAGCGAGGCTTGCCCGCGAAGAACGATAACGAGGTTTTAATGACGGACCGTGTCGTCTGCATTCGCGGGCAAGCCTCGCTCCTACAGGGGACGGGGGCGTCGTTTCAGATTTCGAGTACTTCCATCTCGCGCAGCACGTCGGCGATCGCCGTCACTGCCGCGTGCATTTCGGCCTGGTTGACGTGGCCGATGCAGCCGACGCGGAAGGTTTCGACCTGGGTCAGTTTGCCGGGGTAGAGGATGAATCCCTTGGCCTTGACCCGTTCGTAGAATTCCTTGAACTGATAGCGCGGGTCTTTCGGCGCGTGGAAGGTGACGATGATCGGCGCCTGGATCGCGGCCGGAAGGAAGCTGCGCAGCCCCAGTTTGGCCATGTCATCGAGCAGCACCTGGCAGTTATTGGCGTAGCGCTGATGCCGTGCGGGCAAGCCGCCTTCTTCGTTGTATTGCAGCAGCGCTTCGTGCAGCGCCGCGACCACGTGGGTCGGCGGGGTGAAGCGCCATTGGCCGGTCTTGGCCATGTAGGTGTGCTGGTCGAACAAGTCCATCGCCAGTGAGTGCGAGTTACCGGCGGCGTTGGCCAGTGCTTCTTTGCGCGCAAAGACGAAGCCCATCCCCGGAACACCTTCCAGGCATTTGCCCGAGGCGGCGATCAGCGCATCGAACGGCACATCCTGGGCGTCGATCGGCAGGGCGCCAAACGAGCTCATGGCGTCGATGATCAGGCGTTTGCCGTGTTGCTCGATGACGTGGGCGATGTCCGCCAGCGGGTTGAGGATGCCGGTGCTGGTTTCGCAGTGAATCAGCGCGACGTGGGTGATGCTGGCATCGGCCCGCAGCAGGCGGTCGACGTCGGCGGCGGTGGTTGGTTCGTCTTCGGCGGTTTCGAAGGTGCTGAACGAACGGCCGAGCACTTCACAGATCTTCGCCAGGCGTTTGCCATAGGCGCCGTTGATCAGCACCAGCACTTTACCGTCCCGAGGCACCAATGTGCCGATGGCCGCCTCGACCGCGAACGTGCCGCTGCCTTGTAACGGCACGCAGTGATGGCTGTTGGCACCGTTGATGATCGTCAGCAGTTGTTCGCAGAGGCTGGCGGTCAGTTGGTTGAAGCGGTCATCCCATGAACCCCAGTCGACCATCATCGCCTGACGGGTGCGGGCCGATGTGGTCAGTGGGCCGGGGGTGAGCAGGATGGGCTCGGCAGTACTCATTCTTGTGTCCTCGCAAAAGCTCAGTGGGATGAAGCTACGGGACATAAATTGCAATTCGGTGAGCTATCAATCAAATTGTTTGTTGTTATGCCAGCCATCAGTGAGGTTTATTCATGAATCTGTTCCAGCTACGCGCCTTCGACGCCGTGGCCCGCGAGGGCAGCTTCACCCGCGCCGCCGAGCGGCTGTTCATCAGTCAACCGGCCGTCACCGGGCACATCAAGGCGCTGGAGGAGCACTACCAGATCACCTTGCTGCGCCGTACCGCGCGGCGCGTAGAGCTGACGGAAGAGGGCACCAAACTGGCAGCAATCACCCGGGCGATGTTTGGCTTGGCCGAAGAAGCGCAGGTGATGCTGGAGGCCAACCGGCAATTACTGACCGGGCGCCTGGAAGTGGCGGCGGACGGGCCGCATATGGTCATGCCGATGCTCGCCAGTTTGCGTGCGCGTTATCCGGGGATCACCGTGAACCTGCGGTTGGGCAATGCCCAGGAAACATTAGCGGCGTTGTTGTCGGAGCATGCCGACGTGGCGGTGCTGACCGAGGTCGAGCCGCGCAAGGGCCTGCACCTGCAAGCGTTGAGCGAGTCGAGGATTTGCGCGTTGGTGCCTGCGGGTCATCCGTGGGCGCAGCAGTCGAAAGGGGTTCAGCTCAAGGATCTGGACCAGGTGATCATGGTCTTGCGTGAGCCGAGTTCGATTACCCGACGCACGTTCGACGAGGCGTGCGCTCAGGCCAGGGTCAATCCACGGGTGCTGCTGGAACTGGACAGTCGCGAGGCAGTGACCGAGGCGGTGGCTGCAGAGCTGGGCGTGGGTGTGGTGTCGTCGGTGGAAGTCAGCCACGACCCGCGAGTGGCGGCGGTGCCGATTATTGGCGAGGGGTTGGTCAATCGGCACATGATGGGGTGCATGGAGCGGCGGCGGGATTTGCGCTTGATCCAGGCGTTTTTTGGGTTGGCGCCTGGCAGATAGACCAAGGTGCCTGCATCGCGAGCAGGCTCGCTCCCACAGGGGAGCTATGTGGATCACAAATTATGTGAGCGATGTAGGGAGACCAAGGTGCCTGCATCGCGAGCAGGCTCGCTCCCACAAGGGAGCTATGTGGTTCACAAATTATGTGAGCGATGCAAAGCCAATGTGGGAGCGAGCCTGCTCGCGATGGGGCCGGACCTGCCTACACCAGACTCTCGCGAACCATCTCCAGAAACGTCGCCACCACCCGCCGCGAACTCTGTTCGCGCAAGCACACCAGCGTCTCCGTCAGCCGCCGTGTGCAATCGGTAATCGGCAACGCGCATACCCGCGAATCCGCGCCAAATTCAGCGGCCGACACCACCCCCACGCCAATCCCGACCACTACCGCCTCGCGCGCCGCTTCCCGGCCTTCGACCTCGATCGCCGGGCGGATGCGAAAACCGGCCCGGGCCATTTCCTCTTCCAGGGTCTGGCGGGTCACCGAACCGATTTCCCGCAGCACCAGCGGCGTGTCGTCCAGGTCCGCCAGGCAGATAGACTCGCGATCGGCCCACGGATGATGACGCGAAACGAACGCCACCATCGGGTCATTGCGCAGCGGCAACGAGAGCAAGCGTTCGTCGCTGACATCGCGCCCCAGCAAGGCCAGATCGGCCTGATAGTTAAACAGCCGAAACAGTGATTCGTCGGTGTTGCCGGTTTCGATCTTCACGCTGATGCCGGGGTAGCGCTCGCAGAACCGCGCAATCTGCGGCAGCACATGCACCGGCGCATCCACCGCCAGAATCAGGCTGCCGGTCTGCAACGCCTGAGACGCATGGAGCAACTCCTGGGCTTCAGCTTCGATGACAAACAGCCGCTGGGTGATGCTCAACAGACGTTCGCCCAGATCGGTCAGGCGCACCGAACGTTTATTGCGGTGGAACAGCAACACACCGAAACGCTCTTCGAGTTTGCGCACTTGATCGGAAATCGCCGGTTGCGTCAGAAACAGCCGCTCGGCGGCTTTGGTGAAGCTTCCGTGGACGGCGACGGCGTGAAAGGCTTTGAGCTGGGCGTGGGACACCGACATCGAACCTCCAATAACAAGCTGAGCTTATATTTGAAATACGATAAATCGATTTCACTTATTAGTCAGTTATTGTTTTTATCGCCTCAACCCCGGTGACTGCTCAGTCGAACAGCACTGGTGGCCATGAGCCTGTGCGTGCAATCAGCAGGACTCATCTGACCGGTATCGCCTTAGGGAACAGGCGATACCGCAGTGCTCAACAATAAAAAACACAGGCGTTTTCTTCCAATTCTGCCGGCACACTCACACCCTGAGGTCAGAACCACAATGAATAATCCCATCGGTACCATCAAGCGTTGGCGCGTGCAGATTTTCGCCATCACCTGGCTCGCGTATGCCGCGTTCTACTTCACCCGCAAAGCCTTTTCCGTGGCCAAACTGGGGATCGCCGAAGACCCCACCTTCACCCTCGATAAAATGGCCATGGCCAACCTCGATGCCATCTACCTGGCGGCTTACGCCATCGGGCAATTCACTTGGGGCATCCTGGCCGACCGCTTCGGGCCACGGGTCGTGGTGCTCGGCGGATTGCTGATTTCCGCGGCGGCCGCGCTGGTGATGGGCAGCTTTGCCACGCTGCCGATTTTCGCCACTTGCATGCTGATTCAAGGGTTGGCGCAGTCCACCGGATGGTCGGGGCTGTGCAAGAACATTGGCAGTTTCTTTCCCGCCGAGCAGCGTGGGCGGGTGCTGGGTTTATGGAGCTCCTGCTACGCCTTTGGCGGGCTGGTGGCCTCGCCGTTTGCGGGTTGGTGGGCGTATACGCTGATCGGCACCTGGCATGCGGCGTTCATTTCCAGTGCGGCGGTGGTTGGGCTGGTCGCCGTGCTGTTTTTTATTTTTCAATGTAACAAACCCGAAGACGTTGGCTTGCCGGCGGTGGAGCCGGAGCCGGAATTAACCGCCGAAGAGGCGCACGCTCAAAGCAAGATCAGCGTCCTGGAGCCGCTGCGGGAAATCCTGCGCAACCGCACGGTGTTGGTGCTGGGGCTGGCGTACTTTCTGTTGAAACCGGCGCGCTACGCGATCCTGTTGTGGGGGCCGGTGATCGTCTTCGAACAAATGCCGACGGTGGGCAAGGTCGGCGCGGCGATCATTCCTACCGCGTTCGAACTGGCCGGGCTGCTCGGGCCGATTCTGCTGGGGCTGGCCTCGGACAAACTGTTCGGTGCCCGACGCATGCCGGCCTGTGTGCTGAGTCTGTTGGCGCTCACGGTTTCCCTGGCGCTGTTCATGGGCGCTTTGCATACCGGCAGTGTCTTGCTGGTGGTGGCACTGCTGTTCGTCATGGGCCTGACCCTGTACGGGCCGGACTCGATGATCAGCGGCGCGGCGGCGATCGATTTCGGCACCGCCAAGGCCGGTGCCACGGCGGCGGGCTTCGTCAATGGTTGCGGTTCGGTCGGGGCGATTCTCGGCGGGTTGCTGCCGGGTTACTTCGATTCGGTCACGGTGTTCATCGTCTTTGCCGGCTGCGCGTTGTTCTCGTCGCTGGTGCTGATTCCCCACTGGAACAGTCGCCCGGCGGGTCTGCGTCCCGAAAGAGCATTTGTGCCTAACCAGCCGATGACCGTAAAACCCCTGCGTACATAAGGATTACCCCCCATGAGACCTTACTGGCTGGAACAGGCGCTGGCGGCCGAGTCCTGCGCGCCGTGCGAACCTTTACCCGGTGATACCCGCGCCGATGTCTGCATTGTCGGTGGCGGCTACACCGGCTTGTGGACCGCAATCATGCTCAAGCAGCAGAACCCCGAACTGGACGTGTTGCTGATCGAGGCGGACATCTGCGGTGCCGGTGCCAGTGGGCGCAATGGTGGTTGTGCGCTGTCGTGGTCGGCCAAGTATTTCACCCTGGAACGGCTGTTCGGCGTCGAGGAGGCGGTGCGACTGGTCAAGGAGTCCGAGCGCAGCATCCACGCCATCGGCGCCTTTTGCGAACAGTACGCGGTGGACGCCGATTACCGTCTCGACGGCACGCTCTACACCGCCACCAATCGCGCGCAATGCGGCTCGACCGACGCGGTGATTGCGGCGCTGGAGCGCAACGGCATCAATTCTTTCACCCAGCGACCACTGGCGGATGTACAGCGCATGGCCGGTTCCAGCAAACACTTGGAGGGCTGGTTTTCCCCGGCTGCTGCGAGTGTTCAGCCGGGCAAACTGGTGCGCGGCCTGCGCCGGGTGGCCTTGCAGTTGGGGGTGAGGATCCATGAAAACACGGCGATGACCGGCTTGGTGGAGGGCAAGCCAGCGGGGGTTAAAACCCCCAATGGCACGGTCCGCGCCGACCGGGTGGTGCTGGCGATGAATGCCTGGATGGCCCGGGCGTTTCCGCAGTTCGAACGCAGTGTGGCGATTGTTTCCAGCGACATGCTGATCACCGAGCCACGGCCGGAGCTGCTCAACGAGATCGGTTTGACCAGCGGCGTGACGGTGCTCGATTCGCGGATTTTTGTGCACTATTACCACAACACCCCGGATGGTCGAATCATGCTCGGCAAGGGCGGCAATACCTTCGCCTACGGTGGGCGAATGCTACCGGTGTTCGATCAGCCATCGCCCTATGCCGGCTTGTTGCAGCACAGCCTGAGCGAATTCTTCCCGGCGTTCGCCAAGGTCAAGGTCGAGGCCACCTGGAACGGGCCGTCGGATCGCTCGGTCACCGGTTTACCGTTCTTCGGCCAGATGAGCGCCAGCGGCAATGTGTTTTACGGTTTCGGTTACTCCGGCAGTGGGGTCGGGCCTTGCCATATGGGCGGACAGATTCTCGCCTCGATGGTGCTGGGGCTGGACAATGCCTGGACCCGTTCGCCGTTGGTGAATGGCCCGTTGGGATTTTTTCCGCCGGAGCCGATCCGTTATCTGGGTTCGCTGATGGTGCGCAACGCCATCCGCCGCAAGGAGCGCGCCGAGGATCACGGGCGCCGGCCACGGCACCTCGACGTGCGCCTGGCGAAGTTTGCCGCGGCGGCGGGCAAGGCCGACAAGGGATGAAACTCAAGGTACGAGATCCGAGCGGTTGACCAGCCAATCGAGCAGCAGACGGCCATCGCGGCGTGGCTCGGGAGCAGGCCGGGAAGGCTGGGGATGGCCCATGCCGGCACACAGCACCGGCCGGTCCGGGTCACTGTCGAGAAAACTGATCAGCACTTCGGTGCCGGCCATGGGCAACTTGGAGGAATCGATCCGCCCATCCAGCGTGGCGAGGGCGACCGGTAGCCAGAAACCGGCGGATTCGTCCGCCTCGAACGCCGGCGCTGGCCATAGCCTGACCTGTATCCGGCCCTGCTCATCGAGCGTCGCCGGTTGCCCGACGGGGCCCAGCACCCGGGCGGTCTGATAGCCCGGGATGCTCGGCCTGGCGTGTTTGAACGCCGGCCTGAAGACCGTTGACCAGGGGATGGCCGTGAACTGATTGCTGTAGCGCCGGGCAATGCCAGGCTGGTCCTCGGCAAGAATCGACGGCTGTTGTCCTTGGTGCCGGATATCGGTGAGCAGCCACTGATCGTTGAAACTCGAGAGCGGGTGCTGCGCCACTTGCAGGATCCGTCCGCTGCACAGTTCGCTCTGGTTGCTTTGGCCGTGGATCTGCCGTTGCTGGCAACGCAGGCGTTCCAGTCGTCGGCGGCTGAGCTGATCGTGATGAAGCTGTGCGGGCGCGGGGCGTGCCGTCACCGGGCCCGTTCTGGCGAGCGTGTGGTTGGCCGCGCCATCGCCGATCACCTGTGCGCCGCGGTTTCTGGCCTCCCATCGTGCGGGGGAGGGATCCGGATCATGGCGCTGGAACAACTCGCTGATCACCGGCAAGACAGAGTCGTTGAATGCGTCGTCCTGGAACGGCATCAGCAGCGGCGCCTGGGGGAAACTCAGGCTGTCATCGGCCAGCACCAGCACGTGCCCGTCGTGCTGATGTTCGAAGTGATAGTGGATGCCTTCTTCTTCACACAGCCGCTGCATGAAGGCCAGATCGCTCTCGTCGTATTGAATGCAAAAAGGCCGGGGCGGGTAGCACCCGTTTGCCAGTTCGAAGCGGTAGCTGTGCCCGGGCAATTGATGCTCCTCCAGCAACTGGCGCACGATCGCGGGCACGCTGAGACGATGAAACACCCGACGCGAGCTGTGCAGGTGAAGTTGTTGAAGATGGGGCGCCAACACCAGGGAGTAGCCGACCCGGTGCGGGCCGCGATGTTCGCGACTGATGCTGTGGATCACACCGTGAATGCCCTGGTTATCCGTCAGCGTCAAAAACGCCGGTTGTTGCAGCCATTGGTTGAGGTGCATCGCCGGGGCGAGGCCGATCACGTCGATGTCGAATCGATAGGGCTGGTTGAGACCTTCACGGCCACTGAACTGCAACACCTGCAAACACAAACCGCCGTCGAGCAGTGTCAGGGTGAAGGGACTTTCCTTGTCGTTATGCATCGAACGCGCTTCTGCCAGGGAGGATGGGCGCAGAGGGTACGAAACCACAGCCCTTAAGCGTCACCGTAAATCGACTTTTCAGAATTGCCCTACAAGCGCTGGTGAAAATGTCGATCGGTCTTGGGGTAAAGATCTTGGAATTTTTGGTCGATTGGCATCTTTAGGCCGTATAAACTTGCGCAACGCGTCGGCCAATAGATGTCTCGGCGCCACAGATCAAGAGAGTGAGTAATGGGCGCACAGTGGAAGGTTAAACACAAAGAAGCGGCAGCCAACGCCAAAGGCAAGATCTTCGGCAAACTGGTGAAAGAAATCACCATCGCTGCCCGCAACGGTGCCGATACCACCACCAACGCACACCTGCGTCTGGTGGTCGAACAGGCGAAAAAAGCCTCGATGCCCCGCGAAACCCTGGAACGCGCGATCAAGAAAGGCTCCGGCCAGCTCGGCGAAACCGTGCAATACCATCGCGTGACGTATGAAGGGTTCGCACCGCATCAGGTGCCGCTGATCGTTGAATGCGTGACTGACAACATCAACCGCACCGTCGCTGAAATCCGCGTCGCGTTCCGCAAGGGCCAGTTGGGCGCTTCCGGTTCCGTGGCCTGGGACTTCAACCACGTCGGCATGATCGAGGCGTCCCCGGACAGCCCTGACGCCGATCCGGAAATGGCCGCAATCGAAGCCGGCGCCCAGGATTTCGAGCCGGGTGAAGACGGCGCGACGCTGTTCCTGACCGAACCTGCGGACCTGGATGCGGTACAGAAAGCGCTGCCGGAGCAGGGTTTCACCGTGTTGTCGGCCAAGTTGGGTTACCAGCCGAAGAACCCGGTCAGTGGCCTGAGCGATGAGCAGATGGCGGAAGTCGAAGCGTTCCTCGAAGGCCTCGATAACCACGATGACGTGCAGGACATGTTTGTCGGGTTGGCGGGTTAATCTGCTTCTTCAGTGACAACGCCATCGCGAGCAGGCTCGCTCCCACAGGAGATTTGTGAACGCCACAGATCAATTGTGGGAGCGAGCCTGCTCGCGATTGACCGCGCAGCGGTCACCGTCCCTTTAATTCCCGCACAACCTCGCTGAACCCCGGCCGTGCCAGCACATCTGGCTGACAGCAACGCTGTTGTAAACCCTCTAATGCGACGCGCTGTTCATCGCTCAGCCCCGAGTCGATCCGCGCCAGCAATTCCCCCAGCAGTACTCCGAATGCCCGCACCTCGATCCGTTGCAGCGCGCGGCTTTCAAGGCTGTCCGAGGTGGCATGGAACGATGCCGCGCCAAAATCCCCCAGCAGGCAATCCCCGTGCTCGTTCCACAGAATGTTATGGCCGTAGAGGTCGCCGTGGGTGATGCCTTGGCGGTGCAAATGTTCAGCCACTGAAGCAATTCCGTTGGCGATGCACAGCGCCACGTCAGCGCTGAACCGGGTGTCGTCGGCGTAGACGTCGCGGGTGCAGGACGCCAGGCTCGGCAGCCCGGCCAGGTTGCGGTAACTCGGATCGATCAGTTGCATCACCAGTCCGGCCGTTTGCTGCGGGTGATCGACAATTCGGCCCTCGACCCGGATCAGGTTGGGGTGGATGCCGGCAGTGATGCAGGCGTTCATTTCGTGCAACGGCGAGCCATCGCTGGTCATTTCGCCTTTGTAGAGTTTCACCGCAACCTGTTTCGTCTGCCCCCACAATGCCTGATGAATAACCCCCGACGCGCCTTCGCCGAGTTTTTTCTCAAGGTTTAGTTGGGACCAGGGAATGCTCGCCGTGGCTTCAAGTGCAGCCGCATCGGCTTCGGTTTCCAGCGGGTTACCGGCGTACGCCAGCCAAGTCAGGCTCGGCAGGGTCAGCAGCCACTCGGGAAGCTCGGTGAGCTGATTGGCGGCGATGCGGATCAGCTCAAGTCGATGGCAATGGCTCAGGCTTTCGGGGAGACGCTGTAACTGGTTGCCGGCGAGCATGAGTTTTTGCAGATGCGGGCGTTCACCCAGTTCGGTCGGCAGTTCGGTGATGCGGTTGTCAGTCAGGATCAACCAGCGCAGCAGTGGCGGCAGGGCGGCGGCGGGCACATTTTCGATGGCATTGGCCTTGAAACCGATCATCGTCAGCGCGGCGCATTGACCGAGGCAGGCGGGCAGTTCGGTGAACTGATTGTCCGAGCAGAACAGCACACGCAGGCGGGTCAGACGGTGCAGGTCGTCCGGCAAGCTGCGCAAGGCGTTGCCGCTGAGGTTGAGCACTTCCAGCGAGTCTGCCAGGTCGAAAATTTCCCGGGGGAACTCGGTCAGGCCGCAGGACAAGTCCAGACGGGTGATGCCCGACAGTTGGCCGGCGCGCAGTTGGGCGAGGGTATCCATGGGCAGGTTCGCTATTGATCAGGAGGAGGGCGCGGGGGCCTGGAAATGGGCGACATGATAGCGGGAAAGTTGTGGTGGCTGTCAGGGCGCCTTCGCGGGCAAGCCTCGCTCCTACAACGGTTTTGTGTTGTACCTCGATCCCTTGTAGGAGCGAGGCTTGCCCGCGAAGAGGCCGGTCGCCCAACACAAGAGTCTTGATCAAACCTATTCCTTGACCTCCACCAACTGCCCCAACCGGCTGCGCGTACGCGCCAGGTCGATAGCATCGCCACCCAGGCTTTCGCGCAATGACTGGTGACCAAGCAGAATCAGGTGCTTGTCCTGGTCGTACAAGACGTCGATCAGGTTGATGAAGCGTTGCTGGGCGGCGATTGAACAGTCGGCGAGGCTGGGCAGTTTGTCGATGATCCAGCGATCGAAATGCCGGCACAGTTCGAGGTAGTCCATGACTGCGGTAGGGTGTTCGCACAGGTCGGCGAAGGTGAAGCCGACGCTTCGCCCTTCACAGTATCGGGCTTGCAGGTGCCGTGTCCCGATGGGCAGTTGAATCGCCGGTGCATCGTGTTCGAGCAGTTGCAACACCTGACGCTGGGCCGCCGTGGCCGGCCAGACGTACTGGCCTTGGGTGAACAGCTGCTGTGCGTGGGCGCGCGCCTGACTGCGGTAATCATGCGGGCCGCCGACTTCCATCACCTGCATGCGCGTGTTGATCAGGTCGATCACCGGTTTGAAGCGTTCGTGGTAGAGCGGGTTGGGCAGCAAACCTTCTGGCGGGTAGTTGGAGGTCACCAGCAGCACAATCCCCCGGCGAAACAGCGCCTTGAACAGCCGCGTGATGAGCATCGCATCGCCGATGTCATGTACGTGGAATTCATCGAAACACAGTACCCGGCAATCTTGCAGCAGTTCGTCGAGGGTGGTCGCCAGCGGGTCGGGCTGATTGCGTTGGCTGAACATACCCTGGTGCAGTTGCGCAAAAAACTCATGGAAGTGCAGGCGCTGTTTTTCCACGATGGGGATGGCCTGGAAAAAACCGTCGAGCAACCAGCTCTTGCCGCGCCCGACTGCACCATAGAGGTAAAGACCGGGGAGTGTCGGGGCCGATGTGCCCAGCAGCGCCGAAGCGTGCTGCGTCATGCACTCGATCACTCGCTGCTGGCTGTGACTGAGGGTGTAGCCCTGGGTATGGGCCTTGTGGTGGAAGTAGTCGTGGATCACCCGACCCTGCGCGCTGCCACTGGCCGGCGCCGCAAATGCCTTGCCGAAGAAACGGCGTAGCGCGGGCCAGCGTGGTGTAAGTCGCGGACGGTTGGGTGGTCGAATGGCCACTGTGAAGTCACCCCGTAGTCTTAAGGCCGCTCCCAAGCTGCGGCGGCGTAGTGTAACCAAATGGGGAATTTGCCTTCCACTGGTGTTGCTGAAGCTACTGTGGTGAGAAGGTTTTTGTGGCAAGGGAGCTTGCCTGTGGCGAGGGGGCTTGCCCCCGTTCGACTGCGTAGCAGTCGCCCCCAACCATTCCCCCCGGTATTTCTGATAAACCGGGGTGTATGGTTTTGGGGCTGCTTCGCAACCCAACGGGGGCAAGCCCCCTCGCCACAGGTTTGGGGCGGTCAGCTATTTAGCGCTCGATACTGCGATTCCACCGGGCATTCCACGCCGGGCGCTGTTCGTTGACCTGATCCCAGTCGATGGCGATCGCGGTCGTCAGATACTGCTTCATCGCCTCGACCTGACCGCGGGTCTTGTCGGTGGTTGGCGTATTCGGGTTGGACGGAATCTGATCGCCGTCTTCAAGCGCGGCCGCTTGCGCTTCGGGCGTCAGCAGGAAGGCGGCGAGTTTCTGCGCCAGTTCCGGTTGGGTATTGTTGGCGATGGCGCATTCGGCAACGTTGAGCACCACGGAGCCTTCCTTCGGCTGCGCATATTCCACCGGCATACCTTTCAGTTTCAGCGCGGTAACCTGGGTCGGCGTCAGCGGGAATAGCGCCGCTTCGTCGGTCTGGAGCATTTCGGAAATCTTCGCCGAACTCGGAATGTACTCCAGCACGTTGCGCCCGACGGTGTTCGGCCAAGCCTTGAACCCTGGTTCGACGTCGGTTTCGCTGCCGCCCTGAATCCGGTTGAACATCAGGAAACCATGCAGGCCGAAGGTCGACGAGGCCATCGACTGGAACACCAGTTTGTCCTTGAAGCGTGGGTCGGCCATGTCCATCCATGAGGTCGGCGCGCTCCAGCCTTTTTCCTTGAACAACCGCGTGTTGTACGCCAGCCCGGTGACCCCGAGGCTGACCGCCACGGCTTGATCCTTGATGCGGCCCTTGGCCGGAATCTGCGCCAGGGTCGGGCTGTCTTCGAGTTTGTCGCACAAGCCCATGGCGATGGCGCGGTACATGATGCCGTCGTCGAGGAACATCACGTGCATCTGCGGGTTGCCTTTGCTGGCCTGGACCTTGGCCAGAATATCGGCGGAGGTGCCGGGCACGATCACCACTTTGACGTTATTGGCTTTCTCGAAAGCCGGCAGCACCTTGTCGGCGTAGAGCCGCTCCATGGTTCCGCCGTTCATACCCAGGTAAAGCGTCGGTTCGGCGTGGGCCTGAGTGACCGTGAGCAGAGCGCTCATGCAGGACAAACCGAGCAGTGCAGTGCGTTTGAGGTTATTCATTGGCGCGACCTTCCTCTATCAAGCAACGGAGATGGAGTGAAACCGGGTGATGGAAAACGCATCCAGCGGCGTCTTTGACGCGCCGCTACAGATGATCTCGGTGAGCGCCTGGCCCACCGCGGGCCCGATCTGAAAGCCTGCGCCGGCAAAGCCGAACGCGTGCAACAGACCGGGTTGGGTGCTGCTGTGGCCGATCACCGGTTGGCGATCGGGCAGATAACCTTCGGTGCCGCTCCAGGTGCGAATCGCCTGGGCGCCCTCAAGAAACGGGTAGAGCTCGACGGCCTGGCGCAGGATCTCGATCACTGCGTTCTGACCAGGCCGGGCGCGGGCGTCATCGAGGGCAAAGCCCTGGCCGCCGCCCAACACACAATTGCCGCGAGCGACCTGACGGGCATAAATGCCGCCACCCTCGACGCCGGTGCTGGCATTCATCACCAGCGGCAACGGTTCGGTGACCAGCATCGCCGGGTGCCCGGCGTGCATCGGCACCGCTTCGTCGAATTGCGCGGCAAGGTTTCCGGCCCAGGCGCCGGCGCAGTTGAGCAGCCAGGGGGCTTGCAGCTCGTGGCCGGTTTGAGTGCTGACGCGAAAGCGCTGACCGTCATGCTCCACCGTCGTTACTGAGCATTGTTCATGGATTTGCGCACCGTGCCGACGCGCCGCCTGCGCGAAGGCGGGGGACACCAGGCGCGGGTTGGCGTGGCCGTCGTCTGGGCACAACGATGCACCGACCGCGACCTCTCCGACCCATGGAAAACGTGCGCGCAACTCATTGCGCTCGAGTACCTGCAAATCGAGGCCGAAGCCCTGGCTGCTGGCGGCGTAGGCCTGCAAGGCGTGCAGGTCGTTGAGGCTGCGGGCGAGTTTCAGGTGACCGCTGCGCTGGTACTCGCCGTCGATGCCGATCAACTGCGGCAGTTGCCCCCATATCTCGTGAGCCCGTTGCGACAGCGGCAATTGCGACAGAGGTCGGCCCTGACGACGCACGCCGCCGTAGTTCACGCCGCTGGAATGTGAACCGCAAAAATCCCGCTCCAGCAGCGCAACGCGACGGCCGGCCTTGCTCAGAAACAGAGCGGCGGAAGCCCCGACAATACCGCCGCCAATAATGATTGCATCGACCTCGATCATGGCTCGACCTCCAGACCGAACGGCAGGGGTTTGATCGGCGCCTGAGCCCTCAGGCGACCAATGTCGGAGATGGAGCGCCGGCTTTCGCAGGCAATGATTTCTGCGGCGGAGGCGCCGCACATTCGTCCCTGGCAGCGACCCATGCCGACCCGGCAATGGGCCTTGACCCGGTTGATCTCCCAATGGCCTTCGCGCACCACCTGGCGGATGTCGCCGGCGCGCACTTCTTCGCAGCGGCAAATCATCAGTTCATCCGCGGCGTCGGTGGCCCAGCTTTCGGGAAAGATAAAGGCGCGCTCAAGGCCTTGGCGGAATCTGCCGATAGTGTTAAGCGACTGTTCCAGCTGGGTGGCACGCTGTGGTGGGATCAGGTAACCGATGTCTTCGAGCAGCGCCAGGGCTGCTCGTTCACCGGCCATTTCGGCCGCGTCGGCGCCCATGATGCCGGCGCCGTCACCGGCCAGGTACACCTCGGCGATGCTGCTACGACCGGCACTGTCGCGCTGCGGCAGCCAGGCGCGGTTGAGCGGATTCCAGGAGAATTCGCAGCCCAGCAGGTCGGCGAGTTGGGTTTCACTGCGCAGGCCGTGGGCGAAGGCTACGGCGTCGCATTCGATTTGATGTTCGCTTGCTGCGTTATGCCAGTTCAGCGATTGCACGCGGTGTTCGCCATCGATGCGTTTCAAGGTGGCGCCCTGGTGCACCGGGATGCCGTGGGCGGTTAGCCAGGTGCGGTAATAAATGCCTTTGGCCAGCGTGGAGGGTTGCGACAGCAGGCCGGGCAGGGCACGGACCTGAGCGCGGAGGGGCGAGCTGTCGAGCACGGCGGCTACATTGGCGCCGGCCTTGGCGTATTGATACGCCACCAGATACAGCAACGGTCCGCTACCGGCGAACACCACGCGTTCACCAATGGCACAGCCCTGAAACTTCAAGGCGATCTGCGCCGCGCCGAGGCTGTAGACCCCCGGCAACGTCCAGCCCGGCACTGGCAGAATCCGGTCGGTGGCGCCCGTGGCGACGATCACACGGGAGAATTCCAGCCGTGTGGCCCGGCCCTCATGCAAGGTGTCGAGCGCGCCGACCTCGGCGTTCCACACCAGGGTGTCGGGGCGGTAATCGAGTTGCTCGCGCAGTGTGTCGATTGTCTGATGCAGCGCGCTGGCCTTGCGTGCTTCGAAGCCATATAGCTTGACCGCCGAACGCTTGAAATTGGCCGGCTGACGCCGATAAATCTGCCCGCCACCGCGCGCGGCTTCATCCAGCAGCACCGGGCGCACGCCGTGGGTGACGAGGGTTTGCGCCGCCCGGATTCCGGCCGGGCCGGCACCGACGATGACTACAGACTTCATACCCACCTCATATGTGATCGACGCCGAACCCTTGTGGGAGCGAGGTATGCCGCATTGCTTGTGATCGGCACGGAACCCCTGTGGGAGCGAGCCTGCTCGCGATGACGGCGGCCCATTCAACATCGATGCTGGCTGACAGATTGCTATCGCGAGCAGGCTCGCTCCCACAGTTGATTGAGGTATGCCGCATTGTTTGTGACCGGCACGGAACCCCTTTGGGAGCGGGCTTGCCCGCGATGATGGCGGTAGATTCAGCATCGATGGTGGCTGACAGATTGCTATCGCGAGCAAGCCCGCTCCCACAGTTGATTGAGGTATGCCGCATTATTTGTGACCGGCACGGAACCCCTGTGGGAG